>JAFUIS010000021.1 GCA_017468365.1 Oscillospiraceae bacterium | reverse complement strand
GTGAATAAAGGCGATAAAAGTGGTGTTACTTTGCAGGAATACTGTCCGCAGAAAAAGCGTGATTTCGCATTGGAAACGGAGATCATGGAGTTGTCCCGGAAGTGGTATGAGGACAAGGAACGGCAAATCAATTTTGCTGTGGGAAGCATTGATTTTGAACATCCCTACGACAGACGATTTTTCATCACCAGAGATGCAGAAGGAACGATGCTGGTATTTCTTTCCTTCCTGCCCTATAATCATGGAAGGAAGCTCTGCATAGACCTGATGCACCGAAAGATGGATGCGCCTACCGGAAGTATGGAACACGCAATCATTTCCGTTGCCAGAGCAGTACGGGAAGAAGGCATTGAGGAAATCAGTCTGAACTTTGCGCCGTTGGCAGGGATTGGCACAGGAGAAACCGGAATGACCATTATGGAAAGGCTGTTGAATGCCATCTTTCAGAAAATGGATGCCGGCTACCACTTCAAAAAGTTACACCAGTTCAAAAAGAAGTTTGACCCAAGTGTATGGGAGCCAAGGTATATTTCATATCACAGGAGAATTTCAAAGATCGACCTTGCTATGACGGTCAGCAACACCATGCTTGGTTCGGTGGATTTAATTCTATATGCCAAGTATAAGTTTTTCCTTATAGGAGAACTGTTCAAGATCAAATGGGAATTTATCACCCGAGGGAAAAATAGGAGGTTACAATGACAATCAAAGAAGCAATCAAACAAAGACACATGGTTCGTAAATATACGGATAAACCCATTCCTGCCGATCTGGTGGAACTGCTGAATGCCAGAATCGCAGAAAACAATGCCGCTCACGGACTGAACTTGAAACTGGTTATAGGCAATTCTGATGGTATTGGTGGAATGGCAAAGATGCTGCTGACCAAGACTGTCCACAGTTATATCGTCCTTGCAGGCAAGGAATGTTCTGATCTGGATGAAAAACTGGGATATTGTGGTGCTGATTTGTGTCTGTACTCCCAGACCCTCGGCTTGAATACTTGGTGGGTTGGCGGTATGTTCAACGGTAAGGGTGCCATGAAGCATCTGGAAACCAAGGATGTCCGCATCAATGGCGTAATCGCCATCGGCTATGGTCAGACCCAGGGGGTACAGCATAAATCCAAAACCGCAGCGGAAATAAGCCAGTATAATGGAACTGCACCTCAATGGTTTGTAGATGGAGTCGATGCTCTTCTGTATGCTCCTACGGCACTGAATAAGCAGCCTTACATGGTCAAGGGTGACGGGCGCAAAGTAACCATCACCGCAGGTGAAGGCCACTTCTCAGGGATTGACCTCGGTATCGGTAAATACCATTTTGAAATCGGTGCTGGAAAAGAAAATTTTGATTGGGAGTAATCGATAAAATAATGATTTGTCGAACGATATAATTTCTGTTTGGAATCGAAAAAATTAAATAATGACTAAGCCAAAGGCGATCAACCGTAATAGTTGGTCGCCCTGTTTCGTTAGTGCTTAGCAGAGCCGACCGCCCATGTCAACGGTCGAGATAAACGGGCTTCGCCCGCCGTTGACAAGGGTGCCCGTCTCTGCTGTAAGGCAATCAAGGGGCGACAGCGAAAAGTGCTGCCGCCCCTGTTCATAAAAAAGATACAGCTGAGCCGACAAACATTTCCTGTGCAAATCTTGACAATCGGTGTCGCTGTTTGTATAATAATGTCGTGGAAAGTTTATCCACACGAAAACTGAATATTGAAATGTTCAAACATATTTTATGAAAGTCGGATTTGTCCGGCACGGTATCGGTACACCGGAAGTACCGAACTGCTCCACCACGCCTTTGGTTCTGCCGGCGGGAGTTGTATGAAGCAGAACCCGACTTTGATTTTTCAGAGCCGATTACATAGAACATCACTTTGAAGCGAGAGCTATGCTCCCGCCGATTTCTGATGTTTTGTGTAATCGGCTCTTTTTGTTTTGTCATTTTTCCAAAACACCGTTCAGCGCCAAATGCGTGAACTTGAAAAATCGGCGAATACGAAAAGGCTGGGTAGCGTAGAGCAAGATTCTACCATGGGTCCAAATTTCGCCTATCGCTCAATTTGCCCCTCATGGAATCTTGTTGGGGAGTGCCTTCCCCAAACCCTGCTCTGTTCCGCAAAGCGGAAGCGATACGGCTGCGCCGATTTTCATTTTTCAAAAAACGAAGGAGGAACCGAATGACAAAAACCTACAACACACCGAAGCGAACCCACATCGTAAAAACCCGTCTGGACGATGAAGAACACGCCGACTTTCTTCATCGCCTGGAGATTTACGACATGAATCAATCGGAGTTTATCCGTGAAGCCATCTCCGGTGCAACCATCAAGCCGACCATCGTTGCAACATTGGTCAGCGATGACCTGCTCGCTGCTGTTGGCAAACTGACCGCTGAGTATGGAAGAATCGGTAACAATCTGAATCAGATTGCCCGACACCTCAACGAATGGCACAGTCCCTATCCTGCCATGGCAAAGGAATTGCAGGATGCCGCCGCTGATCTCGCTACTCTGAAATTTGAGGTGATGAAAAAGGTAGGTGATGCTGTTGGCAACGTTCAAGCATATAAGCTCTAAAAATGCCGACTACTCTGCCGCTGAAGCCTATCTTACTTTTGAGCATGACGAGTTTACCATGAAGCCCACCCTGGATGAAAACGGCAGACTTATCCCAAGACAGGATTACCGCATTTCTACGCTGAACTGCGGTGACGAAGATTTTGCGATTGCCTGTCTCCGTGCCAACCTCCGCTACGGCAAAAATCAAAAACGGGAGGATGTCAAAAGCCATCACTATATCATTTCTTTTGACCCCAAGGATGTTCCCGACCACGGATTAACCGTTGACCGAGCGCAGCAGTTAGGCGAGGAATATTGTAAAAATCATTTTCCAGGACACCAAGCTATCGTCTGTACTCATCCCGACGGACACAACGGCAGCGGCAATGTTCATGTACACATCGTTATCAATTCTCTGCGAATTATGGAAGTGCCGTTCATGCCATATATGGACAGACCATGCGATACTCAACCAGGCATGAAGCACCGATGCACCAATGCCGCTATGGAGTATTTTCGTTCCGAGGTCATGGAGATGTGCCACGATGCGGGTCTATATCAGATTGATCTGCTGAACGGAAGCAAGACAAGAGTGACCGAGCGTGAGTATTGGGCAAAGAAGAAAGGACAGCTTGCACTGGATGAAGAAAATGCTGTTCTTGCCGAACAGGACTTGCCGGTCAAACAGACCAAGTTTGAAACCGACAAAGACAAGCTTCGTGAAGAAATCCGTAGGGCACTTTCCGATGCAGTCAGCTTTGAGGATTTCGCTGAAAAACTTCTCCGCCGTGGCATTACTGTCAAGGAGAGCCGAGGGCGATTGTCCTACCTCACGCCCGACCGCACAAAGCCTATCACAGCACGAAAGCTGGGCGATGATTTTGATAAAGCTGCTGTGTTCGCTATCTTTGTCAGAAACGCAAAACGAGTGAGGGCGAAAGCTGAACCCGCCCATTCTGCACCGACCATTCAAGACCGTGTTAATCAGCAGAACACCGTCAGCCGCATGGTGGATGTAAACGCCGCAAAAGAGAAAGGCAAAGGTTACGAGCATTGGGCAAAGAAACACAATCTCAAAAACGCCAGCCGAGCCTATCTGTTGTATCAGGAAATGGGATTTGATTCTCCCGAAGAACTGGCAGCCGCCTGTGATGCCGCCCATGAGAAGCTGAGCGATATTCGCACCGAAATGAAAACCGTGGAAGCTGCTATCGCAGAAAAGAAAGAACTTCGTAATAATGTGCTGAACTACCTCAAAACCAAATATGTGGTTGACGAACTGAAAGCCTGCAAGAATGACAAAGCTCGTCAGAAATATCGTGACGAGCATGACAGCGACTTCATCATTCTGAACGCCGCCAAACGATATTTTGACTCCAAGAGCTTGAAGAAGCTGCCGAGCCACAAGGCGTTGCAGACGGAAGTGGAACAGCTCATCAAAGAGAAAAACGAGCTGTACAACCAGTACCAGACCGCCAAGGAAGAAGCGCAGCGCCTTGATACCATTCGCCACAATCTCGAACAGACCCTTGGCAGAAAAATCGAACACAAGAAAGAACAGGAACGATAATCATTCCCTTCGATTCGTTTCCGTTCCCATCCGGCAAGTTCCCAAATTGGGAACTTGCCACCACCAAACAGAAAGGACAATTCATATATGAACGAACAAAAGAAAGCAATCGACATGACACCCGAAGAACTGAATGAGTGGCTGGCATCCTTGCCCGCACCGGAGGATGATGCACCTTGTCTGCCGTTCTCTGAACCCGACCCTTACTTCAAAATGGAGCATACGCCCCCTGAACAAGCTCAGAGCCGCTTGTTCAATGCGGACGGACATCTGACTGTTCACAACTACTGTGCAGCTGAGCTGCCAAAGATCACTGTGACTATTCGTTCCGGTCAGACTACTTACCGCTTCAACGGTAGCTATGACGGAACCCGCAGTTTGCCCGCAAAGCTACTCGACCGCATGGTTAGAGACAACGAAAACTAAGAAAAAATATTTTAACGAAAGGGTGGATTTATTCACAAATGTGTGATATGATAAATACAAGCAATCCTGTATTGGCAGACTGCCCGCCGATTAAGGAGGAACAAGATATGAATAGGCAGTCTGACAAAATTACCGCTATCTACTGCAGATTAAGTCGTGACGATGAACTGACAGGCGATAGCAACAGCATTGTCAATCAAAAGGCGATTCTCAAAAGGTACGCTAAAGAACAAGGTTTCAAAAATATCCAGTTTTTCGTGGATGACGGGTACTCCGGGGCTAACTTCAAAAGACCCGACTGGCAGCGCATGATTGAACTGGTGGAGAATGATAAAGTTGGTATCATTCTCGCCAAGGACATGAGCCGTATCGGCAGAAACTATTTGGAAGTCGGCATCTACACGGAAATTCTCTTCCCTGAACACAATGTCCGCTTCATTGCCGTGAACAGCGGCGTGGACAGTGCCAATCAAATTGACAACGACTTTACTCCGTTCCTGAACATTATGAATGAGTTTTATGTTAAGGACAGCAGTAAAAAGGTCAAGGCATCCATGAAGCAGAAAGGCGAATCCGGTGAGTATCTGACCACCAACCCGCCCTACGGCTATATGAAAGACCCCGACAATCCAAAGAGACATTGGATTGTGGACGATGAAGCCGCAGCCGTTGTCCGTCAAATCTTCGCTTGGTGCATGGAGGGCTTCGGCCCCTCTCAGATCGCCAAGAAGCTGAAGGAAGCAAAGGTGGATTGTCCTACGGTTCATTGGATGAAGATGGGAAGAAATGCTCCTGCCAACATACCCGATGACCTTTACGCATGGGCACCACGCACCATCACCGGCATACTGGAGAAGCAGGAATACCTTGGTCACATGGTCAACTTCAAGACCCGCAAGCTGTCGTACAAGAGCAAAAAGAAACTCGAAAACCCTCCCGACCAATGGAAGATTTTCGAGAACACCCACGAAGCCATTGTTGATGAAGATACCTTTGCCCGTGTGCAGGAGCTTCGCAAAAACAAGCGCAGACCTACCCGAACAGGCAAGACCAATATGTTTTCCGGTATCGCTCGTTGTGCTGATTGCGGTGAGAAATTGTACTACTGTACCAGCAACAGTTTTGAAACCAGACAAGACCACTTCGTATGCTCCATTTCCCGCAAGAAGGGAAAGGATGTCTGCGACACACACTTCATTCGTGCAGTTGTATTGGAGGAAGGAACTTTGCAGCATATGCGTTTGCTTTTCCTCTGCATCGCAAATTATGAGGATGAGTTCCGCAAGGCACTGGGTGCAAAGCGAACTGCCGAAGCCAAGAAGGAGCTTTCTGCCAAGAAACGCACTTTGCAGAAGTCTGAAAACCGTCTGGCGGAACTGGACCGATTGTTCAAGCGTATTTACGAGGATATGGTCAATGGAAAACTGTCCGAAGCTCGTTTTCAGATGTTGTCTGATGATTACGAGCAGGAGCAGGAAGAACTGAGAGCCAAGATTGAAATGCTTGAAAACGAAATACAGAATCAAGAAAATCATGTGGAGAGTGTCGATACCTTCATTCGCTTAGCGAAGAAGCACTTGTATCTGGAAAAGCTGACACCCGAGGTTCTGAACGATATGGTGAAAGCTGTATATGTTCATGCACCGGACAAATCCAGCGGACACAGAGTGCAGGATGTAGACATCAGCTACAATCACATCGGCATACTCCCCGCCAATTTACTCTATGACATTATGAACGGAAAAGCGGCATGATTACTCATGCCGCTCACCGAAAACAATATACTGTTTTATTGGACCGCTCCCGATGGGCGGTTTTTTTATTTTATTCCGCTTTCTCGATTTTTTCAAGAAGCTCTTTCTTCGTTTCTTCGCTTGCGAAGCAGGCGTTTACGGAGTTTCTTGCGATGTTTTTGATTTCGTCATCGGTGAGGTCGAAAGCGGCGATGAGTTTTTCGAATTCGCTTCCGAGGGTTACGTTCGAAACGGTCATGTTATCGGTGTTGACGGTGACTTTTACGCCGGCGTCCATAAGTTTGCGGATAGGATATTCCTCGATGCAGGGGAACATGCAGGTGTGGAGGTTGCTGGTGGGGCAAAGTTCAAGGGTGATGCCTTCGGCAACGATTTTTTCGATGAGAGCCGGATCTTCAAGGCTGCGGACGCCGTGACCGAGACGTTTGGTGCCGAATTCGAGGGCTTTGTAAACGCTTTCGGGACCTGCGGCTTCGCCTGCGTGGATGGTATAGGGGATACCGAGTTCTTTTGCAAGTTCAAAGAGTTCGCCGAAGTTTTCGGTGGGGAAAAGCGCTTCGGCACCGGCAATATCCACTGCACAGGCGCCTTTTCCGATATAGTCTTTTGCAAGTCTTACGGTTTCAAGGTTTTCTTCGCGGTTGTCGTTTCCGCGCATGCAGCAAAGGATGAGCTCCGCGGAAAAATCGCTTCTGTTAAGTCCGTCGATGGCGGCTTCGATCACTTCGCGCTGGGTAAGGCCTTTTTTGGTATGGAGCTGGGGTGCAAAGCGGATCTCGGCATGGATAAGTCCCTGCTCTTTAAGCTCTTCCTGAAGGTTATAAACGGAAAGGGCAATGGCTTCTTTGGTCTGGAGAAGTTCACCCGGGAATGCGAATTTTTCGAGATATTCGGTAAGATCCTTACAGCCGGGGCTTACGCGCAGAAGGTCAAGAAGTTCCTCTTCGGTTTCGGGAAGAGCGATATTCTGAAGCGCGGCAAGTTCCTTTACGGATTTTACGGAAAGGGAACCGTCAAGATGAAGGTGAAGATCGATAAGTCCGGGGGTTTTCATTTTTTCATTTCTCCTTTTTCGGTTATTTACAAGTTAAACTATATCCTAAAAAATGGGATATTGCAAGAGCCGTTGTTAAGGTTTATAATGTTTTCATAAATCGGATTCGGAGGTGTGTTTTTATGAAAAAACTCGGATTCATCGGCACCGGAAACATGGGCGGTGCGCTTATTCTTGCGGCATCGAAAAGCGAAACCGAAAAGGAACTTCTTCTTTCGGATATCCTTTCCGAAAAGGCAGAAGCTCTTGCGGAAAAGACCGGCGGAAAAGTTGTTGACAACGTTACCGTCGCAAAAGAGGCGGATTTTATCTTTCTCGGCGTAAAGCCTCAGATGCTTGCGGACACTATGAAAGAGATTTCGCCCGTTCTTAAAGAGCGCGAAAGCCGTTTTGTTCTTGTTTCAATGCTTGCGGCGTTTACCTGTGAACGCGTCAACGAAAATGCCGGCGGCGATTATCCCGTTATCCGAATCATGCCCAACACTCCCGTTTCCGTCGGCGAAGGAATGATCCTTTATGCCCCCAACGAAAAAGTAACCGACGAAGAGGTGGAATTCTTCCTCAAGGCTTTTGAAAAGGCCGGAAGATTTTCGCCCCTTGCGGAAAAACTTATCGATGCGGGAGCTTCCGTTGCGGGATGCGGTCCCGCATTTGTGGATCTTTTTGTTGAAGCTCTTGCGGACGGCGGCGTTGCATGCGGACTTCCCAGGGCAAAAGCCATGGAATATGCGGCACAGATGGTCTGCGGCGCGGCGAAGCTTATTCTTGAAAGCCAAAAGCACCCGGGACAGCTTAAAGACGAAGTTTGTTCTCCCGGCGGAACGACTATTCAGGGTGTGCGCGCGCTTGAAAAAGGCGGTTTCCGTTCTTCGGTAGCGGAAGCAGTTATTGCGGCTTATGAAAAAAACTTTGAACTTTAAAAAGAAAAGGCACCGCAAAGCGGTGCCTTTTTTTCAGTTGAGCATCTGGAAATCCGCCCGTCGGAACATCGGAAAAATTTTGAGCACCGATGAATCCGGCGGCTCTTTTTTTATGTCAAAAAGGGCGGGCCTTTCGTTTTTCGAGGTCTTGAAAAGATATTTTCCGTCTTCGGTGGCACAGGTGGAGCAAAGGGTGTGCTCAACTTCGCCGTTTTCGAGCCTTACGCAGCCTTCGGGCATTGAAACAGAGGACAGAATTTTGAAAAGGCAGGTTATGCCTTCGCTTTCGCAATCGGAACAAAGGGAATTTTCTTTGACGAATGATGCCCTTACGAACCTTGATGCGGAAGAAAAATCCCCCGGAAGCCCGAAAGTACCGTTACCCAAAGAAAACGGCTTTATCATCAGGTTTTCGCTGAAGGAAGAAGCCTTTTCGCGCGATGAAAGCGCGGAAAAATTTGAAAGGTTTCTAAGGTGGAAATCAAGGGGAGGTTCATTGGTGAGCACCTCGGCGGGGTCGTTTTTGATATGAAGTCCGTCTGAAAGGGATTCCAACGCAAAAGCACTTTCTTTATCCGCCACAAACCAGTGAAGAGGGGTGTTTGGAAGCTCGGAAGAGAAACTTTCGTTTGTTATATTCACTTTTTTAAGAAGATTTTCCGCCTGTTTTGCGCTTGAGCACCGACCGAGCACAAAGGGTATCACCTCGAAAGAAGCCAGATTTATAAAGCCTTCTTTTTTTGGGAAATAGGCGGCACTTTCGGTAAAATTAAGAGCGGCGATAAAAAGCCCGTGCTCATTTACGGCATCATAAAAAAGCGGTTTTCCGTCAAAAAGCGCCGCCATTCCCGCCATTGAAAAATGGGTGCTCATTTCCTTTTCGTTTCTGAACGAAAGGGGAAAACTTTCGGGTACGAAAACAAGTTTTTCTCCAAAGGAAAAGGTGACGTCAAGATTCCTTCCGAAAAAGGCCTTTTCCCTTTTGAATTTTACTGCGGTACAGATAAATATCCTCCCCCTTTTTTGGTTTCTTCTGCATAAATTTTTGCCCCTTGGAATAGGATTTATACTCAGCTTTTTTGGGGAGGTTTGATTTTTTATGAAGGGAATGCCCGAAGAAAGAACCGTTCTTGCGGCGGAATACATAATCGAAAACAAAGCGACGGTGCGCGCTGCGGCAAAAAAATTCGGAGTGAGCAAAAGCACCGTCCACAAGGACGTCACCGAACGGCTTTTGAAAATAAACCCCGCTCTTTATGAAGAAGCGCGGGCTGTGCTTTTGGAAAACAAACGCGAAAGACATATCCGCGGAGGCGAAGCCACAAGGGAAAAATACGCCCGATTGCGGTAAGTTTTTCTTTGTGCTATAATTTTTTTATAGCATAAGGAAAGGGGCGGTGAACTTTGGTCGGCGGAAGATCCACTTCGGCAGGGATTGTTTTTTACGACACCGAAAAGGCGGGCGACAACGCGGTTTTTTGCTTTTTTGACGGCGAAGCCGAGGCTTTTGAAACCGGCGAAAAAGAATCGCTTTTGAAAAAGCTTTCCGACATTGACGAACCGAGAAAGGTGAAAGACGAACACGGCTCTCTTAAAATATTTTTCTCCGCGGTACTTTTTGCGGTTTTCGTCATTGCGGCGGTATGGATCTTTATCGGCGGATTTTTTCCGGTTTTCGGAGCTTTTCTTTTTGCGGCGCTGGGGTTTGTTCCCGGGGTGATGTTCATAATCATGGCGCAGAAAAAATACGCCGATGAAAAGGATTTTTTGCAGTTCAAAAGATTCCACGGGGCTGAACACATGATACTCAACAGCCACGCAAGAAACAGCGTTCCGAAGGAATTTTCCGAAGTTAAAAAAGCTTCGCCCTATGACCCTGAATGCGGCACCGCTTACGGCGGAACATTGTTCTTTTTTGCGGCGGTGGCCGGAATTTCTTTCGGGCTTGTTCCGAAGATAGGTTTTCTTTGGTTTTTGGGTATAACAGTTGCCGCGGCTATCCTGCTTTTTTTCAATTTTCTCAATCCGCACAGTCCTTTTATGATACTTCAGCGGGCGGTGGTGGAAAAGCCTTTTGAGAAGGAGCTTCACCTTGCTTACTCCGGTTTTAAAAAACTTTTTGAATGAATTAAAAAGCGCCTTTTGGGGAAGAATCTCTCCGGAGGCGTTTTTTTATGAAACTTCGTATCTTTGCTCTTGCTTTTGCGGGTGCGTTTGTTTTTTGTTTTTCGGCGGCGGCTTTTATCGTTCAGGGGTTTGAAAGGCCGCTTGAAGAGCCTTCTTCCGAAAAGGAGGAGGCGGTTTTTCTTGAGGAGGAAAACGCGGTTTTTCTTCTTATCCGAAAGGGTGAAGGTTCTTTCGGGCCGTTTACCCTTATAAATTTTGACGCGAAAGCCGGAAGGATCCCGGTTTTTACTTTTTCGGAAAAAGCGGCGCTTGATTACGGCGGGGTTTTCGTTTCGGCGGGGGAACTTTTTTCTTCGGTTTCGCCGGGGATTTTTTGCGGAACGGTGGAAACGAACCTTGATATTGAGCTTTCGGGGTATTTTATATGGGACGAAAGAGCCTGCAATGAAATAATTTCCGCCGCAGGGACTTTTGATTACGTTTTGCCGAAAAACCTTTATTATTCCGACGGAAAAACTTATATCAACCTTCTTTCCGGCGTTCAGAACATGAACGGAAAGAAAATTTATGATATCGTGACCTTTCCGCGGTTTTCCGAAGCGGAAAGATGCGACACCGTTTCAAGGCTTTTTGCCGCTTTTTTGAACCGGCGGCTTAAAAGATTTCTTCCGGAAAGCAGAGTTTATCCGGCGATTTTCAATTACACCGAAACGGATGTTTCCGCCTTTGAAAAAGAGCGCTATGCAAAGCTTGTCGAAGTGCTTTGCGCTTCGGGAAAAAGCCTTTCGGGGCATATCACCAACGACACCGAACGGGACCTTTCCACCGGGCTTCTTTATTTTTCCAAAACCACCGCCGAAAGGGTGAAAAAATATTTCGGCTAGGGTCTTAAAAAAATCTTAATGCAATTTTAAGATTTCGGGCGGTTGTTTCTTAAAAATATTTTTTCTATGATTTTTATAACGAAAAAATTTTTTGAGGAACGTAAAATGGATATTTTCGATATCATAAACCTTATTATCGGGGCGGCTTTTTTTATCTTTTATTCCTATCAGTTTTTCTATATCCCGGCGGCGTTTTTTTTGAAAGAACCGAAGCACAGGGAAGAAAAAAGCCACCGTTTTGCGGTGCTTATCTGCGCCAGAAACGAAGAGGACGTTATTGCGCAGCTTATTGAAAGCATCAAGAACCAGACCTATGAACGGAGCAAAATAAGGATATTCGTGATGGCGGACAACTGCACCGATTCCACCGCAAGAGTCGCAAGAAATTCCGGCGCGAAGGTTTATATAAGAAACGACAGCGAAAGAAAAGGAAAAGGCTTTGCGCTGGAAGCGCTTTTTTCTCATATCTCGGAGGATTATCCGAGAAATTATTTTGACGGATTTTTTGTTTTTGACGCGGACAATATTCTTGACCGCCGATACATAGAGGAAATGAACCGCAGTTTTTCCGACGGATTCGAGATAATAACCGGCTATCGCAATTCAAAAAACTATGGAGAAAACTGGATATCCGCGGGATATTCCCTTTGGTTTTTGAGGGAAAGCAGGTTCCTTAACGAGGCGAGGTTCCTTCTCGGAAATTCCTGTGCGGTTTCGGGAACGGGGTTCTTTTTCAGCCGCCGCATTGCCGAAAAATTTGGCGGCTGGCCTTTTCACCTTCTTACCGAAGATATCGAATTCACCGCGGCGGCGGTGCTTTCGAACGAAAAGATAGGTTACTGCAAAAACGCTGTGCTTTATGACGAACAGCCGGTTTTGTTTTCGCAGTCATGGAACCAGCGGCTTCGGTGGGCAAAAGGTTATCTTCAGGTTTTTGAAAAACACGGAAAAAACCTTTTGAAAAAAGCCGCGGAGGGCGATTTTTCGGCCTTTGACATGGCTTCGGCAATAATGCCGGCGGCGGCGCTTACCGCACTGAGTGTGCTGGTGAACACTTTTCGTGTTATCGTGGCGGCCGCCATGGGCGAAAGCATTCTTCCCGGGGTTTTCGATTTTGGCGAAAGCCTTTTGGGAATTTACTCAACGATGTTTTTCATCGGTCTTGTGACCCTTTTGAGCGAATGGAAAAAGATAAGGGCAAAAACTTTTGAGAAGATATTTTATCTTTTTACTTTTCCGGTTTTTATGATGACCTATATCCCGGTTTCGGCCGCGGCGGCTTTTATGAAGGTGGAATGGAAGCCCATTAAGCACAAGGCCGCTTCGGATGCGGAAAAATTCAGGTTTGAGGAGGAAAAAGATGAACGGAAAAAGAAGTTTGCTTAAAATTTTATGCGTTGTTTTTTCGGCGGCGCTTCTTTGGTTTTCCGCCGCGGTGACTGACCACTGCCTTGTTTTTGTCTGCGACGAAAAGCCGGTTTTCTGCGTTTCGGCAAAGGTCCGGGAAAATACTACGGTTTATAACGGGGTCGGTTATTCTTATACTTTTACCTATGACGGAGAAAAAATCGAAACGATAAGTTTTGAAAATTTTCTTGGCGGCGGAAATCACCTTGTGAACTGCGGATGATTTTAGATATAAAAAAGCCCGATGCTTTTTGCATCGGGTTTTTTTTATCAGAGAAGCTTATCGATTTCGGATTTTATTTTTTGGTAAATCCTTTAACCCCAACAAGTGCTAAAGCAACTCCTACCAACACACCGACGAAACTACAAAATCCGCTGAGTATTTTTATTATGAAAGCTTTGTCTTTCTCATCTTTTTCGTCAATTTTATTTGCAATTTCCATCATTCTATCAATAATGTGGTCTTGTTCTTCCGGCGATAAATTTCCTTCATCAAGTTTCTTTTGTAAAGAATTGATCATCAATTCGCAAGATCTATAATATGTATCTGCACCTTTTGTCCCTTTTTTCGCTTCCACCAAAATGTTTCGAAATTCTTGGGTCGCTTGCGATGCAAATTTTGTGAAATCCGGAAACTGGTCAATTATCTTTTTTGCTACATCCGGGTCAACATCGTGTAACATCGATACGAACTCGGATACTTTTTCTGTCGGAAACTTGCTTAAATCTTTTATTTTTAATTTTTTTAATAACTGTTTTTCTGTTTTTATTTTTCCCACAATCGTTTAACCTCCGCTTTCTTAGAATAAGTTGTTTCTCAACCTATACTCTGTTTTTTTCGCGAATTATATTTCAGAGAAGCTTATCGATTTCGGTTTTTATCTGTTCAAAGACCTCTTCGACGGTGCCGGTGGAATCGATTATAGCGATGTTGTCACGACCTTTGAGAAGTTCAAAGGCGATTCCGTAACGGCGGCGGGTCTCGGCTATCATTGCGGCGTTTTCTTCATAAATCTCAAAATGAGTTCTGCCTGCGCGGATATGTTCGTGGCATTTTTCCGGATCCATATCGAGGAAAAGGCAGATATCCGGCTTTGTGATGAAAGGGCAGTCAAGGTTCATTCCGGCGACCCAATCCATTGCGCCGTCAACTCCCTGATAAGCAAGGGAGGAATAATAATAGCGGTCGCAGACGACGTCGGTGCCTTCGGAAAGATGTTTGATTATTCCGTTTTTGGGGCTTACGTTATGGGCGACTCTGTCCGCGGCGAACATTGCCGCAAGTTCTTCACGGGTGCGGGGGTGTTCACCGCCAAGTCCGTCGCGCACCATTCCGCCAAGACCGGTTTCGGTTGGCTCGCAGGTATGGTGAACGGTCCTTCCGTTTTTGCGAAGATAATCGGTAAGAAGATTTGCCTGGGTGGTTTTTCCGCTTCCGTCAACGCCTTCTATTACAATAAAAAGTCCGCGTTTGTTTTCCAAGATGAAACGCTCCTTTCAGGTTTTCTATGGATAATTATATTAAGATAAAAGGCTTTTGTCAAACCGGTTTTTGTGGTATTATAAATATGAAATAACGTTGCTTTGCGGCAATACCTCAGCAAAGGAGGTTTTCCTGATGGAAGAATATTTTGAAGCCAGCCTTTTTTCAAAACCTTTTCTCAGTGCGGTCATAGTTGCCGCCGGAAGTTCCGTTCGAATGGGCGGGGAAGATAAAATTTTCATGCCTATATCCGGTATCCCGGTCATCGCAAGAAGCATGCTTGCTTTTGAAAACTGTGAGGACGTTTCGGAAATAGTCGTTGTGACGAGGGAAGCTTCCGTTGACGCCATAAAAGCCGCGGCGGAAGAATTCGGCATTACGAAGCTTAAAACCGTTGTTCCCGGCGGAAACACAAGGGCACAATCCGTTCGAAACGGCGTTCTTGCGGTTTCGGAAGAGGCGGATTTTGTCGCAATTCACGACGGTGCAAGACCTCTTGTTCTTCCGGAAGATATCACCCGCTGCGCCCACGACGCTTATCGCTGCGGCGGTGCGGTGCTTGCTGTTCCGGCAACGGACACCATTAAATACGGAAAGAAAAACGGATTTGTTGAATATACTCCCGCAAGGGAAAAGCTTTTTGCCGCCCAGACTCCCCAGATTTTTGATCTGGGGGTTTATAAGACCGCCATGGAAAGGGCTTTTAAAGAACTTTCGGACTGGACCGACGACAGCAGAATTTTTGAAAACGACGCAAGAAAGGTTTTTCTTACTCCGGGAAAAAGATATAACATAAAAATCACCTCGCCGGAGGATATCCTTATTGCCGAGGCGCTTTTGAAAGGCAGGGACGAAAAATGATCCGCATTGGTCACGGTTACGACGTGCATAAGCTGGTCGAGGGAAGAAAGCTTATCCTCGGCGGAGTGGAGATCCCTTATGAAAAAGGACTTTTGGGACATTCGGACGCGGACGTTCTTGCCCACGCAGCGGCGGATTCGCTTTTGGGTGCGCTGGCGCTTCCGGATATCGGAAGGCGTTTTCCGGACAAGGATCCGAAATATAAAGATGCAGACAGCATTGAACTTTTGAAAGACGTTTGCAGCGAAGTTTTGAGCATGGGATATTCGGTTTGCAACATCGACTGTACCATCATAGCAGAAAAGCCGATGCTCAAGCCGTTTATTGAGGATATGAGGGGCGTTTTGGCAAGAGCTTTGAGCACGGATATTTCGAACGTGAACATTAAAGCGACCACCGAAGAAGGACTTGGTCTTCGGGGCGAAGGAATCGGTGCTCACGCGGTGGTGCTTTTGGAAAGATAAGTTTCGGCGGCAGAAATGCCGCCGTTTTTTTGTAAGGAAAACGACCGCCGTCTGCATTTTGGCGTTTTGAGGCGGAATATTCGGAAAATTAATAAATTTTATTTCCCTGCGTCTTGCTATGAATTGACAGTTGTGTTATAATAAATTGCTTAAAGTATATTTATTATATATTATAAGAGGTTTTTAATTATGATGATCTCCACAAAAGGCCGTTACGGCCTCAGGCTTATGCTTGACCTTGCAAAAGAAGGCGGCGCAAGACCTGTTCCGGTAAAAGAAATTGCAAAGCGCCAGAACATCAGCGAAAAATATCTTGAACAGATAATCAGCCCCCTTTCAAAAGCCGGACTTGTTAAAAGCATCCGCGGAGCTCAGGGCGGATATATCCTTTCAAGAGCGGCAGCCGAAATCACCGCCGGCGAAATTCTTCGCGCGGAAGAGGGCACAATTGCCCCGGTGGAATGCTGTGACACCGGCTGCGACCATTCGGACGGCTGCGTAACCATCGGACTTTATAACCGCATTAAAGCCGCCGT
This sequence comes from Oscillospiraceae bacterium, assembly GCA_017468365.1. GTDB lineage: Bacteria > Bacillota > Clostridia > Oscillospirales > Ruminococcaceae > UMGS1668. The sequence goes on along the minus strand of JAFUIS010000021.1, from coordinate 99,662 downwards.
TGACAGCGTTGTGGATTCCACCACCCTTGCCGATATGCTCAGCGAGGCCGGAATTTCGCTTGAATAACGCATTTTTTACAGTTTCTTCACAATTGCCCGATTGCTTTTGACCTTTTCGGCATATATAATAATATTTATGGTAAACTTGACATCACCGCTCGAAAGGAGAGCTTTTTATAATGGATTTTTTCAATCTTTTTAAATTTTTCAATCAGGATATAGGCATCGACCTTGGTACCGCAAACACCCTTATCTTTTCCAAAGGCAAGGGCATCATCATGCGCGAACCTTCCGTTGTTGCTGTTGATACAAGAACCGACACCGTCCGCTACGTAGGTCAGGAAGCAAAAGAAGTTATCGGTCGTACCCCCGGTTCCATTGTTGCGGTAAGACCTCTTAAAGACGGCGTTATCGCAGACTTTGATATTGCAGCTTCCATGCTTCAGATCTTCATCAAAAAGATCTTCAACAACTCCATTTTTGCAAGACCCCGCTGCGTTATCTGCATTCCTTCCGGCGTTACCGAAGTTGAACGCAGAGCAGTTCGCGAAGCAGCCATGAAAGCCGGCGCACGCCAGGTACATATCATCGAAGAGCCCATGGCAGCGGCTATCGGCGCGGGACTTCCCGTTGCCGAAGCTTGCGGCAGCATGGTAGTCGACATTGGCGGCGGCACCTGTGAAGTTGCTGTTATCTCCCTTGGCGGTATCGTTGCTTCCAAATCCGTTCGCGTTGGCGGCGACGAATTCGATGCAGCAATCATCTCTTACATCAAGAGAAAATATAACCTTCTTATCGGTGAACGCAGCGCCGAGGCTATTAAAATGACCATCGGTTCCGCATTCCCCTTTGAAGAGGAACTTGAAATGGAAATCAAAGGCCGCAACCTTGTTGACGGTCTTCCGAAAAACATGTTCGTCACCAGCGAAGAGATCCGCGACGCACTTTCCGATCCGCTTTCCGCTATTGTTGACGCAATCAAATCCACCCTTGAACGTACCCCGCCTGAACTTTCCGCGGATATCATCGACCACGGCATCACTCTTACCGGCGGCGGCAGCCTTCTTCACAACATCGACAAACTTATCTCCAAAGAAACCGGCATGCCCGTTTATATTGCGGAAGATCCGCTTGACTGCGTAGCAGCAGGCGCAGGCGAAGTTCTTGACAACATCGACCTTCTCCGCGAAGTTGTTTCCGACAGCGAACGCCGTCTTGGCTGATAAAACATATTTTTGATCCGTACATGGAGGAACCGATTAACGGATCCTCCATGATTTTTATTATTCTGAAAGGAGGTGCGGCGCACCGTGCAGAAATTTCTTAAAAGCTGGTATTTCAAGGTGCTTTGTGCGCTGGCGGTTTTTGCCGTTGCGCTTATGATAAGAGCCGCATCTTCCGGAAGTGCCGACGTTTTTCTTTCCCAGACTTTTTCCGTGATCTCCCAGCCTTTCCTTAAAGTGAGCACCTCCGTCACCCAATCGGTGGGCGATTTTCTTGACCGTTTTGTTCACGCAGAGGAAAACTATCTTAAAGTTCAGGAGCTTCAGGAAGAACTTCGCGAAGCGAACAAAAAACTTGTTGACTATGAGCGCATCAAACGCGAAAACGAACAGTTCCGCGAATTCCTTCAGCTTAAAGAAACAAACCCGGACTATGACTTTGCCACCGCAACGGTCATCGGACGAGATTCCACCAACCGTTTTGCTTCGTTTACCATTGATAAGGGAAGCCTTGACGGAATCGAAGCGGCAGACCCCGTTATCACCGCGGACGGACTTGTTGGAATCGTGTGGGAAGTGGGCCTTACCTATTCCCATGTAAGGACCGTTCTTGATATTGCCGTCGAAGTGGGCGTTTACGATATCGCTACCCGCGACTCCGGAATCGTCACCGGCGACATCAGCCTTTCTTCCGAGGGACTTTGTCAGCTTAAATATCTTCCGAAGGAATCGGGCATTGCCAGCGGCAACCTTATCGTAACTTCCGGTATCGGCGGAGTTTTTCCCAAGGACTACCCCGTGGGTACCGTAAAGAGCATTGAGGTCGACAAAAGCGGGCTTTCGCTTGTGGCGGTGATCGAGCCCACCGCGGATATTTTTGACGTCACCGAGGTACTTGTTATCAAATCCTTTAACGGACAGTCCGAAGGCTTCGGAAATCCTGCGGAAGAGGAAGGCGGCGAAACCGAATGACAAAATATTTTCGCCGCAAGGTCATCAAATTCCTGACCTATTTTTTCATTGTTTTTGCTTCTTACATAATCCAGACCACCCCGCAGCTTCTTGATTGGTTTGGGGTCGTGCCTTTTATCGTTTTGCCCGCCTGCATCTGCATCGCCGTTTTTGAGGGCGAATTCGCCGGTGGGCTTTTTGGTTTTTTTGCAGGACTTCTTTGCGACAGCGCTTCGGAAACCGTTTTCGGTTTCAACGCTTTTGTTTATCTTTCGCTTTGCGTTCTTGCGGGACTTTCGACCATTTATCTTTTCAGGCGAAGCACCATGAACATAATGCTTCTTTGCCTTGGGGCGGTGCTTATCCGCTCCTCTCTGGAATTTTTCTTCGGATTTATACTCTATGGATACGAAAATCTCGCTCCGTTCTTTTACACGGTGGTCGCACCGCAAATTGTTTTTACTTCGATTTTTTCCTTCCCCTACTGCATTTTCTTCCGCTGGCTCCACAAAAAATTTGAGCCGGAAGAAACGAGGGAATGATTTTTTCTTTTTGACGAAAGGAGATGAACACCGTTGGCAGACAAAAACCTTAATATCACCAAGGACCGCCAGACGGTTTTCATCGTTCTGGTAATAATCGCGGCGCTTATAATCCTTGTTCGCCTTATGACCATGCAGATAGTTGAGGGCGAAAGTTACCGAAGCTATCTTACCGAAGGATATTCCGTCACAAAGACCATCGAGGCAAGCCGCGGCGGTATTTATGACCGTTACGGAAGGCCCCTTGCGGACAACCGGGTAAGATATGACGTTACCTTTGACAAAAACAACGTTGTCAAAGATTCGGAAAACGAGCTTATTCTTGAACTTATCTCTATCCTTGAAAAAAACGGTGAGGAATGGATCGACAACCTTCCCCTTTCGGATTCCGCGCCCTTTTTCTATACCGGCACCGAAACCGCCCAAAAGCGTTTGCGCAATACTCTTGACCTTGCGGATTTTGCTTCGGCGGCGGACGTTGTTTTTCGCCTTAAAGAGCGCTATGGCCTTGAGGGCATGAGCGACGAGGATTTCAGAAAAGTTGCCGGAGTGCGCTATGAAATGGAAAGGGTGGGTTATAACTACACCACCGCTTATACTTTTGCAAAGGACGTTTCTGCCACCACCATAAACGTCATCAGCGAACACAGTTATTATTTTCAGGGAATCGAGATAACCGAAAATTACGAAAGGGAATATCCCAACGGAGACGTTGCGCCCCATATCATCGGAATCACCGGCATTATCTATGAAGAGGAATATGCAAACCTTGACAAGACCGTTTACGGAATGAACGACATCATCGGAAAAAGCGGTCTTGAATCCGCTTTTGAGGCGGAACTTAAAGGCAAGGACGGAAAGCTTAAAGTCACATATGACGCCAACGGCGAAATAATCAGCGAAGAGGTGATCGAAGAGGCTGTTCCCGGTGCGGCGCTTATCACCACCATTGATATGGATATCCAGAGGGTCACTCTTGCGGCGCTTGAAAAACAGATACTGAATCTTCGTTCCACCGCCGAAGCCGGAAAAGGTAAAGAAGCCGAAGGCGGCGCTGCGGTGGTCATAGATGTCGGTACCGGCGAGATCCTTGCAGCGGCAAGCTATCCTTCTTATGACCTTTCGACCTATTACAAGGACTATGCGGCTCTTGCGGCGACGGAATTCAATCCCCTTTTCAACCGTGCCACCGAGGGCACCTATGCTCCCGGTTCCACTTTTAAACCCGTTGTTGCAACGGCGGCTCTTCAGCTTGGAAACATCAAAGCGAATTCCACCGTTGACTGTCAGCACGTTTATACCTACTTCACCGACTATCAGCCCACCTGCCTTGGTCACCACGGAAGAATAAACGTCCGCCACGCGCTGGGCTATTCCTGCAACATCTTCTTTTATGAGATAGGCCGAATCATGGGCATTGACAACATCCGTCAGTACGCTTATTATTACGGACTTGGCGAACCCACCGGCGTTGAGATAAAAGAGCGAATCGGTCAGGTTTCGAACCCGGACTGGGCTTCGGACAAAGGCATTTACTGGAACAACGGCGACGTCCTTCAGGCTTCCATCGGTCAGGGTTACAGCCTTTTTTCGCCGGTACAGATGGCGAACTACGTTGCGACCATTGCAAACCGCGGTGTCAGGGTAAACGCGCACTTTGTAAAATCCATAAACAGCCACGATTTCAGCGAGGTGCTTTATGAGACCCCCGTTGAGGTTCAGTCCGACATGGGAATGACCGATTACACCTATGAGACCGTTCTTGCGGGTATGCTCCAGTCCTCTCAGGACTCTTCGGGTTTTGTATGGAACGATTTTGAAATAAAGGTCGCTTCGAAAACCGGTACTCCCCAGACCACCACTAAAACGGTTAACAGTACCTTTATTTGTTTTGCCCCCGCCGATGACCCCCAGATCGCCATTGCGGTAATCATTGAAAAGGGCTGGCAGGGTTATACCGGCGCACCGGTTGCAAGAGATATTCTTGAATATTATTTTGGAAGCGAAGCCGGCGACACCAACCAGGGCGGAATTCTTGTTCCGTAAAATTTTATAAAACGATTTGACCGCCGAAAAACGGCGGTCAATTTTTTTGCAGAAACCTATTGACAACGTAACAATGTTACGCTATAATCTAACCGTAACATTGTTACGCACCGCGCGGATAGTTTTTTTAAGGAGGCGGATTTGTGCAGTTCAGCGAAGAAAATCTTATATCCAAAAAACAGCTTTTGGAAAAATACTCCGTTTCTTACGGCGCTCTTTACCGTTGGAAACGCAAGGGACTTATTCCCGAAGAATGGTTTATTAAAAAATCCACTCCCACAGGTCAGGAAACTTTTTTCCCAAAGGACCTTATTTTTGAAAGGGTCGAGCTTATCCTTTCAAAAAAAGAAAATATTCTTCTTGATGAGCTTGCGGAAAAAATTTCGGGCGAAGAAGAAAACAACGCTAAAATCGTGATTGAGACCGTCTTTGGCGAAAAAACTTTCAGAATAAAGGATATCAAAAGCATCAAAGGCGTTTTTGAAGACGGGAAAACCGTTGATTTAAGCGATATTCTGGATTTTAAAAAGGAGATTTGACCATGGATATGAAAATTTCCGGGGCCGGCGTTATCGGCGGCGGCGAATATGACAAAATAGCAATCAGCGGAAGCGCAAAGGCGGAAGGCCTTATCCGCTGCAAAGAATTCCATTGTGCCGGAGCTTTTTCCGGCAATGCGGAAATTGAATGTGAAAACGAAATAAAGGTTTCGGGCGCTTTTTCGAACCGCGGAAAAGTTTCTGCAAAAGAATTTCATTCTTCCGGAAGCGCAAAAACCGGCGGACTTTGCGCCGGCGTTATAAAAGTTGCCGGCGCCCTTAAAACCGAAGGCGATTTTGTTTCTTCCGATCATGCAAAAATCGCAGGAGGCTTTAAATGTGAGGGAAACATAAAATCCGCCGAACTGGAGGTTGCGGGCGGACTTAAAGTCAGCGGCGACCTTGAAGCGGAAAACGCTTATATCACCGGCGGAATTTCCTGCGGAGGACTTATCAACGCGGAAAATCTTCGAATCGACCTTGATTCTTCCTCGGATTCAAAAGCCGAAAGCATTGGCGGAAGCAAGATTGTTGTTGAAAACAATCGCGAAAAAGGCCTTATCGCAAAGCTTTTCGGTCAGAACAAACGCAGTTTTACCGTTTCGGAAAGCATTGAGGGCGACGAAATCATAATTGAGCACACCAAGGCAAAAATCGTTACCGGAAGATACGTCATGATAGGCGAAGGCTGTGAGATAGGTCTTGTTCAGTATTCCGAAAGCGCCGAAATTTCGCCGAAGGCAAAGATTGGAAGATGCGAAAAAATCTGATGAGCATCGGATAAAACGAAAAATGAGCACGGGGGTCTTCCCCTTGTGCTCATTTCTTTTTTTATAAAAGAAAAGCCGCCTTTTTAAAGGCGGCTTTTTTCGTTTTATCAGTATCTTTCGTCGTCGCGGTGAAGATCCCAGAGGGCTTCGTAAATTTCGATAACGTCCTCTTTGGTGGGAACGCGGGGATTGGTTCTTGTGGTGGCGTCGCGAAGTGCGGCATCCGCCATTTCGTCGATGGCTGCGAAATATTCTTCCTTGGTAATTCCGCCGACGTCTTTGATGCAGCAGGGCATATCCATTTCTCTGGTGAGAATTTTGATATAGTTCATGAAGGAACGGACGGTGGAAACCTCGTTGAAGTTGACGATTCCGAGGGAAGCGGCGATCTCGCAGTATTTTTTGACGCATGCCGGAAGATTTTCGTGGGGAATGGTCATATTGGTGATGTCGCTGTTATAGCTGATGATGCAGGGAAGGAGCATTGCGTTGGCTCTTCCGTGAGGAATATGGAATCTTGCGCCAAGCTGATGAGCCATGCCGTGGTTAAGGCCAAGTCCGGCTTCGTTGAAAGCCATGCCGGCCATGCAGGAAGCTACGTGGATCTTGCCTTTTGCTTCCATATCGTTTGCGTTGAGATAGGAACGGCAAAGATAGCGGCAGCAAAGTTTGATTGCTCTTTCGGCAAGGGCATCGGTGAACTCGCTGTTATTTGTGCTGACGAAAGCTTCGATTGCGTGGGTGATGATATCCATACCGGTGTCGGCGGTGACTTTTTTCGGAACGGATTTTACAAGTTCCGCGTCAAGGATCGCAACGTCGGCGATAAGCTCTGCGGAAACAAGAGGATATTTGGTTTTTTTCTCCGGGTCGGTGATAACGGCGACCTCGGTGACTTCGCTTCCGGTACCGCTGGTGGTGGGAATTGCTACAAAAGGCGGATCGAAGGTGGGGTCTGCGCGGTGGGCAAACATTTTTATTGCTTTGGTGAAGTCGATGGCGCTTCCGCCGCCGACGGCCATGATGCAGTCGGGACGAAGGTCAAGGGCTTTCTGTACGCCGGTGATGACCTTATCCATAGGCGGGTCCGGTACGACGTCGTCATAGATAAGATAGGGAACGTCGGTGGCGTCAAGGCGGTCGGTTATCAGCTTGATGAGACCGCTTGTTACGGTGAAGGGGTCTGCGACGATAAAGGCGCAGCTGCTGTCCTTTTCGAGAAGGTGATCCAGCGCGTTTTCACCGAAATAAACCTGTGTTTTTAAATCGAATTCCTGCATATAAAAATCCTCCGTTTTGTTTGATGAGGAAACTTATCCAGATACATTATACACCCGCGCAAATCAAAAATAAAGAGTCTTTCCGTCGAAAATTCAATTTTTCTTTATAAAAAAGCTCCGTATTTTTCATACGGAGCTTTTTTTGAAAGATATAAAATGAGGAAATGAAAATTATCCGAGGAGAGCGCGGTCGGAAAAATGTCCGCCCAATTCGCTGAATTTTTTCATGAGGTCTTCGACGGTGAGGTTCTTTTTCTCTTCGCCGGAAACGTCATAAACGATTTTTCCTTCGTTCATCATGATAAGGCGGTTGCCGTGTTTAATGGCGTCGTTCATGTTATGAGTTACCATAAGTGCGGTAAGCTTGTTTTCGCTTATGGCCTTATCGGTGATTTCGAGAACTTTTGCGGCGGTCTTGGGGTCAAGAGCCGCGGTGTGTTCGTCAAGAAGAAGGAGCTTGGGTTTTACCATGGTTGCCATCATAAGGGTAAGAGCCTGGCGCTGACCGCCGGAAAGAAGGCCTACTTTTGCGGAAAGGCGATCTTCGAGTCCCAGGTCGAGGGAAACGAGCATATCATGATATTTTTCGCGCTCGGCTTTGGTAACTTCCCAGCCGAGACCGCGTTTTTTGCCTCTTCTTGCGGCAAGGGCAAGGTTTTCTTCGATCTGCATATTTGCGGCGGTGCCGGTCATGGGATCCTGGAAAACACGGCCGAGAAGAGAAGCTCTTTTGTGTTCGGGCATTGCGGTGACGTCTTTTCCGTCGATAAAAATGCTGCCTTCGTCAACGGGCCAAACACCTGCGATTGCGTTGAGCATGGTGGATTTTCCTGCGCCGTTACCGCCGATGATGGTTACAAAGTCGCCGTCTTCGAGGTGAAGGTCGATTCCCTGAAGGGCCTTTTTTTCGGTAATGGAACCAGGGTTGAAGGTTTTGAAAACGCCTTTTATATCAAGCATTCTTTGCCGCCTCCTTTGCTTTTTTCTTTTCCGCAAGTTTGAGGCGGAGGAACGAAGTTTTGAAGTTCTTTTTAAGATAAGGAACAGCAAGGAAGATTGCAACGATGATAGCGGTGAAAAGCTTCATATCGTTGGTGGGGAGTTTGAGCCAAAGGACAACGCCCATGATAATGTAATAAAGGATACCGCCGATTACTGCGGAAGAAAGGCAAAGCCAGAAGCTCATGTGCTTGCTGAAAAGAGCTTCGGCAATAACTTCGCCGATGATGATAGAAGCAAGTCCGATTACGATTGCGCCGCGTCCGATTGCAACGTCGGCAAAGCCCTGGTACTGGGCAAGAAGTCCGCCGGAAAGAGCAACTATTCCGTTGGAAACCGCAAGGGCAAAAACTTTGCAAAAATCAATGTTGATACCCTGTGCCTTAGCCATTGCGGGGTTGCATCCGGTTGCACGGATAGCGGAACCGGCTTCGGTGCCGAAGAACCAATAGAAAGCACAGATAAGTGCCGCCGCAAAAATAAGGGCGATTACTATCGCTTCGTTTACGGTACGAAGGGAAAGGATGAGGTCATACTTATCGACGGAAACAGCCTGGTTCGGTTTGTTGCCGAGGATATGAAGGTTTACGGAATAGAGAGCGATCTGGGTGAGGATACCGGCAAGGATAGGCGCGATGCCAAGGGCGGTATGCAAAAGTCCGGTAACAAGTCCCGCAAGCATTCCGGCAAGAACGGCAACGATCATTGCCGCCCATGCAGGCCAGCCCATGATTATGAGCATTACGGTGACAGCGGCGCCGGTTGCAAAGGAACCGTCAACAGTAAGGTCCGAAAACTCCAAAAGCCTGTACGAAATGTACAGGCCAAGAGCCATTATTCCCCAAATTGCGCCCTGGGCAATATAGCCCGGAAAAGCGTTTAAAAGAGTACTAATGTCAAGCATTATTAAATTTGCCTCCAAGAATTAATATACCTTAATATAATAACAGTATTTCAGAAATTATTCAAGGGGTGCGTAATCTTCGGGAAGAGTAATTCCGAGAGCGGTGCAGTTTGCTTCATTGAAAAGTTTCTCAACTTCGGGAGCATACTGGATTTCCATTTCGCCGGGGTTCGTTCCGTTCACGAGAATCTCATATGCCATTTCGCCGGCTTTGTAGCCGATGTCGTAATAGTCGATGGAAAGGGTTGCAACGCCGCAGCCGCTGCAGATACCTGCTTCGCCGGCTACGATTGCTTTGCCTGCGGGGATCGCAACGTTTGCGATGGTTTCGGTGCAGGAAGCGGCGGTGTTATCGGTGGGGATATAAAGAACGTCTGCTGCTGCACAGGCGGCGGTGGTTACGTTTGCAACGTCGTTGGAGTCTGCGAAGGTGAATACTTCAACTTCATAGCCCATGTCTTTAAGATAGCCGGTGATGACGTCGCTCTGATATACGGAGTTTGCTTCAGCGGAGCAATAGAGGATGCCGACTTTCTTTGCCTCGGGGAAGAGTTCCTGGATCATTGCTGCCTGCTGATCAAGAGGAGCAAGGTCTGCGGTTCCGGTGATGTTGGAGCCGGTTTTGCCGGTCCAATCGGCAATTTCGAGAGCGGTTGCATAGTCGGTGATAGAGGTGCCGACTACGGGGATCTCCGCAGAAGCTGCTGCTGCTGCCTGAAGAGCGGCAGTCGCATTGCCCATCATAAGGTCAACGCCTTCTGCTACAAGCTGGTTGCAGATGGTTACGCAGGTTGCTGCGTCGCCGGAAGCATTCTGTTCGATAAATTCTACGGTTTTGCCGTCAGCAGCAAGTTTTTCGGTGAGGGCTTCTTTGAAGCCAAGGGTTGCGGCATCAAGAGCGTCGTGCTGTACGAGCTGGCAGATACCTACGGTATAAGCGCCGTCGTCTGCTGCGGGGGTTCCGCAAGCACCGAGCGAAAGGACGAGCATAAGAGACATGATGACTGCGATGATCTTTTTCATTTTCATTTCCTCCAAAATTTTTTGAAAAAGTTAAAACAAAAAAGCGATTCCCGGGATTTGGGAACCGCCTTGCTTTGCTTTTTTCAGATGAAAGCAAAAATCAAATGCAGAGGCCAAAAGCCCTCAGGAATTTTTTCATGGCAATAATAGCCCATAAATCGAGCGAACATGAAATATTCTTTTGCAAAGACTTTCATGTTTTTCATTGCCTTAAAATTCCTTTCTGCTTTAATTTGCTTTCGTTGTTTAAAAATATAGCACTTTAAAGGGTTAAAGTCAATACCTTTTCGGAAAATTTTTCGAAAATTTTAAATTATTCGATAGCTACGTAGCCTTCGGGAACTTCGATTCCGAGTTCGGTGCAGATAGCTTCGTTATATTTCTTAACGGTTTCCGGGGCAAACTGAATTTCCATTTCGCCGGGGTTTGCGCCGTTTTCAAGAATCTCGGCAGCCATCTGACCGGCAATGAATCCGATGTCATAGTAGCTTATGGAAAGGGTTGCGACGCCAAAGCCTTTGCAGGCGTTTTCTTCGCCGGAAATAATGGGGGTGCCGGCGGGAATAGCTACGTTGGCGATGGTTTCTGCGCAGGAAGCGGCGGTGTTATCGGTGGGGATATAGATAACGTCGGAAGCGGCGCAGGCGGTGGTGGTAACGTTTGCTACGTCGTTGGTATCGGCGAAGGTGAATACTTCGGTTTCAAGGCCGAGAGAAGCAAGTTCTTCGGCAACGATGTCAGCCTGATATACGGAGTTGGGCTCGGCAGAGCAATAGAGGATTCCGACTTTCTTTGCATCGGGGAAAAGTTCGGGGATCATTGCGGTTTGCTGGTCAAGAGGCGAAAGGTCGGCGGTTCCGGTGATATTTCTTCCGGTTTTGCCGGTCCAATCGGTGATTTCAAGGGCGGTGGCATAGTCGGTTATAGAGGTGCCGACTATCGGGATATCGGAAGTTGCGGCTGCGGCAGCCTGAAGAGCGGCGGTCGCGTTGCCCATGATGAGGTCAACGCCTTCGGAAACAAGCTGGTTGCAGATGGTGATGCAGGTTGCGGCATCGCCGGAAGCGTTATGTTCGATGAAAGCTACTTCGTCGCCGAAAGCTTCGGTGAGGGCATCTTTGAAGCCGAGGGTTGCGGCATCAAGGGCTTCGTGCTGAACGAGCTGGCAGATTCCTACGGTATATTTTGCGTTTGCTGCGGGTTCGCTTCCGCAGGCGGCAAAGCTGAACATCATTGCAAGGGCGAGAAGAATGCTTATGAGTTTTTTCATTTTTTGATTTCCTCCGTTTTTTACGGTAATGAAGCGGATTTTTTGTTTTCGCTTTTATCATTTAAAATTATAGTGCTTTAAAGAGCGAAAGTCAACACCTTTATTATAAATATTATTAACCTTTTATTATAAAAAATGAGCACGGCTTTTCAAAAGCCGCGCTCCGGGGTTTTGTTTTTGAGCATGCTCAGGGATTTTCGATTTCCTGACGCTCGGGTCTTACAATTTTGTTGGTGAAGCTTATGGAAGTTTTGCCGTCAACGGCGAAAAACTGCGCCTCAACGGTGTTATCAATAAAGGAACAGGTCATTTCGACGGTGTGTTCTTTTTCGCCGCCGTTGATTTTTACAGTGCCGGTGGTGTAATAATAATCGCCTTCATGTCTGAAAGCAAAGGCGGATTCGTCGAATTCCATGCTTTCGGGCATATTGAATTCAAGCTCGGTGAGATTTTTCATGATTTCGATGAGGTGGTTTTTCATGAATTCGGGCATCATAAAATCTTCTGCCTTATAGGGTTCGTAACCTTTGAGATAAAGGTCCTCGCCGGATTCTTCAAGCCTTACGGAAGAAACCTCGGAATCTTCATCCAAGGTGACGGTGAAATCTTTTCCCATATAGGTGAAGATATAGTTTCCGTCTTCGGTTTTTTCAAAACCGCCGATGCTTTCCGCATCCACTTCGATTTCTTCAAGGGCGGAAATTATTTTTTCCTTTACCTCTTCGCTTGAAACTTCGTCTTTAAAAACTTCGTCCGTCGGGTCTTCCTGCACTTCTGAAATTTCGTTTTCCGGCTCGGCAGATTCGGAATTTTGGCAGCCCGCAAAGGCAAAGACAAGGGCAAAAGCCACAATCAAAACAGAAATCCATTTTTTAAAATACATTTATTATCCTCTTTTCCGCTTCAGAAGAAAACCGGAGCGCCGGTGTTGGGGTTTTCTTCATCTTCCCCGTTGTTTTTGGAAAGGTCGATAACGACTTTGTCGCCGCTTTCGTAACCGCCGTTTACGTTTCCGGGGTTGTTGTTATTGTTATTATTGTTGCTATTGTCTTCTTCATCAGGAGCTTCGCCGTTTTCGGCAAAGTAGATTGCGAAGGGAGAAAGGCTGTTTACTTTAATTACAATGCCTTCATCGGTGAGGGTAAGGTTTTCGTTTTCCTCGCTGAAAATTTCAACGTCGCCGTTATTGAGAAGGTGGGCAACGACAAAGTCGAAGCCTTTGCTTCCGGTTCCGTAAGGATAGCTGAGGGTAAGTTCAAGTCCGCCTTCGGGAACTTCTGCGGGAAGTTCTTCGCCGGAATCGGTGGTCCGGGTAAGATAAATTTCAAGATAGACCACTCCCAGTTCGGAAGAGAAGGAACCGATATGGGGAACAACACTGTTCGCAAGTTCTTCTTTTATCTCCTCGGTATCTTTGAATCTGTTTTCAAGGCCTTCGGGAACTTTGAGTTCAAGGTCCTCGACAATATTGAGTTTGGTCCCGTCGATTTCAATCTTGGTCCGGTGTTTCCAGTTTGCAATAGCGAAATAGCTCTTGTCGTCGGCGATTCTGAAAATTTCTTTGCTGTGGAAAGTCTGGGGAAGGACTTCCGCGTTTTCGGCAACGAGATAACGCTGGTATGCGCCTAGAATTTCGTTATAAACGATGATATCGTTTTCGCCCTGGACAAAATCGGTTCCGAGGATATGTTCTTTCCAGGTTACGGAATCCGCTTTTACAAGGGTCCAGCTTTTGGACTGGATTCCGTCTTTTACGGGAATGAAATCGACAGTTACAAAGCCGTCTGCCGCAACCGCCTCGTTAAGGCTCTTTCCGTCTTCGACAGTTATCTGGGTTATGTTGGAAGAACCGCCGTGGTTTTCGCCGCTGCCGTCGATCCAGATATCGATGTTTCTTCCGCCGTTGGCATAAAAGCCGATGTTTCTGTTATCTTTTCCGAAGTTATGGCTTTCGCCGTAAACATACTGGGAAAAATCGATTTCGGCCCATTTTGCTATATAGCTGACTTTGTAATCCGGAGCTTCTCTTTCAAAGATGTTTCCGGTTATGGGTGTGCTAGAAACAAATTCACAGGTATCCATATTGAATTCGAGCCAGCCTTCGAAGGTAAAGCCGGTTCCTCTTTCGGGGAATCCGGGAAGGATCGCTGCGCCGCTGTCGGAAATTCTGTCGCCGGGGGCAACGTTTGCAAAGAACATATCGCTGTCCATGGTTTCGTTGTTGCCGAAATCGATTATAAAGCGGCCGCCGTAGCAATCGAAAATCACGTTTGCATCTTCTTCGGAACCGCCTGTGGGACCTTCTTCGCCGCCGTTTCCGTGATTAAGATAAGCTTCAAAGGGGATATCTGCCCATTTTGCGGCAACTCTCATGTTTTTGTCGGGAGCAGTCATTGCGTTTATCTGGGCGGAGGTATAAAGGATATAACCGTTTTCGTCGGAAGTGATTTTGTTTCCCTCTTCGTCGATAAGGATCCAGCCTTCGAATTTGGTTTCTTCGGTGACGCCTTCTCTTACGGGGTCAGCGATGTTAACTCCCTCTTCGGAAAGGGGAAGACCTTTTCTTACTCTCTGGCCGAAGGCTTCGACGTATTCTGCGGCGCCTTCAAGATAGACGGTTCCGGGGACGGCTTCGAACATGACGTCGACGAAATAATCTTCGTCGTTTCCTTCCCATTTTGCCTCGAACATGATGTAGTCATAATCGGTGAAATCGAATTTATGCATCGCATCGGTGGATATGGGGGTTTCGGAAGTGAGAGTCCAGGTAACTACCTCGTTGGGGTCGGCGGAATCAACGCCGGAATAAACAAGCCAGCCGAGGAATTCTCTTTCAGTCCAGTATTTGATGCTGTCTTCATAAACATAAATGTTGTTGGATTCAAGCGTTCCGGAAGTAAGGATAAATCCGGTGCCGGAAGTGGTCCATACGTTATCGGGATTTCCTTCATAAATTTTGAATTCGCCGCCGTTGGCCTGAATTGCAACATTGGGTTCGGGGAATTCCTCTTCCGCAAAAACGGAAAGTCCCATGGAAAAAACCATTGAAACCACAAGGATAAGAGAGATTATCTTTTTCATCGCGTTCTCCTTTATAAATATTTATGGAACAATAATATAATAATGCGGGTCAAAAATCAAGCATATTTGTTTTTCATATCCCCGGAAAAAGCCGTTCTTAAGAAAACGGGCCGTATACATTCGGGCAGCACATACCGGATTTCTGTTTCAAAACAAAAAGCTCCCGACCGTGACAGTCGGGAGCTTTTATTTTCGGCTTATTTGCAGGCTTCGTAAACTGCTACGGAAACTGCAACGGTTGCGCCGACCATGGGGTTGTTGCCCATGCCGATGAGGCCCATCATTTCTACGTGAGCCGGAACGGAAGAAGAACCTGCGAACTGAGCGTCGGAATGCATTCTGCCCATGGAGTCGGTAAGACCGTAGGAAGCAGGACCTGCTGCAACGTTATCCGGATGGAGGGTTCTGCCGGTGCCGCCGCCGGATGCTACGGAGAAGTATTTTCTTCCGTTTTCAAGTGCCCATTTTTTATAGGTACCTGCAACAAGGTGCTGGAAACGGGTGGGGTTGGTGGAGTTGCCGGTGATGGAGATATCAACTTCTTCGTTCTGCATGATTGCAACGCCCTCGCGGGTATCGTTTGCACCATAGCAGCGGATGTTGCCGCGTTCGCCGTCGCTGAATCTTACTTCGCGGATAACTTTGAGCTCGTCATGCTCGAAGTCAAAGTCGGTTTCAACGTAGGTGAAGCCGTTGATTCTGGAAATGATGTATGCGGCGTCTTTTCCAAGGCCGTTGAGGATAACTCTGATAGGAGTTTTTCTTGCTTTGTTTGCGTTTCTTGCAATGCCGATAGCGCCTTCTGCTGCTGCGAAGGATTCGTGACCTGCAAGGAATGCGAAGCATTTGGTTTCTTCGGAAAGAAGCATTGCGCCGAGGTTGCCGTGGCCGAGACCTACTTTTCTCTGTTCTGCAACAGAACCGGGAATGCAGAAGGACTGGAGTGCTTCGCCGATGCATTTTGCTGCGTCTGCTGCGGAAGTTACGCCGCGTTTGATGCCGATTGCTGCACCGAGGGTGTATGCCCAGACTGCGTTTTCGAATGCGATGGGCTGAACGCCTTTTACAAGGGCTTCTACGTCAACGCCTTTTTCAAGGCAAATTTCTCTTGCTTCTTCAAGGGAAGCAAAACCGTTTTCTTTAAGACAGGCTTCGATCTTCGGAAGTCTTCTTTCTTTACCTTCAAATTCTGCCATTGTGTTTGCTCCTCCTTTCCTTATTCTTCTCTGGGATCGATATATTTAGGTGCGTCAGCATAACGGCCGTAAGTGCCGGTATTTTTTGCAAGAGCTTCCTCTGCGGGAACGCCGTGACGGATGTCTTCCATCATCTTGCCGAGACGTACGAATTTATAACCGATGGTTTCGTTGTTTTCATCAAGTGCGATGGAGCTGATATAACCTTCGGTGAGGTCGAGATAGCGGACGCCTTTTACGTTGGTGCTGTAAATGGTACCAACGGAGCTGCGGAGTCCTTTGCCGAGGTCTTCAAGGCCTGCGCCGATGGGAAGACCGTCTTCGGAGAATGCGGTCTGGCTTCTTCCGTAAACGAGCTGGAGGAAAATTTCGCGCATTGCTACGTTGATTGCGTCGCAAACGAGGTCGGTGTTGAGAGCTTCGAGAATGGTTTTTCCGGGAAGGATCTCGCCTGCCATTGCGGCAGAATGGGTCATACCGGTGCAGCCGATGGTTTCAACAAGGGCTTCTTCGATAATTCCGTTTTTTACGTTAAGGGTGAGTTTGCAAGCGCCCTGCTGGGGTGCGCAAGCGCCGATACCGTGGGAAAGTCCGGAGATATCTTTTATCTCATAGGCTTTTACCCAGCGACCTTCTTCGGGAATGGGTGCCGGTCCGTGGTGGGGTCCTTTGGTAACGGGACACATCCTTTCAACATCTTTTGAGCAGTTCATGTTTTTGCCCCTCTCATATGTAAATTTTTGCTTTTGCACAGTATTTATTGCGGTTTCGGACGAAAAAATCGTCCCCAAACTGCGCCACAATAATTATATATAAAAAAAGAGCCTAAATCAATACTCATTTTATTTCCGTTTTTTTGTCTGAAAACGCGTTTTTTAAGGTTTTTTATCATTTTTGCCGTTTTTTATTTTACGGCATTGTCAAAAAAGACAAAAACCGGTTTTTCCCCTTTCGCCAAAAAAGACAAAAGGGGAGAAAAAGGCGGATTTTTTGAAAGAAAATTTTTCGCAGGCTTTGTTTACACTATGTTAATTGACTTTATAATATATTAGGGGTAAAATATTATTTTAGGTTAATATGCAATTTCCACACAAAGGAGAGTTTTATATAATGGGATTTCTTGAAAAAATCTTCGGCAACTATTCCCAGAAAGAACTTAAAAGAATAGACCCGCTCGTTCAGAAGGTGCTTTCTCTTGAAGAAACTTACCGCGCCATGAGCGAAGAGGAACTTAAAAACCAGACCAACGTTTTCAAAGAGCGCCTTGCAAACGGCGAGACCCTTGACGATATCCTTCCGGAAGCTTTTGCGGCTTGCCGCGAAGCCTGCGACCGCGTTCTTGAAATGAGACCTTATCCCGTTCAGATAATCGGCGGCATCATTCTTCACCAGGGAAGAATTTCCGAAATGAAGACCGGTGAAGGCAAGACCCTTGTTGAGACCCTTCCCGCGTACCTCAACGCCCTTACCGGCGAAGGCGTTCATATCGTAACCGTCAACGATTATCTTGCAAAGCGCGACAGCGAATGGATGGGCAAGGTTTTCAGCTATATGGGACTTTCCGTCGGTCTTGTTATACATGGAGTTACCAACGAGGAACGCCGCGATGCTTATGCCTGCGACATTACCTACGGCACCAACAACGAATTCGGCTTCGATTATCTTCGCGACAACATGGTGACCTATAAGGAAAACTGCGTTCAGCGCGGTTTTGCATACGCCATCGTTGACGAGGTGGACTCCATTCTCATCGACGAAGCCAGAACCCCGCTTATCATAAGCGGCGCCGGCGACAAATCCACCGACCTTTATCAGAAGGCCGACCGCTTTGCAAGAACTCTTACCGCGATCCGCGTTAAGGAACACGATTCCAAAGAGGACATGGAAGAAGTTGACGCGGACTATATCGTTGACGAAAAATCCCGCACCGCAACCCTTACCCCCCGCGGCGCAAAGAAAGCGGAGGCTTATTTTAACATTGAAAACATCAACGATTCCGACAACATGACCCTTTCCCACCACATCACCCAGGCAATCAAAGCCAGGGGCGTTATGCAAAGGGATATCGACTACGTCGTAAAAGACGGCGAAGTCATCATTGTTGACGAATTCACCGGACGCCTTATGATCGGCCGCCGTTACAGCGAAGGTCTTCACCAGGCTATCGAAGCAAAAGAAGGCGTTACCGTCGAAAGAGAAAGCAAGACCCTTGCGACCATCACCTTCCAGAACTATTTCAGAATGTATAAAAAACTTTCCGGTATGACCGGTACCGCCATGACCGAAAGCGACGAGTTCCGCGAGATTTACGGTCTTGACGTTGTGGAAATTCCCACCAACAAACCCGTCATCCGTGAAGATATGCCCGACGTTGTTTATAAAAACGAGCGCGGCAAGTTCCACGCAGTCATCGATGAAATCGTTGAAGCCCACGCAAAGAACCAGCCCGTTCTGGTCGGTACCGTTTCCATCGAAAAATCCGAGATCCTCAGCGCCATGCTCAAACGCCGCGGCGTTTCTCACAACGTGCTCAACGCAAAGCACCACGACAAAGAGGCTGAAATCGTTTCTCAGGCGGGTACTCCGGGTGCGGTAACCATTGCAACCAACATGGCAGGCCGAGGCACCGACATCATGCTCGGCGGCAACGCGGAATTCCTTGCAAAAGCCGAAATGAGAAAACAGGGTTATGAAGAAGAGATGATAAACGCCGCCACCGCTTATTTTGAGACCGGTGCGGAAGATATCCTTGCGGCAAGAGAACATTACGCAAGCCTTCTTCACAAATTCATAGCAGAAATCGCACCCAAGGCGGAAGAAGTAAGAGCCGCCGGCGGACTTTATATCATCGGCACCGAACGTCACGAATCCCGCCGAATTGACAACCAGCTTCGCGGACGTGCAGGACGTCAGGGCGACCCGGGCAAGACCCGCTTCTTCATCTCTCTTGAAGACGACCTTATGCGCCTTTTCGGCGGTCAGCGCCTTCAGGCCATGATGGAGACCCTCAGCATTGACGAAAACACTCCTCTTGACCTTCGCATGCTCAGCAGCTCCATTGAAAGCGCCCAGAAAAAAGTTGAGGACAGAAACTTTGAAATCCGTAAGAGCGTTCTTCGCTATGACGACGTTATGAACAAACAGCGCGAAATCATCTACGGACAGCGCGCAAGCGTTCTTGAGGGCAACGACATCAGCGGCTATATCGCCGACATGAGAAAGGAAAGCATCGAAAAGACCGTCGATATCTATCTTGCTTCGGACGAGAGCAAAGAGGATTGGAACCTTGACGGACTTCGCGATTATTACCTCGGCTGGATGCTTACCGACGGCGACCTTCGCTTCAACAAAGAGGAATATTCCGCCCTTACCAAAGAAAAAATCGTTTCCGTTCTTTCCGAAAGAATGGAAGATGTTTATAAAAAACGTGAAGAGATGTTCGGAAGCGATATCATGCGCGAACTTGAACGCGTGGCTCTTCTTCGCAACGTTGACCTTAAATGGATGGACCATATCGACGCCATGAGCGACCTTAAACAGGGAATCCACCTTCGCTCCTATGCACAGCACGACCCGGTCGTTGAATACCGCATTGAAGGTTTTGATATGTTCGACCAGATGATCGAAGCCATTCGCGAGGACACCGTAAAAATGCTTATGACCGTCCGCGTAAAAGCTGCGCCCCAGCGCGAACAGGTTGCCGTTCCCGTTGAATCTTCCGGCGACGGTTCCGTTTCTGCCACCGTTGTAAAGAAGAAAAAAGTCGGAAGAAACGATCCTTGCCCCTGCGGAAGCGGCAAAAAATACAAACACTGCTGCGGTAAATAAAAATGGCAGTTCTCAATATCGTTCTTGTTGAACCCCAGATACCCCAGAACACCGGCAATATTGCCCGAACCTGTGCCATAACCGGCGCAAGGCTACATATAGTCCGCCCCATGGGTTTTGTCATCGATGACAAAAAACTTAAAAGGGCGGGACTCGATTACTGGGACAAGCTGGATATCACTTTTTATGATGACCTTGCGGATTTTTTCGCAAAAAACAGCGGTGATTTCTTTTATTTCACCACAAAGGGCCTTCACCGCCACAGCGACGTTTCCTATCCGGACGGATGCTATATCGTTTTCGGAAGGGAAGACGCGGGACTTCCGGAATCGCTTCTTTTTGAAAACCCGGGCACCGCGGTAAGGATCCCTATGCGCCCCACTTTGCGCAGCCTTAACCTTTCAAACAGCGTTGCCGTTGCGGCATATGAGGTTTTGCGCCAGTGGGATTATCCCGATATGCAGGAAACCGGCGAACTCAGAAGTTTTGACTGGGCAGACGCGGGCAAAGGACAGATGTAAAAACGGGATTTTTAAAATCCCCACATCACCCCTTTTAAAGAGGAGGAATTATTATTTCCGGCGACAACACTTTGCAAAAACTGATGGGCGCGATGCGCAAAGCCATCGAAGATTACAACATGATAGAAAACGGCGACCGAATCGCCGTGGGTGTTTCCGGCGGAAAAGATTCCGTGGCAATGCTTGCGGGACTTGCGGGACTTCGCCGATTCATAGGAATCGATTTTGACATCGTGGCAATTTGTCTTGACCCGCAGTTCGGCGGAAAGCCAAACGATTATTCCGAAATCGAAAAACTTTGCCGGCGCATAGGCGTAAAGCTTGACCTTCGCCGCACCCACATCGGCGACGTTATTTTTGAGGACAGAAAAGAAAAGAACCCCTGCTCCCTTTGCGCAAGGATGAGAAGGGGACTTTTGCACGACGTTGCAAAAGAAAACGGCTGCAACAAAATGGCGCTGGGACATAACTTTGAGGACGCGGTTGAAACCTTTGTAATGAACCTTTTTGACGAGGGTCGCATCGGTTGTTTTTCGCCGGTGACCTGGCTTTCGCGCAAAGAGATAACCGTTATCCGTCCGCTGATTTACTGTCACGAGGACGAAATTATAAAAATTGCAAACCACGAACAGCTGCCCATTGTCAAAAGCCGCTGTCCCGCGGACAAACACACCGAGCGTGAGCACGTAAAAAAACTTATCGACCGTCTTGAGCAGGAAGAGGGTTACGATTGCCTTCGAAACAAGCTTTTGGGCGCAATGCAGCGCGGTGACGTTTGCGGCTGGGGTCTTGAGGGCGATGATTCGAAAGAAAGATACGCGAAAATTTAACGCGGCATAACCATGGGGGCGGATGATTTCCGCCCGTTTTTTCAAAGGCGGTGCTCAGATTTGGAAGAGAAGGCAAAAATTTATATGATATGCGGAATTTCGGGCAGCGGAAAAAGCTTTTTGGCAAAAAAGCTCGCCCTTTTAGGCGTTCCGCGAATTTCGATAGACGAAGAACTTTGGCCGGATTACTACGTTCTTTCGGACATTCTTTCTGATGAGCACAGGGATTCGCTTTATGGCGAAGCCATGAAGCGAATTCGAGCACGGGTCGCGAATTTTTGTGCCGAAAAGCGCCCCTGCAGCATCGATATGCCTTTTTGCAAAAAGGCGCAGCGGGAAGATTTTGCCGATTATATAAGAAGCTGCGGCGGAGAACCGGTCCTTCTTTGGATAAAGACCGATCTTCCGGTGCTCAAAAAGCGCCTTGCGGAAAGGGCAGGCAAAAACGGTCCGGATAATCTTCCGGTTTCGGAAAAGGAAATTGAAATGTACTGGCGCGGTTTTGAAAGACCGACGGAAGAAAACGCCGTTGTCATAGACGGCGAAGAACCTTTTGATATCGAAAAATTCCTTGAAAACAGATAAAAAGAAAAACGAGCACCGTTTCGGTGCTCGTTTTTTTATTGTTTTTGATTTTTTATAAAAAGTTCAATGAGCGTTCCCGCAAACATTCCGATTCCCGCGCCAAGTCCCGCGCCGATATCTTCGTTCGCGGTGCCGACAGCTATTCCGACGGCAACTCCGAAAAGGGGACCCATGGAAGAAAAGTCCCATTCGCCCTCTTCTTTGCGGTTTTTTGAATAGGTCGCCAGAAAAATTGCAAGGGAAGCGCCGATGAGCACGAAGGGAAGTGCTGATTTTATGAATTCGGCCATTCGGTGCTCACTCCCTTATAAGTATCTCTTTTTTGAACGCTTTTATCTTTTTGTTTACCTCGTTTGCGCCCGCAAAGATGAACACGGCGCAAAGAAGATTGATGAAAGGAAGCCAGGAAAATTTGGGTGCGTTGAACGCGAAGTTTACGAAGTTCATGGCTGCGATGAAAAGGTTGAGATATCCGATGGGCATGAGCAGTTTTTTGATGAGGATGCACTGTTTAAGTTTCGATTCAACGTCGGAGAAGATTTCGAATTCGCCTTCGGCGGTCTTTTTTCTGAAATATACCCAGTTCATATACTGTGCGACCTGCTCGGCGCCGGTTTCTTCCATAAAGCGGATATACTGTTCGCTTTCGGGGTGGCTGGGGCGGTGCTCAAGAAGCTGGATCTTATAGCAATATTCGCCGGGTTCACATTCTTCGAAGGCATAGCGGCACCAGGTGTAATCCACAAGGGCAAGACCCTTTGCGCTCATTTCGTTGAGCCATTTTTCTTCTTTTTCGGATTCCCATGCCCAAAAAACTTTTTTTATGACTTTTCTCATTTGCTCCAGCCTCCAGTCTGTTCTTCGCCGTTTTTCAAAAGTTCGCGAAGGCGGTCAAGTTCCGCAAAAACGGCGGTTTTTCCGCTTTCGGTAATGACGTATTCCTTTTTTCGGTCGCCGTTTTCACCCGGGACCGCAGTTATCCAGCCTTTTTCAAGAAGGGTGTTTATTGCACCATAAAGGGTTCCGGCGGCAAGTTTTACTCTTCCGCCCGAAAGTTTTTCGGCGTTCTGCATTATTCCGTAGCCGTGAAGCGGTTCTTTGAGCGAGAGAAGGATGTAAAAGACTGCCTCGGTGAGTGCTATATTTTCCATAAATATATCTCCTTTCGATATATCTTTTACCGTTATATCGGTTAACGATATAATTATATCGTCCGCCGATACATTTGTCAAGCGGTTTTTGAAAAATTTTTTGTTTTGATTTATAAACCCCTTCGTCTGCTTCACAGGCACCTCCCCTGTCAGGAAGATTTTAAAACTGCAGAAAAAGAAAAGGCACCCCAAGGGGTGCCTTTTTTTCAGATACAGTCTTCAAATTTTATTTCGGTTTCCGGGGATATTTCAAATTCCGAAAGTTCCGGAAAAAATTCCAAAACCCGCCGGGGGGATTCGGTGAGAAGAAGCTTTTTTGCCTTTTCAAGGCGCTTTATGCGAAATTCAAGCTTTCTTGCTGCGGTTTCGGAACCGCATTTCCAGATAGCCGCGATTCCGCAGACCTTGTGGCTTTTGGTATATTTCGCGGCGGCTTTTAGCTGATGACAGTGGGCGTGTATGCGGCGCTTTACGTCATCGGAAAAACCGGTATAGAGCGAACCGTCTTCACACCGGACGGTATAGACCCAATACATCAGATATCGAGAACGGCAAGAACGTTTCCGTCTTCGTTGGGTTCGCCGACGACGAAGCCTGCGTTTTTAAAGAGTTTGTTTGCGCGGCTGTTTTCAACGGCATATGCGGCGCAAAGTTTTTTTGCTTCGCCAAGGGGATATTCCTTTACGATTTTGATAGCTTCCTGAAGTGCGGCGGTACCGTAGCCCATTTTCTGGCAGTTTGCATCGGTCATAATTCTCCAGATGCAATAAAAAGGTTCGGGAAGGTCTTCGTCGCCCTCTTCGGCATAGCCGATCATGAGGAAGCCGACCATGTTATCCTGTTCGGCATCGTAAACGCCGTAGGGCATGGGAACAACGTCGCCGGAAGTCATTGCAACGTATGCTTCCGCAAGGGAGCACATATTTTCGGCGATGAAATCCTGCTGTTCTTCGCGAACGTCAAGGCTGATGCAGTCTTCAAAGTTTTCTTCGGTAATGGGTCTGAGTTCTACCATTTTTAAGCACCTCTTACAATCAATCTTTTTTAGGGGTTTCAAGGATATATACGTCAACGTAGCGAAGTCCGTTGAGAACGCATTCATAATAAGTATCGTAGTAAAGGTCCACGAAGTTTTTGCCCGAAAGCATTGCTCCGCCGGTATCTGCCGCAAGAGCATAGCCATAGACAAAACCGGTGTTGCCGTGGGCAACTATCCACATTTTTGTTCCGTAGGGGACTATTTTGGGGTCAACGGCGACGTAGCCCATCTGGGCAAGTCTTCCGGTGGCGGTACCCGCTCCGTAAGGAGCATAATAACCGGTGGCGCGGACGTTGGTGTGGACTTTTTCATAGGTGGTGGGAATTCCGTTGACTATTTCAAAGCCGTAATCCAAAGGGGAAATGGGGCTTCCGTCGCCGATAAGATAGATATCATTGGTGGCGTGTTTCGTTATCTCTTCGGAAACGAGGACCTTTTCGCCCGGAACTCCGTCCACTACCTTTTGTTCATAGGTTTTAAGCTTGGTGCCGTTTTTTCCGTAGGAGATGAGAACTTCCTTATTGCTTTTCAAAAGAGAAGTTCCGCGGACGGTTTTTTCACGCTGGACGGTTTCTTCCTCGGTGGTGATGATATAATCAACGCGGGTAAGCTTTATATTGTCGCCCTCTTCGAGCTTTTCGGTTTTTTCTGCATTCAGAAAGTCGTGTTCGCGCATTTCAAGACCGGAAATATCAAGAGCATCGCCGACGGTATCGCCTTCCGCAACTGTAACGTGATAGCGAAGGGAATCTGCCGCGATTTCGATATTTACGGCGCTTTGTATCCTTATGCTTGCTTTGTTCTGTCCCAGTTCGCCGAAAAAGCCGCCTTTTCCGAAGCCTTCGATTGTTATGCGGTCTTCGGGCGAAAGTTCGATTTCGAGCTTTTCAAGAACGCGGTAAGGGTCGGCAACGGCGGTGACGATTTTTTGAACGTCGCCGTCGATATCAACGGTGACTTCCTTTATTCTTGAAGCGGACCAAAGCATTATAAACGCCGCCAAAAGCAAAAAGAACATTGCCAAAAGGTGGCGGGGTTTTATTTTGGATACAAGGCTTTCTGCTTTTTTTAAGTTCATCAGCATAAAGCCCCTCCTTTACAAGTAAAACCTATTATATTCAAAAAGGGGATAATTGTCAAATTTGTCCCCACTTTATGGGCTTTTTGCGGGCTTTTTCAGCGTACTGTGAGGGAATTGAGATGCATTTTTCAGTTGCCATAAGCCTTTGTTGATGTTATAATCTAATCAGTACAAAATGAAAGGAGGCGCCTTTTTTGGAAAAGAAAAACTGCCGATGCAAAAACGGCGGAAAGGGACATAACTTTATTCCCGACCGCATTACGGTGACGGGTGAAGGCGGAAAAGAAATTTCGAACCGCGACCTTGTTTGTCACCACTGCGCTTATAAAAAAAGAGGCGACACTTCTTCCTGCCTCAAATATGCCGAAAAAACCAAAGAGGTCCTTGCAGGAGGAAAATGCGAAGGTTTTCTCGGCGAGCTTGGTTCAAAAAACCACGGCTGCGGTGATTGCGGCGATTGCGGAAACTGCGGTGACTGCGGCGGCGAATGTGACGGCTGCGGCGATTGCGGCGGCTGCCAAAACTGATTTTTACTCCACGGAGGTGACATAAATGCCCATGAACATCATCTACCGCGAAGCGGAACCTTCCGACGCGGGAAAATTTCTTGAATACTGCAAAAGGGTAGGCACCGAAAGCGACAACCTTACCTTCGGCGCAGAGGGACTTCCCTTTACCATTTCCCAGACCGCGGATTACATCAGAAAATTCGCCGGCAACCCCGAAGGCGCGATGATACTTGTCTTTGACGAGGGCGAACTTGTGGGCAGCGGAGCGGTTTCCTCCGTTTCCGGAAGAATTCGCTTTGCCCACAGAAAAGAACTTGCCATAACCGTGCGCAAGGATTATTGGGGCAAGGGTATCGGCACCGAACTTATGAACCTTCTTGTGGATTTCTGCAAAAAATCCGGTACCGAAGTTCTTGAGCTTCAGGTGCGTTCCGACAACGAGCGCGCCATCGGTCTTTATAAAAAATTCGGTTTTGAAAAAATCGGAACCTATAAAAAATTCTTCAAGATAAACGGCGAAGACGTCGACGCCGATTTTATGAACCTTTATCTCTGATGAAAATTTTCGGTTTTGATTTCGGCAACCTTTCCTACTCGAAGGAAGAAAACCTTAAACACAACCGCCGGGTGATGAAGGCCCTTGAAAGGACCGTTGAAAACGGCTTTTCACCGGACGGTTTTATTGAAGACCAGAATCGCCTTGGCTGCATAAAATATTCCGCAAGGGATTTTGCATACTGCGGATGCGGCTGTATCGCCTATTGGAACATTCTTTTTTCGAGAGGACGAATAATCGGAATTCCGCGCCTTGCTTCCGAAATGGAAAAAGGCTGTGTTCTTCGCGGGGTTTTTGGAACGAACGCCTTTTTTATGAAGCGCTTTATGGAAAAACGGGGCGAAAAAGTCGAGGTTTCTCTTTCTCCCGACGATATCCTTAAAAACGGCGCAAAAGAAGCCATAGTCATGTATTACAAAAAGCCGAGAGTTGCCCATTACGTTGCTTTTACCCAAAGCGGAACCGACGAAAACGGAAAGATCCTTTATCGTTTTTATAACGTGGGCGGAAGGCTTTCGCGTCTTTTCGGAATCGGAAAACCGGTCATCATGACCCTCGAGGATTATATCGAAAAAGTGGGATATAATTTTTCTATCTTCTTTAAATTAAGCTGATAAACAGAAAAAACACCGGGGTGGTCAAACCCGGTGTTTTTCTTCTTTAAGTCAATTAGTTTGAGTTTTGAGGAGGGTGTAGATCAAAAAGTTTGCGGCTCTTTCTGACTACATCTATATTATACACCCCGGATTTTTTTATTTGTTAAGGAAAAGTGAACAACATGTGAAAAAACATAAGATTTTTGAAAATATTATTGTGAACACGAAAAAATTTTTAGCGAACATATGTTTACAAACGCGAACATATGTGCTATAATGTACCCGGCAGATCATATCTTATCTTAAAAAATGAGACGAAGATCTTATGGGCAGCAAAGCCGAAGCAATCTTTGAATATATGACCGATTTTATTAACGATCACGGCTATCCTCCCACGGTGCGCGAAATTTGTGCGGAACTTGATATCAAGTCCACCTCCACCGTTCACCGTTACCTCAAAGAACTTGAGGCGGAGGGAAGAATCTCCATGGGCGAAAACCAGAACCGCGCCATCACCCTTAAAAACGCAACTCCCCCCGGAACCATTCCCGTTCTCGGTCACGTTGCCGCCGGTTCCCCCATCCTTGCGGAAGAAGAGGTCACCGAATACGTTCCCTATCCCGGAAACACCGCGGACCTTTTTGCCCTTCACGTTCACGGAAATTCCATGATAAAATGCGGAATCCTTGACGGCGATATCGTTATCGTCCGCCGCACCCCTGAAGCAAGAAACGGCGAAATCATCGTCGCCCTTGTTGAAGATTCCGCCACCGTAAAACGTTTTTATAAAGAGGAAGACCACTTCCGTCTTCAGCCGGAAAACGACGATTATGAACCCATCATCGTCGATTCCGTCGACGTTCTCGGAAAAGTAATCTCCGTCGTAAGAAGCTACGACTGATACGTTCACAAAAACAAAACAAAGGCACCGCTTTGCGGTGCCTTTGTTGTTTTGGGTCAATGCGTCCGGCCAAAACATTTTCCATTGAGGTGCGGGGTGTGCGAATCCCTCCGTCATCGCTTTGCGATGACGCTTCCCATTTTAGTGAAAATTTTATCCCACGTTTTGTTCGGTTTTGTTTTCAAGACGGTCTTTCCAGCCGCCGAGAAGGGTTTCGGAAAAGCCTTTGCGGTCCTCATCGGTCCAGTTTTCCATTTTGAAAAAGTCGGAAAGACCTTCAAAAAGAACGGAATCGTTCCAGTCTTTGGGCATGGCGGTGGTCACGTCCGGAATCCAGTTGCCTGCGGCGTAGTACTGACCGACGGAGGTGAGGAGAGAACTTTCGACCCTGTGGCTGGGAACGAAGGAAGGCTCTTCGGAACTCTTGCCGGGATTTTCGGTTTCAGGTGCTCCGCTTTCGGTTTCGGGTGAGGAACTTTGGGGTGCGCTTTCAGCAAAATACTCAAAGCTGTGGGGAATTGCACCGAAAGCGCCTGAATATGCGGTTTTTCCCGCTTCGTCCTCATAAAGCCAGCTGATGAATTCCTTTGCGGCGGCAGAAAGGTTTTCTTCCGCTTTGGGGTTCACCGCAAGGTAATAGCGGCTTCCGATGACGATGGAGCGGTCGAGTTTTTCTTTGGTCATGCCTGCTGCGGTAATATCCTCATCGGAAAGGGGAAGCTTCATGGGAAGGATATCAAGAGCCGCACCTATCCCGCTCCGGGATTTTTCAAAATCCGCTGCGTCGGAAGTACTTCCGGGATAGAAAAGGGCGTTTCCCTTTGCGAAAAGGTCGATGGCGGTGGAATAGTTATAGTCACCGCCGGAAAATTCCTCGCCTTTGGAAATTCCGTTTTCCACTCCGGCTATGCTTCTTGTGTGAAGGTCAAGGACCTCGATATAGGCGGAAACGGTTTTTTCAAGGGAAGAAACAGTTTCTTCGTTTGCGTTCATGACCTCGTAGCGGCCTGCAAATTTTGAGGCAAGGGCGGTGCTCAAAAGGGCTTTTGCCGCTTCGGCGCTTTCATAGTTCATAGAGAAAACGCCGGTGAGTGTCTTTGCCTTTTCGGATTTTTCCGCCCTGAAAGTATAGTCGTTGCCGTTCACGGTGATTTTTGCCGCGGAGGGTGCGGAAATATAGGTTTCGACCGCGGTTACGAAACTTTCAAATTCGGAATAGGAACAGGTTTTGAGGTCGTTCACAAGGTTTTTTGCGGTTTCACCCTCAAAAAGGGATTCGAGCATGCTCCGGTCGAAAATATAGCCGTAACCTTCGAGCATCAGGGGGATGCCGTAGCTTCCGAGGCCGGTGTTGTTGAGCTGAAGACCCGCCGGAATTTTGGTGATGACGTTTGAAAAGCCGCTGTCGTTCATAAGGTCGGCAAAAAATCCGCCGCTGTGCCAATCCTCAAGGTCGCTTTTGGTATCCACGACGTAAAGGGCGGCTTTTCCGCTTTTGATATCATCGGAAAAATCCGCGGAATAAAGCTTTGCCGAAACTTTTTTTCCGCTGGCTCTTGAATATTCCTCGGTCAGAGAAATGAGCCCGGGGGCAAGGTCTTTTGAATTATGGTAGATAACAAGTTCGTCGTTTTCCGTAACTTCGGGGGGAAGGTTTTCTTCCTCGTCATTTCGGTTTCTGCAGGCGGAAAGGGAAAGCATCATTGCCGCCGCAAGAACAAGAGCAAAAAGCTGTTTTATCTTCATTTTTTCAGTCCTTTCGTGTTTTTGAAATTATTATCTGCCGATTTTTTTAAATTATCAGCGCAATTTTTATTTTTGCTTGACACTAAATATTTATAATGTTAAAATATCTAATGCTAATTGCGGATGTGGCGGAATCGGCAGACGCGCTGGATTCAGGTTCCAGTGGTGGCAACACCTTGTGGGTTCAAGTCCCATCATCCGCACCAAAAGAAGAGCGACGGCATTGCCGTTGCTCTTCTTTTTTTGTAAATGGGACTTGAACCAAACCGGACGACGGCGTTAAGAAAACGATTCTGTGAATCGTTTTTAGCCGGAGAGGTTTGCGAGTGTAAACGAGGCAGAGATTTTTTTCTTTTCTGTGGCACAAAATTAAAAACTGCCGAGTGTCGAGCAAAGCATTAAGATTTTGCGAAGCAAAAGCTTATCAAGTCCCATCATCCGCACCAGAAAAAGCCGTGGTTCTTTTGAACCGCGGCTTTTTTCTTATGATGATGTTGAATTGAAGCCACCCAAAATAAGGGGTCCCCAAAAAATCCGAAAGATTTTTTGGGGAAGAGGAGCGGCAATGGAGCGGCTTCGGTGTTTTATCGAAGATAAAACGCCGATAAGCGGAATTTGCTGCGACGAAAGTCCCATCATCCGCACCAGAAAAGGTACCAGACATGATACAATTTCAAGTCTGGTATTTCTTTTTTATGTTGGAGTAGCACATTAAATGGGGTGTTATTCCAACTTTTTTATTATAATGGTTTTGTGGGGCACATGGTATTGCCGGAAGTGTATTGGGGCCGGATCATCATAAGGCGGCAATCCGTCCGGAAAAGAAACCTGGCAAAGGAACAACCGTAACCATTGTTTTTGAAAACTCCCTTGTTTATTCAGCAGGGGAGTTTTTCAGCGTATTGCACAAAACAGGCATTTAGGGAATAGAGAAAACGACGAAACAAATCCCAGTTTCAGGAAATTATTTGG
Source organism: Oscillospiraceae bacterium (assembly GCA_017468365.1). Lineage (GTDB taxonomy): Bacteria > Bacillota > Clostridia > Oscillospirales > Ruminococcaceae > UMGS1668. Next base: position 69,523 of record JAFUIS010000021.1, on the reverse strand, counting down.
TGAGTATTAGGCTTGAACTTTTGATTTCAGAGGAGTATGATTTGATTTGCTGTGGAATCGTTTCCAACAGCAATTCTAAAAGTTGAAGAAGGCATATTATCATGGAAATCTATTTGATCTGTCTGGCATCTGCGCTGATTGGCGGACTGATGTTGTCCAGACTGACAAAGCTTCTGAACCTGCCTGCGGTCACCGCCTATCTGGTTGCGGGTCTTTTGCTGGGACCCTTTGGCCTGGGGCGGCTGAATGTTCCCGGCCTAGGTTTCCAGACCCTGGAGCAGGTGGAACTGATGGGCATTGTGACCGAAACCGCCCTGGGCTTCATAGCCTTTACCATTGGCAATGAGTTCCGCCTGTCCCAGCTGCGATCCATGGGCAGCAGTGCCATCACCATCGGTATTTTGCAGGCGGTCATCACCACAATTGTGGTAGACATCATTTTGATCGGACTGCATTGCTGCTTCCCGACAATAATCTCCATTCCTTGCGCCATTACTCTGGGTGCCATTGCATCTGCAACAGCACCTGCTGCGACACTGATGGTGGTTCGCCAGTACAAGGCGGATGGCCCCCTGACCCGGCTTCTGATGCTGGTAGTTGCCATTGACGATGCTGTAGGTCTGGTACTATTCAGCGTTTCCTTTGGCATTGCCACTGCACTGTCAAATGGTCATGTCAGCGTTCTGGCAGTGGTAGTGGAGCCCATTTTGGAGATCGTCCTGTCCCTGGGACTGGGCAGTCTGATGGGCTGGCTCTTAAATTGGTTGGAGCAGTTTTTCCACTCCAGAAGTAAGCGAATGACCATTTCTGTGGCATTTGTTCTGCTAACGGTAGGCTTGTCCAGTGTTAGCTTCGAAATTGCCGGTGTCCACTGCGGCTTTTCTTTGCTGCTGGTGTGCATGATGACCGGTACCATTTTCTGCAACATCTGCTCCACATCCGAGGAACTGATGGAGCGTGTGGACAACTGGGTAATGCCTCTGAATATTCTGTTCTTCGTGATTTCCGGCGCGGAACTGGATCTGGAGGTGCTGTCTCATCCGGTGACCATCCTTGTTGGCATCATTTATATTCTGTCCCGGTCTGCCGGTAAGTGTTCCGGTGCTGCCATCAGTTGCAAGCTGACGAAGCAGAGCAAACCCATCACCGACAACTTGGGCATCACCTTACTGCCCCAGGCAGGTGTTGCGCTGGGTATGGCATTGACTGCTGCCACACTGAGTGACGGCGCCCTTGCCAGAAATGTGGTGCTGTTTGCGGTTCTGGTCTATGAGCTGATCGGACCTGCGCTGACCAAGTGCGCGCTGCTGGCTGTAGGCGAAATCAAACCCGAAGGCCGCACCAGCGCCCGTCGGCACAACAAACCCAAAATGTGATAATGAACAGGCCCATATCCCTTGATTGCGGGCGGTGGTCTTGTTCAGCTTCATATGCTCATGGGACATTCAACTCTCGATATGACGCGGCATTATGTCAATCTCTATGGGGCTGATTTAAGCAGAGATATTGAAAGACTTAACCCGCTCGACAACATCAAAAAGGCAATATAAAACCAAAAAAGCAGCAGGAAAGATAAAGCTTTCCTGCTGCTTTTTAATTGGTTTATAACAACTTTTATACATCTTTTTGACTGCTTTGAAGCAGAATTTAATTGGTTTTGAATCAACAAAATATCGTGTCAGCCAGACCTATGAAATGGAGCTGAGCGAGGCAGCTTAAAAAGGAACGGAGCAGGACGGGGTTTTATTTTACACAGATTTTACAAAACCCCGGTAACAGGTTTGATGTTCCTTTTGTATAGTAGTAACCGCAATGAAAAACTACTATTCAAAAGGAGCTTTTTTATTATGAAAGCAAAAAGATTTTTTTCAATTTTTCTTTCCCTTGTTATGATATTCGCTTTTTCCGCCTGCGGCAAAAGCGAAAACACCGTTGTTACGGACGGTTCCACTTCCATGGAAAAAGTCATCGGCGCCCTCGGCGAATCCTTTGAAAACGAAAACAGTGACATTTCCTTTACATATAACCCAACCGGTTCCGGTGCGGGAATAAAGGCTGTTACCGAGGGCACCTGTGACATTGGACTTTCCAGCCGTTACCTTAAAGATGAGGAAAAGGCAAAAGGTCTTTCCGAAACGATTCTTGCCTATGACGGAATCGCAATCATCGTAAATCCGGAAAACCCGGTTTCCGATCTTTCAATCGAAACCCTTGCAAAAATCTTTACCGGTGAAATCAAAAACTGGAGCGAAATTGGCGGAAACGACGGCGAAATCGTTCTCATCGGAAGAGAAGCTTCCAGCGGTACCCGCGACGGTTTTGAATCCATTGTCGGAGTTGAAGGTGTTTGCCAATACAGAAACGAACTCACTTCCACCGGCGACGTTATTACAACGGTTGCAGGAAACCCCAATGCAATCGGATATGCCTCTCTCGCTTCCGTTAAAGAAAGCGTAAAAGCAATTTCCGTTGAAGGAATCGTTCCTTCCGAGGAAAGCGTTAAAGACGGTTCCTATTCCGTTCAGCGCCCCTTTGTTCTTGTTACAAAAACCGATTCTCCGCTTTCCGAAAGTGCGCAGAAATTCTTTGATTATGCTCTTTCCGAAGCAGCACACGAAATAATTTATGCCATGGGCGTTGTTCCCGCAAACTGAAAAATAAAAACGCAAAAGGCGGCTTTGGATAAAGAAGTCCGCCTTTTCGGTGTATCTGAAAGGTTTTGAACATGAAAAAACTGAAAAATCCAACAGAAAAAATAATCGAGGGAATATTCCTCATCCTCGGGCTTATAACAGTCGGTTTTGTTTTGCTTATCACGGTTTATCTTATAATTTCCGGAATTCCGGCAATCCGGGAAATCGGGCTTTTTGATTTTCTTTTCGGAAAAACCTGGGATTATTCCAAAAATCTTTACGGAATTCTCCCATTTATTCTCACCAGTATTTACGGCACCGCCGGTGCAATTATTCTCGGCGTTCCGGTGGGCTTTTTAACCGCAGTTTATCTCGCGAAAATCGCTTCGCCAAGGGTAAAGTTCTTTATGGAAACCGCCGTAAGCCTTCTGGCGGGAATTCCCTCGGTTGTTTACGGACTTGTTGGAATGATAGTCCTTGTTCCGGCTATCCGCGAAGTTTTTGATTTGCCGGACGGTTCTTCGCTTTTTGCGGCGATAATCGTTCTTGCGGTTATGATTCTTCCTTCCATAATAAAAGTTTCCATGACCGCTCTGGAAGCCGTTCCGAAGGAATATGAGGACGCTTCCCTTGCTCTTGGTGCAACCCCCATTGAGACATATTTTAAAGTTTCCGTTCCGGCGGCCAAAAGCGGAATTGCCGCGGCGGTTGTTCTCGGAGTAGGCAGAGCCATCGGCGAAGCCATGGCGATAATCATGGTTTCCGGCAACGCCCCAAATATGCCGGAACTTTTCGGAAGCGTGCGTTTCCTCACAACCGCAGTTGCAAGCGAAATGAACTATGCCACCGACGGAAGCCTTCATCAGCAGGCGCTTTTTTCTGTTGCGCTGGTGCTTTTCCTTTTCATAATGCTTATCAACGCGGCGCTGAATTTCTTCCTTAAACGGGAAAAGGAGGACTAATATGACCGCAAAAAGAAAAATATATATTGCGGCAATGCGCGCTCTTATGTATCTTTCCGCGGCACTTACCGCAGGACTTGTTCTTTTTATGATAATTTACGTAATGGCAAAAGGAATTCCCAACATAACATGGGAGCTCCTTTCTTCGGAACCCAGCTATCTTACCGAAAAAATCGGAATCCTTCCGGATATTCTGAACACTGTTTACATAGTCATTGCTACCCTTATTATTGTAATTCCGCTTGGAGTTGGTGCGGCAATTTATCTTACAGAATATGCCCGGAACAAAAAAATCGTTGCGGCAATCGAATATGCTTCCGAAACCCTTTCGGGAATTCCTTCCGTAATTTACGGATTGGTCGGACTTCTTTTCTTCTGTCAGTTTATGAGTTTTGGAAGATCGCTCATCGCCGGTGCTCTTACCCTTGTTATTATGAATCTTCCTACGGTTATGCGCACCACCCAGGAAAGCCTTAAAACTGTTCCCCAAAGCTACCGCGAAGGTGCTTTTGGACTTGGAGCGGGAAAATGGAGAGTTATCCTTACCGTTGTTCTTCCGGGCTGTGTTGACGGAGTTATCACCGGCTGTATTCTTTCCATCGGCAGAATCCTTGGGGAATCCGCCGCTTTGCTTTTTACCGCCGGTTTTGCCCATTCCCTCAACGGATTTTTTGAAGGACTCACAAGTTCCGGTTCAACCCTTACTGTTGCCCTTTATTTTTACGCAAAGGAACAGGGAGAATTTGAAGTTGCATTTGCAATCGCGGCAATTCTTATGGTTCTTACCCTTATAATCAACTTTGCGGCGGAAGCAGTAAGCAGATATTTTGAAAAAAGGAGAGCATTATGAGCGATATTATTACGGTAAACAACCTTTGCCTCTGGTACGGAAACACAAAGGCGCTTAAAAATATAAATATGGATATTCCGGAAAAGAGCATAACCGCCCTTATCGGACCTTCCGGCTGCGGAAAATCCACTTTTTTAAAAACTCTTAACAGAATGAACGATCTTATTCCGGGTGTTAAAATTTCCGGAAGAGTGTGCTATAATGAAAACGATATCTATGCGCCGGAAGTTGACGTTAACGAACTTCGGCGCAATATCGGAATGGTTTTTCAAAAACCGAACCCCTTCCCCATGAGCATCTATGACAACGTTGCATACGGTCCGAGGACACACGGAATCACAAACAAGGCAAAACTTGATGAGATTGTTGAGCGTTCCCTTCGGGACGCGGCAATCTGGGACGAAGTCAAAGACCGCCTTAAAAAGAACGCCCTCGGTCTTTCCGGCGGACAGCAGCAGCGCCTTTGCATTGCAAGAGCCCTTGCGGTTGAACCGGACATTCTTCTTATGGACGAGCCCACTTCTGCCCTTGACCCCATTTCCACTTCGAAAATCGAAGAACTTTGCACCCAGCTTAAAGAAAAATATACCATTGTCATAGTAACTCACAATATGCAGCAGGCTGTCCGAATTTCGGATTACACCGCGTTTTTCCTTCTCGGCGACCTTGTTGAATTTTCCGAAACGGAAAAAATGTTTTCAGAGCCGCAGGACAAAAGAACGGAAGATTATATTACGGGGAGGTTCGGTTAATGCGTTCCAGATTCGACGAGCAGCTTGACCTGCTTAATGAAGAAATGATAAACATGGGCGCTTTTTGCGAAAGCGCCATTGCAACCTGCGCAAAAGCGCTTGACAGCGGCGATATTGCCGCGGCGGAAAAAGTTCAGGATATTTCCGTACAGATAAATCACAAGGAAAGGGAGATTGAGGCCCTTTGCATGAAGCTTATTCTTCAGCAGCAGCCCGTTGCAAGGGATTTGAGAACAATAAGCTCCGCCCTTAAAATGATTTCGGATATGAAGCGAATCGGCGACCAATCCGCCGATATCGCGGATATCATAACCGAAGCGAATATTTCATCAAGCGACGATACCTTCCATATCAACGAAATGGCAAACGCCGTTATAAAAATGGTCAACGGAAGCGTTGATGCCTTTGTTAAAAAGAACGTAAAAGCCGCAAAGGAAGTAATTGCGGCGGACGCGAACATCAACAGCCGTTTTGATGAAATAAAACACAATATTATCGAAAAACTCTGCGTTCCCGGAACGGACAGCGAATGTGCCGTTGACCTTCTGATGATCGCGAAATATTTTGAAAGAATAGGCGACCACGCAAAAAAACTTGCGGGCTGGGTGGTCTATTCCACAACAGGCATAAGAGAGGAAGATTAAAAGATGATTTTTTGCGTTGAAGACGACACAAGTTCAAGAGAACTTATGATTTATACCCTTAATTCCGCCGGCTTTGACGCAAAAGGCTTTCCGGAAAGCACGGAATTCTGGAAGGCAATCGAAACTGAAACTCCGGAACTTATAATGCTTGATATTATGCTTCCGGGAGAGGACGGAATCGAAATCCTTAAAAAACTCCGTTCAAAAGCGGCAACAAAGGATATTCCGGTAATAATGGCAACCGCAAAGGGAACGGAATATGACAAAGTCATCGGACTTGATACCGGCGCGGACGATTATCTTGTAAAACCCTTCGGAATGATGGAAATGGTTTCGCACATAAAAGCCGTGCTCAGAAGAACCACCCCGAAAACGGCAAAAAATGTTTTGAGCACCGGCAAACTTTCGGTAAACCTTGATGAGCACAGCGTTTTTGCAAACGGCGAAAAGGTCATGCTCACGCTCAAAGAATTTGAACTTCTGCGGATTTTCATGGAAAATCCGGGAAGGGTTTTCAGCCGGGATATTCTTCTTGAAAAAATCTGGGGAACGGAATTTTACGGCGAAACAAGAACCGTTGACGTTCATATCGGGACATTGAGAACAAAGCTCGGCGAATGCGGAGAAGATATTGAAACCGTTCGCGGAGTCGGTTACAGAATGGAGGAACGCCATTGACAAAAAGAATTTTCCATTCAATAATTTCGGTTTCCGCGGCGGTTCTTATTGCTTCCGTAGTATTGATTTTCGGAGTTTTTTATTCGCAATTTTCAAAAGACAGGCTGACCCAGCTTGAAAACTACGCAGAATCCGTTTCCGCGGGAATTTCCGTTTACGGAACGGATTTTTTGCAGAATATCGGCGAAAGCGGTTACCGCATAACCTATATTTCCGAAAAGGGCGAAGTGCTTTTTGATTCCGAAGGGGATTTTTCCGAAATGGAAAACCACCTTGAACGGGAGGAAATCACAGAGGCGGCAAAAACCGGAAAAGGCGAAAGCAGGCGACTTTCAAAAACCCTTTCCGAAGTTTATATCTATTATGCAAAAAAACTTCCGGACGGAAGTTTTATCCGCCTTTCGGTAGCAAGGGATTCTGTTTTTGCGGTGTTTTCAAAAGCGGCATTGCCCGCAATTCTGATAATCTTTTTTGCGTTTTTGCTTTCGGTTTTTGCGGCAAAGCGGCTTTCGAAAAAAATCGTTGAGCCCCTGAACGCTCTTGATCTGGATAATCCCCTTGAAAACAAAAACTGTGACGAAGTTGCGCCCCTTTTACGAAGAATTTCCGCGCAGCAAAAGGAACTCAGAAGGCAGGAGGAAAAGCTCAGCAAAAAGAAAAACGAGCTGGAAACCGTTCTTGAAAATATGGACGAGGGAATTATTCTTCTTACTTTTGAAGGCAAAATCGTTTCCATAAACTCCGCCGCAAAGCGGATTTTCGGATATTCCGGAAACCCGGAAGGAGAGAACCTTTCCGCTGTTTGCCGGGATATTTCCGTAAAGGAAGTTTTTTCGGAAGCGGTCAAAGGCGGGCATTTTGAAAAAACAGCGGAACTTTCCGGCGGATATTTCCGCATTGACGCAAACCCGGTTTATTCCGGCGAAAAAGTTTTCGGTGCGGCGCTTTTCCTTTTTGACGTTACGGAAAAAGAGGATTCCGAGCAGATGCGCCGGGAATTCACCGCGAACGTTTCTCATGAGCTCAAAACTCCGCTCCATTCCATAACCGGTTTTTCGGAACTTATGGCAAGCGGAATTATGAAGCAGGAGGATTATATCCCATGCGCAAGGCGCATTCATGACGAAGCGAAACGAATGACAAGGCTTATTGAGGATATCATCAGCCTTTCACATCTTGATGAAAACGCCCACGATATGAAACGGGAAAAGGTTGACCTTTTTGCGGTTTGTGAAAACGTTATAAAAAATCTTGACGTTGCGGCACATGCCATGGAGGTTGAACTTTCTCTTTCCGGAGAAAAAACGGAAATCGAAGGAATTCCGGAACTTCTGGAAGCAATCGTTTTCAACCTTTGCGATAACGCCATAAAGTATAACCGCAAAGGAGGAAAAGTAAGCGTTTCCGTTACAAAAACCGCAAAGGAAGCGGTTCTTTCTGTTAAGGACACCGGAATAGGAATTCCGCCGGAGCACCGGGAAAGAATTTTTGAAAGATTTTATCGGGTCGATAAAAGCCATTCAAAAGAAGTCGGCGGAACGGGACTCGGGCTTTCGATAGTAAAGCATGCGGCAAAAGTTCACAACGCGAAACTCGAACTTGAAAGTGGAATTCAAAAAGGTACAGAAATTAAAGTTGTTTTCACAATACCGGACGACGGCGTTAAGAAAACGATTCTGTGAATCGTTTTTAGCCGGAGAGGTTTGCGAGTGTCGGGCAAAGCATTAAGATTTTGCGAAGCAAAAGCTTATCAAGTCCCATCATCCGCACCAAAAAACAAGGTACAGCGTTGCTGTACCTTGTTTTTTTATACAAATGTGACTTGAACCAAACCGGACGACGGCGTTAAGAAAAAAGGACAGCCTTCCGGCCGTCTTTTTTTATACTGCATTTTTAACAGAAATGCGCTTTATTTTTGGCAGCGGCGGGAATTGAACGGCGCGCCTTCGGGTGCTATACTTTAAACATAGATTTTTCAAAAGGAGATGAGGCAATGCCTCCGATGAATCCCCGGGGATTTCTTACCGAAGAAGAAAAAGAAAACATGCCGAAAGTGACTCCCGCTCTTTTAAAGCGCATTCTCGGTTATCTTACGCCCTATTGGTCAAAATTCCTTTTGGTTTTTGCGACGATACTCGTTTCGGCGGTGCTGGGACTTTTGCCAAGCATCATAACCGGACGGATAGTGGACGAGGCTTTGGTCGGAAAAGACATGGCGCTTCTTATAAAGCTGCTTCTTCTTGCGCTTGTTACCCTCACTTCGTCCCAGCTTGTGACGGTTCTTACCAACTATCTCAACGCGTGGATCAGCCAGCACATCGTTTTTGATATGAAAAACCAGATGTACGCCCACCTTCAGAAGATGAGCCACGCTTTTTTCACCAGCGAGCACCAGGGCGACATCATCACCCGAATGAACACCGACGTCAGCGGCGTTTCCACCGTTATTTCTTCCACCCTGAGCAACATTCTCAGCAACGTTGCCACTGTTATAACGACTCTTGTTGCCCTTTTCGGAATGAACGTCAAAATGGCGATAGTGGGAATCCTTGTTATTCCGCTTCTTATTGCGCCGACCCGTTCCGCAGGAAGAACAAGGTGGCAGCTTCTTTCTAAAAGTCAGGAAAAGAACGACGAACTGAACCAGCTCATCAATGAAACGCTCAGCGTCAGCGGTTCGCTTCTTACAAAGCTTTTTACCCGTGAAAAAAGCGAATATGACCGCTTTGTAAAGGTGAACAAAGAGGTCACCGACCTTGGGCTTCAGGAACAGCTCAGCGGCAGGGCTTTTCGCATGATGATGGGAATTTTTACCCAGCTGGGTCCGCTTCTTATCTATTTTGCAGGCGGATATTTTATTATCGCCATGGGCGATTCAGCTCTTACGGTCGGTACCATAACCGCAATGGTCGCCCTTGTAAACAGACTTTATCGACCGGTGGAATCTCTTCTTAACATTCAGGTGGATTTTACCCGAAGCCTTGCGCTTTTTACAAGGATCTTCGATTATTTCGACCGGGAAGTTGAAATAACTTCGCCCAAAAACGCAAAAAGGCCGAACCTTAAAAACGCCGACATTGTTTTTGAACACGTTCGTTTCGGTTACACCGAGGACGTTGAGATCCTTCACGACATCAATTTTACCGTAAAATCCGGCGAAATGGCGGCAATTGTGGGCCCCAGCGGAAGCGGAAAATCCACCGTCATCAATTTTATCCCAAGGCTTTGGGACGTTGACGGCGGAAAAGTCACCATAGGCGGCGTTGACGTCCGGGATTTTGACCTTCAGTATCTTCGCGAACAAATCGGCATGGTTTCACAGGACACCTATCTTTTCAACGGCACCATCCGCGAAAATCTTCTTTACGCAAAGCCCGATGCAACCCAGGAGGAGATCGAAAGCGCCTGCAAAGCCGCCTTTATCCACGATTTTATAATCCAGCAGCCGGAAGGTTATGAAACTTCCGTAGGAAACCGCGGACTTAAACTTTCGGGCGGCGAAAAACAGCGTCTTTCCATCGCAAGGGTCATTCTTAAAAACCCGACGATCCTTATTCTTGACGAGGCGACTTCCGCCCTTGACTCCATTTCGGAAAGCGCCATTCAGGACGCCCTTGAAATGCTGATGAAAGACCGCACCAGCATTGTTATCGCCCACCGCCTTTCCACCATTATGGAAGCGGATAAAATTCTTGCACTTTCCGACGGCGTCATAGCACAGTGCGGAAAGCATGAGGAACTTATTGAACAGGGCGGAATTTATAAACAGCTTTTCGACACCCAGTTCGGAAGAATGATCCCTGCAGAGGAAGATTAAAGCAAAAAAAATAAAGCCGCCCTTTCGGGCGGCTTTTTTGTTATTCGGCAGAGATGAAATTTTTCATTCCGGAAACGAGCACCGAAATGTTCTGTTCGTCCATTACGGTATCCCGGGGAGTATGTATTCTGTCCATATAAAGACCGAGTTTTGATTTTTTGAAGGAGGCTACGCCGATATTCTTTTTGAAATTCTTTTGGTCGGAAGGGTAATAGACTCCCTTTGCGTCTTCGATGAGCACGGTCTTTTCGGTGACGCCTTCGAAAGCGGCTTTCATCTTTTCGGCATATTCCGGATGAGCACGCTTATTGAGGATAAGCATCAGATAATCGCCGTCGGAAACGCAGTCGAAGTTGATGAGGAGTTTTTCTTTCATCACTTCTTTGTGTTCCTTATTGAAAGTGGATGAACCGAAAAGGCCTTTTTCTTCGTTATCAAAGAAAACAAAGCAGTTTTGAGCACGTTCTTCTTCGGTCATGGCGTTCATAAGTTCGATAAGTGTTATGACGCCGGAAGTGTTATCGTTTACGGTGTGTTTGTTGGCGGGACCGAATATCATAAGAACCAGAATCAGCCAATAGGTAAGCAGAGTGAAGAAGCTTACCATGTCCGCAGCATCCAAAACGATGCTCATGATCTTGCTCACAAGTGCGGCGATGATGAACATCGGAATAACGAGCACAAAAGCATAGAGAAAAGATATCAGCATATTCTTCGGCATGATGAAATTGGGTATAGGCATAACAGCACAGGTGTCATAGTGGGCGCCAAAAACGGTTTTTGCGGTGTTTGGATTTCCGATTACGATATTGCGGCTGTAACCGAGGGCATCTTCCTCCACTTTAAGGTTTGGAAAATGAGCACGCATAAGTTCGATAAATTCCGTTTTTTGTTTTCTTGTTTTTCGAACCTGGTATTTTTCAAGGATTTCTTTTGAAAGATCTGTCATATTTTCATCTCTTTTCGGGAAACGGGCGGAAATTTTCCGCACGTTGTTTTTTAAAGTTCCACGTCCTGAAGACGGATAAGGGTTGCAATATAGATTTTGAGCGCTTCGAGCAGGAATTCGACGGAAGCGCCTTCATCAACGCAGTGAACTGCGCCCACCCATTCCGGCATGGGTCTTTCGGGGTGCTCGGGACCGAAAGAAACGGCGTTGGGGAAGTCGCGGGCATAAGTTCCGCCGCCCATGGTATAAAGTTCGGCCTTTTCGCCGGTGATTTCGTTATAGGTGTTGATGCAGGTCTGGATCTCGGCGGAATCCGGTTCGATATAGAAAGGTTCCATTTCGGCAACGGTTTCGCAGATGCAGTGCTCGCCGAATTTTTCGTTGACGGTGGCGGTGATCTGAGCACCGGAGGTGTTGGTGGGATAGCGGCTGTCGAGAGACTGGAAGAATTTTCCGTCCTTAATTCCAATGATTCCGCCGATGATGGTGAGGGGCGAGAACTTGTGGTCGTCCGCATCAACGCCGATTCCGGTTCCGTAGGGGCAGGAATGGAGAGCTTTGAGCACGGCGAGGTATTCAGCTTCAGCTTCGGAGCAAAGGTTGTTATCGAGGATATAGTTTACGAGCACGCCGATGGCATTGACTGTACCTTCGGGCATGGAAGCATGACCGCTTTTTCCAAAAGCATTGACGGTAAGAAGTCCGTCTTTTTCAAAAACTTCGATGTTTTCGGCGGCTGCGGGAACCTTGCCTTCAAGTTTGAGCACGGCAGTGGCTTTATCCGGGATTACGTTGAATGCCATTCCGCCTTCGATGGAAACTATTTTTTCCGGCGCGCATTTGGAGTAAATCATTCCCTGATAGATACCTTTTTCGCCGTTGCAGACCGGGAAGTTGGAGTCCGGGCTGAAAGCAAAAGCCGGTGCGGGATAGTTTTTGAGGAAATACTGAACGTCGCCCATGCCGGTTTCTTCATTTGCGCCAAGAAGCGCGCGGACGGTATAACGCAGGGGAATGTTTTTTTCTTTAAGATATTTGAGAGCATAAAGGCAGACGACGCTGGGGCCTTTGTCATCCATTACTCCGCGGCCGATGATATAGCCGTCCTTTTCCCACATTTCAAAAGGAGATTTTGTCCAGCCTTCGCCCACGGGAACAACGTCGAGGTGGGTGACGGTGGCAATATATTTTTCTTTTTCTTCGCCGGAAAGTTCAGCATAGCCGATATAGTTTTCGCAGTTTCTGGCGGAAAGGCCAAGTTCTTCGGCAATTTTAAGGCCCAGTTCAAGGGCTTTTTTGGGTTCTTTGCCAAAAGGTGCGCCCTCTTCGGGTTCACCTTCTATGCTTGGAACCGCAACGAGCCTTGCAATATCGCGAAGGATGTTTTCTTTGTTTTCTTCGATAAAAAGGTCTATGTCTTTAAGATTGATACCCATAATATCTCTCCTTTCGTTGTATAGTTAAAGTATATCCTTTTTTGCGGAAAGTTCAAGATTTTTATTTTTTTCGCTTACTTGAAATATCCTATTCTTGATGATATACTGTATTCGGTAAAATTTTGCCTTTCGGAGGTTTTTTTAAATGAATTATGACGTTATTATAATCGGTGCGGGTCCCGGCGGTATTTTTTCCGCTTACGAGCTTACCAAGCTTTCTCCCGAACTTAAAGTTGCCGTTTTTGAAGCGGGACATTCCCTTGAAAAACGCCGCTGCCCCATCGACGGTGAAAAAATAAAAAGCTGCATTGGCTGCAAAACCTGTTCCATTATGAGCGGTTTTGGCGGTGCGGGCGCTTTTTCTGACGGAAAATACAACATCACCAACGATTTTGGCGGCACCCTTTATGAATATATCGGCAAAAAACAGGCTCTTGACCTTATGCGCTATGTTGACGAAATAAACATGGCTTACGGCGGCGAAGGCACCAAGCTTTATTCCACCGCGGGCACCAAGTTTAAAAAGCTTTGCATTCAGAACGACCTTCACCTTCTCGATGCTTCCGTTCGTCATCTCGGAACCGACATCAACTATATCGTCCTTGAAAACATTTATAAATATCTTGAAACCAGAGTGGACTTTTTCTTTAACACTCCCGTTGAATCCGTTGAGGCAACCGAAAACGGCTATAAAGTTATAACCGCAAAAGAAGTTTACACCGGCAAAAAATGCATTGTTTCCGTTGGCAGAAGCGGAAGCAAATGGATGGAAAAAGTTTGCAAGGAAATGGGTATCCCCACCAAGTCCAACCGCGTTGATATCGGCGTTCGCGTTGAACTTCCGGCAGAGGTTTTTTCTCACCTTACCGACGAACTTTATGAAAGCAAGATCGTTTACCGCACCAAGGAATACGGCGACCTTGTCCGCACTTTCTGCATGAACCCCAAGGGCGCCGTTGTTAACGAAAACACCAACGGAATCATCACCGTTAACGGCCACAGCTATGAAGACCCGGCAAAACAGACCGAAAACACCAACTTTGCTCTTCTTGTTGCAAAACATTTTTCCGAACCTTTCAAAGATTCCAACGGCTATGGCGAAAGCATTGCAAGACTTTCCAACATGCTCGGCGGCGGCGTTATCGTTCAGCGTTTCGGCGACCTTATCCGCGGACGCCGTTCCACCCAGGACAGAATTGACGGAGCTTTTATCACCCCCACCCTCAACGCAACTCCCGGCGACCTTTCTCTTGTTCTTCCGAAGAGAATTCTTGACGGAATCGTTGAGATGATTTATGCCCTTGACAAAGTTGCCCCCGGCACTGCCAACGATGACACCCTTCTTTACGGCGTCGAGGTCAAGTTCTATAACATGGAAGTTGAGGTCAACGAAAACCTTATGAGCAAAAAATACGACGGACTTTATATCATCGGCGACGGAAGCGGAATCACCCATTCCCTTTCCCATGCATCCGCATCCGGCGTTCTTGTTGCAAGAGAGATTGCCAAAAACTGAACACACAAACCGCAAAGAGGCGCTTTTTAAAGCGCCTCTTTTTTTGAAAAAATCGCCTCCGTCACCGGAACAGCAAGACCGTTCCCTGCGGTTTTGAAAACTACCGTGTCGGGTGAGGTTTTTGCGGAAAATTAACATTATGTCTTTATTTGGCAGAGGATTTTAAGTTATAATAGAAAAAGCGAAAGGAAGTGGTCCGTTTTGAAAAAGAAAAATGCCGGAGATGTTATCGCAAGGGTACTTATGCTGCTTGTGGGCGCTTTTTGCGGAATTTTTATGATAATTTCTTCCGACCCGGAAAAACTTTTTGGCGGCGGGCCGAGGGATTTTGCCGTTCAGATTGCCATCTGTCTTCTTTGCCTTCTGGCGGCATATTTTATCCAGGCGGTCATTCACGAAACGGGGCACCTTATTTTCGGACTTCTTACCGGTTATAAATTCGTTTCGTTCCGCATCGGAAACGTGATGTTCATAAAATCCGACGGAAGACTTCGCATAAAGCTTTATAACGTTGTGGGAACCGGCGGACAATGTCTTATGATGCCGCCGCCCTGGAAAGGAAAGATTCCTTACCGCCTTTATAATTTCGGCGGATGCATTGCAAACTTTGTTTTTGCTGTCGTTTTCCTTGCCGCTTTTGTTCTTATGAACGAACCGGGACTTTTAAGGACCTTTTTCGGCATGCTTTTTGCCGTCGGCATCGGAAACGTTCTTCTTAACGGAATTCCCCTTCAGGTGGGCGGAATTTCGAACGACGGACGAAACGCTCTTTCCCTTGGAAAAGACGAAACCGTTATGCGCGCTTTCTGGCTTCAGCTTTACGTCAACGGACTTCTTTCAGAAGGGGAAAGAATGCGCGACCTTCCGGAAGGATTTTTCTTTCTTCCCGAGGGCGAAGGCCTTGAGGACCCCATTGTCTGCACCGTGGGCGTTATGAGATATAACTATTATTTTGACGTTCACGATTTTGAAAAGGCGGAAGAAACCGCGGAATATATGCTGAAAGCACCGGGACTTCTTGGCGTTCACAGAAACGAACTTCTTTGCGAACTGATGTTCCTTCGAATTTTCCGTGGTGCCGAACCTTCGGAGATAGATTCTCTCAACACTCCGGCGCTGGATAAATATATCCGTTCCACCGCAAATTACGTTTCACGCAGGCGCCTTGCCTATGCTTATCAGCTTCTTTATAAAAAGAACCTTACCATTGCGGAAAAATGCCGGGAGCTTTTTGAAAAGACCGTAAAGACCTATCCCTATTCTTCCGAAATCGAAAACGAAAAAGAAATCATGGAACTTATCGACCAGAAGCGCGAAATATTCTGATACAAAAAGGCGAACGGAAAATTCCGTTCGCCTTTTTTGCAACATTTTTGCCCCTTTAAGCGACTATATTGTTGAAAGCAATTTTTAAGGAGGCGTTTTTTATGAAAAAACTCATTATTGTTCTTGTTATGGTACTTGTTTTTGCTTCCTGCGGCGCAGAAAAACCGGAAACCCCCGTTATCACCCCCAACGTTTCCGAAAACGCCGTTCCCGAAGCGGAAGAACCCGCCGATGAAAAACCTTCGGATTATATGGAGACCGAGGACCTTTCTTTCACCGAAGAATATTTTAAAAACGAAGTACGTACTTTTGTTTCTTCCCACCGGGGCGAATTTGACTTTACGAAAGGCGGCGGCTTTACCGCTGAAAACATCCGCCACTATACGATCATGAGAACCTATCAGATCTTGCGCGACGGCGGAAACGAAATGACCGACGATAGCGGCGAACTTGTTGTTCCGGAAGAGCTTGTGGACGATTTTGCAAAAAACGTTCTTGATATCGAAAGTTTTTCTTCCGAATATCCCGGCAAGGACGGGGTTTATCATGTGCCTTATGACGGAAGATACCTGAACGCAAAATTTTCGAAAGTCGAGACCGACGGCATCTATGCCGTTGCGGTGATGGATTTTTATGACCTTGACGACAGTGAAATGAAAGATCTTCTCTGGAGAATGGAATACGGCTTTATTCCGCTGGAATATAACGAGATGGAAATTTTCTTCCGTCCGGCATATGCAAAAGTTCTTTTCGGCGAAGAACAATAAAAAAGAAAATTTACGGCGGGTTTTCCGCCGTATTTTTTTGCGCCTTTTTGCATAGGTTTTATAAAAAACTTTTTTGCAAAGAGGTATTTTATGAAAAGGATCGGGCAAAGGAGAAAAAACTTTTCCCTAAAGATAAAAACAAAGGCTTTTGACTTTATAGCTTTTTCCGCAAGGGTGGCAGCTTTTTTTATGGGGTGTTTTCTGGGGATAGGGGCTTTTTTGAAAATGGCGGAAAGCGGTTCCGACTTTTTTTATTACGCCATGGCTTTTGCAAGACCCGGAAGCACCGCGGCGATCCTTTCGGAGCCTTTTGAACCGGAAGAGGAACCGCCTTTGAGCACCGTTTTTGAAGAGGAAGAAAACGGTGCTCAAAACGAAGCGCAAGCGGAGATTTCCGCCCCGGATGAACCTTTGAAAGCGGAAAAAGTTCCGCCGGAAATTCCCGAAAGCCGCCGGGGACAAGTTACCGAAACCCAATATTCGGCAAGCGAAGGGGGAATTTACGTTGCCTTTGGCAGCGCTTTGATAAAAAACTGCACCTCACACAGTGCGGAAAAGATAAAAACAAAGCTTTCGGAAAGCCATTCCCTTTCTTTGAGCACCGAAAGCGAAAAACCCCAGGTACTCATCTATCACACCCACGCAACCGAAGGTTACGAAGCCTTTGACGCCGGTTTTTTTGACACCGAAAACACCTGGCGGAGCACCGACAAAACCGAAAACATGGTTGCGGTGGGAGAGGCGCTTTCGGCGGTGCTCACCGCAAAGGGCATAGGCGTTATCCACGACGAAACTTTGCACGACGACCCGGGTTACAACGGTTCTTACGGTCGAAGCGCCGTTACAATAAAGGAACATATGGAAGAAAACCCTTCGCTGACGGTATTTCTTGACCTTCACCGGGACGCTATTGAACCTTCGGAAAAGGAAATAATAAAGCCGACGGCGGTTGTTAACGGCAAAAAAGCCGCCCAGATAATGATAATTTCCGGCTGTGACAACGGAAAAATGAACATGCCCGATTACTGGAAAAATCTTAGGTTTGCGGCAGCTCTTGCAAGCCGCCTTGAGGAACTTTATCCCGGAATAACGCGTCCCGTTCTTTTCGATTACCGCAAATACAACATGGATCTTTCGCCGGGACTTTTGCTCATTGAAATCGGTGCCACCGGCAACACCCTTGAGGAGGCGGAATATTCCGCAGAACTTTTGGGTAATGCGCTTGTTTCGGTGCTCACGGAATAAACCGCCCGAAAACCGCCGATACTTCTTTTAAGAAAGGCGGTGGTTTTTACGGCGGATTTCAGAAGGGCGTTTTTTCTTTCCCTTTCGGCGGTAATAATTCTTATATTTTTTGCCCTTGGGCTTTCCTTCGTTTGCGGTTCTCTTGCGGAAAGCGGTTTTTCCTCCGGAGAGTTTTTTACGGTTGAGCACCGTGGGGGCGAACTTTTTGCCGAGGTCTTCGGAAGAAGTTTTTCGGCGGACGTTTCATCTTTCGGAAAGGCGGTAAAGGCTTTTAAAATCGGGGCGGTTTTTCTTCCGGTGCCGGTACAGCTTGTCATCCGGCTGGTGCCTTTTCTTTTTTGAGCACGGAGAATAGGGACAAAGCCTTTTCATGAAATTTCGGTGACCGAGGTATGTAAAAAAGCGGGAGTCGGCAAGAACACTTTTTATCGACATTTTGAAAGCCTTTCGGACGTTATTTATAAGGAAATCAGCGAAATAAATGACAGCCTTGTTGACGAAGCTTTTTCCCTTGCTTCGCACAGTGTTGACGATTTTATTCTTCACGCCTGCAACGCATGCTACAAAAACCGCACGGTCTATTCCGGTTTTTCCCAGCCGCCGGAATATATTGCCGCAAGAATAAAAGAATATCTTTACGGCAATATTTTTGAATACCTTTCAAAATATCTTTGAGTATCCGAAAAAATTTTATCAATTATTTCTTTTAACGGTGCGGTTTTTGTTGACATTGGGGCTTCTTCTTTGTTATAATGACTAAGTACCGGTATTTTGCAGACCGTGTTAATGCAAAGCCCGGCTTATTTTTGCCTGTTCATAAATATTTTTGTGATAATAAGGCCAAAAACCCTTGACAGAACGGATATTTTCGTGTAAGATGATTATTCGTGAACGTATCCGATAAGCGAAGGAGGTGTAGTTAATGCCGAACATTAAATCTGCAAAAAAGAGAGTTAAGGTTATCGCAACCAAAACCGCTCGCAACAAAGCAATCAAAACCAATCTTAAGACCAACATCAAAAAAGCTGAGATCGCTTGCGCAAACGGTGCTGAAGATAGAGAAGCCGCAATCCGCCTCGCAATCAAACGTGTTGACCAGGCTGCAGCAAAAGGTATCCTTCATAAAAACACTGCTGCAAGACGTAAATCCGCTCTTGCTAAAAAGCTCAACGCAGCTAACGTTTAATTGAAAAGTCTTTAAAATTACGCCTTCATCCAAAAGATGAAGGCGTTTTTTTGTGCTTGTTTTTACAAAGCGGGCGGATGATATCCGCCCCTGCATTTGAAACGAAAAACACCCATGCCAAAATGCAGGGAACGGTCTTGACCGTTCCGTAAAAAGCCTCTCCCAGGCGCGGGAGTTTTTTTTATTTATCTTTCGGTTTAAAAAAGAGTGCGGCGATAAAGGCGAAAACTATTGCCGCGGTTATTCCGCCTGATGCGGCAGTGATGCCTCCGGTGAAAATTCCGAGAAGGCCTTTTTCATTCACCGCTGCGCGCACGCCTTTTGCAAGAAGGTGACCGAAACCCGAAAGAGGCACCGTTGCGCCCGCTCCGGCAAAATCAGCCAGCGGCTCATAAATTCCCAGAGCAGAAAGGATGACGCCGCCCACTACGAAACCCACCAAAATCCTTGCGGGGGTAAGTTTTGTGCGGTCGATGAAAATCTGGCCCACAGCGCAAAGAATTCCGCCCACAAGAAAGGCTTTAAGATATTCCATCAGAAGATGCCTCCTTTTTCGGAAGAAAAACAGATAAGGTGGGCAACGCCGGGAATGGTTTCGCCCTGCAAAACGCTGGTGGGGCTCATGAGCGCACCGGTGGAAATTGCAAGAACGTTTTTGAGTTCGCCGCACCTGAGCTTTGGAATTATGTGTCCGCTTATTACGGCGGCGGAACAGCCGCAGCCGGAAGCTCCGCTTTCCACCTGTTGTTTTTCCCGCTCGAAAAGCATAAGTCCGCAGTCGTTATAATTTTCGCCCAGATCAAAGCCTTCCTTTTCCATAAGCTCTTTTAAAAGCTCTGCGCCAACGGCCCCCAAATCCCCCGTAACGATAAGATCGTAATCGGAAGGGTCGGTGTAGGTATCTTTGAAAAATGTTGAAAGAGTGGCCGAAGCGGAGGGTGCCATGGCAGCGCCCATGTTGTTCTGGTCGTTTATGCCCAAATCTTCCACCGTTCCGAAACAGACCGCCTTTATAAAGGGCGGTCTTTCGTTTTTTGAAACAACCGCGGCGCCGGAAGCGGTCGCCGTCCACTGGGAAGAGGGCGGTCTTTGGCCGCCGTATTCGAGAGGAAAGCGGTACTGTCTTTCGGCGGAACAAAAATGTGAGGACGCCACCGCAAGGCAGTTTTGCGCTATTCCTTCGGCAAAAATCGCCGAAAGACCCAACGCTTCGGCAAAAGTTGAGCAGGCGCCGTAAAGCCCGATATAGGGAACTTTTGAACCCCTTGCGGAAAAAGCCGAGGCGATGCACTGGTTGAGAAGGTCGCCGGCAAAGATGAAATCCATATCGGTCATGGAAAGTCCGCATTTTTTAAGGGCGGCTTTTGCCGCAAGCTCCTGCATTTTGCTTTCGGCCTTTTCCCAGGTTTTTTCGCCAAAGCGGGAATCTTCGTTTATAAAATCAAAATCCGCGCCCAAAGGACCTTCGCCTTCCTTTTTTCCGCCCACTGCTGCGGAAGAAAAAACGCTTACGGGCGAATCTAAAATCACCGTTTGTTTTCCGATTTTATGCGCCGTAAAAATCACCCCGCTTTTTATATTTTATTCATTATATAATAGATGGCCCCATAGACCACCGAAGCGAGAGTTCCGTAAACGATGACGGGACCCGCAACGGTGAAGATTTTTACCCCAAGGCCCAGAACAAAACCTTCGCTTTTATATTCCATGGCCGGTGAAACCACCGCGTTGGCAAAACCGGTTATGGGAACAAGAGTTCCGCCGCCGCCGAATTTTGCTATTTTATCGTAAACGCCTATCCCGGTGAGAACAGCTGAAAGGGCTATAAGGCTCACCGAGGTGAGAAGCGAAGCGGAGGGGCTTCCCATTCCGAGGTTTTTATAAAGTTCCAAAAGCGCCTGACCCAAAAGGCAAAAGGCTCCGCCGATAAAAAACGCGCCTGAAAGATTCCGAAGGCTTTTTGTTTTTGGGGCGGCCTTTTCTTCCATTTTTTTATATTCCTTTGGCGAAACGGACAAAGTTTTCACTTCCTTTTTTGTTTTCACGGTTATTGTTCGGTTTTTCGGAAAAAATATTCCCGAATAAATTTTCCGAAGGGAGTTTTTTTGTGAAAAAGACTTTTCTTTTTGCCGCGGCGGGTTTTTTTGCAGGATTTTTGAACGGACTTTTCGGAAGCGGCGGCGGAATAATTGCGGTGCCGCTTCTTGGCAAAAACGGGCTTTCGCAAAAGGAAAGTCAGGCGACGGCGCTTTTTGTTACGGTCTGTCTTTCGGCGGTTTCGGTTTTTCTTTATTATAAAAGCGGCGTTTTTTCTTTTGATGATGCCTTTGGGTTCATTCCTATGGGAATTTTGGGAGCGGTTTTTGCCGCGGTTTTTTTTAAAAAGATAAAATCCGAAACTCTTCGGAAAATTTTCGGCGGATTCGTACTTTTTTCCGGCGGAAAAATGCTTTTGGAGATGATTTTATGACCGACAGCCTTATAGGTTTTTTGGCGGGAGCCGCCGGTGGAATGGGAATTGGCGGCGGGGGTATCTTACTTTTATATCTCACCGCTTTTTGCGGCATCGAACAGCTTTCGGCTCAGGGGACGAACCTTTTGTTTTTTCTTGCAACGGCGCCGGTTGCGGTGTTTTTTCATTTTAAAAACGGATTTATAAAAATAAAAAACGCCGCAGTTACGGCGGCATTCGGAATTCCGGGGGTGTTCCTTGGGTTTTTCATCGCCCAGAATATCGGAAAGGATTTTCTTCGTATCTCCTTTGCGCTTCTTCTCATCTTCATCGGCGCAAGGGAGCTTTTTAGGAAGGGTTGACTTTGGCATTTTTCGGTGGTATAAAAGTTTTATAACTTCCTGAAAAGGAGATGAAACTTTTTGTCCATTGAAAAAGTAAGGGAATTTTTTGCCGGATTCGGCATTGAAGAGCGTATCCTTGAATTTGAAGTTTCTTCCGCAACGGTGGAACTTGCGGCGGCGGCTTTGGGATGCGAAGGGAAAAGAATTGCCAAGACCCTTTCGTTCATGGTGGGGGAAGAACCCGTTCTTATCGTTGCCGCCGGCGACGCAAGAATTGCTAACCCGAAATATAAGGCGCAGTTCAAAACGAAAGCGGCGATGCTTTCTTATGACGACGCCGAAAGGCTTATCGGTCACGCGGTGGGCGGAGTTTGTCCCTTTGCGGTGAACGAAGGAGTAAAAATCTATCTTGACGAATCGCTGCGCCGTTTTGAAACGGTTTTTCCTGCCGCGGGAAGCAGCAGCAGCGCCATTGAACTTTCCATTCCGGAACTTGAAAAATATTCCGGCGCCGTGGGCTGGATAGACGTTTGCAAGGATTGGGAATAAACGAAAAACAAAAAGCCGCCCTTTTTGGGGCGGCTTTTTTGGTTTTGATTTTCGGTTTTAAATGGAATCGACGGTCTTTTTAAAGGTTTCGAGAAAAGTTTCTTCGCCGAGGGTGTTGAGCTTCATAAAAACCGCCTGACTTCCGCCTGAGGTGATTCCCGAAACGCGAATTTCGCCTTCGCTTTCAAAAAGAGTGACCGAAAGGCTTACGCGGTTTCCGCCGAAGGCGCTGTATCTTTCAAAGACCAAAAGAGCGCATCTTGAATCTTTTCCGCGGAAATGGCTTTCGTCTTCAAGCGAGGCGGAAACGCTTTCGGCAAGGATTCCGTCTTCGATTTTTTTAATGATATCGTCAAAATCGCCGATGAGTTTTCGTTCATACTTCGCCACAAAAACACCTTCTTTTTAAATTATGTCAATAATTACGATTTCCGGGCGGTTAAAGATTCGCGGAACGATGTTTGATTCTTTTGCAAGGCCGGCGGAAACTATCATTTTGGAATCGCCGATTTCATAAAGACCTTTGGTATATTTCGGAAAAATTCCCTGGCCCGGGGCATAGACACCTTTGAGCACGCCGGGAATACGCCATTGGCCGCCGTGAGCATGGCCGCAGAGAACAAGGTCAAATCCGAGGTCTGCATAGTGCTCAAAATTTTCGGGGCGGTGGATGAGAAGGACGTTGAAGGATTCGGGAAAATGGTAATTTCCGGTCACTTCTTTCATATGAGAAAGCTGGGAATCCAGGTTTTCATAGGCGGTGACGTCATCAAAACCGTAAATATCCGGTTCGGTGCTCAAAGCGGAAATCGCCATTTTTGTGTGGGTGCCGTCGAGCACCGTCACTCCGCAGGAAGCGACGATTTCCTTATATTCATCAAGTTTTTCGTGCCTTACCTCATGGTTTCCGCTGACGAAATAACAGGGGTATTTTGCGCCCAAAGCTTTGAGCGCCGTTATGGCGTTGTCGTCCGGCATTCTTCGGCTGTCAAAGATATCGCCGCCCAGAAGAACAATGTCGGGATTTTGAGCACGGACTTTTTCGATAAGGTCGGTCATCTCGCTTCCGCCGTAGGAACAGGAATGAAGATCGGTGATAAAGGCGATCCGAAGCGGTGTTTCGCTGCCTTCGTTTTCGACCGTATAGTGGGTGACTTTAAGGCGGGAATCGATTGCAAAGACCGAAAAGGCAAGGGAAGCGATTATTGCGAGCACGATAAGTATAAGTTTTTTGTTCATTGGTTTTTCCTCAAAGGGGGTCAGTCGGCAGAATCCTCCGATTCGCCGATATAGGTGAAGCGCTGATAAGTTTTTCCGTCGCGTTCGACGGTTTCTTCCCACATTGATGCAGGGCGGACCCAAAGTCCGAATTCGCCGTAAAGGGCGCGGTAAACGACCATTTCTTCAAGGGTTTCGCTGTGTCTGGCTGTGCCGATAACTTCATATTCGTTGCCCTTGAAATGGCGGTAACGTCCGGGTTTTATCATTTTTTAAAACTCCTTTTTGAAAATTATTTTAAAAGAATAAAGCCGATCGTATTTATTCCGAAATTTGCAAACATATGCACAAACCAGGAACTGTAAATTGACCCTGTTTTTTCGTTAAGACGGTTAAAGATAATTCCGCCGGCGAAAAGGCCGAAAAGCGCAAGAGCAAAAACCGGAAGGCTGAACCAGCCAAGCATCATTGCGGTGTGGTAAAGAGAAAAAGTTCCGGAGCTGAAAACATGGGCAAATTTTCTTCCGGAAAGATTTTTCGCGTTATGGAAAACAAAGCCGCGGAAGAAAAATTCTTCCAGAAGGGAATTTGCAAAGGAAATATAGAGCGAAACAAAAAGAAAATTTTCCTTTGTAACGCCGGCATTTTCCGAAAGTGAACCGGCTATTTTTGAAAAATCTATAATTCCCGAAAGGGCAAAATATCCGCCGGTTATGAGAAGATAGATTCCTATTCCGAGAAGAAGCGCCGTTTTGAATCCGCTTTTGCTGAATTTAAGGAAGGAAGTTAAATCCGTTTCTTTAAAAAAGCGGGAGAAAATAAACGGAATTATCAGGAAAACCGCAATTTTAACGGCGGATTTTATTGCATAACCCGGCATTATCACTCCATCGGTGAAAACCATTATTCCGCAGGCAAGAACAACCGCTCCGATGAAACAGAAAAACTGTTTTTTCAAAAACCGGTCACCCCTTTTTTTAATATTCAAAAGTCCCTCTTCCGTCTCCATCAAGGAATTCCGGGGTTTTATCATTTTTAAAACTCTTTTGCAAAATGGAAATTTTTTCGGAACGGTCAAGACCGTTCCCTACCGTAAATATCTGTCTTATTAATTTGCCTCTCATCCGTCTGCTTCGCAGACACCTTCCCCCAAGGGAAGGCTTATTAAATCTCTCACGCATTTTCCCGCAAGGAGATATCCCGCGGCCGGCGGTACGAAAGAGATGCTTCCGGGGCTGTGGCGACCGCCTTCGGAATCGATTGCGGCTTTTTTTGCCTCTTCGGTGCTGAAAAGGACGGTCTGGTGTTCGATGCCGCGCTTTTTAAGTTCCTTTCGGATGACCCTTGCAAGGGGACAGCCGCTTCCGGCGGTTTCGGAGATATCGCCGATATGAAGTTTTTCCGGGTCAAGGCGGTTGCCCGTTCCGAGGCACATCAAAAGCTTTATTCCGCGCTTTTTGCATTCTTCGGCGATATGAAGCTTTGCGGTGACGGTATCGATGGCGTCGATTATATAATCCGGGTTCCAGTCATAAAGAAAGGCGCTGTTTTCCGGAAGATAAAATTCCTTTTTAAAGGTCATATCCGCATCGGGGTTTATAAGTTCAAAGCGAAGTTTTGCGGCGGCAATTTTATCCATTCCGACGGTTTCATCGGTGGCAAGAAGCTGGCGGTTGATGTTGGTTTCATCAACGGTGTCGCCGTCGATAAAAAGAAGATGACCCACGCCCGCTCTTAAAATTCCTTCGGCGGCGCTTCCGCCTACTCCGCCAAGGCCTATTACGGCGACCCTTGCGTTTTTTAATTTTTCGGTGGAATCTTTTCCGAGGAAAAGTTCCGTTCGTTCAAAACGTGACAAAATGGGCATCTCCTTTCGCTTTTGTTTTTCTTTAAAAAAATACCCCGCATTGCCGAACAGTCCATCGTTGAAACCCGGTCATAAGACAAGGTGGGTAAGTTTTCCCGTCCGGTTCACGTTCCCCCGATGCCAAAAAAGCCGGGGCCTACATTACAAGGACGGAGCAAAACTCCCTTTTAACGATTTGTTGGATTAAAAAAACGGACGATTCTCGCACAACGCAGGGGGTTTTATCAGTTTTTCCGGGAAGGGACGATTTTATGCTTCGTAACCTTCATCAAAATAGATTCCGTAAATTTCATCATATTCGTCTTCGTCAACGATCTCTTCAAGATAATCGATGTCGCCGTCGATGACATATTCGAGAATTACGGGTTCTTCAAATTCGCGTTCTTTTTCGGTAAGGCCTTCCGGATAAAGGACGCAATATTTTTTTCCGTTATGTTCAATGGCGTCCACAAGTTCAAATTCAATGTCGTTGCCGTCGTCATCGGTAAGGGTGACGGTATTGTATTCTTCAAAATCCTGAGGCATTGTTTTTTTCCTCTTTCTTTTTTTAATTATTATTCGAAATCGTAAATTTCGGAAAGGCGGTCTTCAAAAATTTCGGAAACTTCTTCGAACTCTTTGTCGTCTTCGATGGGCTCGATATATTCTTCGCCGTCTTCGACGAAAACTCTGTAGATATAAAGTCCGTCTTCTTCACATTCCACAGCGGGAACGATTGCAAGATATTTGGTTTCGTTCACAAGGATTTTATCGACGATCTCAAATTCGTGCTGGTTTCCTTCTTCGTCGGTAAGGGTAAGAAATTCGCGGTCTTTTTCGTTCATGTTTTTCCCTCAGCTTTCAAAATCATAAATGTCTTCAAGACGATCCATGAAAGCTTCGGAAATGGATTCATATTCTTCGTCGTCTTCGATCTCATCAAGGAATTCTTCGCCGTTTTCTTCCACAACCTTGAGGATCACGAGTTCGCCGGTGTCGGAATCGAGATTTTCGGGGGTTTCAACGGGAATAAGTGCGTAATATTCGTTATTGTCGGTAACGATGGAATCAACGATTTCGAATTCGGTCTTTTTTCCGTTTTCGTCAACAAGGGTTACAAGGTCGGGACCGTATTCGTCTTCTGCGGGGTTATGGTTCTGTTTGCTCATTTTTATTTTCTCCTTTTTGTGAGGATGTTTTTTACATTTAATATATTATAATAATCCCGCGGCAAAGTCAACGCGATTTTCTTATTATTCAGTGGTTTCTTCGGGTTCAATAATTCCGGCGAAAATTATTTTTACCGCTTCGGCGGGTTTATATCCGCCGGTATAGCCGGAGTTTTCGGTTTTTGCGATTTTTTCGGCGGTTTCCATTCCGGAAAGGACTTTTCCGAAGATGATTACTTTTCCTTCATATTCGGGAATTCCGCCGTTTTCTTTATAAAAAGCGATTTTTTCTTCGTCAAAACCCTGTTCGGTCATAAAACTTTCGGAAAGACCGGAAAGGCCGTTTTTAGTTACGATGAAAAAATCCGGTGCGGCTTTTTCGCCTTCGAGAACAAAACCCACCGCGCCGTAAACGCAGGCATAGGAAGTCATTTCGGCTTCAAAGCTTTCGCCATTTGCCGAAGCGCTTATAAAAAGGTCTTCGGCAACGGTATCGAAAGCGCTTTCAAGATAAATTCCGCTTTTTGCAAGTTCGGAAAATTTTTCCGCGGCTTCGCAATCGGCGAGAGCGATTTTTATTTCGCCTTTTTCGGTTTTGATAACGGCGGTTTTTTCGGAAAGGGGAATTTCCCAGTTCTTTTTCATTACGATGGGGTTAAAGGAAATTCCGCCGCCTTCGCCGGTTTCAACGGTGAAAATTCCAAGGGCGGCCATTACGGCAAAAGCCGCAACAAAAAGAACGAGCAGCGCGCCCATTATTATTCCGAGAGTTTTGAGTTTCTTCATTTTCGTTCTCCTTTTTCGTAAAAAGGTCAGTCATAAAGGATTTCCGCCGTAAGGGCGTTGGAAAGCAAAAAGCCTTTTGGGGTAAAGGCGATATTTTTGCCGTTTATTTTTAAAAGGCCGGGATTTTCGAAAGGCTTTGCTCTTTCAAGTATCTCGTTTGCCGGCGCTTCGGGGAATTTTTTTGAAAGTTCCCCGGTATCCAGTCCGTCCGAAAGGCGAAGCCTGAGCATGGCAAATTCTTCCCAACCGCCGCCGGAAGATTCTTCCCTCTCGTTTTCTTCAAAAGGAACGGTCAGAAAGGATTTTATGTTCCGGTCGGTATAAAAACGGCGGTCTTCCATGAATGAATGGGCGGAAGGTCCTATTCCGACGTATTCGCCGTCCAGCCAATAGCGAAGGTTATGAAAAGAGCGTTTTCCCTCCTTCGCGAAGTTTGAAATTTCGTATTGTGAAAAACCGCGGCGTGAAAGTTCTTCGCAGGCAAGAAGATAAAGGTCCGAAACCTCGTCCTCGTTTGCGCAAAGGAACCTAAGGTCACTCTTTGAAAGGGGAGTTCCCTCTTCGATTTTTAAAATATAGGAAGAGATATGGGAAACTCCGAGGGAATCGCAAAAAGCGATGCTTTCGAGAAGGCTCTCCTTCGTCTGGTAGGGGATTCCGAGCATCAGGTCGAGGGAGATGTTATCAAAACCGGCTTTTTGGGCGGCTTTTACGGTTTCTTCCGCCTCTTTTGCGGTGTGTATCCTTCCCAAAGCGGAAAGTTCGTTATCGCTGCTGCTTTGAAGTCCGAAGGAAAGGCGGTTTATTCCCGCAGAGCGCAAAACGGAAAAATCAACTCTTTCGGCTGCGCCGGGATTTCCCTCTGCGGAGACTTCCGCATCCTGGGTGAGAAAGGGTCCTGCGGCTTCCATTATCTCAAAAAGGCGTTTTTCGCCCAGAAGAAGGGGCGTTCCGCCGCCGAAATACAAAGAGTTATAGCGCCTTGCATATTTTTTTTGATAAAAATCAATGGCTTCGATTACGCGGTTTTTATATTTTTCGAAATATTCTTCGCCTTTTGGAAATGAATAAAAGTCGCAGTACCTG
This sequence comes from Oscillospiraceae bacterium, assembly GCA_017468365.1. Taxonomy (GTDB): domain Bacteria; phylum Bacillota; class Clostridia; order Oscillospirales; family Ruminococcaceae; genus UMGS1668. The sequence goes on along the minus strand of JAFUIS010000021.1, from coordinate 41,312 downwards.
CATTTTTGGATGCAGAAGGGAACGTGAATATACAGTCCCGCAGGGGCGTTTTTATTCATCGGTGCTCCCTCCTTCGATTTTTGGGTTTTGGGGTCGTTTTCGGTGCTCAAAAAGGGTTTTTCAACACCGATTTTTATTCCACTTTGAAAACTTTGGGTGCTAAACGGCTTAAAATGGCGGTTTTTATGAGCACTTTTCAACATTTTCAACAATGGGTTTGTGGAAAAATCGAGTTTTCCACATAAAAACTTTACAAAAACGCGAGGTTTTCAACATTTTCAACCGAGTACTCCACCAAACGGCTTAAATATGCCATTTGTTCATATTTTTTATGTTGAAAGAGCGTTTTTGATACTTTTGAGTATATTTTTCCGGGGAATTGGAAGTTACTGGAAAACCTGCATAGGGGTATTTTTATATTCACCGAAGGGTGAATGGTGCTCAATTTTACCCTTCATTTTCTGCGGCAAGAAGCACCCGGTCGATGAGATTTTCCAGATCTTCGGGGGTGGTGAGTTCGCCGCATTCCCTTCGAAATTCCGCGGCGCCGCGCATTCCTTTAATATACCAGGAGGAATGTTTTCGCGCTTCGCGCATTCCGGTATATTCGCCCTTATATTTGCAGAGAAGTTCGATATGCTTTTTAAGGACCGCCATTCTTTCTTCGGGAGAAGGTTCCGGAAGAAGCTCGCCGGTTTCCATATAGTGGGCGATGCGTTTGAAAATCCAGGGGTTGCCCATGGCGCCGCGTCCGACCATTACAAGGTCGCAGCCGGTTTGGTCATAAAGTTCCTTTGCGCTTTCGGGAGAAACCACGTCGCCGTTGCCGATTACGGGAACGGAAACCGCTTCCTTCACCCGGCGGATGATATCCCAGTTGACCGGCGGCGCATACATCTGGGTCCTGGTTCTTCCGTGAACGGTGAGCGCCGAAGCGCCGTTTGCTTCGCAGATGCAGGCAAACTCCACCGCGTTGAGGTGGTCGTTATCCCAGCCGGCGCGGAATTTTACCGTTACGGGGATATCAACGGCGTCAACAACAGCTCTTACGATCCTTCCCGCAAGTTCCGGGTCTTTCATAAGGGCGGAACCGCCGCCGTTTCCGGCAACTTTTGGAACGGGGCAGCCGAAGTTTATATCGATGGCATCAGGTTTATAATCGAGAGCCATTCTTGCGGCTTCTGCCATGACTTCCGGTTCGCTTCCGAAAAGCTGGACGGCGCAGGGACGTTCCGCTTCGTTTATTTCAAGAAGTTCGGCGGATTTTTTGCTTCCGTAAGAAAGACCTTTTGAGCTGGTCATTTCTCCCACGGTCCAAACCGCACCGAATTCTCGGCTTATTTCGCGCATGGCGCGGTCGCCGACACCTGCAAGAGGCGCAAGGGCTGCATATTTCGGAAGTTCGATGTTTCCTATTTTCATTTTGCGTCCTCCTTCCAGAAGTCAAGGTCCGGTTCGGTGCCTATCATTTCCATGGGGTCAACAAAAATTCCACCTACGGTGATTCCGAAATGAAGGTGGTTTCCGGTGGAAAGGCCGGTGGTGCCGACTCTTCCGATAAGCTCGCCTTTTTCAACTTTATCGCCGGTTTCAACGTCAAGCTTGCTCATATGATAATGCCAGCTCATAACACCCATGCCGTGATTTATGATAACGGTGTTTCCGGTGAGTCCGAGGTAATCCGCAAAAAGAATTACGCCGCTGTTGGTGGCATAAATGGGGGTACCGCCTTTTGCCGCCATATCGGTGGCGTTATGCCACTCGGTGGCACCGTTTGAAAATTCCCTGAAAGTGCCGTAGGGGGTGGTCTCTTTATAGACATAATCGCCCAGAGGAAGAACGAATTCGCCCTCCCAGAATTTTACTCCGGTTTCATACCAGCGGTATTTCTGGAAAAAATCATTGAAGGCGGCTCTTACTGCGTCGTCTTCAAGGGTTTCTTCAAGGGTCGAGGGCGCAACGGTGAGATACTGTTTGTTTATGTTGCGGTCGGTAACGGTTATTTTTTCGGAATATTCAAAATCGCCGATTCGGAAAGAAAGGTCATAGCTTTTGGGGTGGGTATCCATTTTTACCGGGACGAAACAGACCCAGCCGCCGTCGGTGGCGATGAATTCACGCTCGTAATCCATAAAATCCACAAAGGAATAATCCGAAAGGTCGGCGTTTTCGACCCTTATCATAAAAAAGCTTCCCCGGGAAACTTCGGTGGAAGAAAGGGTGACCGAAGGTTCGGGAACCGGTTCGGTTATTTCGGGTTCCGAAATTTCGGGAAGAGAGGAACTTTCGCTTTGGGAAAGGCTTTCTTCCGAACCTATTGCGGGGACTTCCTCGTTAAAATCGCAACCGGAAAAAGACGATATCGCTATCGCCAAAGAGATGAATGCAGTTATAAATCTGGTGGATTTTTTCAAGGTTTTGTACCTCCGCTTTGCTTTATAATTTATTATAATATTATAGCATAAGGAAAAATTATATGCTATAATTAATCATATGACAAAAGAAAAAATCTGGGATTTATTCCAATAATTCTTATTTCGGAGGAAACGAATGAAGATTCTCGCAGTCGATTCCAACAGCATTATGAACCGCGCCTTTTACGGCATAAAAATGCTTACCACAAAGGACGGTTTTTTTACCAACGCCGTTTACGGTTTTCTTTCAATTCTGCTCACTTCCGTTGCGGAAACAAAGCCGGACGCAATTGTTTTTGCCTTTGACGTTCATGCGCCCACCTTCCGCCACGAATTTTATAAAGAATATAAGGCGGGACGCCACGCCACTCCTCAGGAACTTATCGACCAGTTCCCGGTGGTGAAAGAGCTTTTGGGGTACCTCGGTTACCCGGTGATCGCCATTGAAGGCTGGGAAGCGGACGACATTCTCGGCACCGTTTCGCGCCTTTGTGAGGAACAGGGCGCAGACTGCGTTATCTCCACAGGTGACCGCGACAGCCTTCAGCTTATAGGTGAGCACACCAAAGTTCGCCTTGCCACCACCAAAATGGGCGCGCCGGTTTCCACCATGATGGATATTCCGGCGGTGCACAAAAAATACGGCGTTGAGCCGCTTGAACTTATCGAAGTGAAGGCGCTCATGGGCGATTCCAGCGACAATATTCCAGGCGTTCCGGGAATCGGCGAAAAGACCGCGCTGGATCTTATCCAGAGATATCACAGCGTTGACTATATCTATGAGCATTTTGACGAGCTTGAACTTAAACCCGCCCAGCGCAAAAAGCTTGAAGAGGGAAAAGACCTTGCGTATCTGAGCAGAAGGCTTGGCGAGATAAACCGCTTTGCGCCCATTTCTCAGGATCTTTCGGATCTTCTTCCGAAGGAGCGGGACGAAGCAGCGGCGGTGGCGCTTCTTACAAGGCTTGAAATGTATAAAATGATTGAAAGGCTTGGGCTTGACCCCACCATGGCGCCCGAAAAAACCGAAGAAAATTCCGCCCCTGCAAGGGAAATGGAAGTTTCTTTTGAACCGTGCTCAATTCTTTCGGAATATTGCGACGGCATGAGCACCGACGTTCTTTTTGAGGCGGAAGGGGACGACCTTACCGCGGTTTGCCTTATAAGGGGCGAAAAAACGGTGCTCATCGAGAACGACGGCTTCTTTTTTGATGCGGAATTTGCAAGATTCCTGTGCTCAAAGGGTGAAAAACGCACCGACGACCTTAAATTCCTTTGCCGCTGGGCAGAAAACCACGGCGGCGAAGCCGAAGGCTTTTTGATGGATTCTTCCCTTGCGGGATATATCCTTAACGTTTCCGGCGACGATTACACCGCCGAAAGACTTGCAGCTCTTTATCACGCGGAAAAATTTGAACTTAAAGGCGACGTTGATGCTCATTCGGAGCTTCTTTCGAAAGCGGCGGTGTTCCCGGGACTTTGCACTGTGCTCAGAGCGGAACTTGAAAGCTGCGGCGAAGAAAAGATCCTTGATGAAATCGAACTTCCCCTTGCGAAGATCCTTGCTTCGATGGAACTCAGGGGATTTAAAATCGACCCGGAAGGCATCCGCAGTTTCGGCGAGGAACTTTCGGTCACCATTGACGAAACCCAGCAGCGCATTTTTGAACTTTGCGGCGAGGAATTCAACATTCTTTCACCGAAGCAGCTTGGGGTGGTGCTTTTTGAGCACCTTGGACTTCCGGCAAAGAAAAAGACCAAAAGCGGCTATTCCACCGGCGCCGACGTTCTTGAAGATATCCGGAAATATCACCCCGCCGTTGACGAGATTCTTGAATACCGAAAGCTGACGAAGCTTCGTTCCACCTACGTTGACGGACTTCTTAACGCACTTGCACCGGACGGAAGAGTTCACACCCGCTTTAATCAGAAAGAAACCCGCACCGGAAGAATAAGTTCCCTTGAACCGAACCTTCAGAATATTCCTATTCGCACCGAACTGGGAAGCCGCATGCGCGGATTTTTCGTTGCGAAAGAGGGATTCACCCTTGTGGACGCGGACTATTCCCAGATAGAGCTTCGGGTACTTGCGCATCTTTCCGGTGACGAAAATATGATTTCCGCCTTTACCGGCGGTACCGACGTTCACACCCAGACCGCTTCCCAGGTTTTTGGTGTGCCGGAGGATTTTGTCACTTCCCAGATGAGAAGCAGGGCGAAGGCGGTAAACTTCGGAATCGTTTACGGAATCGGTGCCTGGAGCCTTGGCGAAAACATCGGCGTTCCCACCAAGGAAGCCCAGCAGTATATCGACAGCTATCTTTCACATTACAGCGGCGTTGACCGTTTTATGAAAGAGAGCATTGAAAGCGCAAAAAAATGCGGATACGCGGTGACTTCTTACGGAAGGCGAAGATATCTTCCGGAACTTTCGAGCAGCAACTTCAATCTTCGCTCCTTCGGTGAAAGAGTTGCCCGCAACATGCCCATTCAGGGCACCGCCGCGGATATCATCAAACTTGCCATGGTAAGGGTCGAAAACCGGCTTGAAGCCGAAAAGCTTGACGCAAAACTTATCATGCAGGTGCACGACGAACTTATTGTTGAAGCAAACGAAAACTGCGCCCAAAAGGTCGCGGATATCCTTAAAGAAGAAATGGAAAACGCCGCAAGCCTTTCGGTACCCATGGAAGTTGACGTGGGAATGGGAAAAACCTGGCTTTTGGCGCATTAATTTGCGGAACGGTCAAGACCGTTCCCTACCATATAAAGGAGTTATTTTAAATGAACGACATCTGGAGTTTGTTTGATAAAATCAAAAAGACCGAAAAAGTTTCGGGTCCGCCGGAATATATTATCGTCGGCCTTGGAAATCCCGGAAAGGATTATGAAAAGACCCGCCACAACACCGGTTTTATGGCAATGGATAAAATTTCGGACAAGGCGAACGTTCATATCGACCGCCTTAAATATAAGGCGCTTACCTGCGCCTGTGAATTCGGCGGAAAAAGCGTTCTTTTGATGAAGCCCCAGACTTTTATGAACCTTTCCGGCGAAAGCGTTTTTGCCGCAATGGATTTTTATAAAATTCCTCTTGAAAAAGTCATCGTCATTTATGACGATACCACCCTTGACGTGGGAAAAATGCGAATCCGCAAAAAAGGAAGCGCCGGCGGCCACAACGGAATAAAAAGCATCATTTCCCTTTGTTCCGGCGACGGTTTTCCGAGAGTTAAAATCGGAATCGGCAAAAAGCCCGAAGGCTGGGACCTTGCGGACTGGGTGCTTGGAAAATATTCCGAAGAGGATTTGAAGACCCTTGACGGAATGTATGAAAACGCAGCCGAAGCGGTTAAGCTTATCATGGCGGGAAAAATTGACGAGGCGATGAATAAGTTTAACTGAGGGGTTTGAATCCCTCCACCGCCTTCGGCGGTCCCCCTCCCTTTGACAAGGGAGGCTTTTATCCGGATTTATACTTTTTTATATACAGAGGTGTCCTTATGTTACAAAACTTTATGGACAGCGTGCCGCAATTCCGACAGGTGCTATCTGCGCTTGGGCGGAGTTTTTCCATGCCCGTTTTTGCCGCCGGTCTTACCGGCGCCGAAAGAGCGCTGGTCTCTTTCGGAATTGCAGAGCGCTACGGAAAACCCGTTCTTATAATAACTCCGGACGAACCTTCCGCCACAAGGCTTGCGGAAGATATCGCCCGGCTTTGCCCTGGGGATGAAGCGGCTTTATATCCCATTCGCGACCTTCGTTTCAGAAGCGCAGAGGGTGCTTCCGCCGAATATGAACAGAAAAGGCTTTCGGTCCTGGGAAGGATACTTGACGGAAGCTGTAAGATAGTCGTTTCTTCCGTTGAGGCGGCGCTTCAGTATACCGTTCCGCCCGGCACTTTTAAATACAACACCTTTTCGGTAAAACGCGGCGACGTTTCTGACCTTGAGGAACTTTCCAAAAAGCTTTCGCGCGCGGGTTATGAGCGCAGAAGCCAGGTTGACGGACCCTGCCAGTTTTCCGTTCGCGGCGGTATCCTTGACTTTTATTCGCCGCAGTATCCCTGCCCCGTCCGTCTTGAATTTTGGGGGGACGAGGTGGATTCGGTCGCCTATTTTGACCTTGAAAGCCAGCGAAGAACAAAAGAGACAGACGAAGCTTTTATTGCGCCCGCAAGGGAAGTTCTTCCGGATTCCAAAGAGGCGCTCATCAAGCTGCTCAAAGATGCTTACGCAAAACAGCGCGGAAAACACGGCGTGCTTGCGAAGAAGAACATTGAAGCCGACCTTGAAAGGCTCGATTCCGGGCTTTCGGTTTCGGCTCCGGACCGCTATATTCCGCTTATTTATAAGTTCCCGGCGACGGTTTTTGACTACGTTTCGGACGGGGTCGTCATCTGCACCGAATTCATCAAGCAGAAAGAGATGCTGAAAACCCTTTCCGCCCAGCAAAACGAAGATATTTCGATGCTTTTCGAAGAGGGAATCCTTTTTCCCGGCTGCGAAAAATTCGGAATGGATATCACAGAATACATCTCGGTGCTTGACGAGGGAACGACGGTGCTCATGGATTCTTTCCTCAGAAGCGTCAACGACCTTCACGTTCGCACCGTTGCGGATTTTGGCGCCATGAGCCTTTCGCTCTGGAACGGCGATCTTGAATCCCTTGTCGAAGACCTTCGGGATTATTCCCGAAGGGGTTACAGCACCGCGGTGCTTTGCGGCACCGAAAGAGCTGCCCACGCCCTTACCACTGACCTTATCAACAACAACATAAACGCGGCTTTTGCTTCGGACGCAAAGCTTTCGCCCGGAACGGTTTTTGTTCTTGAAGGAAGCCTTTCCACCGGTTTCGAAATTCCTCAGGCGAAAGTTGCCGTTATAAGCCAGGGCAGGGCAAACGTTTCGGAGCGAAAACGCAGAAAATTCAAAAAAGCTGAAAATCCCCTTAAAAGCCTTTCGGACATCGCACCGGGAGATTATGTTGTTCACGTCACCAACGGCATCGGAATTTTTCAGGGCATTGTAAAGCAGGATATCCGCGGAGTTGTAAAGGATTATATCTCTATCCGCTATGCGGGAACGGATATGCTTTACGTTCCCGTTACCCAGCTTGACCTTGTTTCAAAATACGTCGGCCCCAAGGACGACAAAGCCGTAAAACTCAACAAGCTCAATTCCACCGACTGGCAAAAGACCCGAAGCAGGGTAAAAGCCGCGGTAAAGGATATGGCAAAGGAACTTATCGCCCTTTATTCCAAAAGAATGCGCACCGAGGGCTATGCCTTTTCGGAAGATACGGACTGGCAGAGGGATTTTGAGGAAAGATTCCCTTATGAGGAAACCGACGACCAGCTTCGCTGCATTGAGGAAATAAAGCACGACATGGAAACCGCAAGACCCATGGACCGCCTTCTTTGCGGCGACGTGGGTTTTGGAAAGACCGAAGTCGCTATCCGCGCGGCTTTTAAAGCCGTCATGGACGGAAAACAGGTGGCGGTGCTCGTTCCCACCACAATTCTTGCCTGGCAGCATTACCAGACCTTTATGCAGAGAATGGACGGATTTCCGGTAACTATCGAGCTTCTTTCCCGCTTTCGCACACCGAAGCAGCAGGAAAAGATTCTCACCCGACTTCGCAGCGGCGAAGTTGACATTGTCATCGGCACCCACCGAATTTTGCAGAAGGACGTCATCTTCAAAGACCTCGGACTTTGTATCATCGACGAGGAACAGCGTTTTGGCGTTGCCCACAAGGAAAAAATGAAAGAGATGAAGGCTTCGGTGGACGTTCTTACCCTTTCGGCAACGCCCATTCCGAGGACCCTCAACATGGCCATGAGCGGCATCCGCGACATGTCCACCATTGAAGAAGCGCCCACAGACCGCCACCCGGTACAGACCTACGTTATGGAATACGACCGTGGAGTGGTGCTTGAAGCTATCCGAAAGGAACTTCGACGCGGCGGTCAGGTTTTTTATCTTCATAACAACACCGAAAGCATCATCGGCTGTGCCGCAAGGCTTCAGGAGGACCTTCCGGAAGCGAAAATTGCCTTTGCCCACGGAAAAATGAGCGAAGAGGAACTTTCGGATATATGGCAGAGCCTTCTTGACCACGAAACGGATATACTCGTTTGCACCACCATTATCGAAAGCGGAATCGACGTTCCCTCCTGCAACACCCTTATCATTGAAAACGCGGACCACCTGGGTCTTTCCCAGCTTTATCAGCTGAGAGGAAGGGTCGGTCGTTCTAACCGCCACGCTTTTGCTTACTTCACCTTCACCCGCGGAAAATCCATAAGCGACATTGCCCAGAAGCGCCTTTCCGCTATCCGCGATTTCACCCAGTTCGGAAGCGGCTTCAAAATCGCCATGCGCGACCTTGAAATCCGCGGTGCGGGCAATATTCTTGGCGCAAACCAGCACGGACACATGGAATCCGTCGGTTACGAAATGTACGTGCGCCTTCTTTCCGAAGCAATTGCGGAAGAAAAGGGCGAAGCGCCGCCGCCTTCTTCAGAAGAATGTGCCATCGACATCGCCCTTGACGCACATATTCCGGAAAAATACATCAGCTCCCTCAACCAGAGGGTCGATATGTATAAGCGAATTGCCGCTATTCGAAATCAGGAGGACGCCGCGGACGTTATTGACGAACTTATCGACCGTTTCGGCGAACCGCCCACTTCCGTCATGGGTCTTATCGAAGTGGCGACTCTTCGAAACATGGCTTCGCATCTGGGAATCACCGATATCCGTCAGGTGGATGCGGTCATGCGTTTTTATCCCAAGGAGCTTGACCTTGAGCGCATAAGTATGGCGACCCAGAAAATGCAGGGCAGACTTACCATGGATCTTATGAGCGCGAAGCCCCACCTTTCGGTAACGCTTAAAACTGCGGAACGCCCCATCGAACTTATGAAAAAAGTCCTTCTTGCCATGCGGTACGAAGGGGAATAAAAAAACAAAAGCCGGGCAAATTTTTGCCCGGCTTTTTTGGTCCGGCAAAAGCGCCTTTTAAGGGGAACTGCCGGGCAAAGCGAGGCAGAAAGGTGAAAAAACTTTGGGAAAGTCGGCCGCTCTGTCAGTAGAAGGTTTTTTCAGCGGCGGACAGGTGTTTTTATTCAATATACATTCTTTTGCCTGTTAAAGCAAAAAACCGCATAAACAAGCGGTTTTCTTTGGCGACAGCAAAAATTTTTTCAAAAATCTTTATTCATTTTCTGCATATTTATCAGTTTTTTGAGAAGAATTTTGCATATTCGGTTTTTGTTTTTGATAGAAATTTTCATTTTTGTGCAGACTGCACAGTTTATAAACGGAATTTTCGTTGGTTTTCTCACTTGACGGGTATTGATTTTGCAAGATTTGTTGCGCTATAATGTACTCGACGAACGGACAGTTCGTTAATAAAAATGCCGGCAGCAAGGTTTTGTCCTTGCGCCACTAAATGACGAAAGGATCGATATAAACTATGTTCTCTAACATTTCTCTTAACGATTACCGCTGCCAGCTTGAAAGCCGCCTTCCCGAAGCTCCCATCTGGGCAAAACACGAAAATATGGCTTATTGTGAAGGTTTTTCTGCACTTGTTGTAGAAAAGAAAACCGTCAGCCTTTCCAAAACCATCATGACTCTTATTCTTTCCATCGTTAAATAAATATAATACCTAAAAAAAGAAGCCGCCTTTAAGGGCGGTTTCTTTTTGTTCAATCCTGTCCGCCTACTGCGGACAACTGATATTGTAAAGCGTACTTTTTGCAGGATAATTTTTATTCATCCTGCAAAATTTTATACATTTTTTGCAATTCCGGCACCGTTTTGCAATTTTGAAAATTTTTGACGGCGAAACTTTATCGCTTTCACGAATTAAAGATTTTTTATCTTTTTTTACGGTTTTCAAAGTCCTCGCAGACGTCGCTGAACATGGCGGGCATGGCTTCGCGGTCAAAGTTTTTTTGGCGGAAGGCAAAGGTTGCCTTTGCAACGGCGTCATAGACTTTTTCTGTGCCGGTTTTGTCCGCGTGATAATTTACGGCGCAGTCTTCGGAGATTCCGAAATGCGAAGCGGTTTCCACCGCATCGATATTGGCGCCCACGAAAACAAATTCCCAGCCTTTTTTCTTGTGCTCCTCCACCGATTTTTTTACAGAATCGGAAGTGAAGCGGCGGCTTGCGTTTTCAAAACCGTCGGTGATGATGACGAACATGGTCTTTTCGGGAACGTCCTCAGGGCGTATATATTTGTGGATAAAATCCACGTGCTCAACGGTGGTTCCGATGGCGTCGATAAGGGCAGTGGTGCCGCGGGTCTGATAATCTTTTTCGGTCATGGGCGCAACTTCTTCGATGGGAATTCGGTCGTGAACGGTCTTTATTTCGTGGTCGAAAAGAACGGTGCTCACAAAAGCTTTTCCTTCGGCGTTTTTGTGTTCTTTGAGCACGGAGTTGAATCCGCCGATGGTGTCTTTTTCAAGTCCGCACATGGAACCGCTTCTGTCAAGGATAAATACGAGTTCGGTGATGTTGTTTTTCATAAAAATACCTCCAAAAAAATGCAGCTGTTTTTTGTTTACAGCTGCATTTTATCATTTTTATGAAACCGAAAGGTCGCAAAAAAAGCGACATTTTATAATCCGAGCAGGTCCTGATCGAAGGAAAAGAGTGCTTCGTTGATCGTAAAGACGTCATAAATGCCGTTTTCGATGAAATATTCGACGATAACGTCGAATTTGCTGGATTTTGAAAGGGAAAAACCGGCTTTGAGCAGCAGCTCCTTTGTTTCGGCAACAGAAAGTTCAAGCGCCACCGCAAAAGCGAGCACAGTTTTCTTTTTGGGGTGATAATCCGGATTGCTGCGGATTTTTGAGAAGAGTTTTCGGTCAACGTTGGCTTTTTTGTAGCACTGAACGTCCGTCATTCCCTTTTCGTCGATAAGGCGAAGGAGGGTTTTTGAAAAACTTTCGTCCATTTTTGAAAGCAGTTCTTCAAGAGAAGCCGGGGCTTTTGCCGCCGAAACCTTTTTGAGCACGTGTTTTCCGCTCGGTTTTTCGTCGAGCACCGATTCGGGCTCAAAGGCCGCCGTGCTGAAATATGGCATTGGCAAAGGCGCCGATTCATCCTCATCAAAGCAGCGGTTTCTGTTTTCGAAAAGAAGTTTTTCGTCAACGTAATTGTCGTCGATATATTTTTTTACGCCCGGAAAAAGCTTTTCGCCAAGGGCGGTGCTCTCTTTATCAAAAATCGCGAGATAGATGAGCATATCGTGCTCAAGAAGAAATTCGCTGAAGCAATCCAGGGCGACTTTTATCGCTTTATCCTTTGGAAAACCATAGGAACCGGCGGAAATAAGGGGGAAAGCAACGCTTTCGCAGTTTTTTGAAAGGGCCAGGGCAAGGCTTTCGCGGTATGCCGAGCGAAGAACTTCCTCTTCCCCGTGCTCACCGTCTTTCCAAACTGGGCCTACCGCATGGATAACGTATTTGCAGGGGAGTTTATATCCTTTGGTGAGTTTTGCCTTGCCGGTTTCGCATTTTCCAAGGGTCATACATTCCGCAAGCAAACCTATGCCGGCGGCCTTATGTATTGCGCCGGAAACTCCGCCATCTCCGCGAAGATTTTTGTTGGCGGCGTTTACTATGGCGTCACATTCGATTTTTGTGATATCGTTGCGAACGATGAGAAGCGGCAAAAATACCCCTCCTTTTTTAAAAAATCAAAGTTTTGATTTGCAGTAGTCGCATTTTGCGTCGTTTTCGTGAATGGGTGCGCCGCAATAGGGGCAGCGGAGCTCTTCTTTTTGAACTTTGGATTTATAAGTTTCTTCGTTTTCGTAAAAATCCCGGTGTTCCTGAGGTTCTTCCTCTTTTGACTTTACTTTTTTATATGTATCGTATGCGTTTACAGCACCGATTGCGGTGAAAAGGATTCCGAAAATTGCCATTGGCGGAAACATCGACCCCGCCATTATTGTCCAAAAAATTCCGAAGCAGACTATAAAAATTCCGCTCAGCATAGCTGCAAGCGGAGATTGAGGTTCGCTTTTTCTTCTATGCATAAAGGGTTTCTCCTTTTTATCAGAGTTTGGATTTGCAGTAGTCGCATTTTGCGTCGTTTTCGTGAATGGGTGCGCCGCAATAGGGGCAGCGGAGCTCTTTCGGCGGTTCTTCGGTTTTTTCTTTTCCATCGACGATGATTTTTACGGAAGAGGTTCCGCCGTGGCTTTTTATGAATTTCATCATGATCATGATGAAAGCAAAAACAAAGATGACAAAGCATATTATTGTTATAAAAAACGCCATGAATTCAAATCCGAAAAACATTTTATCGCCTCCTTTACAAAGAAAATTTTATACCTTTTTTCTTTTAAGGTCAAGTGGGGAGCAAAGGCTTGCCCGCAGGCTTATTTTTTTAGCAAAGCGGTCAAGACCGCTGCCTGCGGTTTGGGGAAGCGGTTTTGTCTTTTTGATCGTAGGGGCGGATATCATCCGCAGGGTTTCGGCGGAAAAAGAAAAGGCACCCTTTTGGGTGCCTTTTTTTGTTTTGGTTCAATTATTCCTCGGCGGGGGCTTCGGAAACTTCGGTTTCGGATTCTGCGGTTTCGGAAGTTTCTTCGCCTTCGGCTTCTTCATCGTCTTCGCCCTTGGGTGCAACGGTGAAGGAAACGACTCTGGAATCTTCAGCGGCAAGGCGCATTACCTTTACGCCGGAAGCTCCGCGCTGCTGGACGTTGACTTCGTTTACGGAAAGGCGGATTATGATGCCGTCGGAACTGATTGCGATGATATCGTCATCGTCGCAAACAGCCTTGATTCCGGCAACTTCGTCGGTCTTATAGTTCTGAAGACCTTTACCGCCGCGCTGCTGGATTCGGTAATCCGCAAATTCGGTGCGGCGACCTTTGCCGCCGGCGCTGATGGTAAGAAGTTTTTTGCCTTCCTCAACGATTTCCATGCCGACAACTTCGTCGCCTTCGGCAAGTTCGATAGCTCTTACGCCGCGTGCGGTTCTTCCCAGTTCACGGGCGTCGGTCTCTTTAAAGTGGATGGCCATGCCTTTTTTGGTGGCAACCACAAGTTCGTCTTCGCCGCCGGTAAGACGAACCCATTTAAGTTCGTCGCCCTCGTCAAGGCTGATGGCGTTAAGACCGCTTTTGCGTACGTTGCGGTACTGGGAAAGGCGGGTACGCTTGATGACGCCGGCCTTGGTGACCATGGTGAGATAGGTGCTCTCTTCATCGATGATTCCGGAAAGCTTGATGAGGGTGGTAACTTTTTCGTCCTGTTCAAGCGGAAGAACGTTGACGATATTGGTACCCCTTGCGGCACGCTGACTTTCGGGAATTTCGTAGCCTTTGATGCGGAAGACTTTGCCCTTATCGGTGAAGAAGAGGATATAGTCATGGGTGGAGACGGTGAAGAGGCTTTCGACGTAGTCCTCGTCACGTCTGGTCATGCCGGAAATACCGCGTCCGCCGCGGCGCTGTGCCTTATAAGCATCCACGGGCTGGCTTTTGATATAACCGAAGTGGGTAAGGGTGATAACTCTGTCTTCCACGGGAATAAGGTCTTCCATATCCATTTCGCCGCTGATGGTTTCGATTCCGGTGCGGCGGTCGTCGCCGTTTTTATCGGCAATTTCGCGCATTTCGGTTTTGATGATCTCATCAACAAGGTGGATATCGCCGAGAATGTTTTCGAGTTCTGCAATTTTTGCGCGGATCTCGGCAAGTTCGTTTTCCATTGCCTCGCGGTTGAGGGAAGAAAGACGGCCCAGGCGCATCTGGAGAATTGCGTTTGCCTGGATTTCGGAAAGACCGAAGCGCTCCATAAGTCTGGGACGGTTTTCGGCGTCGTCCTTACCGCTTCTGATGATGCGGATGACTTCTTCGATGTTATCCTGGGCAATTTTGAGACCTTCGAGGATATGTTCGCGCTCGCGGAGTTTTTTGAGCTCGAATCTGGTGCGGCGGGTGATGACTTCGCGCTGGAAGTCGATATAATGCTGAATGACTTCTTTAAGAGGAAGGACCTTCGGAACGCCGTTAACAAGAGCGAGCATGATAACGCCGCAGGTATCCTGAAGCTGGGTATAGGTATAAAGCTGGTTGAGAACGACCTGGGCATTGGCGTCGCGCTTGAGCTCGATGACGATGCGAAGTCCTTCGCGGTCGGATTCATCGCGAAGGTCGGAAATTCCCTCTACGCGTTTTTCTTTAACAAGGTCGGCAATGCTTTCGATAAGTCTTGCCTTGTTGACCATATAGGGGATTTCGGTTACTACAATGCGGTAGCGGTCGTTTTTCCATTCCTGGATCTCGGCACGGGAACGGAGAATGAGCTTTGCTCTGCCGGTGGCATAAGCTGCGCGGATTCCCGCTCTTCCCATAATCACGCCGCCGGTGGGAAAATCGGGTCCCTTGATATGTTCCATAAGGTCGTCAAGGGTGGCATCCGGATTATCGATAAGGCAGCAGGTGGCTTCTACGGTTTCGCGAAGGTTGTGGGGCGGAATATTGGTTGCCATACCAACGGCGATACCGACGGAACCGTTGACAAGAAGGTTCGGATATTTGGAAGGAAGAACGACCGGCTCTTTGCGGCTGTCGTCATAGTTTCCGGTGAAATCTACGGTTTCCTTATCAATATCTGTGAGCATTCTTATTGCCATTTTGCTCATTCGGGATTCGGTATAACGGTAAGCTGCAGGCGGGTCGCCGTCGATGGAACCGAAGTTTCCGTGGCCGTCAACAAGGGGCGCTCTCATGGAAAAATCCTGGGCAAGACGGACCATTGCGTCATAAACGGAAGCGTCGCCGTGGGGATGATATTTACCGAGAACGTCGCCGACTGTGGCGGCGCATTTTTTATAGGGTTTTGACGGTTCAAGACCGTTTTCATACATGGTATAGAGGATTCTTCTGTGTACCGGTTTCAAACCGTCGCGTACATCCGGAAGAGCACGGGAAACGATTACGGACATGGAATAATCCAGAAAGGATTTTTTCATCTCTTTTTCGATATCCACGTTTATAAGTTTTGCCTTGGGCATATCGTCTTCAAGTTCGATAGCGGCTTCGGGAATTTTCTTTTCGTTTTCTTCCAAAACGGTTTCCTCCGTTCTTTTTAATTACCTCCTCAGAGGAGGAGGGGGACCGTCGAAGACGGTGGAGGAGGGATTTTTATTACCCTCCTGGTAATTGGGTTATCCCTCTTTCGTCAAAACCTTCGGTTTTGCCACCTTCCCCTCTGGGAAGGTTTTTTAACAAGGAAGGCTTTTTCAGTCGTCGATTTTATCTTCAAGCTCGTCGGCTTTTTCTTCAAGGGCTTCGATTTTATCTTCGAGTTCGTCTTCAAGAACTTCGTCGTCGGTTTCGTCAAGCTGTTCTTCAAGCTCTTCGATCTGGCTCTGAATTTCTTCATATTCCTCTTCGGCGGCTTCTTCGGCAGCTTCTTCGGCGGCTTCGCGCTCTGCCATGATGATTTTGCCCTCTTCGATTTTTTCGTTTGCCCAGGCCATGAATTCTTCAATGTTTGCGCCGGCTTCGATCATTACTTCTTTTGCAACGAAAAGCTGGTTTGCAAGGGTGAATTCAAGGTAAACGACGTTTTCGCTTTCCCAGCAGCGGTTGAACATTCCCCATTCAAAGAATTCATCGCGGGGTGCGGCTTTTTCAAGAACGCCGTCTTCATAGCAGGCAAGAACTATCTCGTTGGTGAGATATGCGCTGGATTTATAATAATCAGCGGTTGCCTTTTCAAGGCGTTTGGGGAAGAAGTGGTAATAGGTGAGAAGGTGATAGCAAAGATAGCCGGACATTACGGCAACGATGAACCAGAACATGAAAGAGGTATAGCTTACCCATTCGTAAAAGCTTCTTCCTTTTTCAAGGAATTCCGGAAGGTCGAAGTTGAGCACTGCGCCGACGGTGAAAGCAACGCAGATTCCGCCCATGATAAGGCCGAAAACGCGTTTGAGCTGTTTATCTCTTGCGATTGCGGGTGCGGAAACGGTGTCGTTATATTCGCGGTAAACTTCAAGGGTGGGGATATGGGTAAAAACATATCTGGGTTCGCCGTAATTTGAAACTTCAAGGCGTTTGATTTCGGGCTTCGGTTTCGGTTTTCTTCTAAAGATGTTAAATCCCATTTTAATTTTCCTCCTGTTTTTTAAACGTCAAGATTCTGTACATATTTTGCGTTTGTTTCGATAAACTCTCGTCTTGGCTCTACTTTATCGCCCATAAGGATGGTGAAAACTTCATCAGCCGCGGCGGCATCTTCAAGCTCAACTTTGAGCATGATACGGCGCTCCGGATCCATGGTGGTTTCCCAAAGCTGTTCGGGGTCCATTTCACCAAGACCTTTATAGCGCTGAACATCGCTTTTTTTGCTGCCTTCCGGATCGAGTTCGCGCAGGATCTCGTCCCGCTCTTCATCGGAATAGGCATAACGCACTTTTTTGCCAACCAATATTTTGTAAAGAGGCGGCTGGGCAATATATATATGACCCTCTTCTATAAGAGGACGCATATAACGGAAGAAGAAGGTAAGCAGAAGGGTTCTGATATGAGAACCGTCAACGTCCGCATCGGCCATGATGATTACTTTGCCATAGCGGAGCTTTGAAAGATCTATCTCATCACCGATTCCGCAGCCAAGAGCGGTTACGACCGGAGTAAGTTTATCGTTGTTATAAACTTTATCTATTCTGGCTTTTTCTACGTTAAGCATTTTGCCCCAAAGGGGAAGAATTGCCTGGAAGGTACGGTCGCGGCCCATTTTTGCGCTGCCGCCTGCGGAGTCACCCTCGACGATATAAATTTCGGTTTTTGTTATATCGCGGTCGGAACAGTCCGCAAGCTTGCCGGGAAGAGAAGAACTTTCGAGCACGGATTTTCTTCTTGCGGTCTCTCTTGCTTTTCTTGCGGCTTCACGGGCTCTTGCCGCGCCAAGAGATTTTTCAAAAATTGCTTTTGCAACGGTGGGGTTTTCCTCAAAATAGGTTTTGAGTTTTTCATAAAGCATTTTATCGACCATTGCGCGCATTTCGGTATTGCCGAGTTTGGTCTTTGTCTGGCCTTCAAATTCCGCGTTGGTAAGCTTTACGGAGATAACGGCGGTAAGGCCTTCGCGGACGTCTTCGCCGGAAAGGTTTTTGTCGTTATCCTTGAGGATCTTCTTTTCTCTTCCGTAATCGTTGAATACCTTGGTAAGGGCGTTTTTGAAACCGGTTTCATGCATACCGCCGTCAACGGTATGGATGTTGTTTGCAAAGCTGAGGATCACATCGTTATAGCTGTCGTTATACTGCATTGCAACTTCGGCGGTGGAATCGCCGTTTTTTGCAGAGAAGTAAAGGACATCCGGATGAACGGTTTCAAGGCCTTTTTTCTTATGGATATATTCGACAAAGGATTTGATACCGCCCTCATAATGAAGAACTTCGCTTCTTACGTTTTCCTCGTCGCGTCTGTCGGTAAAGATGATTTTTACGCCGGCATTGAGGAAAGCCTGTTCGCGCAGACGGTTGATGAGCACATCGTATTCATATTCAAGGGTCTCAAAAATCTGATTATCGGCTTTGAAAAGAACGGCGGTTCCTTTTTCGTCGGTGTCGCCCACAATTTCAAGGTCGCCGTCGGCAACGCCGCGGGTGAATTTCTGGCGATAGATATGTTCGCCGTCGCGAACTTCGACTTCGAGCCATTCGGAAAGGGCGTTAACGACGGATGCGCCGACGCCGTGAAGACCGCCGGAAACTTTATAGCCGCTGCCGCCGAACTTACCGCCTGCATGAAGAACGGTGAAAACGACGGTTACTGCCGGAATTCCGAGTTTTGCATGGATACCTACGGGGATTCCTCGGCCGTTATCGGTTACTCTTACAAGATTTCCCGGAAGAAGTTCAACGTTGATATCGGTGCAATAGCCTGCAAGGGCTTCGTCGATGGCGTTATCGACTATCTCATAAACGAGATGGTGAAGACCTTTGGGACCGGTGGAACCGATATACATACCGGGTCTTTTTCTTACTGCTTCAAGTCCTTCGAGGACCTGTATCTGGTTTTCGTCGTAGGCTTCCTGCATGGGCTCTACGGCAAAGGGAGTATTTTCCACGATATACCTCCTGATATTTTTCCGTTTTTTAAAACGGGAATTTTTTGGATTAAAGGGTGCCGCCGCGCTTTTTTAGGGTTGCGGGGGCAAGCTGGGATATATAGACCTTTTCTTTTCCGTTTTCGCTGGTCAGGCAAAAACTTCGGGGAAGGTCAAAGGTCACGTTTATGACCTTTTTTTCTTTTTGGGTGCGGGAAAGAAATTCCCTTGTTGATTTTGCGACGGTGGTGTTATCCATATCGAAAATTCCGATAACGTCGTTTTCCCAAACGGAAACGTCGCCGCCAAGGAAGAGATACATTAAAGTTCCTCCTTTTTTATAGGCTCCCTTCTTTTTCTGTAGGGAACGCTGTCCTCAGCGTTCCGCGGACCGTCGAGGACGACGGTCCCTACGGTAAAAATCAGGTTTCCTTTATTTTTCCTTTTTCCATGATAAAGACTTTTCCTTCTGAAAGGCCGGAAAAAAGTTCTTTATCGCAGCAGGTGAGAAAAATCTGGCTTTCACCTATGGAATTGAGAATATAGTCACGGCGGACCGAATCAAGTTCGCTCATAACGTCGTCAAGAAGAATGAGAGGGGGTTCGCCCATGGCTTCGCCCAGAAGTTTTGCTTCGCCCAGTTTGAGCGAAAGGATGCAGCTTCGCTGCTGACCCTGGGAACCGAATGAACGGACGGGCATTCCGTCAAGGGTGACTTCGATATCGTCCCGGTGGGGTCCCATGGAGGTGGAACCGTGCTCAAAATCAAAATTGCGGGAAGTTTGGAGCGCATTGTAAAGTTTTTGCGCCCAATCTGCGGTGCTCAAAGAACTTTCGGCGTGCTCATCTTCGGAAAGGACGGTGGTTTTATATTCCGCAAAGAATTCTTCACGTCCGGCGGACATTCCTTTATATATCTCGGCGGCTTTTTTGTTAAGGCTTTCGCAATAAGCGACCCTTGTTCTTATGATGTTTCCGCCAAGGCGGGCAAGCTGTTCGTCATAAACGTCCAGCATATCGATAAGACCGCTGTGATATCTTGCGTCTTTGAGCACGGTGTTTCTTTGAAGAAGAACTTTGTTATAATCGCTGAGCACCGAGATATATTTTGGATAAAGCTGGCAGAGGGAAGTATCCGCAAGGCGGCGTCTTTCCTTTGGGCCGTCACGGAAAAGATTCATATGGGAAGGAGAAAAAACAACTCCGCCGCAGGTTCCGGCATATTCTGCCGAAGTTTTGATATCGATTCCGTTTTTCTTTATGCTTTTTGAAGGGGAAAAGGTTATTTCGGCGTTCTGTTCGCGGTTTTCGGAATAAAAATCGGCTTTAAGCCTTGCTTTTTCTGTTCCGAAGCGGATAAATTCCGAATCTTTTGTCTGGCGAAAAGATTTTGCGCCGGTAAAAAGCCAAAGGGCTTCCATAAGGTTTGTTTTTCCCTGGGCGTTTTCGCCGCAGATTATGTTTACCTTTTCGCCGGGTATCATTTCCAGATCTTCGATGTTACGAAAATCCGAAAGCTCGAGTTTTCTGAAAATCATTCGTCAAAATCTTCTTCTTGGGAAGTGACCATATAGCTTTTTCCGGAAAGTTCGGCAACGTCGCCGGGACGCATTTTCTTTCCGCGCATGGTACAGACTTCGCCGTTTACTTTAACTTTTCCGCCCTGGATAAGTTCCTTTGCTTCGCCGCCGGTCATTACCGCGCCGGAAAATTTAAGGAAGGAATCCAGTTTTATAAATTCATCGCGAATTGCAACTTCCGTCGGAGCGGAAGGGCTTGGTCTTCTGACAAGTTTAAGCTGAATTTTGGCCATTCTATTACCTCATAATTTTGCTGTAGGGACCGTCGTCCCCGACGGTTAATATTACGTAAGTTTTTTAAAATCAGATATCCGCTTTCATTCTTACGGGAAGAACGAGGAAGAGGAAGCTTTCGCCCTCCATAGGAACGATTTTTACAGGAGCAAGAGGGCTGTTGATGACCATTTTTACTTTATCGCAGCCGGTGGCGCGAAGAGCTTCGGAAAGATAGCGGTTATTGAAGCCCATATCAACGTGGTTTCCGGTGATGTCACATTCCACAACGTCGCTGATTTTGCCTATTGCGGTGGAGCAGGAGATTTTTATCTCGCCGTCGCCGATGGAAAGACGGATAGGGCTTTTAAGGCGGTCGTTGATAAGAAGGCTGGTTCTGTCAATGGAGTTGAGGAAGTCGCGGACTTTTACTTCAACGACGGTATTGGAAGTTGCGGGAATGGAAGAACGGAAATCTATGAAATCGCCTTCAAGAAGTCTGGAAACAACGTCGTATCTTCCGATGCGGAAGATGATATGTTTCTGGGAAAGGGCGATAAGAATTTCTTCGTCGCCTTCAAGAAGCTTTGCAACTTCGGAAAGGGATTTTCCCGGAACGATAAAGTCAAGTTCATCGCCGTAGGAAACCTGTTCCTGTCTTATTGCAAGGCGGAAACCGTCAACAGAAACTACGGAAAGAACATGGTCTTTTATAATGAATTTGGAACCGGTGTGAACGGGTTTGAAATCGTTGACAGCAACAGCAAAAATGGTCTGTTCGATCATGCTTTTAAGAGTATCCTGGCGGATAGTGAAATTGATCTTTTCGTCAACGGTGGGAAGAGCCGGAAATTCTTCGGCTTCGATTCCGATGATGTTATATTCAGCCGCACCGCCGCGGATTTTTGTGATGAATTTTTCATCGCACTCTATCTCTATCCTTTCGGAAGCAAGGCGGCGGACCATATCGCTGAAAAGCTTTGCATTAAGGACGATGGAACCGTTTTCGCTGATGCGTGCGGGCATATAGGTGGTGATGCCCAGCTCCATGTTGTAGCAGCTGAGGGTCAGATTTTCGTCCTCGGCAATAATGAGAACGCCTTCAAGGGCAGGATGAGTGGTTTTTGCGGCAACGGCACGGGTGACGTTGTTGAGCGCTTCGGAAAGCTCCTGGCGGCTGCAAGAAAATTTCATAAAGATCTCCTCCAAAAAGAAAGAAAGAATATTATTATTCAGTAATAACAGTAGGGGTTGTGGAATTTGTGGAAAATTTTGCGGACAGGCTTTTTTAAAGGAAAAAATGCCCTTTGGTTTTCCATATTCCGGTTATTGAAAATTTTTTGAAAAGTTGAAAGCAAAAAGGTCAAAAAAAGCGTTGTGGAATAAAATATGTTATATTGTTCAAACTCTGTTTAATTAACCTTGTTTCAACATTTTTCAACATGTGGAATGGTTTAATTATCTTTTACGTTTTTGGTGATGTCTTCGATTATCTCACGAAGGTGTGAATCGGTCTTCATTGCCTTTTCGATCTGGCTGATGGCATAGACGACGGTGGAATGGTCCCTTCCGCCGAATTCGTCGCCAATGGCGGCCATGCTCATCTGGGTGATATCCTTGATGACGTACATTGCGACCTGGCGTGCGCGGCTGATATTTGCTGCGCGCTTGTTGCTCTTGATATCCTGGTCAGAAACGTTGAAGGTGCGGCTTACTTCATTTATTATTTTTCCGATAGTTACGGGCACCGGCTGGTTATCGTTGAGAATATCGCGGATGGCGCTTTGTGCGACCATTATGGTAATGGGGCGGTGCTCATAAATAAGGGAGTTTGCTTTTATGTTCTTTACGGCGCCTTCGAGCTGGCGGATATTGCTTTTGAGGTTGTTGGCGATATATTCCGCAACTTCGATGGGCATATCGAGTTTGAGAAGGTCGGCCTTGCGCTGGATAATGGCGATTCGGGTCTCAAAATCAGCCGGCTGGATATCCGCCATAAGACCCATTTCAAAACGGGTGCGAAGTCTGTCTTCAAGGGTCTTGATTTCTTTTGGCGGGCGGTCACTGGTAAGGACTATCTGTTTTCCGGATTCATAAAGGGCGTTGAAGGTGTGGAAGAACTCTTCCTGGGTGGAATCACGGCCCGCAATGAATTGGATGTCGTCCACCAGAAGGAAATCCGCCTTGCGGTATTTTTCGCGGAATTCAGGGGTCTGCTGGCTTCTGATAGCGGCGATAAGCTCGTTGGTGAACTGTTCGCCTTTTACGTAAGCAACAAGGGCTTCGGGTTTTCTTCTTTTTACCTCGTTCATTATCGCGAAAAGAAGGTGGGTCTTACCAAGGCCGGAATCTCCGTAGATAAAGAGCGGGTTATAGTTTCTGATATCGTGGGTGGCGACTGCCAAAGCTGCTGCGTGGGCAAACTTGTTGGACGAACCGACGATAAAGGTATCGAAGGTATAGTCGTAATCGCCGGAATCGAGCACCGCGGGAATTGGGTTAGGGTGCTCCATGGGGGGATAATATTCCCTGGGTTTTACTTCTTCGGGTTTGATGCATTCGATTCGGATCTCGACCGGGAAGCCGAGAACTCTTTCGAAGCCTTTGCCCAAAAGATCGCTGTATTTTTCGGAAACGATATTCTGCTTGAATTCGGTGTTGACCCCAAGGCGGACATATTCGCTGGTGAGCTTGATGGGCGCTATATCCTTTATCCAAAGGTTATAGGCGACTTCGGTCATCTGGGTCTTGCAGTAATCGCTTACCAAATCAAAAATTTCTTCAAACGAATCCATGTTTTTCCTCCTATTTTGTTTATTTATTTAAACAAGAGAAAGTGAGAAATTATAAATTAAGGCAGGATAATTATAGCACAAAGCGGTGTAAAAGAAAAGGTTTTCAACATATTTTTGGCGATATATTTATAAATGTATTATAAATTATAAAGGAATTGTGGAAAATTGAGTTTTTTGGCAAAGAGGTCCTGACCGCTGCCTGCGGTTTTTAGAGTTTGTCCGGTTGATTTTTAATGCGGGGCAAATATCATCTGCCCGGTTTTTAAAAGAGATATTTTTGGGGAGGCTTTTTGGCAGTGTAACGGGGTTTTACTTTACAGAAAAAACGCCTTTATATATATAATTATAAATTTAATATTGACATTTTTAAAAAAATGCTATATAATCCTCTGTTGCAAGGCAATTTTGAAAGGAGGGAAATCAGAGATGAAAAGAACCTATCAGCCCAAAAAACTCCACAGACAGAAAGTACACGGCTTCCGCGCAAGAATGGCAACCAAATCCGGCCGCAAAGTTCTCGCAGCAAGAAGAGCAAGAGGCAGAAAACACCTCAGCTACTAATTTTTTCGGCGGTTATTGACCGATGAAGACACTTTCTATCAAACGAAACAACGATTTTTTGCGCATTTACAAAAGGGGAAAAAGTTCCGCAGATCCCTGCGTTATTTGTTACGTTTTTCCTAACCGCCTGGGCAAAGTTCGCCTTGGCCTTACCACCAGCAAAAAAATCGGAAATGCCGTGGCAAGAAACCGCGCACGGCGAGTTTTAAGAGCCGCATTCAGGGAGGTTTTTCCGATGGTAAAACCCGGAACCGATATAATCCTTGTTGCGCGCACAAAAACAACATTTACCAAGTCTACCGCTCTGACCCCCATCCTGACCGCCCAGTTACGGAAATTGGGCGCCTTACAGAGCACAAAAGAAGTATGAAAAAGCTGTTTCTGTTACTCATAAGATTTTATCAGACGGCGATTTCTCCTTATAAAAGGCCTTGTTGCCGGTATTATCCCACCTGTTCTTCATACGCATATACGGCGATTTCCCGATTTGGTGCGATGAGGGGCGGGTTACTTGGCTTTATAAGGATTTTGCGCTGCCACCCTTTTCATGAGGGCGGATATGACCCGGTCCCGGAAGAATGGGACCTGTTTTACTACTCCAAAAAGAAAAAGACCAAAACAGAAAACAGCCTCTCCCACAATCAGGAGGAAGGTAAATAATGCAGTTTATAATGACTATTTTCGGCTGGCCGCTCGGCTTTGTAATGCTGGGCTGTTACTTGCTTACCGGAAACAACTATGCGCTTGCGATCACTGTTTTTACCATTATCACAAAGCTTGCGCTTCTTCCTCTTTCTGTAAAACAGCAGAAAGAACAGGCCAAAATGGCCATTTTCCAGCCGAAGCTTCAGAACATCCAGAAAAAATACGGCAACAACAAAGAAAGATATAACGAAGAGATCCAGAAACTTTATACCGAAGAAGGTTACAACCCCATGAGCGGCTGTCTTCCCTCCCTCATCCAGTTCCCCATTCTTTTCGGTGTTATCGACGTTGTTTATAAACCCATCTATCACATCTTCCGCGCTTCCAATGCCGTTATCGGCGAAATGGTTGCCGTTGCAGAAGCCGCGGGCCACGTTTTTGAAAAGAATTCCTATTACACCCAGATCAACCTTCTCAAAATCGTCAAGGAAGATCCCGAGATTTTTAACGCCGTTGACGCTGAACTCGTTTCCAAAATTCTTGATTTTGATATGACCCTTTTCGGTCTTGATCTCGGCGTTGTTCCTCAGTTTGCACTTACCTATGAAGGTTCTTTCAACTGGTATCTTCTTATCCCGATCCTTTGCGGTGTTTTCCAGCTTGTAATGACCTTCTTTATGCAAAAATCCAACCCCACCAGCCAGCAGGGTGCAGGAGCCATGAACATCATGCTTTACATGATGCCCCTTATGTCCGTTTATATCGGATTCATCGTTCCCGCCGCAGCAGGTTTTTACTGGACCCTTTCCGCAGTAGCACAGCTTATCCAGAGCGTTGCTTTCCATTTCTTCCTTAACCCGAAGAAACTTGCCGAAAAGGTCGAGGCAGAGGTTGAAGCCGAAAGAGAAGCAAAACGCGCAAAACGCCAGGAAGCAAGAGAAAAACTTAAAGAGCTCCAGAGAGAAAGAGCTGCAAAATATGCTCAGGAAGAAAACCCCTCTCAGGCGGCTGCAAACAAGAAAAAACTTGCCGAAGCAAGAAAACGCGCTGCTGAAAAATACGGCGAAAAATATGACGAAAACGACGACCTTTAATAATCAGGAGGCTTTTTGAAAATGGAAAGAGAGTTTTTAGCCACGGGAAAAACCGTGGAAGAAGCGATCGAAGCCGCCTATAACAAGGCCGGAGTCGACCGTGAATACGTTACTGTTGAAATTATTGAAAGACCCAGAAAAAAATTCCTTGGTCTTGTTTCTGTTCCCGCAACCGCAAAAGCAGTTATCGACGAAGATTACTGGAACAAAATGTTTGCGGTAAAAGAGAAAAAAGCGGAAGCTCCCAAAAAGAAAAAAGAGCATAAACCCGCCGAAAAAACCTTGAAGGAACAGCCCAAAAAACAGGAAAAACCCAAAAAAGAACAGAAACCCCAGCAGCCTAAAAAACAGGAACCCAAAAAAGAAGTCAAAGCTCCCGATGAAAAAATAGAGGCAGCCGAAAACGCAAAAGAGGAAGTAAAAGTTCTTGCTCCCGAAGTTCTTGAAATGAAAGGCAGCGCTGCGGCTGAGTATATCAAAGAGGTGCTTACCGCTCTTGGTTATCCCGAAGCAGAAGTTACCTATGCCCAGAAAGACGGAATGATCGTTCTTCAGCTTTCCGGCGAAGATATGGGCGCAGTTGTTGGCAGAAGAGGCGACAACCTTGACGCAATGCAGTATCTTGCATCTCTTGTTGCAAACAAGAGCGAGGGAAGCTACGTAAGAGTTGTTCTCGATATCGACGATTACCGCAGCAAACGTGAAGCAAGCCTTCGCGCTTATGCAAGAAAGACCGCTTCCAACGCGGTAAGAAGCGGACGTTCCATTACCCTTGAGGCAATGAACCCCTATGAACGCAGAATCGTTCATTCCACCGTTCAGACCGTTAACGGCGCAACTTCCAAATCTATCGGAAGCGAACCCAACAGAAGAGTCGTTATCAGCCCCATCGAAGGCGCAAAACCCCGCAGCGATAAAAAATTCCGCGGCGAAAGAAACGACAGAAGAAACGGACGCGGAAACCGCGCACCCAGAGAAAGCCAGAAAGTTATCGTAGCTCCTTCCAACGAGCCGCCGAAAAACGACGTTTCTTCTCTTTCTCTTTACGGAAGAATCGATCTCTGATCAAATTAATTGATAAAAAGTTAAGCCGGCACTTGATTTCAGTGCCGGCTCTTTTTATAATATAGAATAGGATAATATGCACGTTAAATCGCAGGGAATGAACATTGGAGGTAAATTTATGAGCACCATTGCCGCAATATCAACGCCCCTTTCCGCTTCGGGACTTGGCGTAATAAGAATTTCCGGTGAGGAAGCGGTCGCAATCGGCGAAAAGATGTTCCGACCTTTTAAGGGCGGAAAGGAACTTTCGACCCTTTCCGGTTATTCCTGCGCTTACGGAAGAGTTTTTGACGCCGAAGGCGACATTGACGAAGCGGTGGCGACGGTTTTTCTTGCGCCGAAAAGCTTTACCGGCGAAAACACCGTGGAGTTTTCCTGCCATGGAAGCCCCGCGCTTTTAAAACGCGTGCTCAGAGCTGCCCTTGATTGCGGTGCAGGTCTTGCGGGACCCGGCGAATTTACCAAAAGGGCGCTTCTTAACGGAAAACTGACCCTTACCCAGGCGGAAGCGGTTATGGATATGATCTCCGCAAAATCCGCCAGCGCCGGAAAAGCCGCACTTGCAATGCGCGACGGCGCACTTTATAAAAAAATCCGCTCCGTTACCGAAAAACTGACGGAGCTTGAGACACACCTTGCTGCATGGAGCGACTATCCGGAAGAGGATGTTGAGGAACTTTCGGACGAACATCTTGAAACGGTGCTCAAAGAGACCGAAGCGGTGCTCAAACGACTTATGGATACCTATGACGCGGGAAAAGTTATCCGCGAAGGAGCCACCACCGTCATCGCCGGAAAACCCAACGTAGGAAAATCCACCCTTATGAACCTTATTTCCGGCCGGGACAGAAGCATTGTTACAGAAATTGCCGGAACGACCCGCGACGTTGTTGAGGAATCGGTGCTCGTGGGGGATATTCCCATTCGCCTTCTTGATACGGCGGGTCTTAGGGACACCGAGGACACTGTTGAACGCATAGGCGTTGACATGGCAAACACCGAAATTGAGCGCTGCGACGTTGTTATTGCGGTTTTTGATTCCAGCAGACCTTTTGACGAAACGGATTTTGAACTTATCGAAAAGCTTAAAGGCAGACCCGCCGTTGCGGTAATCAACAAATCCGACCTTGAAATTCAGGCGGACGTTGACGCGGTGAAGGCAGGTTTTGAAAACGTGGTCACCATTTCCGCCGCAAAAGGCGACGGAGAATATGAATTCCGCGAGGCGCTGGCAAGGGTGCTCAAAACCGCAGACCTTGACCCGGCGGAACCTGTTATGGCAAACGAACGCCAGCTGGACTGCGTTCGCAGAGCAAAAAAAGCCATTGACGAAGCTTTGGATGCCGTTGCTTTCGGAATGACGCTGGACGCGGTGGGAATTTGCATCGAAACTTCTCTTGACGCGCTTTATGAACTTACCGGCGAAAAAGCCAGCGACGCGGTTATCGAAAAAGTATTCGAAAAATTCTGCGTGGGAAAATAACCTCCTCGGAGGAGGAGGTGGCATCGCAAAGCGATGACGGAGGAGGGATAGTTTTGCCGAGAAATTTTGAAGCAAACCCAAAATTGAGGGAACTGTCCCGGGAGCTGCGAAAAAACATGACGCCGGAGGAAAATAAGCTTTGGTATCGGTTTTTGAGAAATTATGATATTCATTTTTCAAGGCAGCGAGTTATCGGAAATTATATCGTTGATTTTTATTGCAGGAGAGCAAATCTTGTTATCGAAATTGACGGCGCTCAGCATTATGAACATGATGAAATCGAATATGACAAAAAGAGAACGGAATATTTAAAAACTTGCGGAATTGATGTTTTGCGGTTTTTAAATAAAGATATAAATTATAATTTTGAAAATGTTTGCGCTTACATTGATAAAATCGTTAAAGGGAGGATTTTATAAATCCCTCCTCCGTCACCTTCGGTGACACCTCCTCCTCCGAGGAGGTAAATACATTTGGAGAATTTCAGCATGAATATTGACGAAATCAAACTTTTGGATATTCAGCCTTCCCAGTTTTATATTTCCGCAAAAAAACTTGAAAGAGTGAAAAGTTGGTTTAATCCAAAAGACCTTTCAAATTTTGAGCCTTTGCCGATTTTTGAGCACGGCGGAAAAATATTTTTTACCGATGGACACACAAGAGCCCTTGCGGCGTTTCTTTCCGGGCTTGAAAAAGTTCCGCTTGTTTGGGATTCGGAAGAAGAAATCGGAATTACTGAATATAAAATTTGTATAAAAGCCTGTGAGGGCCGGGGAATAAAAAATATTTCAGACCTTGAGCACCGGATTTTGCCACATGATGAATTTGTTGCAAAATGGGATAACTGGTGCGACGGAATGCAGGAAGCAGTTTTATTTTTCAATGATAATTAATGGGATAAAATCCCTCCTCCGTCACCTTCGGTGACACCTCCTCCTCCGAGGAGGTAATTTACATAAGCCGAGGTTTATAGAGCGGCTTTTAAATAAAGATATAAATTATAATTTTGAAAACGTTTGTGTTTATATAGACAAAATTGTAAAACGGAGGCTTTGATAAAATCCCTCCTCCGTCACCTTCGGTGACACCTCCTCCGAGGAGGTAATTTACAGAATCGAGGTTTTGAAAAAATGGAAGAATATTTTGCAGGAAAATATGACGTTGCGGTAATTGGCGCGGGACACGCCGGAGTTGAAGCCGCTTTGGCTGCCGCAAGACTTGGTGTAAAGACCTGCATCTTTACACTTAATCTGGATAAAATCGCGAATATGCCCTGCAACCCTTCCATCGGAGGCACCGCAAAAGGACATCTTGTTCGCGAAATCGACGCCCTTGGCGGCGAAATGGGAAAAGCGGCGGACAAAATGATGATACAGAGCCGCATGCTCAACCTTGGAAAAGGCCCGGCGGTACATTCTCTTCGTGCGCAGGAAGACAGGGCATATTACCACCTTTTGATGAAAAAGACCCTTGAAAATCAGGAAAACCTTGATATAAAACAGGCGGAGATAGTCGAAGTGCGTTCCGACGGAAAAGGCGGCGTGCTCGGCGTTACCACTCACCTGGGCGCTTTTTATGAAGTGCCGAACGTAATCATCTGCACCGGCACTTATCTTAAAGGAATCATCTACGTAGGCGACAGAAAATGGGAAAGCGGTCCGGACGCAAGCAGCCCGGCAAAACCTCTTTCGGATTCTTTGGAGAAACTGGGCATCAAACTTCGCCGCTTTAAAACCGGAACACCTGCCCGCGTGCTCAGAAACAGCATTGATTATGAAAAGCTTGAAATTCAGCACGGCGATGAGCATATCGTTCCGTTCAGCTTTGAAACTGAGGGCGAGCTTAAAAATAAAGTTGACTGCTGGATAGGTTATACCAACGAGGATACCCACGAGGTCATTCGCAAAAACATCGACCGTTCGCCTCTTTATTCCGGAAAAATCGAGGGAATCGGTCCCCGTTACTGCCCGAGCATTGAAGACAAGGTAATGAGATTTCCGG
The DNA here is from genome assembly GCA_017468365.1 of Oscillospiraceae bacterium. Classification (GTDB taxonomy): domain Bacteria; phylum Bacillota; class Clostridia; order Oscillospirales; family Ruminococcaceae; genus UMGS1668. Next base: position 11,356 of record JAFUIS010000021.1, on the reverse strand, counting down.
ATAAGATAAGACATCAGTTCTTTGTGGAACCCATGGGTCTTGAAACGGAGGAAATGTATCTTTCCGGTCTTTCTTCCTCTCTTCCTGAGGACGTTCAGATAGCGATTTACCGTTCCATAAAAGGACTTGAGCACGTGAGCATTATGAGAAACGCTTACGCTATCGAATATGACTGCTGCGACAGCCTTGACCTTCGCCCGACTCTTGAATTCATGCAGGTGAAAGGTCTTTTCGGCGCGGGACAGTTCAACGGAACTTCCGGTTACGAGGAAGCCGCTGCTCAGGGACTTCTTGCAGGAATCAACGCAGCAAGAAGAGTTCTTGGAAAAGAGGAAATCGTGCTCGAACGCAGCAATTCCTATATCGGAACCCTTATCGACGACCTTTGCACCAAGGGCGTTCTTGACCCTTACCGCATGATGACCAGCCGAAGCGAATACCGCCTTGTGCTCAGACAGGACAACGCGGATATGCGTCTTACCCCCCTTGGAAGAGAAATCGGTCTTATTTCCGACGAAAGGTGGCAGAAGTTCCTTAAAAAGCGCGAACTCCGTGATGCGGAACTTGAAAGGGCAAAGAACGCGAGCATAAGAATGAGCGAGGAACTTGACGCGATGCTCACCGAAAAGGGAACTGCGCCTTTGACCGAAGGCACAAGGCTTTCGGAGCTGCTCAAACGCCCCCAGATAACCTATGCGGACCTTGCGCCCTTTGACCCCAACCGTCCGGAACTGCCTGAGGACGTTATCGAACAGGTGGAGATCGAGATCAAATATGAGGGTTACATAAGAAAACAGCTGGCGCAGGTGGAACAGATGCACCGCCTTGAGGAAAAGAAGATCCCCGAGGACATCGATTACAAGGCCATCCACGGACTTCGCCTTGAAGCTATTGAAAAACTTAACCGCGTAAGACCCATGAACATCGGTCAGGCGAGCAGGATTTCCGGCGTTTCGCCGGCGGACGTTTCCGTTTTGCTCATCTATATCCAGAAATGAGGTAAACATGGTCACTGAAATTTTGAAAAACTATATCCCCGAGCACGCCGAGGCTCTTTCGGAAGAGCAGTATGCTCAGCTTGAAAGATATGCGGAGCTTTTGGTGGAATGGAACGAAAAAATGAACCTTACCGCCATAACCGACCCGGAAGGAATTGCGGTGAAGCACTTTTTGGACTGCCTTGCTTACCTTAAAAGGGCGAACATTCCCGAGGGTGCAAGGGTTGCGGACGTGGGTACCGGCGCGGGTTTTCCCGGAGTGGTGCTCAAAATTGCAAGGCCCGATATCAAGCTTGTGCTCATAGATTCCTTGCAGAAGCGCCTTAATTTTCTTGATGCGGTGCTTAACGAAATCAAAATAAAAGCTACCCTTGTTCACGCAAGAGCAGAGGACGTATGTCACGACAAAAACCTTCGGGAAAGCTTTGATTTTGTTACCGCAAGGGCGGTGGCGAACCTTGCGGTGCTTTCGGAATACTGCATTCCCCTTGTTAAAGTGGGCGGAGTTTTTGCGCCCATGAAGACCGCAGAAGTTGCGGAAGAAATCGAAGGGGCAAAGGCGGCGGCAAAAATTCTTGGCGGCGAAATAAAAGAGCCGATGATTTATGAGATTCCCGCCGGCGGAAGATCGGTGGTTTTTATTGAAAAGAAAACCGCGACCCCGGCGAAATATCCCAGACAGAGAGTGAAGATAAGCGAAAAGCCGCTTAAATAAAATTAAGGCAGCCGTAAGGTTGCCTTTTTTATAGTAATCTTTTATGATACCCCATTTCTTTTGTAACCAAAAGAAACCGAGCAAAGCTTGCGAAGCGCGCCCAGTGGGCGAAACAGCGAGCAAGGTTTGGCGCCGCGGTCAAAATATTCAAGGCTTTATGCCGCAGAATATTTTGGGCACCGCAAGAGACATCACCTGAAAGAAAAGTTTTACACCCCTGCAGTTTGCTCCCGCAAACGCTGTCCCCTTTTTAGGGGACTAAGATGCACCACCAAAATATCGTGCTTTTGAATCCCGACCGCCATCGTTCAAGCCGACGGCGGTTTTTTGTTTAACTTTTAGTCTCGGCTAATTTTTAAAAGTTATTAAAATAAGCGAAAAGCCGCTGAAATAAAATTAAGGCGCAGATTATAATAAGGTTAAAAAAGCACCTGCCGAAAGGCAGGTGCTTTTTTTTAAAGTTCTTCGTCGGAAGACTGCTGTTCATATTTTTTGCGGCGTTTTTCTTTCTTTTTCTGTTTGGAAGCTTCTTTTTCGCGCTTTTTCTTATCGAATTCATAGCGGCTTGCGTTGATATAGCTGAGTACCATTACGCAAAGGAACATAAGGACCGGAAGAAGAAGGATCCAGAGCACGCCGCCGACACCCGGGTTGCGGTATTCGAAGTTATCGAAAAATTTGAAAAACCAGACCATATCGCTGATGAAGGTGACGACCAGCCCGGAAATTGCCGCGGCTTTAAGCTGGTTTTTTCCGCGGTTGGCTTTTATTGCAAGGAAAAATCCCGCATAGAGCACCCACATTGCGCCGATTACAGCGATGAAAAGGTTTGCGCCTTCGATTTTTTGAAGGAACATAATAAGCCAGGTTATCATAAAATCACTCCTCAGGTATCAAGTTCGTAATAACAGACTTTTTCGCCGTCGAAAAAGGCGAAAGAGAAATTATAGGAATAGGTGAAATCGCTGCGGTTTTTATAAAACCAATATCCCTTTGTGTTTGGGATATATTTTGTAAGTTCAAGTCCATTATACTCCGTTTTTGAAAAAATTAAAGAGTAAATTCCGCTTTCCACCGGGGTTTTGTTCCATTCGGCTTTTATTTTTTCTTTTTGGAAATCGGTTGGGGTAAAAATTATTATCTCTTCGCCGTCGCCGTGAAAACCGCCGTGGGTATCTTCAAAATAAACCACTGCGGAGGGTCTTATTTTCATATCAAGGTTTTGGCGGATATCCGAAACGGCGGTTGGGGGAAAGAGAAAATTAAAGACCGCAGCAAAAAAGCTGAGGATCAGGGCGATTATCTGAAAGATTATTTTCATGTCATTCTTCCTCGGACCGGGAAAGGATATCGCCCGGCTGGCAATCGAGGACCTTGCAGATAGCTTCGAGGGTGGAAAAGCGCACGGCTTTTGCTTTTCCGGTTTTTAAAATCGAAAGATTTGCCATGGTGATGCCGACTTTTTCGGAAAGTTCGGTCATGCTCATTTTTCTTTTTGCGAGCACGACGTCAAGATTGACTTTTATTGCCATGAGCACCGCCTCCTCATATGGTTAAATCGTTTTCGCTTTTCATCACTGCGGATTTATAAATAAGGTGGGAAAGAGCGGCGCAGACCACCGAAACCGCAGCGCCCACAAAAGCGACAAGAGGCGCAAAGATTATGGTGATTCCCGGGTGGCTCATATTCGCGAAAAGAAGCGCGACGTTTCCCAAAAGAAAGAAGACCGAATCGCCTGCGGCAAGGACAGAAATTTTTTTGAAGAGCTTTGCGTTTTCAAAGCTGAAGGAATTATCCGCGCCGATGTTTTCTGCGACCTTCCAGCCGAAAAAAAGGGAAACGAAACAGGGAAGAGCGCAGAGCCAGAGGAAGATGAGCCAGGGCCAATAGCAATGGGAAAATTCCGGATAGAGCGAGGCGATGCTTGCGCCGTACATGGGAACGAGCCATGCGAAGATGGCAAGGCCGAAGATGCCGGTTCCGATTATGACGGCTTTGAGCCATTTTGAAAGGTTTTTTTGGGTCATTGGAAAGGCCTCCTTTTTTTAAAATTTCAGATTAAGAGGGCGTACCCCCCATTCCTTTGATTTAAAAATAGCACATATTTTTTCGAAAGTCAATAAAAATTTATCGAAAAACGATAAATATTACGATTATGCATAAAACTTTTCGCAAAAACGGTCAAAGGAAAACGACTTTTGGCAAGGTTCGGCTTTTGCCTTGGCGAAGGGTGTTTTTTAATATTGTATAAAGGGGATTTTTGCGACCGAAAGTTCTGGAAGAAAATGGAAAACTATGGTAATATAAAACCGGAGGCGATAAGATGTTCACAAATCGCAAAAAGCAAAGGACGGTGGAGAGCGTTCCCGTTTCGGCGGTTTTGCCGAACCCTTTTCAGCCAAGGAGGGATTTTGACGAAGAGGAACTTTTTTCCCTTTCAAAAAGCATCAAGGAAAACGGACTCATTCAGCCCATCGCCGTAAGAAGGGCGGGAAAAGGTTTTGAACTCATCGCTGGGGAACGAAGACTCAGGGCGATGAAAATGCTTGGGGAGGAAAGAATAGACGCGGTGGTCTATGACCTTTCGAACGAAGATTCGGCGGTATGGGCGCTTATTGAAAACCTTGAGCGCGCCCAGCTTTCGCCTTTTGATGAGGCGGAGGCTATTGCAAAGCTTATTGCCGTTTGGAATTTGCCCAGGGAAGAAGCGGCAAAGCGGCTTGGGTTTTCTCCTTCGGGGCTTTCGAACAAGCTGCGGCTTTTGAAGCTTGAAGAGGAAGTCAGAAAGGTCATCACCGAAAACGCCCTTTCGGAAAGACACGCAAGGGAACTTTTGCGACTTTCTTCCGGGGAAGAACGAAAGGCGGCGGCAGAGCATTTTGCCGCAAAGGGACTTTCGGTTGCGTCGGCGGAAAAATACGTTTCCGCAATCCTTGAAAAGAAGCCTGAGCGCAAAGCCCCCAAATATCTTATAAAGGACGTGAGGATATTCCTCAACACCTTTGAGCACGCGGTGGCGGTGATGAATTCGGCCGGGCTTTGCGCCGTGAGCACCGTCACCGAGGATGACGAAAGGATAACCTATTCGGTTTCCGTTCCGAAAAACATGGCTTTCAGAACCGCCGGAAAAACGGCGGAAACCTGCACTGCTCCGAAGATGCCGAAAGGCGCTTCGTCAGTTATATAAAAAGAGGCAGAACATGCTTCGTCACATTCCCCTGAAAAACGCAAAGGGCCGTCCGAAAGGACGGCTTTTTGCGTTTTTGTTCCACGTGGAACATTCGAAGAAACAAAGGAATCGTCCGCAGGACGCGCTCGCAGAATATACCCACTTCAAGGCGAAGGATACCATTCTTGCGGTGCCCAAAATTTTCTTCGGCAATTCGCCTTGAAAATTTTGACCGCGGCGCCAAGCACTGCTCGCTGTATCGTCCACAGGACGCGCTCGCAGTGCTTGTTCCACGTGAAACATTTTTAATATTTTGACAGAAATTCCGAAAACAGATTGAAAAAAGAGGGGAGACCTATTATAATTAAAAGGAACTAATATTTACCGGAGGAAAGAATGGGCAAAATAATAGCATTCGCAAATCAAAAAGGCGGAGTCGGAAAAACCACCACCGCGGTGAACCTTTCGGCAGCGCTTGCATACAGAACGAGAGGCAGAGTTTTGCTTGTGGATTCGGACCCCCAGGGAAACGCCACTTCGGGGCTTGGAGTAAACAAAAGGGAAGTCAAACGTTCCGTTTACGACGTGGTCATCGGAAACTGCAAGGCGGAAGAAGCTGTTGTTCGGACCAAATATAAGAACCTTGATATAATGCCTTCGAGCATTGATCTTGCTGCAGCGGAAATTGAACTTGTGGATATGGAAAACAGGGCGCTCAGGCTTAAAAACGCTTTGGCAACCATTCAGGCAAATTACGATTTCATCTGTATCGACTGTCCGCCGTCGCTGGGACTTCTTACTCTTAATGCGCTTGCGGCATGCACCAGCATTCTTGTTCCGATACAGTGCGAATTTTATGCGCTTGAAGGACTTTCGCAGCTTATGGCAACGGTAAGGACCGTAAAAAGGCTTTATAACAGCTATATCGACATGGAGGGCGTTCTTCTTACCATGTATGATGCAAGACTGAACCTTACCATGCAGGTGGTGGAGGAAGTTAAAAAATACTTCCCGCAAAAAGTTTTTAAAACGGTCATTCCGAGAAACGTTCGCCTTTCCGAGGCGCCTTCTTTCGGAGAGCCGGTAATATACTATGATTTTTCTTCCAAGGGAAGCCAAAGCTATCTTGCTCTTGCGGATGAAATAATTGCGAACAACAGAACGGAGGGATAAAGTGGCAAAATCAAGAGGACTTGGCAAAGGACTTGACGCGCTTTTTGCTGACCAGACGGCGGTTTCGACGGAAGAGGCCGGCATAACCACCGTAAGACTTTCGGAAATCGAGCCGAACTTATCTCAGCCGAGAAAAGAATTTGACGAAACCGCCCTTAACGAGCTTGCGGATTCCATTTCTGCCCACGGAATTTTGCAGCCCCTTCTGGTAAGACCCACCAGAAACGGAATGTACCAGATAGTCGCGGGCGAAAGAAGATGGCGCGCCGCAAGAATTGCCGGACTTACGGAAGTCCCGGCGCTTATCAGAGAGATGAGCGACGAAGAGACCGACCAGGTTGCGCTTATCGAAAACCTTCAAAGGGAAGACCTTAACGCGGTGGAAACTGCCGAAGGCTACCGCCGCCTTATGGATAAATACAAAATGACCCAGGAACAGCTTTCCGAAGCTGTGGGAAAATCCCGCCCTGCAATTGCGAATACCCTTCGTATTCTCAATTTGCCCGAGGAGGTGCTGCCGCTGGTTTCTTCCGGCAGTCTTTCTGCGGGACACGCCAAGGCAATTCTTTCCGCGCCGGAAGAAAAACGCACCGAACTTGCGAAAATGATAGTTGCGGACGGACTTTCGGTAAGGGAAGCGGAAAAACTTTGCGCAAAAGCGGCAAAAGAGCCCAAAGAAAAGGCCACGAAGAAAAAAGATTCCTTCCCGAAGGATAAATTTTACCGCGAAATGCAGGTTGCGATGACCAACGAACTTGGAAGACCCTTTAAAATCACCGAAAACGAAAAGGGCGGCACCATTGAATTTCCGTTTTATAACAAAAACGAGCTTGCGGATATCTGCGAGCGACTTCTTAAAAAGAAAATGTAAAGTAAGGGAGAAAGACCGATGCTTGATATTAGATTTGTAAGAGAAAATGCGGAGCTTGTTAAAGAGGCTTGCCGCAGAAGATTTAAACCCATGGACGAGGTTGTTGACGAGCTTGTTGAAATCGACGCACAGCGCCGCAAACTCAACGCAAAGACCGATGACCTTAAAGCACAGCAGAACCGCGCCAGCAAACAGATTCCCGTTATGAAAAAGAACGGCGAGGATACCACCGAGCTTATGGCACAGATGAAAGAGATTGCCGAGGAATCCAAAAAATGCGGCGAAGAGCTTGCAAAACTTGAGGACCGCCAGCTTGAACTCATCCTCAGAATTCCCAACATTCCCAACGAGGCCGTTCCTTACGGAAAAGACGACACCGAAAACGTTGAGCTTCGCCGCTGGGGCGAACCCAGAAAATTTGACTTTGAGCCCAAAGCGCACTGGGACCTCGGTCAGGATCTGAATATCCTTGACCCGGAAAGAGCAGGCAAAGTTACCGGCGCAAGATTCCATTTTTATAAGGACCTTGGCGCAAGACTTGAGCGCGCTATTATGAACTATTTCCTCGATACCCACACCGCCAACGGCTATACCGAAGTTTTCCCGCCTTTTATGGCAAACAAAGCTTCCATGACCGGCACCGGTCAGCTTCCCAAATTTGCCGAGGATATGTATAAACTTGAGGGCGAAGATCTTTATCTTATCCCCACTGCAGAAGTTCCGGTAACAAACTTCTACCGCGGCGAAGTGCTCGACAGAGCTGCTCTTCCTATCAAATACTGCGCATATTCCGCCTGTTTCCGTGCAGAAGCAGGTTCCGCAGGACGCGACACCCGCGGTCTTATCCGTCAGCACCAGTTCAACAAGGTCGAGCTTGTTAAATTTGCTGATCCGGAAAAATCCTATGAAGAGCTTGAAGAGCTTACCGGCGAAGCGGAAAAAGTTCTTCAGGGACTTGGACTTCCTTACCGCGTGGTCGTTCTTACCACCGGCGACCTTACCTTCAGCTCCGCAAAGACCTATGACATCGAAGTATGGATGCCTTCTTACGGAAGATACGTTGAGATTTCTTCCTGCTCCAACTTTGAGGATTTCCAGGCACGCAGAGCAAACATCAAATGCAAAGACAAAGACGGCAAGGCTGTTTTTGCCCACACCCTCAACGGTTCCGGCGTTGCAATCGGCAGAACCACCGCGGCTATCCTTGAAAACTATCAGAACGAAGACGGTTCCGTCACCATTCCGGAAGTTCTTCGCAAATATATGGGATTTGACGAAATCAAATGATTATAAAAAGAGCGCCTTAAAAAGGCGCTCTTTTTTTCGGCGGTTTTCTCTTTTTTGGGAAACATTGTTTTTATGCAAAAGAAAAGCACCCTTTTGGGGTGCTTTTTTTGTTTTTGCTGTTGTTATTGTTCGGGGCAGAAGCCGGAAAGTTTTTCTGTTCCGGGAAGATTGAGGGACTGGGCTTTTTCGCGCATGACCTGATAAAGTTCCGCAAAAGTGGCTTCCATATAGGGCTGAAGAGCGATGAATCCGATTCCGCAGGTCAGAACGGAAAGGAAATACCAGCCGATGAACGAAAGCTGAAGGAAGAAAATGCTCGCTTTTTCGCCGTCGGTCATTTTTTTGGAAAGATAAAAAGCGTCTTCGCAGCTTATGGTCGGGTTTTCCGCAAGGATATAGGGCACCATAAAATATTCGTAGGACTTGATGATTCCGGGAATGATGAAAAGCAGGGTCCAGAGAAGGAGCTTGACTTCGTAAACGAACATGATTTTTACAACGTTAAGATAGCTTCCGCAGCCGTAGGCCCAGAAGAGCTTTTTGAACTGCGCCCGGGAAAAACGGTGCTCCATGAAAAATCTGTTTTTGCCAACGGTGGCGGGACCGCCGATGAATGCGCTCCATGCCAGGGCGAAAGCGATGATCAAAATAATGAGAGCTATCGCTATGGCTATTACAATAAAGGAGAAGAAAGGATCTTCCGCAAGGGAATCAAGCTGCGGGAAAAAAGTATCGATGATCGTGGTCTCTTCGGAAGATTCCGAAGAAGCGGCGCTTCCGCCGTAAGAAGTTCCGGCAAGAAGTCCGTGCATAAGGCAGACGAAAACCGGAGTCCAGAAGCCGAAACTTTTGAGGGAGTTTCGGGCGTTTTGTTTAAGAGTAGAAAAATCCCACATTAAAAACACCTCCTTGGGTAATTTGATTTTAACATAAAGGAAAGGATATATCAATAATAAAGGGAAGAAGGGACGCTGACTTCCTTTCAGAAAAAAGAAAAGCACCCTTTTGGGGTGCTTTTGGTGCTCGTGATTATTTTTGTTCCGGGAAGAAGCCGGGAAGATCGTTGTAATCCGCAAAGCCGAGGCCGTGGGCTTTTTCGCGCATGACCTGATAAAGTTCCGCAAAGGTGGCTTCAAAATAGGGATCTACGAAAACGCCGCCGACGCAGCAACAGACTGCTCCGATGAGATACCAGCCGATGAACGAAAGCTGGAGGACGAAGATCTTCCATTTTTCGCCGCGGGTCATGAGTTTTGAAAGCTCGAAAGCGCGCTCGCTGGAAATCCGGGGGTTTTCCGCAAGGATATAGGGTACCATGCAGTACTCATAGGATTTGATGATTCCGGGAATGACGAAAAGAAGGCTCCAAAGGAAGATTTTTACGTCACGCCAGAACATGATCTTTACTACGTTCATATATCTTCCGCTGCGGAAGGACCAGAAAAGACGCTCGAATTTGGAATCGAAAGCGCGGTGTTCCATAAAGTAGCGGTTTTTGCCGACGATGACCGGGCCTGCGACGAAAGCGCTCCAGCCGAAAGTGATCACAAGTCCAACCATAAAGCCGAGCACCACGAGAAAAGCCGTGGTCATGGCGATAAGGGGATTGCTGAAAAAGCTTTCAAGCTGAGCACCAAACTCGCCGAAGATCTCTTCGAGAAAATGAGCAAATCCTGCGGGGGTAAGTTCGCCGTGATATTCGGTGGTATATTCGGTGGTAACGCTGCCGGTGCTCGTACTTCCGGTAATGCCCATTCCACCGGAAATTATTCCGACGATGAAGGTTACGAGAAACGGCATCCAGTAACCGAAACGGCGGAAGCTGTTTTTGGCTTCCTCTTTAATTCTTGCACGTGTCCACATAAAAAACACCTCCCTGATGTTTTTATTATAGCGCGTTTTTTGTTCAAGAGAATAAATAAATTGTAAACATTTATTAATGGAGGGCGAAATTTTAATAAAAAAAGAGCACTGATTTTCATCAGTGCTCTTAGTGGTGACCCGTGCGAGAATCGAACTCGCGTTACAGCCGTGAAAGGGCCGTGTCTTAACCGCTTGACCAACGGGCCATTATGGTAGCGGCGACTGGATTCGAACCGGTGACACTGCGGGTATGAACCGCATGCTCTAGCCAACTGAGCTACGCCGCCATCTGCTTTTGTTTGCCTCAAGGCGAAGATAATTATACAAAACAAAAAGCAGATTGTCAAGCCTTTTTTTGAAAAAAGTTCAAATTTTTTTCAAAAATTTCTTTTCGGGCAAAAACGCCCTATTATATATAATATATATACATTATTATATAGCGCGGCTTTTCCGGAACGGGTGATTTTCAACTTTGGTTTACTTAAAAAAACAATGCTTGCAATTTTTTGGATTATATAATATATTATTAATACTACATTTAAATAAGGAGGACGAGCAGATGGCAAAAGAAAAGAAGGTTCTTACCGAAGAAGAAAAAGCCGCAAAGAAACAGCATATCAAAGAAGAGATCCAGGCATACCTTTGCATGTTCCTTTTCCTTGCTCTTTTTGCGGTAATGTTCGCCATGTTTGGCAGCCAATCCAGCCTTTTCAGCCGCTGAAAAATTTTTCAAAATTTTTTGAAATTTTTTTGAAAAAAGTGTTGACAAGCTGTAACAGATTTGATATAATAACAAAGCTGTCACTTCGAGTGACACAGATTTAGAAGGACCTTGAAAATTGAACAACAATGAAGAAGAACAAGAATTAAACCCTTGTATTCATTTGAGTAAATTCCAAAAGTAATAGCAAGTCAGTGAGACTTGAAGCTTGGGAAAAATAACTTTGATTTGTTAGCCACCTAAGGGTGGTTGATATATAACATTATCAAAGAGTTTGATCCTGGCTCAGGACGAACGCTGGCGGCGCGCCTAACACATGCAAGTCGAACGAGCGGAGGACCTTCGGGTTCAAAGCTAGTGGCGGACGGGTGAGTAACACGTGAGGAACCTGCCTTTCAGAGTGGGATACCGTTTGGAAACGAACGTTAATACCGCATAATGTACATTTGTCGCATGGCATATGTACCAAAGATTTATCGCTGAGAGATGGCCTCGCGTCTGATTAGATAGTTGGTGAGGTAACGGCCCACCAAGTCTGCGATCAGTAGCCGGACTGAG
>JAFUIS010000020.1 GCA_017468365.1 Oscillospiraceae bacterium | reverse complement strand
TATTGATTTCTGCTGACAGCAAAGATGAACTTGAAGGTGAAACGGAAAGCATCAAATCTTATGTTTCTTCAAGAAGCTGCCAGCTTGCGACGCTGACTTTCCAGCAAATGGACGGACTTAATACAACACTTCCGATAGGCGTATGGAAACTTAAAATATTCAATACTCTTATGACTAATTCGCTTGTGGCTTTTGTCCCGTTCAAAGTGCAGGAAATTCAGGACGAACACGGCCTGTACTATGGAGAAAATGCGATTTCCCATAACCTTATACTTTGCGATAAAGCACAGCTTCTGAACCAAAGTTCTTTCGTTCTTGGTGTTCCCGGAGCAGGCAAATCTTTTTTAGTCAAAATGATAATATCAATTCTGATTCTTACTACAAAAGATTCGATACTCATCTATGACCCGGAGGGCGAATATGTTGCCCTTGTAAAGGCCCTTGCAAAAGATGAATGCTGCATAATAGACCTTCATGCCGGAGGAAAAGACAGGCTAAACGCAATGTTTATGGTTGACGGATATGGTGAGGATGACCCAATAGCCTCAAAATCGCAGTTCGTAATATCGCTTATAGAAAGAATCATAGAAAAGGATTTGTCTTCCGAGAAAAGATCCATTGTTGACCGATGTGTTGCAAATGTATATTACGAATATGAAAAAACCGGAAGAGTTCCGACATTTGCCATTTTGCGAGAAGAACTTCTCCGGCAACCGGAACCGCAGGCAAGAGATATTGCCCTTGCTATTGAAATGTACACCAAAGGTTCACAGGATATTTTTGGGCACGAAAGCAACGTTGACCTTACAAAACGAGTGATCGTTTTCGATACCCATAGACTTGGTCCGTCGCTTAAATCTCCGGGTATGCTGATAATAACGGATACCATACTCAATAGAGTTGCGCAAAGCCATAGAAGCGGAATCCGTACACATGTATTTATAGACGAGTTTCACACCGCTTTCAGCAACGACTCTTCTGCGCTATTCCTTGACAGCGTATGGCGTCAGTTCAGAAAAAGAGATGCATATCCAACGGGTATAACCCAGAACGTTGATTTTCTATGGAACTTTCCGCTTGCAAGAAGTATGCTCGGAAACTCCGAATTCATTGTTATGCTCAGCCAGGCAGAACAGGACAGAGAAAGGCTCTCGAAACTTTTCAATATTTCAAGCACACAGCTTGCTTATGTTACCGATGCGGAACCGGGTTCGGGACTTATAAAATATGGCTCAACGTTGGTTCCTTTTGTGAACCATTTTCCAAAAGATACGGAACTTTATGAGCTTATGACCACAAAACCCGGTGAAGGTGTTTTTGGACAGGCAAAGAATAAAAATGTATGTTAATATGGAGGAATTAAATATGAAAAAATCTACTGTTATGATGCTTATTGCAGTTATCCTTTCCGTTATCGCAATTGCTTCCGGAATTATTTTCTTCAGCCAGATGGCAGATGAAAACAAAGCGGAACAGACCTATAAAAATCTTTCTTCTCTCGTATCCAGTGAGGTTGAGCACGAAAATGATGAAGTATTCGACCTTGAAGGAAATGGTGAGCACAAATACAACGGACCGACTTCCTATGAGAAATATCTTCCCATCTATGAGCAGAATGATGACTTTATCGCATGGGTGAAAATCGATGGAACCAAAATTGATTATCCTGTAATGCAGACCGTAGATGATCCTAACTTCTATCTCAAACACGCTTTTGATAAATCTTACAGCGATTACGGTGTTCCGTACATTCAGGAAAACTGTCTTGTTGACAACTGCGACAACATTGTGGTTTATGGACACAACATGAATAACGGTTCTATGTTCGCGGACCTTTGCAAGTATGAAGATGAAGAGTTCTATGAAGAGCACAAATACATTCAGTTCGATACTCTCCTTGATTACGGAAGATATGAAATTGTTGCAGTATTCAAAACCGTTGCATATAACGATGCAGGATTCAAATACTTCCAGTTCGTAAATGCGGAAGACGAAGCAGATTTTAACGAATACATTGAAACTTGCAAATCTCTCCAGCTTTATGAAACCGGAGTTGATGCAGAATATGGCGACAGACTTCTCACCCTCTCCACCTGCGAATACAGTCAAACCGATGGCAGAATAGTAGTTGTGGCAAAGCTTATTGACAATCTTCCTATGGAAAGTGATATAAATGAATGATATAAAAACAAAAGAATCCGTTGTTGGTAATTCAATAAAGGTTCTCGATAAATCAGCCAATCTTTCGGACAGAATGAAAGATTCATATATCCGAACAAAGCAAAGTGCTGAGCACAGCTATTATGCGGAAGATGATTCTCCGGAAGAATATGCCTCTGATAAAGTGACGGAAACTTCCGAAGCAATCGGATATGAGGCTGTTTATCAGTTTGATGAACACGGGAGAAAAGGTTTTGAAACTACAAAAGAAAACATTGCAAAAGTAAAAGAGAGTTTTGAGCACGGGGATAATTCCCGTGCTCATTCTGCTTCTTATGGCTACGAAACGAAAGAGGACCGCACATATACTGGCGGTCCTTCTCATAAAACACAATATGATTTTCCTAAATCCAATCCTCAAGAATGTGCTAGAGAATATGCTGTTAAGCAAGCGAAAAAACGAACCGAAAAAGTTTACGAACAACGTACCGCGGAATCCATTGGAAATACCATTAGAACAAAGGAATCCGCAGAGGCTTCTGCAAATATTGCAAATAACGGGATCAAAACAAAATCAAGCGTTGCAAGTGCCAGAAAAACAGCCGTGAAAGGCGGTAAAACAACGATTAAAACTGCCGAACAAACTTCAAAAGCAACCGTCAAAACGGCAAAAACGGCAACCACAGCGTCCTATACAGTAGTTAAAACACCGCAGACTATTATTCAAGGAACAAAGAAAACAGTCAATACGATTTACACCGCAGGAAGGGCTGTTTTCGTTGCAGGCAAATCAATGGTTAAAGGAATTATTGCTGCCACAAAAGCACTTGTTGCGGCTATTGCGGCAGGCGGTTGGGTCGCTGTTATGATTATTGTAATCATTATGCTTATAGGACTTTTGGTTGGCTCTTCATTTGGTATTTTCTTTTCTAACGAAGATACCGGAGAAGAAACTATGCAGGATGTTATCCGGGAAATCAATGACGAGTATCTTGCAGAGATAGAAAAGATAAAGTTTGAGAATCCTTATGATGTTCTCGAAATGTCGGGTTCTCGTGCGGTATGGAAAGAGGTTCTTACAGTATATGCGGTTAAAACTACAACTGATCCGATAAACGGTCAGGAAGTAGCAACTATAACTGATGAGAAGAAAGAGATTCTCAGGGAGATATTCTGGGAGATGAACGAGATCTCATTCCGTACAGAAGAAATTACAGAAACAGTTATAGTAGAATCCGATGACGGCAACGGGAACATTGTCGAAACCGAAACAACAGAAACAAGAACCTATCTTTTCATCACAGTAAGTCACAAAACAGCCAATGAAATGGCAGAGGAGTATAACTTTGACCGCAAACAAAAAGAACAGCTCGACGCTTTACTTTCGGAAGAAAACGACGAGCTGTGGGCTATGGTTCTTTATGGAATTGCAGGACAAAGCGATGATATGATTGTTGCTGTTGCTAAATCTTAGATTAGTCTTAATACTATTTGTACAAAATTTATTTGAGAATGGACATTTGATATAAAAATTAATGTAAAAAACAAATTAATCACATCAAAATTTAAACAAATTTGGTAAAAGGGGAAAATAAAAACCCTCAAAGTAGGTTAATTACTACCGATGAGGGTTTTTATAATAAGAATTGAATTGTTTGAAAATACTATTCAACTACAAAATAATCTTTACTTTCGAATAAATCATTAATTCTTTTTGAAAAAACATGTAAGAAATCTTGCCCTTCTTTAGTTATTTCGGAGGTTTTGATAATATCTAAACTTATATTATTTAATCTTTTTAAATCCTCTGAAATATCTCCATTATATGAAATTATAAAATTATTATCATATATTTTTAATAAAACCAGACTTTCTACAGACTTTTCATATATTTTGAACCAATCACTTTTAATTGTGTCCTTAGAACTATCAGCTATCTCCATTTTTAACTGATAAAGATTTGATTCTAATATAATTGCAGCATCATAGCATTGTGGAAAATAGTTTTCTTCATTACCTAAACAAGCAGAATATCCTATAAAAAATGAAACAAAAAATATGATTATAAATAGTATTAATGTTTTGTTTTTTAAAAGAATATTAAGCATCAATATATAAACTCCTTATTTGGCTAACTGAATCTGTGTCAATATAATATATTGCTTTAATATGAGTGCATACATATCTAATATCGGAAGTAGCTTTAAACGAACGATAGCCACTTTGTGTAGAGTTGGTATAAACATGTATGGAAGCACAGAACGGATTAGTATCAAAGTTACCTGATGATACATCAGCTGCAATGCCTTTGTATTGCCCATAAGGATCATCAATGTCAAAAGATACATTTGGTCCGCTAAGGATCTCTTTAAGTACTTCATAGGTCAGAGAGGTAGGTAGAGTAATGTCATTACTACTGAAACCTAGATCGATGAGGTCTGTAATTGCGGCAACAACATAACTTGCAAGTTTATTGTTTTCAGTTTGTTTTGGACCACTTAAAAAGTCGCCCAAACGACTATCCGTAGATGTTCCATAAAAATCAAGCCACACTTTGTAAACTCTGCTTGTAGAATAAAAAGAATCTGTCAGCAATGCGGCAGCGTCGGATTTTACAGATGCGGAAAATTGTCTTTGCGAACGATTATAGTCAACACGAAGAATGTTAACTCCACCAGAACCTGTTGCGGCTCTGTTCAATTCAGAATTATGTGAAACTTTGGGTTCAGCAGAGTTTTCCTGATATTCACTATATATCTCATCTGGCATTTCATAATTTCCAAATGCAAAATGGAGTACATCATTGTTTTCCAACGTAATTCCAGCAGAGATTTCATCAGAACCATATTCAGTCTGGAAACCTACGATAATTTTATATTCGTTGTTTCCAACTTCAATAGTACCATCAAGAGGACCAGAAAGATAAATGCTTCCATTATCAAGCTCTACTGCATCAAGTGTTCCGAATGCAGTGGCACGATGTGCAGTTCCATTAATTACAACATCAAACTCCATAGAAGCACTATATGTTCCATCTTCTTCAAGAGTAACATTATAATCATAAATTACGCCATTATTAGAAACATTGTTTCTAGAGTAGATAGCTGCGGATACTCCGAAAGTATCCGAGAAAAGTTCTTCATCAGAAACAGAAAAAATTTCATGAATTTCATCTGTTTCCGTTGCCATTGCTGGAACTACACCAACAGCGATCATCAGAATAGACAAAAGTAACGATATTGCTTTTTTCATTTTAATTTCTCCTTTAATTTGATATTTTGTTAATTTAAACAAACTAAATCATAGGCATCATTCCCTTGTTAATAACATAAAAAGGAAACTATAAAAAGGAGAAATTATTACATATTTTTATTTAATTATATATTACGAAAGAATAAATGTCAATATATCGCTAGCGATATATTGACATTTATTTAAAGCTTTATGAAGCACACCATTTCAAAAGTGTTTCATTTATCAGTTCCTGTGATATTTCATGATGGTCTTTTTTATTTTCTTTTTCATACAAATAAAAAGCAACCGTTGTGAATTGGATATTTAAGGGAAGTGAAAAAAGGTTACCATTATCTTTTTGATTCTCTATAGCTTCAAGAACACGTTCTTTAGTTAAATACCTTGTATATTCGCTATTGATCTCATAGGTAACTCCATGTCCAATCCACCTTGCAACGGACCTTTCGATAAATCTTAATACATTTTCATCCTTTGACAATTCTGATGATATATATTCGCTTGTAAACTCCGGGTCAAAAATTTCCATTAAATGCAATACTATACGCCATCTTTTTAAATGGAACAAACTATTTTCTTTTAGCAGCTCTTTTGTTCTGTTCGTAAAAATGGATTCTATGTCGAGCAAATCTTCTAAGCTTAGTATTTTAGCAAAGCCACTGCGTTCTTGTCCATTAGCTGAGAGCCTTCCATAAGCCAGCTCTAAAAGATTAATAATATTAGCTAATGAAGTTAGCTGGTTACAATTTGCCTCATGTATGATCTCCATAATATATTGTTTGCGATCATCAACCAATATTTTTTCAATAAGGTCGTATATTGAATATATTGCCAAATCGGAAGTATTTAAAGATAATGCATTTTTCCCTTGTTCAGTTTCCAGTTGTGGTGTTACTTCAAGAAATGCCTCAATCAATACTTTTGCTCGTTCAGGGTGGATATTTTCTACAACGGCTCTAATTTCTTCAATGAATTCATAACTTATTTCTTCTTTGTCTTTTTCTAACAGAAATTCGACAATTTCATCGCTATTCATTGTTTCAATTACAGCTGTTACTTCTGATTTTTTGATTTCAATATAATCAGGTGTAAGATTAAAATATCTATCAAACTTTTCGGGATGTGCAACTTGATTGTTTTTTCTTAAAACATCTTGTGAAAAGACTTCGTGGGTTTTACCTATTTTTTGACCGAAATGTGGGAATATATTAGACAGACATCTTAATGCAAGCTCAACATCTTTTTTGGTGGAAACACTAAACTGACTATTAGAAAGTATTTCTGACAATTCATTTTCGTATATTTCGTACCACTCTTGAGGCTTTCTGTTTGTGAAAGATAAATGGAATTGATCTAAATCGCCTGTTAAAACGCATCTATTGTTTTTAACCCAACTATAGATTGGTGGTATACCAATTTCCAAAGCAGTAAGTGCCACCATGTCTGTAAAATCAACTTCACTGGAAATAGCGGTAAGCTTAAATTCAACAGAATTACACAGCCTGTTTATATCGCGAATATTATTTATAAACGGGTCGATACAGTAAGTATAGATATTTCTCCAACGAGTGTCCAAAAAATTGGCATCGCTGTGGCGTTTTAATATTTCATCCAGTCTATAAAGCAAAATATTTCTTAGAGTGCTTCTATTGATATCCGGAATTTGTATCGGCATCTGAATTACTTTTTCAAGATAGTCCTCTCCGCTGCCTTCCTGAACTTGTTCCAAAGCTTTAACAACTATATCCTTATCAAAAACCAAAAGATAAATAGTATTGGGGAATTTAGCAACAGAGGTAATAAGCTGGAAAATATACCGAATCTGTTCATTACTTAAACGATCAATATCATCTATTACAACCAAAATTTTGCACGACTGTTCTTTTAATAAATTGACTATTTTCTCTTTCTGCTTTTGAATATCTTCGGAATTCAAGTCTTTTTTCAAATACTTACCAACTATTTTAGCAACCCACTCTCCTCCAAAAGATATTATTTTACCCCAAAAACCTATATCAGGTATTAACTCTGCTAAAGTGAACGCTTTTGAATATTCTTCTAAAGCACTTCCGATAGATTTTAATTTATCATCATCTTTCTGTTTGAATTCGTTGGATAACCTAGCAAAAAACTGGTTTAATAATTGGTTAGTGTCCGTAAAATTCCAAAGCTCAAAATGAACAACAATGGTTCTTTCATCTTCATCGAAAGAAGCTTGTTGTTTCTCCAATTCATCCAACATCATTCTGACAACGGATGTCTTTCCGCTTCCCCATTTACCGAAGACACCAACTGTGAAAGTATCATCTTTGTTAAGTTTTGTAATGGTTTCCGCAAGGAGCTTTGAAAAGCTTCCTCGTTTTAATAAGTCTTCCGAGACAGAGGAAATGGGTCTATCAGCACAAAAAGTATAATCGTTTTCAAGATCGTTATTATTTTTTTGCTTTTTCTCAGATTGTTTGTCTTTTTTATATAATAAATATTTTTCCCTAATTTTACATAAACAAATTATTACATAAACAAAAGGTACCAAAGGATAAAAAGAGAAAAGGCAAAAATTATTACTTGAAAAATATAGAGATTTAACAGGATAATATAATAAATATGCAACCATTGTTGTTGTTGGTAATGATTCATTTGCTGTTTCAAAATAAGAAGGAAGAGGTTTTTTATATAAAGCATTACCTAAAATTGCACACAATATAATAGCTATAGCTGTTGCATGACAAACCAACATTTCATTTGAGACACCATATATGCCTTCTTTGAAACAATGTGAAAAAACAAGATCAATGGTTAAAGTAAGGAAAGTAAGTACATATGCCGCAAAACAGAACGCATTTTTTAGTCTTTCATTTTTAGTGTTTGAATTCATTATTTCACCTCCAAGACCTTTCATACAATATTATTATAGTCTAAAGATAACAAAGGGCAAGATACCAGTCTTGCCCTTTGTTATTTTGATAATAAGAAATTGCAAAGCAATTGCTTATCACTAAAACAATAATAAAAATAGTGTGAATCATTTTTCTACCTATAAATAATTTGTTTGTAATAGTTGCTTAATTGAATTATTCAAAAAGTAAATACGTTTTTACAGGAAATTCAATTGTATTTCCATTTTTGTCGATAGCTATTATCATTTCATCTGGCGATTCTATTTTGGGAATCCATGAATTTTCATTCATAAAACCTTCAAAACATTCGCTTATAGCATTTCCGTTTTTATCAACAAACCAAAAACCATAATTGCGAATATTTCCATTTTGATCGTAGCATTTCAAATAAGCTTCCTCTCCCGCAGAATATGCAACACCGATATAAGAATCACCAAAAATAAAATATTCAACAACGTTATAAGCAGCCAGTTTATTTCCTGCCATATCATAAATCAAACAAAGTCCCTCATCGGCAGCAGTCAATAGCCCTGACTCTCCATGATAAATTAGGGTTCTATCGCAAAAAGGTATAGATAATTTGAAATACTTTGTCTCAAATAGAGTATTTCCAGTTTTATCTTTTATACCAAAATATGGTGCATATAAGTTCTCATATCTGGAATGTATCTCATAATCAAACGCCTCTTCAATTTTTCCTGCTTTTTTCTCTTCGCAAAGGGAAAAAATACCATCAGCTTCAACATAAACATAAAGGTTTCCATTTTTATGTGCTTTTAGAATTAGAGAGCCATTTTCATAGAAAAGCGCACAATAATCAAAGTATTGGTTTAGCGCAGGCTGCCCATTAGGCCCAATTACCCAATATTGATAGCATTCAGCGTTTTTATAAAAAGGTTCACCCAAATCATTAAAAAAGATTTTTTCTTTAGACCCAGAAGAAATTCTACCTATCCAATATTTGGCATAATCATTTGCTTCAAAATCAACCTTTTCATATTCATTGAGCTTATTACCCTCTAAATTATATATACTTGAAACAGTTGTTCCATTTGGCTTTATACTATCAAATATTATTCTTTCACCTGCAATATAATAACTATCATACACCGCATCAATTAATATATCACCAGAATCATCCTGTAAACCATATTTTTGTTTGTCATTAATAAAAATAAAATCTATCGGTTGGGTATATATATTATTTTTTGAGCATGCCGAAAACTGTACAAACATAGTAATTAATGCTAATGCTGATAGAATTAATCTTTTCAAAAAATCACTCTTTCAATTACATACATTCATGTTCAATACTTTGAATACCAATGGATATATTTCCTACATAATTGCACAAGTTACAAGAAACATTTGTCCCCGGAACCGTAGCGTAATGTAAACCAAAATTCTGTTTATAATCACAAGAATTGCATTTTTTGCAATGGTATTGTGAATCGTAACTTATCCAATTAGAAAGCGCATGTGAGTCGCATGGAATCCTTACATATTCTATTCTATCCCACTTTCCTATAACAGTACTGTACGACATGTAGTATAGTCTAACAGTATCGTTGCCATCACTGTTAGCATCATAAACCGTAATACCCGAAGAAGATGCGTTTAATACAATTACTGTATGATAAGGGAATATCTCATCATCCGAATCATTAAATCTAACCAGTGATCCATCAGGCAGAGAGCTCAAAAGTTGTTTCGCACCAAGAGTGGAATTCATGGCACCTAAATATATTTTTTCTCCAAAAGTATGACTTCCCCACATTTGAGCATAAACATACAATCCAAATCCGTGACATTCGTAACCTCCACCGTAAGAACCAGTATATTTGTCACCATCGTTGTAGCCGGGAAGAGGAATAGTTGCATTTCCTATTGTGTAACTGCTCCTCTTTGTCTGAAGAATATAATAGGCCCCTTTATAGCCCGTCATGCTAAGAGCCTTATGTGGCGACGGGACTTCATCATTAATACCCGTATAAGAATCAAAAATAAAATAACTGCAATTGTCGAGTGGGGTGATTGAACATGTTATGTTTTGTTTTCTTGATATGGGTTCATTTTCGTTATATACACCATAAATTACCTTAAAATCCGAAAGAGGGTAGAACCAAATCATTTCATCATTATTGATTATAATATCCACTTTATTTGAATCAATGTGATATCTGTAAATCGTATCTGCTGTTGAAAAGAAAACAACATTTGAATTACCAATGCTGCCATATATAATGTTATTTTCATAAAAAACATTTCCTTCGGATAAAACAAAGGGTAAATTATCGGTCGTATCTTTCTCTTTCAGTATCTTTACATTATATTCAGCTTCAGGATAAAAGAAATGATCAACGGAAAAATATTCATAATACGAATCTGATAAAACGTCCATGTTCTCAGCAAAAGCCGTAATTGGAGTTAAAATAAAACAAAGTGACAAGAAAAAAGAAATGATTTTTTTCATCTGTAAATCTCCTTTTACAAAATATTTTAATCTCATAAAAAAATTTACTGGACCATTGGGATCATTCCTTCCTAGTTTATTCTAAAAAGGAAACAGCAAAAAGGAGAATTTATTACATTATTATTCTAAAAATATTATATTTTTTGTTTTTTGTAATGTCAATATAAAATGGCAAAAAATATGTGATATATCGCTAGTTTTATATTATTTTGCGCATTTTGTTGTGAAATACTATGATATAAAAGAGGTGATATATCCATGAAAACCAGACTTGAAATTCTTGGCCAAAACATAAGAATACGCAGAACTGCTAAAGGTTGGAGCCAGGAAGAACTGTCTGGATTGGCTAATGTTACACCTTCGCATTTAGGCCATATTGAACGTGGTGACGGTAACCCAACTTTTAACACGTTGCTTTCTCTTTGTGAGGCATTACAGGTTGACATTGAAGATGTTGTAAAAGGAACCGTAGAGGAACCTGCTGAAACAAAAGGCTTGAAACTTGAAAAACTTCAAACTAAATTTGCAACCCTTTCTGCGGATAGACAGCGTGAAATATATAGCATATTAAAAACATTGATTTCTTGGGAAGACGAAAGGTAAAAAGTGGTGACGAAATGATTTCTTTTGCTTTTGCTTCGTCAGAAGAGGAAAAATCTCTTCTTGTGCAAGTTTATATAAAAACAAATAAAGTGCTTTTTGGACAGGCGAAAAAAATCTTAAAGGACTCCGGTCTTGCGGAAGACGCTGTTCAAGAAGCTTTTATTCGTTTAGGGCATAATTTGGATAAAATTGATTCTCCTGATAGTAATAAAACGCTGAATTATATGGTTACCATAGTGAAACATATAAGCATTGATATGTACAACAAAAATAAAAAAGCCACAGTCTTTTCTTTAGAAGATTATGATGAGGACATTGATAGCACAGAAGAAACAGTTGAAGAACTTGTTATTAGGCAGGAAGAGTATGGTTTATTAAAAGAAGCAATTGCGGCTTTAAATGATACTTTGCGCGAACCTTTAATTTTGCAAATTACAAATGGGATGAAAGAAAAAGAAATAGCAGAAACACTTGGTATATCGGTATCAAATGTTGGAGCAAGGCTCACGCGTGCAAAACAAAAAATCAGACAATATATGAATGGAAAGGAGGCCGGAAAAGATGAATAAAAACATTGATAAAGAAATAAGTGACATTCTTCTTAAAAATGCACTTGAAGAATTTGTTGATGAGGACATGAATAGATTGCGTGAAGAGTATAAAGATGTTGAACCTAACTATTCAGAAAAACATAAAAAAGAAATGGAAAAGATTTTTAGAAAATCCAACGGAAGTATTTCTTGGAAAAAGGGAATTCAGCGCGCAGCAATGGTTGTTTTAGCATTCATTCTTTCCGGAACCGTTGCTTTGCAAGTTGAGGCTGTAAGAATACAAGTAATTAATTGGTACTATCAGCTGACAGATGAAAGTATTGAAATAGGTGTAGAACATAGTGATGGAGACGCAGTTTCTATTGATTCCATATACGAAATAAGTGATGATATTATAGATAAATATAATCTTTCCTTTGAACATGAAATAAAACAGAGTTATATTATTACAAAATATAAAGATAAAAATGATCATTATTTTAATGTTGAACAACATATTGTAACAAAAAATTGGTCTCTTGATAATGAGTTTGTAGATGCCAAAGAATGCATCATTTTGGGTAGAAAAGGACTTATTTTAGAAAAAGATGATATGGTTATGATTTGGTGGGACAATGGAGACTACATATTCTGGATTAATACAAATTTTGATTTTGAAAATGCTGAAGAAATTGCAAATAGTATTGTAATAAAATGAGATTTCTATCGTTACCTTATTAAATAAAGGAGGTAACGTTATGAAAAAATTTGTTTCAATTATTTTAGCAATTTCATTTTTGCTCTGTGTATCAACCGCAGCTTTTGCAAATGATAATGAATTAATGCCGAGATATACCAATATCAGTGGTCTCAGTTATTTGTTCGATATAGACACTGATACTGGCATAAGTACTGTTAATTCAAGCTTTACTATCTATAACGGTTATTTTGGGGAGATTACTGCTACCATTCAAAGAAAAAATGGAAGCAATTGGGATGATGTAAAAACATTTACTATAAAAGAAAGTTCGGATTCGGTAGAACTTTATAGAAATTGGGCCGTTGCAAGCAATAATATTTATCGCTGCGAATTTGTTTTTAAAGTATATAACAGCAGAGAGATTCTTTTGGAATCCGTAACAAAATATAGTTCTATTGTTCTTTTCCCCGGTTCATAAAAAAGTCGCATCGAAAGATGCGACTTTTTTGTAATACTTTTTCATTTTTCTCGTTTACTAGGTGAAATAGTTATTCCAACTCTTTTATTAAAACCTTTGCAGTTGAAATAATCGTTTTTAATATTCGATTGTCACAACTGTAAAGCATCCGGATAAGATTTTCTATTTCGGATTCTTTGGACAGTTTCTCGGGATAAAAAATCTTATCCGGATCAATAGATAATTCACGGATTAATTTAAATAATACATCAAAACTAGGCTTTTGCCCTTCGTTTTCAATACGATATAGGTGTCGCTCAGTAACACCAATTTTGGCAGCAAGTGATTCCATCGTAAAATCCGAGTTTTGTCTTGCTGATTTGATTACATCACCTAAAATGTCATGTTTTTTATGCACTATTACTTCACCTCCAACCTATAATTTAAATCTTTAGAGGTGGTCTGGTAATGGCGCATAACTTCAAATATATATGACATATTGTGTCATATAAAATATCTCCTTCGGTAAAGAAAAAAACTTGATTTTACCGAAGCCTATTTTAGCGCCTTTCGGGAATCGGTTTTATTTCCGGAGGTGCTTTTTATTGTGCTTTCAGTTATATATAACAAAATATTAAGAAAAAAAGCTTTGTAAGTTACAAAGTAAATTATATTAAAAATACTGGTCTGTTAGTTCAGTATTTTAATGAACATAAAACAGCCGTGCTTAAAAAATGCCGTTATTGGCAATTTGAGCACGGCTGTTTTTGTTTTGAGCACGTTATTGTTAATCGTGCTCGTGCTCCTCCGTTTCTGACATTTGTTCGAAACAAATTGATGAAATGGAGAACATAAAATGTCACGATATAAAATAAAGCAATATGTTATTGGAACAAAAAACAAGGAAAAAGAAATAAATAAGGTAATAAATCATTATGCAAGAAAAGAACGATATATGGAACATGACTTAAAACGCGAAGTAATGGTTATTGATTCAGAAAAGGAAAAAGTTTTCTTTTATCCGAGCAGAGAAGATTCTTTTGAAAGACTTTGTGATTTGAATGAACAATTTGTTGATGAAAGTAGTTCTACAGAAAGCTTAGTTGAAAACAAAATGATGAAAGAAAAATTACGAAAATGTTTGCTGCTTTTGAGTTTTGCGGAAAGATCTTTAATTGAAGCCTTGTATTACCAAGAGAAAACCGAACGAGAATTATCAAAAGAAACGGGAGTACATTATTCAACAATACATAGCAGAAAAAAGAAAATTTTAGAAAAATTAAAAAAATTACTTGAAAATTAAAAAATATTTCGTGCAAAGCATATTTTCACCGGCTAAGTAATTGAGAGGACATTTTTCAACCTCCTACTACCTTGAAAAGGCCGTGGGCTATATATCCAGAAAAGCAGATACGTTAGCTGTCCGGTCGGAAAAAACCGACAAGCGACATTGGTAAGTGCGCCGTAATTCATTCGATAGCGAAAACATTTGACCATAAAACAGCCATTGGCAAGGCTGTATCGCCATGATAAAGGACAGCCGGATACTTCCGCCCAGCCACAGCCTAAAACAATGGGGACGGCTTCCGGAGAACCCGGGAGAGAGCAAAAGCTCCATGATGCAAATCGCCGTTTGCAGTTTGCTTTTCTGCCAGCCCTCGGGGAGCAGTGCCGAACAGAGGGAAAACAAATATCAGAAGCGTAGGGACAAGCATATGCTTGTTTCAACCTAATAACCCAAGCAGTAGAGATTATTTTTTTCATTTTTCTACTGCTTGGGTAAAAATAAGGAGGTTTATATTTGAATTGGAATTGTTTGCGAGGAGAAATATATTATATAGATTTTGGCGAAAATATGGGTTCGGAAGAAAATGGGATAAGACCTGCACTTGTGATACAAAATGATAAAGGAAATAAATATAGTAACACTGTAATCGTCGCATCCATAACAACAAAAATTGATAAAAGACATATTCCGACGCATTATATATTAAATCATAGATGTGGAATTAAAAAAGACTCATTGATTCTTTTGGAACAGATTCGAGCTGTTGATAAAAAGAGAATCACAAAATATATTTGCAAATTGAGTGATAAACAAATGAAAGAAATCGATAAATTAATACATATCAGTTTAGGATTAGACTGTAATGACGAAGAAAAATAAAAAATCCAGTGTGCAAAATAAGGTTCGCACATTGGATTTTTATATTTATAGGAATTATATTTATATTGCAGCAAAGAGAAAGGATGATTTATTGTGTTTGATGAATATCCGGAAGTGTTGTCAGTAAAAAATACAGCCAAGGCATTGGGAGTAAGCAGAAAGATTGTGTATCTTCTCGTAAGAGATGGCGAAATCGGTTATAAGCGGGTTCGCAGCCAGATCCTTATACCTAAAATCTGCCTTGAAGCGTTTATGGGAACAGCAATTGCGGCAATTCATAATGGTGGAATTTCTGACGCTTCGGAAAGGAGCTAATTATGACAGGAAGTCTGCAAATCAAAAACGATAAATACTATGCCGTAATAAACATGAAAGAAGGGGGAAAAAGAAAACAAAAGTGGATATCTCTTGATTTACCGGTCAAAGGGAATAAAAGAAAAGCCGACCAAAAACTTCGGGTAATTCTAATTGAAGAAGAAAGCAAGTATGGGGATAATCCCGATAAAATCCTTTTTTCGGATTTTATAAAAACGTGGCTGAACTACAAAAAGAATTATATTGATGAACTGACATTCCAATCATATGAACAAGTCGCGAGAATCCACGTCATTCCATATTTTGAGAAGAAAAAAATCTTTCTTCAGGAACTTACGACCGAGGATATTCAGCAGTATGCCGACAGAAAAATGCAGGTGGGAAGAAGCGATAACAAAGGCGGTTTATCCCCGTGCACGATGAGATTGCACAAGAATGTCATTAATCAAACTTTGGATTACGCAAGAAAACACAAGTATATAAAATCTAATCCTTGTGATTTTCTTGAACTTCCACCAAGCAGAAAACCGGATATAAACTATTATTCTCCGGTTCAACTTGAAAATCTAATTGACACATTTGAAGGGGATCCATTGAGAAACATCGTTTACATAACCACTCTTTATGGACTTCGCAGAAGTGAGGTTTTGGGACTTCGTTGGGACAGTATAAATTTTGACAATGATACATTGGAAATAAAATATACCGTTTCCAAAGTTACGAAAGAGATTTCAAAAAACAAAACTAAAACGCTTTCAAGTCACAGAACATATCCGCTTTTACCTCAGGCAAAAGAAATTTTCTTAAAGGAAAAGGCCGACGAAGAATCAAACGAACGTTTTTTTGGAAAAGGTTATGATAAAAATGATTATGTTTTCAAATGGCCGGACGGACACCGATTCAGCTCTGATTATGTCTCACAGCATTTTACAAAAATCGTAAGAAGGAACGGACTTGCCAGCATTACTTTTCATGGACTTCGTCACAGCTGCGCCAGCATGCTTGTAAATGACGGATTTAATCCGAAGGATATTCAGGAATGGCTCGGGCATTCGGATGTAAGAACTACAATGAATATTTACGGACATCTTGACAGCACACGAAAAAAAGTTGTTGGAGAAGCAATTTCTAAAAAGGTCGCCGGTTTCGGCGGGTGTTAGAAAAGTGTTAGAAAACCTCAAAAATCCCAAATTTCCGCATAAAAAGAAAAAGCCCTGAAACCGCATAGTTTCAAGACTTTTTGAATGGTGGAGACGGCCGGACTTGAACCGGTTACCTCGACAATGCGAATGTCGCGCTCTCCCAGGTGAGCTACGCCCCCGTAACAGAAGTTATTGTATCACAATAAAGCTTGTTTTACAAGTAAAATTTTGCCCTTTTGCCTTTAAAGATATTTCCAAACGGAAGAAATTATGATACAATATTATCATAAAATAAATAAAAGAGGTGACCGCCGTGGAAGATATACTTTTTCTCATTCCCCCCGTTTTTGTGATAATAGTAATTTTTGTGCTCGTTCCCATCCTTAACATTGCAAAAAAGGGAAGCGCACCCACAGTAAAAAAAGCTCCGCAGGATTTAAGATATAACCGCCAGGCGGATGCAATACATACCACCCGTGATGCCGCGGCTGAACGCCGTCACCGTCTTGACCAGCTCAAAAGCCTTTACGAGGCCGGAATGATGGAAAAAGACGAGTATAACGAACGCGTCGAATCGGTCGAAGCCGATTACCGCGGACGGTACTGAAAAAAGAAAAAAGGCCGCCCTTTTCGGGCGGCATATTTTATAAAAAGGAGGCGTTTTTTTGATAAAACTCCTTGCAAAAATTTTTATTAAAAACAGCGAAAATTATACCGATCAAAAGGTCCGCTCCGCTTATGGTTATCTTTGCGGCGCGGTGGGAATAGTGATAAATGTCCTTCTCTTCGGCGGAAAATTTCTTGCCGGAACTTTAAGCGGCTCCGTTGCGGTTACTGCCGATGCCTTCAACAACCTTTCGGACGCGGGTTCTTCCGCCATAAGCCTAATCGGTTTCCGTCTTGCATCACAAAAGCCGGACCCGGGTCACCCCTTCGGTCACGGAAGATTCGAATACGTCGCAAGCCTCATCATTTCCATGATCATCATCCTCATGGGCTTCGAACTGGGAAAAGACTCCGTCGGAAAAATAATAGACCCCGTCGCGGTGGAATATTCCGCACTGACTTTTGCGATCCTCGGCGTTTCCATCCTCGCAAAATTCTATATGTTCGTCTATAACCGCGCCGTCGGCAAAAAGATAGATTCTTCCACCCTCAAAGCCACCGCCACCGACAGTATCTCCGATACCGTTTCCACTTTTGCGGTCCTCGTTTCCGCCGTACTTTGCGAAGCTTTTGATATTATGATAGACGGCTGGGTGGGTCTTGTGGTTGCCGGCTTTATTATGTTCGCCGGAATTTCCTCCGCAAAGGAAACCATCGACTCCCTTCTCGGAACCCCTCCGGACGAGGAATTCTGCAAAAAGATCCAGGATATCGTCCTTTCCCACGAAGGGATGATAGGTATCCACGATATGATAGTCCACAACTACGGCCCAGGAAGAGTTTTCATCTCTCTACATGCCGAAGTTCCCTCCGACGGAAACTTTGTGGCAATACACGATACCATCGATAACATCGAGCACGATATCATGAAGGAGACCGGATGCCTTGCAACCATACATATGGACCCGGTTGACGTTAACGATGAAGAAACCGCAAAAATGAAAGCGAAGGTTGCCGATATCATCAAAGAAACCGACCCCGTTATCACTTTCCACGATTTCAGAATGGTCAGCGGTCCCACCCACACTAATGTTATCTTCGATATCGTCGTGCCCCATGATTATAAGCTCACTGATAACGAGATAGCAAAAGTAATCGCGGATAAGATACACAGCCACGACGAAAGATATTTTGCCGTAATCGACGTCGACAAAGATTTTACCGCACACCAACAAGTGTAAAGATAGGGGAGCCGAAAGGCTCCCTTGATTTTTTATCCGCAAAAGATTATTCTATTAGCGGAAAGGCCGTGATTTTTATGAATTCAAAAGAAAAAATCATCGAAAAATATATCGAACTGGTGCTCAAAAAGAAAACTCCGGATATCTCAGTAACCGAAATCTGTGAAGAAACCGGAATCTGCCGAAAAACTTTCTACCGCCATTTCCGTGACAGATATGCTATCATTGAGGATATTTTTGTAAATGATATCGAAGTTCCTCTCCGCATGTGCCTTCGGATAAACGCAGGAAGCGACTATTATACCCAAATGGTATATCAAAGTTTTCTTACCAAAAAAGATTTTTTTATCATCGCCATTCGCGAAGAAGGAAACAACTCCCTTTTCGAAAATATTATCTCGAAATTGATGGTGCTCAACTATGAGGAGCTCCCGCAGATCGGTTGGAACGGTGCGGAACTTGAATATCTTTCATATAAATTCGCAACGACTCAGGCCTTTCTTCTCCGAAAATGGATCTGCGGCGGAATGAAGGAATCTCCGGAATTTATGGCTCGAATTTATTTAACAGGCCTTCCGGACAGAAGTATGCTACACAATCCCTGAAATGTGTCTTTTAATGACACAAACTCTCGTTAATGCCCGTTATATTCTTGATGCTTCAATGTTATACTTGTGTTAAATCGTAAAAAGATTAACGGATTTAACTCAAGGAGGCAATTTTATGGAAGGCATGATGAAATGCGGTATCTACAAAGGTATCAAACAAGTTGCAATTGAAGAAAGACCTATTCCCCAGATCGGACCCAAAGACGTTCTCGTAAAAGTTCTCAGAGCAGGTATCTGCGGTTCCGACACCGGCGCATATCTCCACGGCGGTCACTCCTACGGAATTTTTGAAAATATGGAATTCGGTCACGAAATGGTCGGCAAAATCGTTGAAAAAGGCGAAGAAGTCGAAGACATCGAACTCGGCGATATCGTTTTTGTTGAACCCACCAGAGCTAAAAAAGCTGGAATCGGAATGGCTGATATGTGCGGCGGTTTTTCCGAATATGTAAATGTTGAAAACGCAGAACGCAATGTAAACATTTATGTTTGGAACAAAGACATCAACCTTGACGAAGCTGTTCTTGCAGAACCTCTCGCAGTTGGCACAAACGGCGTTATTATGCAGGAACCCGGCCTTGACGAAAAAGTTGTTGTTCTCGGCGCAGGCACCATCGGTCTTTCCGCAGCTGCCGGACTTATCGCAAGAGGTCTTAAAAACGTTGCCGTTGTTGACGTAAACGAAACCCGCCTTGAAATGGCAAAACAGCTTGGTGCAATTCCGGTAAACGGAAAAGACGGTGACCTTCACGAACAGCTCATCAACCTTTTCGGAACTTTCCCCGGCTATCATCCTCAGCCCGACGTTGATATGTATGTTGACGCAGCAGGCGCACCTGCTCTTCTTTCCCAGACCTTCAACTTTGCACGCGAAGGCAGCAGATATGTTGTTCTCTCTGTTTATGGCGGCAATCTTGAAATCAATCCCGGAATGTTCATAATGTCCCAGGCAAAGATCTACGGTTCCCGCGGCTATATGCCCAAAACCATCGTTGAGGTTATGGACCACATCACCAACAAAAAGACCCCCATCGGTCTTCTCGTAACCAAAAAATACAAACCTTCCGAATTCGTTGAAGCAATGGAAGAAGCTGCTTCCGGCAGACAGGTCAAAGTTGTTATCGACTACGAAATGGAATAATAAATACCCCCATCTGTATAAGAAAATCCTCGGCTTTGCCGGGGATTTTCTTTTTTTATAAAAGTTTTCCCAACTTGATTTTTTATCCGCAAAAGATTATTCTATTAGCGGAAAGGCCGTGATTTTTATGAATTCAAAAGAAAAAATCATCGAAAAATATATTGAACTGGTGCTCAAAAAACGAACACCGGATATTTCTGTTACAGAACTTTGCGATGAAGTTGGAATTTCCAGAAACACCTTTTATCACTATTTTCAGGACAGGTATTCCGTCGTTGAAGCGATTTTCATAAATGATATCGAAGATCCCATGAAAATGGGTTTTGAAATGGATATACATTTTGAAACAGTAACAAGTATAATGTATCGCAACTTTCTTAAAAAGAAAGATTTTTATATGATAGTAATGCGTGAAGAAGGGCGCAATACCCTTTTCGAAAACATTATTGCAAGAATTCAGAAATTCAATATACCGATTTATGAAAAAGTAGAATCTGACAAAAAACGGGTTGAATACCTTTCATACAAATATTCTTCCACCCAGGCAATGCTTATCAAAAAATGGATGAGCGACGGAATGAAAGAATCTCCCGAATTCATGGCGGATATTTATTTTTCCGAGCTTCATGATTATTTCAATTTCAAAAAAGAGAAAATGTGACAAAAACTTTGTTTTGTAATATTTTATCTGACAAAAATAGTCTTTTGACAGTAATAATATATATTCCTCCGGTGCTAAAATAGTGTTAAATAAACAACACTCATTTTTAGCAACGGAGGTTTTTATTATGGAAGGAACTATGAAATGTGCCATTTACCATGGTGCAAAAAACATCACTGTTGAAGAAAGACCCATTCCTCAGTGCGGTGAAAAAGACGTTCTCGTAAAAGTTCTTCGCGCAGGAATCTGCGGTTCCGACGTCGGCATTTACGTTCACGGCGGAGAATCCTACGGACTTCAGGACGGCTGCCAGTTCGGCCACGAAATGGTCGGTAAAATCGTCGAAAAAGGCGCAGAAGTTGCCGATGACCTCAACATCGGCGATATCGTTTTCGTTGAACCCATCCTCAGCCAGAAATACGGCGTAGGCGGTTCCGTAATGGCAGGCGCTTTCTCCGAATATACCCTTGTTGAAAACGCACAGCGTGACGTCAACGCATACGTTCTCGACAAAGATATCAACCTTGACGAAGCCGTTCTTATCGAACCCGTTTCTGTCGGTACCCAGGGCGCAATTGCCGTTGAACCCAAAATCGACGAAAAAGTTGTTGTTCTCGGCGCAGGCACCATCGGTCTTTCCGCAGCGGCAGGACTTCTTGCAAGAGGACTTAAAAACGTAGCCGTTGTTGACCGCGATGAACAGCGCCTTGAAAAAGCAGAAAAGCTCGGTGCAATCGCAATCAACTCCACCAAATGCGACCTCAGAGAAGCGCTCATCGAAAAATTCGGCGCATTCCCCAACTATGTTCCCGTTCCGGACGTTGATATGTACGTTGATGCCGCAGGCGCACCTGCTCTTGTTGAAGAATGTTTCAACTATGCAAGAGAAAAAACCAGATATTCCATTGTTTCTTTCCTTATGAAAGTTGAACTCAACGGAATGGTTTTCCTTGCTTCCCAGCCCCATATTTACGGCTCCCGCGGTTATGAAGCTTCCACCATCAAAGAAGTTATCGACCACATCACCAACAAAAAAACACCTATCGGAACCCTTGTTACCAAAAAATACAAACACGCTGATTTTGCCGAAGCTATTGCGGAAGCTGCTTCCGGCAGACAGATCAAAGTTGTTATCGACTACGAAATGGAATAATAAATACACTCAACAAAAAAACAAGGGAGCCATTCGGCTCCCTTGTTTTTTTATTTTTCAAAATATTTTTCAAGTTTCGGAAAAGCGTCTTTGAATTCAAAATGTTTTTCAAGTATCATCGTTACTTTTGCAATAATAAGACCGTTGACCAGCGCGGTCACAACGGTTCCCAGACCGATTCCTTTGAATCCGCCGAAGAAAACAAGGTTAAGAATAATGCTGATGATACAAAGGGTGATGTCATAAGCGCTTTTTGTTTTGTTGATGTCCTTGCCAAAACGTTTTGCAAATTCCTTTACAAAAAGTTCGTGCGCCGCCGGAGCAACGTATGTATGAAAAAAGCACGAAACGCCGAATGCGCAGCAGATAAGGCTGGTGAAGAAAAGAACACCCCTCATCACAATGCTTTCCGAAGGAACAGCCGCAATGGCCCAGATAGCAAAGTCAATGGCAAGTCCGGAAAAAACCGCGGTGACAAAGCTGAAAAGATAGGAAATCTTGAATTTTCCAACAAAAAGCGCAAGAAGAACGATTACGATCCCCTGAAGAATGTATTCAATGGTTCCAAGGGTGACAGCGCTCGTCATTTCAAGAAGTTTAAGGTGAATGGTGTATGCCGGAGCCGCTATCATCGAAACGCCGAATCCCGCCTTTGCGGCAAAAGCAACGCCAAAGCCAAGAGAAATTATCGCCAGAACATAGGCGATTTCAGTATAAAAAGTCTTTTTCTTCATAAAAAATCCCCTTAAGAATAAAAAACGCCCTCGGGCATTTGATAAAGAAACGCCGAAAGCTTATGCCATATTTATACCACAGCGCGCAAAAAATGTCAATAAACCGTTGACAAACAGTCCGAAATCGTACTATAATACATTGGTATGATTTCGGACTGTCTCACTTGAAAGGAGTATTGTTTTGGCATCTGAAAAATATGAAGAGTATCAGTCGATACGAAGAAAAACCGATGAAGAATACCGCAACGCCGGCGGAAGCCTCGGAATCACCGGCGGCGTTATGATGATAATATGGACCATGTCCGCCTTTGAAAGACCCTGTACCCAAAAAGAAGTCTGCGACGATTGGTGCGAAAACAAACAGACCATAAATTCCGCCGCAAAAAAACTTGAAAACGAAGGAATAATCGAAATGATTCCCTCGAAAGAAAATTTCCGCGAAAAGCTCATGGTTTTTACCGAAAAGGGAAGTGCCTTTGCCGAAAAAACCGCCGGAAAACTTGTAAAAGCTGAAAAAGCCGCTTTCGACCGTTTTACCGAAGAGGAACAAAAAGAGATACTCCGTCTCGGAAGAAAACACTATGAACTTCTTAAAGAAGAATTTGATAAAATCAAAGGAGAAACCAAATGAGAATACAGCTTTGTGAGCATTTTGATTATAAAAAGCTTCTGCGCTTTGTGTTCCCGTCTATCGCAATGATGGTTTTCGGTTCAGTTTACGGAATCGTCGACGGACTTTTCGTTTCAAACATCGTCGGAAAAACCCCATTCGCTGCCCTTAACCTTATCTATCCTTTTATTGCGGTTCTCAGTGCTCTCGGATTCATGATAGGCGCCGGCGGAAACGCAATCGTTTCAAAAACCCTCGGCGAAGGTGAAAAAGAAAAAGCCAACCAGTATTTTTCCATGCTCATCTATGTAAGCGTCGTGCTCGGCATTGCCATTGCTGTGCTCGGCATTGCAACCGTGCGCCCGATTTCCATTCTTCTTGGTGCGGAAGGGGAAGAAATGATAGAAAACTGCGTTGTTTACGGCACCATTATTTTTGCCGGAATACCGTTTTTTATGCTGCAGAACGCCTTCCAGATTTTCTTTATCACTGCCGAAAGACCCCAGTACGGATTTTATACCACCGTTGCCGCCGGCTGCGGAAATATGGTGCTCGACTGGCTTTTCATGGCTGTTTTCGAATGGGGAATAGCCGGCGCCGCCCTTGCAACCATCGCAAGCCAGTTCATCGGTGCCGTTATCCCGGTGGTCTATTTTCTCCGTCCTCATAATTCAAGCCTTCTTCGTCTCGGAAAAGGCCCCTTCGTCTGGAATGCTTTCTGGAAGACCTGCACCAACGGTTCTTCGGAATTTGTTTCCAACGTTTCGGGCAATATTGTCGCAATGCTCTATAATTTTCAGCTTATGCGCTTTGCGGGGGAAGACGGCGTTGCGGCATACGGCGTGCTTATGTATGTAAACTGGATTTTTGTAGCAGGACTTTTCGGCTATGTAACCGGCGCGGCACCGATAGTGGGATATCATTACGGTGCGCAGAATCATGATGAACTTAAAAATCTGTTTAAAAAAAGCATGATTCTTATGGCCGGAGCGGGTGTTGCCCTTGCCGCGCTTACCGTTTTGCTTGCTGATGTTCTTTCCGGAATATTTGTGGGATATGACCGGGTGCTTTTCGAAATGACAAAAAGAGCCGTAATTATAAGCGCGGTTGCTTTTATTTTCATCGGACTGAATATCTTCGGTTCCGGTTTCTTCACCGCCCTCAACAACGGACTTATTTCCGCCGCGATATCATTCCTCAGAACAGTCGTTTTCCAGGTGGCCACGGTCATGATACTTCCCATCTTCTGGGAACTTGACGGCGTGTGGTGGTCCATGGTCGTTTCCGAAGTTCTTGCCTTTGCCGTTACGATGTTCTGCCTCGTAAAATACAAAAACAGATATCACTACTATTGATTCGTAAAAAATCCCCGCTCTGCCGGGGATTTTCTTTTATCCCCGGGAATTTTTGCTGACGTAGCAAAGCCTTCCGGTCTATAAATTTCAACCTTGATTTTTTTATTGCAAACAGTTATTCTTATATGAGAAAGTGTGGTGTTTTTATGGAAACAAGAACCGCCATAATCGAAGAATATAAAAAACTTGTCATTTCAGAAAAACGTGCAAATGTTTCAATTTCTGAAATCTGCAAAAACGTTGGGATTTCAAGAAAGACGTTCTATAATTATTTCCGCGATAGCTGGGATATTGTTGAACAGATAATCCTTAATGATATAGAAAAGCCTATTCTTTTGGGAAATGCCGAAAAACTTCCGTATCACGACACCATTTATATCATTTTCGAAAGGTTTCTTTTTGAAAAAAGTTTCTATAAAATAGTAATCACCGAAAACTGCCAGAATTCCCTTTTTGAAAGCCTTATTGAATGTTTTGCAAAAATCATTTCCCGTTGCTATGACAAACCCGGACTTACTGAAAGTGAAGCAAAATATGTCGATTATAAAGAAGCTTCAAATATCGTAATGCTTCTCCGCAAATGGGCAAAAGACGGAATGACAGAACCTATTGAATCTATGATAAAAGTTTGTATGTATGCATATGATAATGCCAAAAGGTAACAGCTTTTAAAACTGTTACCTTTTCTTTACAGTTTTTCGCTTTGCTAATTTTCAAACAACAATTTCTCCGTTAATATATAAACAAATAAAGAAAAAAAGGAGAAATTATCATGGCAGATTTCAGAGCTGATTACAGCAAATTCACTGTTGAAGACCTTGGCTGGAACAGAGTTCCTTTCGCAGACGTTGACAAAAAAGTTACCGACCTTATGGATTTCACCGGCAAAACCGTTATCGTAACCGGTGCAGGCGGTGTTGGCCTTGGAAGAGCACTTGCACACCGTTTTGCAGCTCTCGGCGCAAAAGTTGTTATGAACGATATCAACGAAGAAGGCCTTATGAAAAACGCAAAAGAAGTTGAAGAAAAATGGAATACCAAAGTATATCCCATTGTTGCAGACCTTGAAAACTTCGACAGCGTAAAAGAATTCTTTGCAAAAGCAAACGAAGCTCTCGGCGGACATATCGACGTTGTTATCAACAACGCAACCCATACCAGCTACGGTCCCTTCTTCATGTTCACCGAAGAACAGATCGATACCACTGTAAGAGGCGCACTTCTTTCCGTTATCTATTGCCTCCGCTGCGCATGCGATTATATGATTCCCCAGGGTTACGGCAAAATCGTCAACATTTCTTCCGAAAGCTCTTACAGCAAAAACAACGAAAATATCGTTCTTTATGCTGCAACCAAATCCGCAATGAACGGTCTTACCCGCGGACTTGCAAACGAACTTGCTCCTTTCGGAATCATGGTAAACGGCGTTGCTCCCGGCCTTATGTTCCACGATCAGCTTCGTTATGTTTTCGATTATCCTACCGAAGAAAACCTCGGCGTAAGACAGACCATGTGCCAGGGTGTTGCAGATACCATCTGCAAACGTCCTTCTCTTGCTGATGAAGTTGCAAACACCGTTGTTTACCTTGCAAGTGATGCAAACACCTATATCTATGGCCAGACCATTCTCAACGGCGGCGGCATCAACGTATTCTGATAAAACAGTCTCTTTTCTATTAATACCCCCAAAAAGAAAGTCCTCGGCTCTGCCGGGGATTTTCTTTTTATTGACATATCTGTTTCTATGAGATATACTATCCACAGAGCTATTCGCTGGCTGGCGTGACGGGAATTGCACCCTGAGCTGCATCAGCCAGGTTTCGGCTCTATTTTTTATGCCGTTTTTCCGCCGGCCTGCGTTTTATATAAATATTTTTTCATTAACAGCCTTTTCCATATTCAAAAAAAGCTGGCGATATGCTATAATAACTTTGTGTCACCCTGTGACACTTTTTGATAAATTATCGGCTCAAAAAGACTCCAAAAAAATGAGCCGCCAAATATAGAAAAAGGGGGAAAGGGTATATGAATTTTACCAAGAACGCCGAAACCGTTCTCGAAAGAAGATACCTTGCCAAAGATAACGACGGCAAGGTCGTCGAAACCATTGAAGAACTCTTCACCAGAGTTGCATCTACCATTGCGGGGGCAGATGCAGCCTACGGCAAAACCGAAGAGGAAATAAAAGCCACCGAAAAAGAATTTTTCGAAATGATGACAAATTGCGAGTTCATGCCGAACTCGCCCACCCTTATGAATGCAGGCCGCCCTCTCGGTCAGCTTTCCGCATGCTTTGTTCTTCCCGTCGAAGACAGCATGGTCGGTATCTTTGATACCGTAAAATATGCCGCTCTTGTTCACCAGTCCGGCGGCGGCACCGGTTTTTCCTTCTCCAGACTCCGTCCCGAAGGTTCTATCGTAAAATCCACCGGCGGTGTTGCTTCCGGTCCCGTAAGCTTCATGAAAGTTTTCAACGCAGCGACCGAAGCCGTTAAACAGGGCGGAACCCGCCGCGGTGCAAACATGGGTATGCTCCGCATCGACCACCCGGATATCCTTAAATTCATCGACTGCAAAGCCAATAACAACGAGATAAACAACTTCAATATCTCCGTTGCCATCACCGATAAATTTATGGAAGCCGTCGAAAACGGCACCGAATACGAGCTTGTTTCCCCCAATACCAAAGAAGTCACCGGAACTCTTGACGCAAGAGAAGTCTTCGAAAAAATCGTCGATGCCGCATGGCGCAACGGCGAACCGGGAATCGTCTTTATCGATGAAATGAACCGTTACAACCCCACTCCCACACTCGGTGAGATCGAAAGCACCAACCCCTGCGGCGAACAGCCTCTTCTTCCTTATGAGGCATGCAACCTCGGTTCCATCAACCTCGGACTTTGCGTCTGCGAAGAAGACGGAATCCTCTCCATCGACTATGACAGGATCACCGATATCGTACATAAAGCCGTTCATTTCCTCGATAACGTAATCGACGTAAACCATTATCCGCTTCCGGCAATCGATGAGATGACCAGAAAAACCAGAAAAATAGGCCTCGGTGTAATGGGCTTTGCCGACCTTCTTCTCAAACTCGGCGTTCCCTATAACTCCGTCGAAGCCGAAAGAGTTGCCGAAGAGGTCATGAGCCTTATCCAGACCGAAGGCACCAAAGCTTCCATCGAGCTTGCTCTTGAAAGAGGAACCTTCCCCGCATGGGAAGAATCCGTCTTTGCCGACAGATACGAGATCCGCAACGCAACTATCACTACCATCGCTCCCACCGGTACCATTTCCATTATCGCCGATGCTTCCGGCGGCTGCGAACCTCTCTTTGCATATGCTTTCACCAAAAACGTAATGGACGGCGACAAACTCCTCGTCTGCAACGACCTTCTTGTTGAAAAGCTCAAAGAGCGCGGAATCTATTCCGAAGAACTTATCCAGCGCATCGCCGATGAAGGCACCCTTGCCCACATCGAAGAGATCCCCGAAGATATCAGAAGAGTCTTCGTCTGCGCCCACGATATCACCCCCGAATGGCATATCAGGATCCAGGCGGCATTCCAGAAATATACCGATAACGCTGTTTCCAAAACCATCAACTTCCCTAACAGCGCAACCCGCGAGGAAGTAAAAGAAGCTTACGTTCTTGCTTATAAGCTCGGATGCAAAGGCACCACCGTTTACCGTGACGGAAGCCGCGACAGCCAGGTTCTCACCATCGGAACCCAGAAAAAAGAGGAAGAAAAACCTGAAGTTCCCGCAATGAACACCATTCTTCCCAGACCTCGTCCCACTCTTACCTGGGGTGCCACCGAAAAGATGAAGATAGGCTGCGGAAGCCTCTTCATCACCGTAAACCGCGATGAGCACGGCATCTGCGAAGTCTTTACCAGTACCGGAAAAGGCGGCGGCTGTCCTTCCCAGTCCGAAGCCACCGCAAGACTTGTTTCCATCGCTCTTCGCGCCGGAATCAGCCAGGATGAGATTCTTTCCCAGCTCAAAGGCATCAGATGCCCCAGCACCGTTCGTCAGCCGGGCCTCAAATGCACTTCCTGCCCCGATGCTATTGCAAGGACCATCATCAAGATGAGCAAAATGCTTGGCACCAACGGATTCAGCACCGAACCCGAGGAGGAACCCGCACCAAAAAAAGCTGAAGGCGCAAAAACTGCGCCGGCAAACAAACCCGTCCTCGGAAAAGACGATAAACTTCATTGCCCCGAATGCGGAAAGCTCCTTCGCCACGAAGGCGGCTGCACCATCTGCGACTGCGGTTTTTCTCACTGCGGCTAAGAAATGATAAAAACAAAAATGACCTGCAAAAGCAGGTCATTTTTTTATTCTTCAATTTTTACGGAAATCAAACAGGTGTTTTCAGATTCGGAAACGGAGAAAAGATTGTATTTTGGGTAGTAAACGTAAAAATCTCCGATTGTTTTA
This sequence comes from Oscillospiraceae bacterium, assembly GCA_017468365.1. Taxonomy (GTDB): domain Bacteria; phylum Bacillota; class Clostridia; order Oscillospirales; family Ruminococcaceae; genus UMGS1668. Next base: position 40,189 of record JAFUIS010000020.1, on the reverse strand, counting down.
TAACCGCAGGAATTTATCTCATCTGAAAATTTTTTGCACTGTGAAGAAAAAACAGAAGCAGCACCTGTAACATATTTTAAAATATATTTTCCTGCAGGTTTTATTTTTAAAAACGGATCAGGAACTTTGAACGGTAATTTGTACTGATAACTTGTAAAATGGAAATTGTAATCAAGAAATGAATCACGGCTTATAATATGGTTCATTTCAAGCGGTACGGAAGATGAATAGCCGCGTTCAAGAATGTATTTGTTGAGTTTTTTAAGGGCTTCAAAGGAATACGCAAAATCATCATTAAGGTTAGTTTCCTTTTCTGCAGGCATGGAAATAAAATATTCTTCCGGCTGAAATTCAACGTGAAGAATATTTTTGTTTGCGTTTATTTTTTCGGATTGCTTGATAACTTCATCAATAAACATCTGCATTTGAATAAGTTCAAGCTGGCGTTTAAAAAAATCGTTCTTTTTGGATTTTAAAAGCTCGATAACATTTTTATTTTCGCCTTGCTCAAGCTGTTCGGAAATTTCGTTCAGGGAAGAACCAATCATTTGAAAAGCTTTTATAACGCAAAAATCATAGTTCTGTCGGATGTGATAATAGCGATATCCGTTTTCACCTATTTTTGCAGGTTTTAAAAGACCTTTTTTATCATATACCAAAAGCGTATCTTTGGTGGTTTGGCAGATTTTCGCAAATTCATTTATGGTAAATAAGTCGTTTTCCATTTGTTGCACCTCCAAAACATCTGACTAAGACAATATTACATTATCTTATAAAAAATATCAATATGTTTATTTTAAGACGATTTTTGTTATAGAAAAGTTTAAAATTCAATATTGACATCGGACTTGGTCAGTAGATTATAATCAAATTGACAAAAGTTGTTAAAATATGAACACAACTTGTGAATTTTGAAAGGATGGTACTGAAAATGTTTGAAATCAAAGACAAAGTAGCAATCGTAACCGGTGGTGCTGGCGGAATCGGCAAAGCAACCGTAGAGGCAATTCTTGCAAAGGGCGGTCTTCCCGTAATCGCTGACTGGGACGAAAACCTTGGTAAAAAAACCGCTGAAGAACTTAATGTTCCTTTCTTCAAAGTTGATGTTTCCAACGAGGAACAGGTTAAAAACGTTGTTGAAGAAACCGTTAAACTTTACGGACATCTTGATATCATTGTAAACAATGCAGGTATTTGCCCCGCAAAACTTTTCCATGAATACACCACCGAAGAATACAGACATATCATCGGTGTTAACCAGGACGGCGTTGTCTGGGGCTGCAAATATGCAATCAACGAATTCCTTAAACAGGGAACTCCCGGCGCAATCGTAAACGTTTCTTCCATGATGGGTATCATCAGCAACCCCTATACTCCTTTCTACAGCACCACCAAATTCGGTCTCAGAGGTCTTACCAAATCCATTGCTATTGCTTACGGCAGACAGGGAATCCGCGCAAACACCATTCATCCCGGTCATGTTGATACTGCAATCGGCGGCAAAGGCTGTGGTGAAGAAGCTTATAAATATGACTGCGAACATACTCCTGTAGGACGTACCGGCGTTCCGGAAGAAATTGCACACGCAATTATTTTCACTATTGAAAACGAATTCCTCACCGGTACCGAAATCATCGTTGACGGTGGTTGGACCATTCAGTAATCAAAAGAACAATAACCCCTTTTCTAATCCACAAATACCCCCAACGAAAAAAGACAGCCGAAAGGCTGTCTTTTTTCTAATGTAAAATATATCAATTAAATATGTATAATATATATTACATATTTAATAGGGGTTGACAAAAAGAAAAAATATGGTAAAATACTTTAAGTCATTAGGGAGTAGTTGGCGCCTTTTTGTCAAAAAAGGCGTTGCATTATTCGTCATCACGCCGAAAAGGCCGGATAGTGTATCAAACAACAAGACTTTTGCCGCAAAAAACGCGCAAAGGGTCTTGTTTTTTTATGCCTTTACGCAGAAAATTTCGGAGGTTTGTTTTTATGATGATGTATGTTCTTCTCATCGTCGGATTCGTCCTTCTCATCAAGGGCGCAGACTTTTTTGTTGATGGCGCTTCTTCCGTCGCAAAACTTCTCAAAATCCCTTCTGTAATCATCGGTCTTACCGTTGTTGCAATGGGTACCAGCGCACCCGAAGCCGCAGTAAGTATTTCCGCAGGCTTCTCCGGAAACAGCGATATCGCTCTCAGTAACGTAATCGGTTCCAACATTTTCAACCTTCTCATCGTTGTCGGTATTTCCGCGATAATCTGCCCCATGGTTACCGAAAAAGTAATTCTCACCCGTGATATCTGGTGGAGCCTTGGCGCAGCAGCCGTTCTTCTTGTAATGATGATCGATATGAAGATCTCCAATATAGAAGGCATCCTTCTTCTCTGCGGAATGATCGCTTATATCGTAATGCTCATCCGTTCCGCAAAGAAAAACCGCACCGAAGGCGACGATATAAAAGCAATGTCCCCGCTTAAAAGCATTCTCTGCATCCTCGGTGGTCTTGCTGCAATCGTATTCGGCGGCGACCTTGTTGTTGACAACGCCGTTCTCATCGCCGAAGCCATCGGCATGAGCGAAACCTTTATCGGTCTTACCATTGTTGCGGCCGGAACTTCTCTTCCCGAACTGGTAACTTCCATCGTTGCAGCCAAAAAAGGCGACAGCGGTCTTGCACTCGGTAACGTTGTCGGTTCCAACATCTTCAACGTTCTCTTCATTCTCGGTTCTGCTTCCGCACTCACCGTTATCAATGCTTCCAACCTTCTCATCATCGATACCGTTATTCTTATGGGTATCACCCTTGTTATGTATGTTCTCGGAAAAACCGGAAACAAAACCACAAGACTTGAAGGTGCTCTCTGCGTAGCAATGTATGTTGCTTACGCCGCATATATCACCCTCAGATAAGCGAGGTAATTATGGAAAAATACGAGGTATATTATGACGAGGTTACCATTGGTTTCCTTTATGTAAACGAAGAATATAAATATTGCTATGAGCCGGTTTTGGAAGGTGTGGAAGAAGTCAGGGAAAGAGCCTGCCTTCTCCGCATAATGGAAAACGGAACAAACGGTGAATTCACCGACCCCATTCCGTTTTTTCAGGAGCGCCTTCGCTATATGAAGCTCTGGAAGCTCGGCGTAATAAATTACCAGACCGATAAATTCGTCATAAAAAGAATAGATGACTGAACAAAAAAAGGCACCGCTTTGCGGTGCCTTTTTTACTGCTGTTTTTTTAACTTTCAGCCATCATCTGAAGTCCGTAATAAACTCCTTTTTTGGCCATAAGCTCTTCGTGGTTGCCCTGCTCAACAATTCCTTCGTCGTTGAGCACCAGAATGGTCTTCGCGTTTCGAATGGTGCTCAAGCGGTGAGCAATGGTGAAAACGGTGCGTCCTTCCGAAAGCCTTTCAAGGCTCTTCTGAACCATTTTTTCGCTTTCGTTGTCAAGCGCCGAGGTTGCCTCGTCAAGAATGAGCACCGCCGGGTTTTTAAGAAATACCCTCGCAATGGAAATTCTCTGTTTCTGTCCGCCCGAAAGCTTTACGCCGCGTTCGCCGACATAGGTATCATAACCTTCGTCAAGTGCGGAAATAAATTCGTGAGCACCGGCAAGTTTTGCCGCTTCGATAACTTCTTCGCGGCTTGCGCCGGGTTTTCCGTAAAGGATATTTTCATAAATGCTTCCGCTGAAAAGATAAACGTCCTGCTGAACAACGCCGATGTTGTTGCGCAAACTTTCAAGGGTGATGTTTCTGATATCTTTTCCGTCAAGAAGGATACGTCCTTCCGAAACGTCATAAAATCTTGGAATAAGGTTCGAAAGGGTGGTCTTTCCGCCGCCGGAAGGGCCAACAAGAGCAATATTGTCGCCGGGATTAACGTGAAGGTCGATTCCGGAAAGAACGGTTTCGTTGGAATCGCTGTATTTGAACGCAACGTTTTCAAGGATGATTTCACCGGTGACGTTTTCAATATCTTCAGCATTGGGTGCATCGGTGATTTCCGGTTCAACGTCCATAATTTCAAAGAAACGTTCAATTCCGGTAAAGCCCTGCATAAAGGTTTCGGTAAACTGCGCAAGGCGCGAAACCGTGTTGAGAAGAACGGTGGTATAAAGAAGATAAGCCGCATAGTCGCCGGCGGTGATCTGTCCGTTCATAAGGAAAATTCCGCCTGCAGCAACAACGGAAATATACATGCATCCGTCAAAAAGTCTTATTACGCAGTGCAGCCTGCCAAGAGCCTTATAGGCTCTTTTTTTGATTTTAAGAAAAACCTCGTTGTTCTTTCTGAACTTTTCACGTTCAATGTCCTCGTTCGCAAAGCTTTGAACAACGCGGATTCCAAGAAGGCTGTCCTCGATCTGCGCGTTTATTTCACCTATCTGGGAACGTTCGCTATAAAAAGCGTGTTCAAGTTCTCTTCTAAGCTTAAGAACAAAAAATCCGAGGAAAGGGATCATAAGGAAGATGAAAACCGTCAGCGGAACGTTGACACTCATAAGAATGATGAACGAAGCAACAAATTTAACTATTCCGATAAGGACCTCTTCCGGCGCATGGTGGGAAAATTCGGTAACGTCAAAAAGGTCTTTCGAAAGTCGGCTCATAAGCTGACCGACTTTGTTGTTGCTGTAAAAACTGAAGCTCAGGTCCTGAAGATGCGAGAAAAAGTCCTTTCTCATATCCGCCTCAAGATGGGCGCCCATCATATGACCGATGTTTACCATAAAATAGTTCGTCGCGGTGTCGATAACGCGAAGAATAAGATAAATTCCCGCAATTTCAAGAATAAGCCTTACCGAAAGCGCACCAATATCTTCCGTTGCCGCGTTGGTAATGGTTCGTACTATCATCGGCAAAACGATGTCGCAAACGGTGGTCAGAACCGCGCATAAAAGGTCCAGCGCAAGTGTCGGAAGATAGGGTCTGTAATAGGGAAGAAAGCGGCGAAGAAGTCCCGCTTTGCCCGTTTTCTTTTCCATTGTTTTCACGTCCTTTTATTTGATAAGATAACCCAGAAGAGCCAAAACGCAAAGATGCGCCGGATAAAATCCGTAATTCAGCCACCTGGGTATCTTTATTTTTGAATTTGTCTTTATGACAAGGGGAACCACAGCAAAAGCGGCAAAACCCTGAACAGCCGGCGCAATGTCGGAAAAAACTCCGAAAAACGGCGACGCAAGATAAATGCCTATGCAAATTCCAAAAAAACTTCTCTTTCCGTCAATAAAAAATCCCATGGCGGCAATAAGCAAAACGCCGTAAATGCCGTATTCCACCGCCGGAAAAAGCGAAAGCAGAACGGCCGCGGCAAACTGAAAAAATTTTTTTCGCTGAAGTGCGTAAAGCGCCCAAAGCCCCAGAAGAAGAGTAAAGCCTATGTTAAGGTGAAGCGTTGGTGCGTCGGGATAAAAACAAAAAACATAAGGCGCCTGCGAAACCGCGGCAAAAATTCCAAGCCTCAGAAAATATTTCCTAAGGTTTTTCGTTTTAAGAAATCCGATGACAAGGCAATAAGCAAAAAGCGGAAAAGATATTCTTCCGATGATCCTCCAAATCGCCTCGTTTGGAAAAAACATATATCCCACGTGGTCAATAAGCATCGTCAAAAAAGCAATGACTTTCAAAAGACCGGTGTCAAGGTTGGTTGAAATTTTATTATCCATGAAGTCTGTTGTTAGCTTCGGAAATGCAGTCGCGAAGATATCCCTGAAGGTTAAAAGATTCCCCGGTGCCTATGGCGACGCATTCTTCCGGGTTTTTCGCAACCTCGCATTTAAGGTTAAAGCGGTGCGCAAGATATTTATCAAGCCCGTGAAGTCTTGCACCGCCGCCGGTAAGAAGGATTCCGTTGGCCTTAACGTCGCCCGCAAGTTCCGGCGGAGTCTTTTCAAAAACCTTCTGAATGGCCGCGGCAAGCTGGTCCGCAAGGTCATAAAAAATATCCGAAAGCTCCTGCCAGGTTATAGTCGTCTTTCCGGGAAGTCCGGTAAGAAGGTTCCTTCCCTTGACTTCAAAAGTTCTGTCGTCCTCAAAATTCCAGCAGGTGCCGATGTTTTTCTTTACCTCTTCCGCCATTTTTTCGCCTATAAGGATTCCGTGGCGAAGACGGATATAGCGGATTATCTCTTCATCAAAACGCTGTCCCGCAAGCTTTATGGAATGCTTGCACACAACGCCCGAAAGGGAAAGAAGCGCAATGTCCGAAGTTCCGCCGCCGATGTCAACGATAAGTCTGCCGTCGGCCTTGGAAATATCAAGTCCCGCGCCCATTGCCGCGGCAACCGGTTCTTCGATAAGAAAAACCTTTCTTGCACCTGCGGCAAGCGCCGCGTCAACAACCGCTCTTTGTTCAACGTCGGTGATAATGGACGGAACGCAGATAGCGACCCTTGGTTTAAGATAGCTGTCGCCGCAAACTTTTTTAAGCGCGTGGTGAATAAGAACGTTCGTAAGATTATAGTCGGAAATAACTCCGCCGCCCATAGGGCTCACGGCTGAAATATAGCCCGGGGTCCTTCCCACCATTTTATAGGCGCTTTCGCCCACGGCAAGAACTTCGCCGGTGTCGTTATTTACCGCAACAATATTCGGCTCGCGAAAAACAACTCCGCGTCCGGATTCATAAACGATTATTTTTGTGGTACCGAGATCTATTCCAATATCAGCAGGCATTATTGTCCTCCGATTTTTTAAAATTTATATTATATAGAGTAAAACCAAAATCAAAGAATGTCAATTTATAAAATATTAATTTTTATTCTTTTATCATAAAACGAAGATTAGTGAATCTTCCGCTCTGGCGGTTGTTGTCAACCATGGTCATTACCGCCCTTGCGCTTCCAACGATAACAAGAAGTTTTTTTGCCCTTGTAACCGCGGTATAAAGCAGCTTTCTGTAATAAAGCCTCGAATTTGCCTCAAAAAGGGGAATGATGACCGCTTCAAATTCGCTGCCTTGACTTTTGTGGACTGTTACCGCATATGCGTGGTCAAGTTCGTTCGCACTGTCAAAAGGATATTCCGCGGTTCTGTCGTCAAATCGAATGGCCATCATTCTTCCGATAGGGTCGATTTTTTCGATAACGCCGATATCGCCGTTAAAAACTCCTCTTCCAATTTCGCCGTCGTCCTTCGTCCAGGTCATGTCATAATCGTTTCTGGTCTGCATGACCTTGTCGCCTTCACGGAAAAGGTGACCGCCCTGGCGGAATTCCTTTTTCTTTCCGTCCGCGGGGTTAAGGCATTTCTGGAGTTCGATGTTAAGGTTCCAGGTTCCGGCTTCGCCTCTTTTTCCGGGACAAAGCACCTGAACGTCCCACATGGGCGAAAAACCGTATGCCTTCGGAAGCCGCTTTTCACAAAGCTGACAAACCGTCTTTGCACATTCGCTTTCCGTCTGTCTCGGAAGAAAGAAAAAGTCGTTGTCCTTGGATTCAAGATAGGGGTATTCGCCGCTTACAATGTCGTGAGCGTTGGTTACTATCATGCTTTCCGCCGCCTGACGGAAAATGGTGTCAAGCTTCACCGAAGGAAGAATATCGGATTTTATAAGGTCATGAAGAACGTTTCCCGCACCGACCGAAGGCAGCTGGTCGCTGTCGCCGACCATAACAAGTCTGCTGTGAAAGGGAAGCGCCCTGAGAAGCGAATCAAAAAGAAGCGCATCCACCATGGACATCTCGTCCACAATAAGGGTGTCGCATTTGAGCGGGTTGCGCTCGTTTCTTCTGAAAACCGGCACAAGTTCGCTTCCGGAATAATCCACTTCCAGAAGACGGTGAATGGTCTTTGCCTCATGACCGGTAAGTTCCGCAAGTCGTTTCGCAGCTCTTCCGGTGGGCGCCGCAAGCATAACTTCATCGCCCTGCTGTTCAAGAAGTTTTATCAGCGCGTTAAGAGTCGTTGTCTTACCGGTACCGGGACCGCCCGTAAGCACAAAAACATGGTTCTGCACCGCGTTTTTAAGCGCTCTTTTCTGCAAAACGTCATATTCTATTCCAAGTTCCTCTTCAAGAAGTTCAATGGATCTTTCAAGTGCCGCAGAACTTTGTTCGCTGCTTCCCATAAGCATCATTTTGATGCGTCCGGCGGCGGTGGTTTCCGCAATAAAAAGCTCCGGAAGATAGATAAATCTTCTCTCGCCCCTGTAATATTCGTTAAGGTCCTCTTTTTCAATAAGTTCTTCAAGAGCGTCGGCCATTTCGTCCGCTTCGCCCAAAAGTCCCGCCGCAGCAGCAAGAAGACTCTCTTCAGGAAGACAGGTGTGACCGTTGTCAAGGTTGTGAACAAGAACGTGCTTTATTCCGGCTTTAAGTCTTCTCATGTCCTGCGGGTCGCCTTTTTTGACAAAAATCGCATCCGCCTCAGAAAAATCAACTCCGATTTCCGGATCACAAAGAAGATAGGGGTTTTCTCTTATGTAATCCATGGCGGAAGAACCCCATTTTTTCCATGCCCTTACGGCAACCGCCGCAGGAAGACCGAATTCCTGCAAAGCGGTCATGGCTTTTCGCGCACCGAAAGCGCGCTGAAATTCCTCGTTTATTTCAAGGGCAAGTTTTTCCGAAACGCCTTTTACTCTCGCAAGGTCCATGGGGCTGTTTTCAATGACCTCAAGAGTATATTCTCCGAAAGCTTCAACTATCCTTTTTGCAATGGCCGGACCGACACCTTTAAAAGACCCGCCCGAAAGATATTTTCTTATGGCGGTTGCCGAAGCGGGAAGCCTTCTTTCGCAAACGTCCGCCCGAAACTGGCTTCCATAGGTGGGGTGGGACGCGAAAGTGCCGGTGAGAACAACCTCCTCGCCGGCTTCAACTTTGCCAAGCTCACCAACAACAGTGACAAGCTCGCCCTGCATATCAAGATCAAATACCGTAAAACCGCTCTCGGCCTTGTAACAGACTATTCCGTCAACTGTGCCGCTGATGCGCTCCGGTTCCTGTTTCTCGTTTTTATCAAGCATGCATTTTACCCCATCTTATAATTATAAGTCTATTATACAGTTTTTTCGCTTCCGTGTAAATATTCGTCCATAAGTGAAACAAGTTCTTCTTCGCTTAAAAATATTTCGCAATCAAATCTTTTTGAAAGGTTTTCACAAATAATAAACCCCTCTTCAGAAACTCCGGAGCAGTCAAGAAAAATCCGCCTTTTCTGTCCTTCCGTTTCCGAAAAAATCGTCCTGAGTGCCGGTTCAAGGTCCTCTTCGGGAACGGAAGAAGCCTTCGCAACAACAAAAACCGTCTTTTTGATATCTTTCCTGAACGGATTTCTCAAAAGCCATTCCGATGCCTCCACCATTCCAAGCGCGGCAAAAAAAGTGAGCGCAAAAACCGCAAGACTGTCAAAAAACATTCAAAAAATCCCCCTTTCGCTCTCCATTCTATGAAAAAAACGCTTTTGCGGTTACCGTGACCAAAAAAGCGCCTTGCGGCATAGAATATACCAACGGAAAAAAGAGCAGGAGGTTTCACCAAAATGAAAAAACGTTCTTTCTGCGTTGCAGGCGGCGACCTTCGTTCGATTTATCTTATAAGGTCGCTTGTGGAAAAAGGCTTCAAAGTTTTTGCCCTCGGACTTGATGAGGCAAAACTTCCGGATGAAGCGGTACATATAAAAACAGTGACGGAACTTCAAAAATGTGAAATAACGGTGCTTCCGCTTCCTTGTTCGGACGGAGAGGGCTTTTTAAAAACCGCCTTTTCAAAAGAAAAAACACCCCTTTCCGAAATAATTGAAAACCTTCCGAAAGGCTCGGTGCTCATGGGCGGACTCATTCCAAAGGATATTGCCGAAAATGCAAAAGAAAGGGAAATAAAAACTTTCGATTATTATCACCGCGAAGAGTTTGCGGTAAGAAACGCCGCCATAACAGCCGAAGCTGCCGCCGCACTTTCAATGGAAATGCTCAGCGAATCCGTAAGCGGAGTTCCGGTGCTCATTCTCGGCCACGGAAGAATAGGAAGGCTTCTTTCCTCGATTTTAAAGGCCCTCGATGCAAAGGTCACCGTTGCAGCAAGGCGCTTTTCCGAGCTTGCGTGGATCCGTTCCGAAGGAATGACTCCCCTTGAATTTCGGCTTCTTGATGGCGAAATTTCAAAATTCCGCGTTGTTTTCAACACCGTTCCCACAATGGTGCTCAACCGCGAAAAACTGGTGCTCGTTAATAAGGACGCAATAGTTATAGACCTTGCCTCCGAACCCTGCGGAACGGATTTCGAAGCAGCAAAAGAACTGGGAATAACCGCAAAAAAGGCTCTCGGACTTCCGGGAAAGTTCGCGCCAAAAACCGCCGGCGAAATCGTCTGCGATACGGTGCTCAATATTATTGACGAAACGGAGAATGAGCATGAGTGATAAAAAACGTTTGGGTTTCGCTCTTTGCGGGTCTTTCTGCACCTTCGAAAAAGTCCTTGCGGAGATGGAAAAACTTTCAAAAATCTACGATATAACCCCCATAATGTCCGAAGGCGCCGCATCCATAAACAGCCGCTTCGGAAAAGCGGAAGATTTCATCCGCCGCATAACCGAAATTTGCAAAAAACCTCCCATAACGACAGTTCCCGAGGCGGAACCCATAGGTCCAAAGGCGCTTCTCGACGTCCTTCTCATCGAACCCTGCACCGGCAATACCCTCGGAAAACTTGCAAACGGAATAACCGATACCGCGGTCACAATGGCGGCAAAAGCCCACCTTCGAAACGGAAGACCTCTCGTCATCGCCGTTTCCACAAACGATGCTCTGGGTGCTTCCGCACAGAACATAGGCCGCCTTATGAATGCAAAAAACGTCTATTTCGTTCCAATGGGGCAGGATTCGCCCGAAAAGAAGCCCGCTTCGCTGGTGGCACATTTTGAAAAAAGTGAAAGTGCGATAGAATCCGCCCTTTTGGGAAAACAGATCCAGCCGCTTTTTGGATAAAAATGAATAAAAGCTCCGTTTTTTTCCAATGCTCTGTGTGCTTCACAGAGTAAAAAATGAACGGAGCTTTATTCAATGAAAAAACTTTTTGCTTTTTTAATAACTTTATTTCTTGTCTTTTCCGGAACGGAAGCTTTCGCCATGACCTACGGCGAAGCTCGGTTTCTCGATCTTACCGAAAAAAGCGGGTATACCGCTGAAGAACTTTCAAAAGGTTTAAAAGGCGAACTCTCACTTTATGCCGAAGATTTCATCACCGCCGAAAGAAAATACGGCGTGAACGCGGTTTTCCTCGCAGCGGTCTCAGCTTTGGAATCCGGATGGGGAAAAACCTGTTTTCGCGAAAACAACATCTTCGGCTGGAGCGGAAAAAGTTTTTCTTCAAAATCCGCCTGCATCGATTTCGTCGCCTCAAAAATAAAACAGAATTACCTTTCCGAAAGCGGAAAATATCACTATGGAAAAACCGTTTCTGCAGTCAACGTCTGCTATAACGGAAATTTATTCTGGGAAGAAAAAGTTCTCGAAATAATGGTTTTGATTTTTGAAAAAGCGGGAAAACCATGCCTGCCCGAAGAAAATTCACCCTGCGGAATAACCGTTCTTACTCATTCCTGAAATCGGTAAAAACGGTTTTTGGCGACGAAAGGGGAGAGTACTGCCAGAAATCAAGATGTCCTTTCGTGATGTAATATTCAAAAGCTGAAGGCATCGTCTCTTCGTCAAAAACGTCGACTATGATGAGCTTTATCTTCATTTTATCCGGAATAAGGCTTTTGATGTAAACCGAAGCCTGCTGTCCGGGAACAAGATGGTTGCAAGGTTCCGCAAGTCCCGCAAGGTTCGGTGCAAGTTCCACAAAAACTCCATAATCTTCCACCGAGCGTATGATGCCCGAAACCGTTTCTCCCGGAGAAAAATTCTCCGCATTTTGTTCCCACGTTCCCAAAAGTTCCTTGTGCGAAAGGCATATCCTTCCAAAAGAATCCCGTCCCGAAACCGCGGCAAATATCCTCTGACCGTTTTTAAAACGGTCGGAAGGGTGACCTATCCTTGAAACGCTTATGCTGTCAATGGGAAGAAGCGAAGAAATTCCGCAGCCTATATCCGCAAAACACCCGAAGCTTTCCATGTGGGTCACCACCGCAGGAATGATATCCCCGGGAACAAGTTTATCAAGAAAATTTGCGCGGCATTCCTCCTGTACTGCTTTTCTTGAACAAACGGCAATTTTTCTTCCGCTTCTGTCTTTGTCAAAAGCGGTGATAAAAAAACAAACCGGTTTATTCACCCGCGAAATTATCGCAATGTCCTTTGTTTCGCCGCTTTCAATGCCTATGGCGCCTTCCTCTCTGGGAATAATTCCTCTCATGCACCCAAGGTCAACGATAAGGTCGTGTGCGGCGGTGCAAAGAACGACCTTCGCTTCAAGAACGTTTCGGTTTTTCATGGCCGCATCAAGGTTTTCAAAAGAAGAGAGGAACGCCTTGTTTTTTACTGTGTCTATAAGATAGCCTTCCGGCAGATATTCCGTCATTTGTTTTTCCTCCAAAAATTTTTATGGACTATTTATATTCGCCGGAACACTGTTTTATGAAAACAAAAAAGCGGAGCATTGCTCCGCTTTTTTCGTTTTGTTGCAAAAATCCCCTTATTATGTTATATTAATAAATTAGGAAAATGTTTTTTTGAAAGGAGCGCTTTTAATGGATGTCAAAATCGGAGATATCCTCGTCATGAAGAAAAACCACCCCTGCGGCGGCGCAAGATTTATCGTTATGCGCTCCGGAATGGATTTCAAGCTCCGGTGCGAAAAATGCGGTCACGAGGTCGAAGTTCCCCGCAGCAAAGCCGAAAAAAACATCAAACAGATAATCCGGGAGGGCGCCGATGTTTGATAAACTTGAAGATATCGAAAGACGCTGGCGCCAGGCGGGACTTCGCATTTATGAACCGGAAGTCATAAACGATAACGAACTTTACACAAAACTCCTCAAGGACCACCGCGAACTCACTCCCCTTGCGGAAAAATATCAGGAATATAAATCTGCAAAGGCGCATTTTGAAGAAGCGGAAGCTATCCTTGAAGAGGAAACCGACCGCGAACTTCGTGATATGGCAAAAGAACAGCTTGAAGAAAGCAAAAAAGCTATGGAAACCTGCGCCGAAGAGCTGAAAATACTTCTTATCCCCAAAGACCCGGACGAAGACCGTTCCGTAATAATGGAGATACGAAGCGGCACGGGCGGTGAAGAAGCGGCGCTTTTTGCCGCGGACCTTTTCCGAATGTATTCAATGTATTCCGATTCCCGGGGCTGGAAAATAGAGATAATTTATGCCAACGCCACCGAACTCGGCGGCTATAAGGAAATCTCTTTTTCCGTCGAAGGCGAAGGCGTCTTCGGAAGATTCCGCTTCGAAAGCGGAACTCACCGTGTCCAGCGCGTTCCCGTAACGGATTCCCAGGGCAAGATTCAAACTTCTGCAGTCACCGTTGCGGTTCTTCCCGAAGCGGAAAACGTCGAAGTCGAAATTGACCCAAACGACCTTAAAATCGATACCTTCCGTTCAAGCGGTGCCGGCGGCCAGCATATCAATAAAACCAGTTCCGCTATCCGCATAACCCATCTTCCCACCGGAATGGTGGTCGAATGTCAGGACGAAAGAAGCCAGTATAAAAACAAAGATAAGGCCATGAAGGTCCTTCGCAGCCGCCTTTATGAACAAAAACAGCGTGCCGCAGACGAAAGCCGTGCCGCCGACAGAAAGGCTCAGGTAGGAAGCGGCGACCGAAGCGAGCGTATAAGAACCTATAACTTCCCCCAGGGAAGGGTAACCGACCACCGTATTGGCCTTACTATCTATAAAATCGATTCCGTCATAAACGGCGGTCTTGATGAACTTATCGATCCTTTGCGCGCCCATGACCAGGCAGAAAAACTTCGCGCCGAGGAAGAATAAACCGGAGGAAAAATGGAAACTTTGCTTCTTGATGCAAAAAACAAAGGCGCAACGGAAACCGCCGCGAATATTCTCAAAAACGGCGGACTTGTTGCAATCCCCACCGAAACCGTCTATGGCCTTGCGGCAAATGCTTTTGATGCGTCTGCCTGTGCGAATATTTTCAAGGCAAAAGGCCGCCCCGGCGATAACCCTCTTATCGTTCATATCTGCAATATGGAAATGCTTTCCGAAATCGTTTCCGAGGTTCCGGAAAAGGCAAAACTCCTTGCCGAAAAATTCTGGCCCGGTCCTCTTACGATGATAATGAAAAAAAGCGAAAACATTCCCGACGTCACCAGTGCAAACCTTCCTTCCGTTGCGGTGCGCTTTCCGGCACACCCGGTGGCAAAAGAGATAATCGAAAAAGCGGGACTTCCTCTTGCGGCGCCTTCCGCAAACCTTTCCGGAAGTCCAAGCCCCACAACTTTTGAGCATTGTGTCCATGACCTTATGGGAAGGGTCGATGGAATAATCGACGGCGGAGCCTGCGAAGTGGGCGTCGAATCCACAATTATTTCCTTTGTAGGTGAAAAACCGGTGCTCCTTCGCCCCGGATATGTCACTCTTGAACAGCTTCGCGAAACCATCGGCGAAGTGGAAGTTTCCCATGCCGTGCTCGAAAAGCTGGAAGAAGGCGAAAAAGTTCTCTCTCCCGGAATGAAATATAAACACTATGCTCCCAAAGCACAGGTGACTCTTATAAAAGCCTCCTCCGAAGACTACGTAAAATACGTCAATGAGCACAGCGGCGAAGGCGTGTTTGCTCTTTGTTTCGATGAAGAAGCAGAAAAACTTTCTGTGAGCACCGTTTGCTACGGCTCCGAGTTTTCCGATGCTCAGCAGGCGGAACATATCTTCGAAGCCCTCCGAAGAATCGACGAAAGCGGCGCTGAAAGGGTCTATGCCCATTCGCCCAAAGTCAGCGGAATAGGCCTTGCGGTCTATAACCGCCTTATAAGAGCCGCCGGGTTTGATGTTATCGAACTCTGACATAATTTTTGAGCACCAATCGAAAGGGGATACACCAAAGTGGCAAACATCATCGGACTCACCGGACAAACCGGTGCGGGAAAAAGCTCCGTCCGCGAAATAATGCGCAAAAACGGCGCCGCAGTCATAGATGCGGATTCCGTTGCACATGATATTACCGCGAACAATGTTGACTGCATCTACGATATCGTAAGCCGCTTTTCGGTCTTTGTGCTCAACAAAGAAGGCTCCATAAACCGCAAAGCCCTCGGAAAATGCGTCTTTTCCGATAAAAAAGAGCTTGCCGCCCTCAATAAGATAATCTTCCCCTATATCCTCAGCGCCATTGAGCACGAAGTCATAAACCATATCGCTTCCGGAAAAGAAAACATCGTCATCGACGGTGCCACCGTAATCGAAAGCGGCTGCGGAAAAATGTGCGATGTGCTCGTTTCCGTGGTTGCCGATGAAGATGTGCGTGCAAGCCGCATAATGAAGCGCGACGGTATCTCCGCAAGAGATGCTCAAAACCGCATTTCTTCGCAGAAAAGCGAGGAATACTATAAAGAAAACACCCATTTCGTTATCGAAAACAACGGCACCCGCGAAGAACTTGAACGCCGGGTGAACTCGGTGCTCAAAAATATGCCGAACCCGAAAATAAAGATTGCCCCGGAGGACTGAATTTGTATAAAATCTTAAAAAGCGTTCTTCCGATAGTCCTGATAATCGCTTTTCTCGTATTTGCCGGCGTTCTCATGAACCGCTCCGCAAGACTCCTTGAAAAAGCGGCTTTTCCGCTGGACTATAAAGAAATCGTTGAAGAAAAATCAAAAGAATATGACGTTCCCGTTTCGGTGATTTTTGCCGTTATCCGAACCGAAAGCACCTTTGACCCCAACGCAGAAAGCTATGCCGGCGCAAGAGGCCTCATGCAGATAACCGAGGTCGCCTTCGACTGGATAAACAAACTTCGCAAAATCGAAGGCGCTTCCTTCGATTCCATGTACGACCCGGAAACCAACATCGATTACGGAACCTGGTTCCTTGCCCATCTTTATGAAGAATTCGGCGATTGGGAAACGGTCTATGTTGCCTATAATGCGGGCCACAATGCCGCAAGAAAATGGCTTTCAGATCCTCAAAATTCAGCGGACGGAATTTCCTTCGACACTATCCCGAACAAAACCGCCGCCCACTACTGTGAAAAAGTCAGCACCTTCCGAAAAGGCTATATCGAAGCCTATGGATTCGACTGATTTTGACAATATTTAAATTTATAAATAGAAAAGGAGAAACAATATGAGCGAAAAAGAAAAATCCGCAGGACAGCTTCTTAAAGAGAAACTTTTCCGCAGCCCTAAAAACGCAGGCAGCACCCTTTCCGAAGAGGAACTCAAAGCCGCTTTCGACTATTGCGAACCTTATAAAGAGTTCATCAGCACCTGCAAAACCGAACGCGAGTTCATCGATTGGGTAATTCCGGTACTTGAAAAAGAAGGTTTTGTACCCTTTGAACCCGGCAAAAAATACGTTGCAGGCGATAAAGTATATATCAATAACCGTAACAAAGCCTTCATGTTCGCAAAAATCGGCAGACGCCCTCTCGAAGAAGGTATGCATATCGCCGCCGCACATATCGATTCTCCCCGTCTTGATCTCAAACCCAATCCCCTTTATGAGGATCAGGAACTTGCACTCTTCAAGACCCACTATTACGGCGGAATCAAAAGATATCAGTGGACCGCAATGCCTCTTGCTCTCCATGGCGTTATCATCAAAAAAGACGGCACTTCCGTAACCGTAACCGTCGGTGAACAGGACGACGAACCCGTATTCTGCGTTTCCGACCTTCTTCCTCACCTTGCAAAAGAACAGATGGACAGAAAACTCGGCGACGGAATCAAAGGCGAAGAACTCAATATCATCGTAGGTTCCATGCCTTTCCGTGACGACGAAGTCAGCGAAAAAGTAAAACTCAACATCGCTTCCATCCTCTTTGAAAAATACGGCATAATCGAAGAAGACTTCCAGTCCGCAGAACTCACCATCGTTCCCGCAGGCAAAGCCCGCGATATCGGCTTCGACCGCGGTCTTATCGGTGCATACGGCCACGACGACAGAGTCTGCGCATACGGCGAACTCACCGGTATCCTTGCTTCCGACCCGGAATATACCGCAGTAGCCTGCTTTGCAGATAAAGAAGAAACCGGTTCCGACGGCCCCACCGGTATGAACAGCAAAATGCTCTCCTATTTCGCAATGGACCTCGGCCGTCCCTATGGAATCCCCGGCCACGTAATTCTCGAAAACTCCAAATGCATCTCCGCAGACGTCAACGCAGCCGTTGACCCCACTTTCCCCCAGGTACATGAGAAAAACAACGCCGCATACCTCAACTACGGCATCGTTGTTACCAAATACACCGGTTCCGGCGGCAAATATTCCACCAACGACTGCCCCGCAGAGTTCTGCGCAGAAGTCCGCGATATCTTCGACGGTGCAGAAGTCGTATGGCAGACCGGCGAACTCGGTAAAGTTAACGAAGGCGGCGGCGGCACCGTTGCAAAATATATCTCCCGCCTCCAGGTGGATACCATTGACGTCGGCGTACCGCTTCTTTCCATGCATGCTCCTATGGAGATCGCCGCAAAAATCGATATCTATATGATGCATAAAGCTTCCGAAGCATTCTATAACGCAAAATAATTTCATACGTAATAAAAAAAGCCCCGATTTTTTAAAAAATCGGGGCTTTTTTCTGCAACAAAATCCCACTCTTCATACACTATATTGTTGTAAGGAGGGATTTTTATGAAAAAACTTTTTGCAATATTGCTTGTTCTCGCAATGCTTTCCGCCTGCGTCGGCGAAAAGCCTGCCGAAAATATTCCCGAAGTTTCCGAAAAGACGGAAAATGCAGAAAACACCTCCCGCGAAACCGAAGAACAAATAACTGCCGAAACGCCGGAAAAAATCGAAATCAAAGATGCGGTTTCCTATAAAGGCGAAAACGGAAAATTCGGTTTCCATAAAAACGGAAAACCCGTTACCGAACCGATTTTTGATGAAATAATAGAACGTCAGGACGAATTTAAAGGCAAAAAAATTTACGAAGCCCTTATCACCGAGGGAAAGCGTATGGAGTTCGTGACCGACCCCAAAAAAGGTCCGTACCTTGAAGAATGTCCCAACACACTTTACTATATTTTTGACGAAGACGGAAACAGGATAAACGAAGAACCCCTTGACGATTACTACGTTATGGCACCTTACAGCTACGGAAACGGAACTTATGACTGGTTCCTCGAAGGAACCCATAACGGCGATTATTATAAATATTCCGTAAGAAAGGACGGCACGTATTTTCTCCACAGCAAAAGTTCCGCAGGCGCATATTTTGTCCTCAGCAACAGAGCCACCTGGGAAGAATATATAGAAACCGAATATCACTGGGGCGTGTCCCAATATAAACACGGCCTTACCGACCTTGACGGAAATGTGATCCTCGAAGACCTTTATATGAGTATCTCAACGCCTTATCCGGACAGGATTTACGCCTATATCGGCTGGGCGTTCCAAAGTGCCGATGAAGTAAGGCTCGAAATTTACGATTTCGAAGGCAATCTTATAAACAACGAATATAACTACGTTGAACAGCACAATACGGAAGATTATTATTTTCTGGTCGGCTATTGCTTCGGCGAAAGCGCAAGCGAAATCTGCTATGACGAAAACGGAGTTCCACACGAAGCAGGCTGGTGGTTCGTTGACGAAAGCGGAAACAAACTCAGCGAACGCTTTGAACATATAAGCGTCGAAAAATATATGACCTATAACGGCGGTATGTGGAATATAGAAAAAGTCACCGTCACCGATGAAAACGGAACCAAAAAAGAAATTTCCATAGAACCGTATAAGCGTTCTTTCAGTTAAGGGAGGAAAAAACGATGAAAAAACTTTTTGCAATATTGCTTGTTCTCGCAATGCTTTCCGCCTGTGTAGGCGAAAAGCCTGCCGAAAAACCTCTTGATGAGTCGCCGGCTTTTTCCGAAACAAGCACCGATAAATTTCTCAAAGACTGCGTCTATGTTTCCCTCGAAGGAAAATACGGTGTCTGCTGCGGCGAAGAAGTGATAACCGAAGATATCTATGACGTCTATAAAGAGATCGGAAGGGTAGGGGGAATGACCCTCTATGCCTTCGGAAAAGAAAGCGGAACAAAACCCACCGTTCTTTATAACGAAGACAGCCACCCCTATGCCGTGGGAGAAACCGAAAAAATTCTCTGGGATATCTATTCCGACAGCGGAGAAGCCGTTCTTCCCATTTCCGTCGATGATGCGGAAAAATACGATAAAGAAACTCTTTACACAAGCCTTGAAGGCACTCTTTATATGTATACCTTCTCCGATGAGGGCGAGATAATCGAAGAAGAAAAAGATCCTGCGGGAAAAACGGGCGAAGTTTATAACGGCCTTGAAGAAGTCCGTTATTATTACGGAGCTTCGCCCCTTTCCGTCGGATACGGACTTGCCGATGCCGAAGGAAAAACCGTTATCCCCGCAATCTATACCTGTTTCACCCCGATTTTTTCCGACAGAATAATCGCCGATGCCCGCAACGGCTTCGGCATGATGAATGCCGCCAATATCTATGATATCGAAGGCAATCTCCTCTGCGAAAAATATCATATGGTCATCTATAAGCACATGAATTCCGAAACGAACGAGTGGCTCGGAATCGGCTATGTTGCCGGCCCCGAAAGCCAGATAGAAAGCGTCTGCCGCGACGAAAACGGAAACCTTATGACCCCCGGTCACCGCTTTATCGATAAGGACGGAAACGAACTCAGCGAAGTTTTCACCGATGATATAAAAGACGAAATTTCGTCAAAAGAACCGGTCATGTTTCTCACCGATGCAAACGGCGGCGAAATGGAAGTAAATCTTGATGATTATATCTTTGTGCCATAAAATTGAAATGGAGGGAACGTTATGAAAAAACTGCTCGCACTGATCCTTGCTTTGCTTATGCTCTGTGCCTGCGCGGTGCAGGAAAAAACGGTTATCGAAGAACCTCCGGAAGAACCGATAGAAGAACTCTCCGAACCCGAAATTGAAATTTTCACCGAGGCAAACGGAAAATCCGGAGCAAAGTTTGACGGCAAGGTGATAATCGAACCGGAATATTCTGTCCTCGAACTTTATGATGATTTCATCCTTGCAAAAAACGAAGATGCTTTCCGCCTTTTTGGTTATGACGGAATCCAGCGCGGATTTGACTATGATTATTTCCGCTATGACTGGGATACGGATATTTACAGATATGTCGGCGTGATTGCCGCAGGCGGAGTGATGCAAATCGAAATCAACGAAAAATTTGAACCCGCTGCAAAAGTAACAGACGGAGAAAAACATTATCTCATCGATAAAGAAGGCTATCCGCTTATAGATGTTCCGCTGGAAAGTTACGAAATCTGGAGGAACACAAGGGAAGATGAGACAGAACTTCTCGGAACAAGCGACGGAAATTATTATCACGCAATAATAACCGGAAGCGGAAAAGACAGACGGGTGAATTTGGAAGAAACAAAACCCGAGCCATATATTGATGAGTTCGGCTATGAACATACGCAATATCAGTATTACCCCATAGGAAGAATGCAGCAGGGCCTAAACATCAACGGAGAAGTTTTCCTCGAACCGATTTATAACAAAATAACGGTTCCCTTTAAAGACAGAGTGATTCTCTGGTATGCTTCGTTCGAGCAATGTCTCGAATGCGGATACTGCAAAATAATCGACCTTGATAAAAACGTTGTCAGTGATGAATTCAACTGCATCCAATTCGGAGAACTTGAAGGCGGCTGGTATATAGGTATTGCCAGAAGCGCCGGAGATATGTCCGAAGACAAGATATGCGACAAAAACGGAAATCCAAAGGAAAAGGGAATGTGGTTTGTTGATAAAAACGGAACCATCATCAGCCCGAAAATCCAGGGCACGGATTCCGA
This sequence comes from Oscillospiraceae bacterium, assembly GCA_017468365.1. Taxonomy (GTDB): domain Bacteria; phylum Bacillota; class Clostridia; order Oscillospirales; family Ruminococcaceae; genus UMGS1668. Next base: position 19,252 of record JAFUIS010000020.1, on the reverse strand, counting down.
AAGTGCGGCATATTACGGATACGATTTTTCTCTTCCTCCCATAACTTCCGTAAATGACGTGCTTAACGTCCGCGATGAAAACGGAAACGAAATACAGATTGCAATAAAAGATTATGTTTTTAAGCCATAAGGAGGCACTTTTATGAAAAAGTTTCTCGTATTCCTGCTCGTCCTGACCCTTGTGCTCACCGCGTGCTCAAACGGTGCTCAAACCGATATCCCTCCCGAAAGTAAACCCGAAGTTTCCGAAAAAACCGAAACCAACGAAGAACAAAAAACCCCGGAAAGCACCGAATCCGCCGAAAAAACAGAAGAACCAAAACCTGCCGAAAAACCGGAAAATACCGAAGCCGCCGAACCCCAAATCACAGACGAGGTTTCCTATAAAGATGAAAACGGAAAATTTGGCTTCCAAAAAAACGGAACACCCATAACCGAAGCCATTTTTGACGAAATCACCGTAATAACCAAAATCGATGCCGACAAAGGTGCAATGGTCTTTACCGAATCCGAATCCGCAGATATTATCTACGCCGGAATCGTTACCGACGGAACCCGAAAAGAAGTCGAACTCGACTGGGAAAAAGGTGCTCAGCTGACCGAAGCTCCCAATATCCTCTATACTCTTTATCAGGCCGGCGACGATTTCGTAATAAACGAAACCCCGCTTTCAAAATTTGGATTTTTCGAACCCGGAAGTTACGGAAATGCCCTTGCCGATAACCTTATAATCGGAGTTCACGAAGGCGATTATTATGAGTATCAGCAAAACAAAGATAAAAGCTGGAAACTTCGCACAAAAGATTCCGGCGGAGTTTATTACGCATATAACGAGGATTTTTATTTTACCCAATACCATTGGAACCTTTTCGAACTTCGCCACGGGCTCGTTGCCCCCGACGGAAAAACTATCCTCGAACCTATCTATGCCGACCAGCCGAAACGCATAAATGACTGTTTTATCGTCTATGACGGCTATCCCTCCATCCACCCTGACGATATCGTCCGCACCCTTATTATCGACAAAAAAGGAAATATCATAAACGATGAATATAACTTCATAACCGTCACAAGCTGGGAGGGAAAATTCCTTCTGACCGCCACAAAAATCGATGAAAAAGGCCGCCGCAAAGAATGGTTCATCGACCCAAACGGCAAAAAACTCAGCGAAAGCTATGACCAAATCGACCTTGTAACAACTGTTGACAGCCGCGGAAGAGTCTATTATAATTCCGCCGAAGTTTTGCCGGATAACGAAAACTTCAACCCCTATGCCGAAACGGAGATCATTCCCACCGAAGCTTTCGTTCAGTATTATAATTAAAAAATTGCGGGAGCGCTAATCTGCGCTCCCGCTTTTTGTTATCTTCAAAATCTCCGGAAAAAGAAAAATTAGAGCCCCGATGTTCGGAAAAATCATCAGCCCGTTAAAAATATCCGTAAAACTCCATATTAATCCGATATCGCCGAAACTTCCGCAAAAAGCCGCCGTACAAAATGCCGCCTTGTAAAAAAACGCGGCTTTTTTACTTTTCGCAAGGTGAAAAAGCGCCTTTTCACCGTAAAATCCCCAGCCGATGATTGCCGCCAAAGCAAAAAGAAACATCGAAACAGAAAGAAAAACGTCTCCCCAAAAACCGAAGCAGCGGTGAAAAATTTCTGCCGCGGAATTTTCCGAAAAATCTCCACCGGCCGAAAGAATGACCAGCGCCGTAAGGGTGCATACAAAAATCGTGTCGACAAAAACTTCGATTATTCCCCAGCAGCCCTGAATCAGCGGATCTTTTTCACCGCTTTCTGCATGCGCAAGCGAAGCGGAACCCATTCCCGCTTCGTGCGTAAAAGTGCCTTTCGCAATTCCAACTCTCATCGCGTTCGAAAAAAGGATACCGCTTATCCCGCCGCCAAGAGCCAAAGGCTCGAAAGCCGAAGAAAAAATACTTCCGAAAGCGCTGATAATATTTTCCCTGAAAACAAAAAGCACCCCAAAGCAGCCAATGACGTAAATCGCCGCCATAAGCGGCACCAGGACCGCCGAGGACCTCGTTATGACCCTTGCCCCAAAGAATATGACAAAAGCTCCGCAAACGGAAATAACGGCGCCGATGACCCAGGGAGCAACTCCAAAAGAGTCGCTGAAAACCTTTGCGGCAAAATGGCTCTGCACCATGTTCCCGCCGCCAAAGGAACAAATCACGCAAAGAACACACCACAGCGCCGCAATCTTCTTTCCGCCAAACGCCTTTTCAATATAAACGTCTGCGCCGCCTTTATATTTTACTGCCAGCGCCGCCTCTGAAAATTTGAGCATCATTCCAAAAAATGCCCCGACCCACATCCAGAAAACCGCACCTGCACCGCCTATGGCAATGGCGGAAGCCACTCCAACGATATTTCCCGTTCCAACCGTGGCACCAAGAGCCGTTGCCGTTGCCGAAAAAGCACCCTTGCTTTCAAAAATCTTTCCGAAGGTGTGCTTTGTTATAAATCCCGCCCTGCGAATCGGAAAAAATCCCGTCGCTGCGGTAATAAAAGCCCCGGTCCCCAAAACGGCAAAAAGCGTCGCCGGTCCCCAGACCATTTTTGAAACCGAATCAAGAAAAAAAGAAATCCCCTGCGTTTTTATCACCCCTTTAAAAAAGGTTATGCAAAAAGCAAGGGTTCGTATGAAAAAATATTTTAACCTTTAAAAGCCTTTATTGGTTCCGATTTTTCTCTCCTCTTACAAAAATCTGATAAACTGACAAAAAACCGCAACAGTTTGCTTTCGTTTAAAAAAAACGTACGGCAAAACTGTTACGGCAGTTTGCAGAAAAATTCATCCTGCTATGAATTTATTATAGGGTGTTCGGTTTTAAAATCATTCCTTGATTTTGTCCGCGATCTTTTTAAGATCGTCAACGCTGTCCGCAATAAAAACGTTGCTCTCGCCGGCGATGTTTTTGACCGCAGTGAAAAGATCCTTGTCTTTTCCCAGAATGACAAAGGTGTCAAATTCGTCCTTGACCGCCGCAGAAACCGCCTCGTGGAAGCGTACCGCGTTGACCTGCTGCTTTGCAAAATAGTCGGACGGAAGAGTCATAACGTCAATGCGTTTGCCATATAAAGTGGAATACATGGGAACGGAAAGATCACTGTGAGCAATATCTCTCATGGCGTCCTGAAGTTTTGCAACGTAGGGGAATACCATTACGGAATGGAGCGGAAGAGAATCGCGAAGCTTGGAAGGAACGACCTTGTGTTTTGCAAGTTCGGTAAGAACGGATTTAAGTCCGTCCTCGTCGCCGATGACAACGGTCTGCTCAGGAGCTTCAACTGCGGTCATCTGAACAAATCCCGCAAAGCATTTGTCGGAAACAAGGCTTACGAATTCGTGTTTTACGTTGCGAAGGCGGTAAGAATCAAGTTTTCCTGCGCCGGCAGCGGCTTTTCTCATGTCACGATAAGCGTTTGCTACCGAAACGCCGTCCTCAACGGTAAAAACGTTTCCGGCAGTCATAGCGGTGATTTCGCCCGCGCTGTAACCGATAAGAGCTTCGGGAGCGGGAAGGATATCCTTTGCAGCCTCAAAAAGCGAAAGCTGCTGAAGAAGCTGAAGCTGGAACGAAATTTCTTCCGCGGCAACTTCGGCGGATTTTCCTTTGGAAGAAAGAAGCGCCGCATCAACGCCGAGAACGCCGGAAGCCTTTTCATAAATTTCGGCGGTTTTTTCGGAATATTCACAGATACCTTTTCCCATTCCTGCATGGGAACAGCCATATCCCGGGAACACAAAAGCGATTTTTTTCAAGATAAATACCCTCCGTATCAATAAGTACAGAATTATACAAATACTAATATACCATAAATTTTTGGGTTTTCAAGCCAAAACGTCTTATTATATCAATAAATTTACAAGAAAATCATTGACAACTCAAAATCTTTTATATATGATAATGAAAGGCAAAAACAAAGACAGCAAAAAGTCTGTTTTATATTATTAGGAGGTATTTCCAATGGTATTTGAAAAAGTAAGAGAACTTCTCAGCGAACAGCTCGAAATCGATCCCGAAGAGATCACTCTTGAATCCAATATCGTAACCGATTTTGGCGCAGATTCTCTCGACCTTGTCGACTTCGTAATGTCTCTTGAAGATGAATTTGATAAAGAAATCCCCGATGAAGATATTGAAAAAATCAAAACCATAGGCGACGTAGTTTCCTACATCGAGAATTCCCTTTAATTCAGCGATTACTTAAAGAATATTTGCATTGAAGATCGCGGAACGGCTCGTTCCGCTATTTTCGTTTGTAAACAGTAAGGAGTTTTATAAAAATGGCAGACCAGAAAAAAATGGTTGAAGCGATAACCTCCATGGAGGACGACTTCGCTCAGTGGTACACCGACGTAGTAAAAAAAGCGGAACTCATTGACTATTCCAGCGTTCGCGGATGCATGGTTCTCCGCCCTTACGGCTACGCAATCTGGGAAAATATCCAGAAACTTTTTGATGCGCGTTTCAAAGAAACCGGTCACGAAAACGTATATATGCCCATGTTCATTCCCGAAAGCCTTCTCCAGAAGGAAAAAGACCATATCGAAGGATTCGCACCCGAAGTTGCATGGATAACCATGGGCGGCGGCGAACAGCTCCAGGAAAGAATGTGCGTTCGCCCTACTTCCGAAACCCTTTTCTGCGACCACTATGCACACGTCATCAAATCTTACCGCGACCTTCCCAAACTTTATAACCAGTGGTGCAGCGTAGTTCGTTGGGAAAAGACCACCCGTCCTTTCCTCCGTTCCATGGAATTCCTCTGGCAGGAAGGCCACACCATGCATGAGACCGCGGAAGAAGCTATCGCAGAAACCGAACAGATGCTCAACATCTATGCGGACGTTTGCGAAAAGAACTTCGCTATCCCGATGATCAAAGGCCAGAAAACCGAAAAAGAAAAATTCGCCGGCGCAGAAGCAACCTATACCATCGAAGCAATGATGCACGACGGCAAGGCTCTCCAGTCCGGTACTTCCCATTTCTTCGGCGACGGCTTTGCAAAAGCTTTCGAAGTCCAGTATACCGGCCGCGATAACCAGCTCCATACCCCCTTCGAAACTTCCTGGGGCGTTTCCACCCGTCTTATCGGCGCTATCATCATGACCCACGGCGATAACAACGGCCTTGTTCTTCCGCCCGACGTCGCACCTATCCAGGTCGTCATCGTTCCCGCTCAGCAGCATAAAGAAGGCGTTCTCGACGCAGCAAAAGCAGTAAAAGACCGTCTTTCCAAATTCTGCCGCGTAAAACTCGACGACAGCGAGCAGACCCCCGGCTGGAAATTCGCAGAATATGAAATGAAAGGTGTTCCGCTCCGTCTTGAAATCGGACCCCGCGATATCGCAAACAACCAGTGCGTTCTCGTTCGCCGCGATAACCGCGAAAAATATTTCGTATCCCTCGACGAACTCGAAACCAAGATTCCCGAGATCCTTCAGCTCGTTCGCGACGGCCTTTATGAAAGAGCTCTCGAAAACCGCGAAAACCGCACTTTCACCGCTCATGACCTCGACGAGTTCATCAAAATCGCAAACAGCGGCAACTGCTTCATCAAATCCATGTGGTGCGGTGACCGCGAATGCGAAGAAAAACTCAAAGATGTCGCCGGAGTTTCTTCCCGCTGCATTCCTTTCGAACAGGAACACATCGAAGACGTCTGTCCCGTCTGCGGAAAACCCGCAACCAAAATGGTCTATTGGGGCAAAGCATATTAATAAATGCAAAAAACAAAAATCCCGCTCATCCGAGCGGGATTTTTTTATACGTATTCCAAAATCTTTTTATATTCTTCGCAAAGTTTATCAAAACCTGTTTTTGCGTTCGCGGGACTTGTGGAAGAAAGCGCAATGGCCTCAATTCCCGTTTTCGGTTCGATATGCTTTTTATAAAGCTTTGCCGCAGCGGCACCGGTGGTAAAAACCGCCCGAATGTCCGCTTTTTTAAAAATAACGCTCATGTCGTTCGGTACCGCGTTTTTTATGCTCGAATCCGAAGCTCCTTCAATGTCACATTCCGCAAGAACGTCCCAAAGTGCGATTTTATGCCGTAAAACAAAATTTTCCTTTTCTTCCGGCGTTTTCGGAATCTTCTCACCGAAAATTTCCGCAAGAACAGGCCAGAATCTGTTTCGCGGGTGGGAATAATAAAATCCAAGCTCTCTGCTTTTCGGCGAAGGCATTGTTCCCAGAATAAGTATCCGGCTTTCGCTGTCAAAAACCGGGCAGAATGCATGTGTTATTCTTTTGCTTTCCATATCAGTCAAATGCCGGAACGCGGAAGGGAAGAGAAGCGGGTATCATTTTTACTTCAACGCATTTGCTTTTAAAAATCTCTCCGTCAATGCAAACCGTAAGGTCCTCGGGACTTTCGATTTTGGCTCCGGTGCAGCGGCGCATTTTAATAAGTCCGTCAAAAACCGGATTTCCGACATGTTCACCTTTTTTATAAATGCCGATAAGTTTTGCGATTTTAAGAACGCCCACTTCGGTGATGCTGCAAAAATCCATAAGTCCGTCATCAAGCTTTGCTTCCGGAACGGGGTGATATCCTCCGCCGTAAATTTTTCCGTTGCCGAATACAGAAAGAATAAATCTTCCTTCAACGCTTTCGCCGTCGTCAAAGGTGTATTTCATGGGCATGCCAAGCCTTTTAAAAATTCCGCCGCCGACAGTTACCGCCGCAGAAATGTTGTAAGCCATGGAACCGGAAATTCCCGGAAGAGTTTTGTAAAAATTTATCCTGTCACAGATGACCGAGTCAAGACCTATGTTGCAAACGTTGGAACATATTTTTCCGTTGCATTCGATAGCGTCAAAAATTTTTGTTTCGCCGTTCACAAGTTTTTCAAGGTCAAGATAATCCTCGGCTTTCCCGCCTACGGATTTTATAAAATCGTTTCCCGAACCGCTGGGATAGACCGCAAAACTTGCACCGGGTCTTCCGAAAGCACCATTGACTGTTTCAAAAAAAGTTCCGTCGCCGCCGCAGGCAACAAAACAAACTTCCTCACCCTCTGCAATGGGGTATTCTTTTCCAAAACGGATAGCATCGCCGGGACATTTTGAAAGATAGATATGAATATTTTCTTCGCGGTCTGCAAAAAAATTGCGGATATTTTTCGCGATTTCTTCCGCTTTTCCGCCTTTTCCCGCAGCGGGATTTATAATAAATACGTAATTCATGACTTTTTGCGCCTCCGTCGGGGTAATAAACAAAGTATAACACAAAACAAAACCGCTTTAAAGCCAAAAGAAAATAATTATCAAAAAACCTCGTAAAAGATTGTATTTTTGACAAATTTAAACTATAATATTAATTTAGTATATTACATTTTGAAAGGAAGAAGTAAATGTATAAAGACATGCCCGACGCAATCGGTCTTATAAATGAATACGACGCTGAAGTGGCAAAAACAATGAACAAAGAACTCGGTCGTCAGCGTGCAAATATTGAGCTTATAGCTTCTGAAAACTTTGTTTCTCCGGCTGTTCTTGCAGCCATGGGCAGTGTTCTTACCAATAAATATGCTGAAGGCTACCCTGACCACAGATATTACGGAGGATGCCACTTTGTGGACGAAGTTGAAAATATAGCAAGAGAAAGAGCCTGCAAACTTTTCGGCGCGGACCATGCAAACGTCCAGCCCCACTCCGGCGCACAGGCAAACCTTGCCGCGTATTTTGCCCTTGTCGAATTCGGCGATACTATAATGGGAATGGATCTTTCCGAAGGCGGTCACCTCACCCACGGAAGCCCCGTAAACTTTTCCGGAAAAGCATATAAATTTGTTTCTTACGGTGTAAACCCCAAAACAGGGCTCATAGATTACGACGAAGTAAGAAGGATCGCCCTGGAAAACAAACCGAAACTTATCGTTGCCGGCGCTTCTGCATATCCAAGAGCAATCGATTTTTCCAAATTCCGCGAGATCTGTGACGAAGTCGGCGCATACCTCATGGTCGATATGGCCCATATTGCAGGTCTTGTTGCCGCAGGCGAACACATGAACCCGGTCCCTTATGCCGACGTTGTAACCACCACCACCCATAAGACCCTCAGAGGTCCCCGCGGAGGACTTATCCTTTGCAGGGAAGAACACGCAAAAGCCATCGACAAAGCTGTTTTCCCGGGTTGCCAGGGCGGTCCTCTTGAACATATAATTGCCGCAAAAGCCGTCTGTTTCGGCGAAGCGCTCAAACCCGAGTTCAAGGATTATCAGCATAAAATCGTCGAAAACGCAAAAGCCCTTGCCGAAGCGCTTAAAGAAAAAGGCTTAAAACTTGTTTCTGACGGAACCGATAACCATCTTATGATGCTTGACCTTCGCGAAACCGGAGTTTCCGGAAGAGAACTTGAAAAACGCCTTGATTCCGTCTGCATCACTGCAAACAAAAACATGATTCCCGGCGATCCCGCTTCTCCCTTTGTTACCAGCGGACTTCGCATAGGAACTCCCGCCGCAACCACCAGAGGCTTTGGCGCAGAAGAAATGAAAAAAATTGCAGACCTTATCGCAAAAGTTACTTTCGATTACGAAAATACCAAAGAAGAAGTTGAAAAAGAAGTAAACGAACTTTGCAAAAAATTCCCGCTTTACGAATAAACCTAAAGAAAAGAGATGAAACCGATGTCCGCACCTCTTGCCGACAGGCTCCGCCCAACTGAATTATCCGAAGTCTGCGGTCAGCAGCATCTTCTCGGCGAAGGCAAACTGCTCAGAAAAATTGCGGATTCCGGAGTTATCCCAAACCTTATTTTCTTCGGTCCTTCCGGAACGGGAAAAACCACCGTTGCCCGCATAATTGCAAAGATTGCCGGAAAGAAGCTTTGTCACCTCAACGGAACTTCGTGCTCGACCGCGGATATAAAAGAAGTCTTTGCCGAAACTGCAGGAATCGACGGTGCTCAGGGTGTGCTCCTTTATCTTGACGAGATCCAGTATCTCAACAAAAAACAGCAGCAGACCCTTCTTGAATTCATCGAGGACGGAAGAGTCACCCTCATCGCTTCCACTACGGAAAATCCCTATTTTTACGTTTATAACGCCATTTTAAGCCGAAGCACCGTCTTTGAATTCAAACCCATCGAGCCTTCCGAAATAGAACGCGCCCTTGAGCACGCAATTGAAAAGCTTGAGCACGATGACGGAACAAAGCTTAAAGTCGAAGACGGCGTCATTCATCACATCGCTTGCAATTGCTCCGGCGACGCCCGAAAAGCTCTCAATGCTCTCGAAGCCTGCTGGCTCGGTTCAAGGATAAATGAGCACGGTGAAAGGGAACTTCTTCTCGAAGATGCTCATTCAGCCGCCCAGCGCAGTTCCAACCGCTATGACAAAGAAGGGGACGACCATTTCGAAATCCTTTCCGCTTTCCACAAATCCGTCCGCGGCTCCGATGAAAACGCCGCCCTTCACTATCTCGCAAGATTCATAGATGCCGGCGATATAATTTCGCCCTGCCGTCGCCTTCTTGCAATAGCCTGTGAGGACGTGGGACTCGCTTATCCAATGGCTATTCCGATAGTGAAAGCCTGCGTCGATACCGCCCTCCAGCTCGGACTTCCGGAAGCCCAGCTTCCTCTTGCGGATGCTGTCATTTTGCTTTGCACCGCGCCAAAATCCAACAGCGGAGTAATGGCAATAGGCGAAGCCCTTGAAGACGTACGAAACGGACTTTCCGGCGAGGTCCCGGAACACCTCGTTAACGTTCATCCAAAATCCGCCGGCGGACATAAACCCCCGAAGTATAAATATGCCCATAATTACAAAAATCATTACGTAAAACAGCAGTATCTTCCGGATACCCTCAAAGGCAGAGTCTATTACCACTTCGGCGATAACAAAACCGAACAGGCGGCAAAAGCCTACCGCGATAAGCTTATCGCGGAAGCGGAAGATTGAAAGGGAAAGCAAAAATGGAAAAATGGAAAGCATTTTTAAATAAAGGAACAAAAGGCGAGACTTTTATAAAAAAAGCTTGTGTGATTCTTTTAATTTTGCTTCTGATGTATAGTTTTGGCTATGCCATAGGAACGTTTCTTGCGAATATCGGCTTATAAATTAAAAAGCACACTTCAAAAAGAAGTGTGCTTTTTGTTTATTCAAGTTCGTTTGCCGCCTCAAGAAGTTTGTCTTTGGTCTGAACTCCCACAAAACGTTTTACCTCAACTCCGTTTTTAAAATAAATAACGGTGGGAATGGACATAACTCCGTATTCCAAGGCAACCTCGCGGCATTCGTCAACGTCAACTTTTCCGACGGTTATTTTGCCCTCAAGTTCCTCCGCAACCTGATCGATAACGGGTGCAATCATTTTGCAGGGACCGCACCAGGTTGCCCAAAAGTCAACAATTGCGGGGCCTTTTGCGATGACATCACCGAACTCTTCGGCGGAAAAATGTAAAGCAGACATATTTTGTACCTCCGTTTTTAAAGATATTGTTTCCATGAAAATAATTATAATGCCAATGGTGCGGTTTGTCGAGTTAAAAAATATTTTTTTGAAAAAATTTCAAAATCCTATTGACAAAACCGCCGGATATTACTATAATAGTAAAGCACGTTAGATATTGCCCTATTGTGTAACGGTAGCACGGCAGACTCTGACTCTGTTTGTCGGGGTTCGAATCCTCGTGGGGCAACCATAACGTAAACAGCATCGACTATGTCGGTGCTGTTTTTTTATGCCCGCCTCGGCTTCGAACCCTGAAGATCCCCTCTTGCGGTGCCCAAAAATCCCTTCGGCATTTGCTTTGCGATTTTTGACCGCTGCGCCGCAAACTCCTCGCTTTATCACCCACAGGGTGCGCTTCGGCGTTTGCGCCCGTCGGGCAACCATAACGTAAACAGCATCGACTATGTCGGTGCTGTTTTTTTTATGCCCGCCTCGGCTTCGAACCCTGAAGATCCCCTCTTGCGGTGCCCAAAAATCCCTTCGGCATTTGCCTTGCGATTTTTGACCGCTGTGCCGCAAACTCCTCGCTTTATCACCCGCAGGGTGCGCTTCGGCGTTTGCGCCCGTGGGGCAACCATAACGTAAACAGCATCGACTATGTCGGTGCTGTTTTTTTATGCCCGCTTTACCGCCGGATACTTGCGTTTTTAACCGATTCTGCATTTTTAAATGCAAAATAATTAAAAAATATTTAAAAAACCTATTCCAAAAACAAAAAAATTTGGCTATAATGTATGCGGAAAGGTGGGGTCCGCATGAAAATAATCAATTTCGGTTCGCTCAATATCGACCATGTTTACCCGGTCGACCATATCGTTCGCCCGGAGGAAACCCTGCGCGCAAAAAAAGCGAATTATTTTCCGGGAGGAAAGGGACTTAACCAGTCCATCGCCATAGCAAGAGCCGGCGCAGACGTTTACCATGCCGGCTGTGTCGGAATGGGCGACGGCGCCTATCTTCTCAACATTCTTGAAAAGAACGGCGTAAACACCTCCCTGATCCGCAAAAAAGAACTCCCCACAGGAAACGCCTTTATCCAGGTCACCCCCGAAGGCAACAAAAGTATAATCGTTTGCGGCGGCGCAAACCTTTCCATAACCGAAGACCAGATAGATTATACCGTTGCCCAGCTTCGCAAGGGCGATATAATCCTTCTTCAAAATGAGATAAACGGAATCGAAGATATCGTCAACAAAGCCCTTGCCGCAGGTGCAAAAGTCGCCCTGAACCCTGCTCCGTTCACAAAGGATCTCCGAAACCTTCCCCTCGAAAAGCTCTCCTACGTCTTTGTAAACCGCTTCGAAGCTTCCGAATTCACCGGCGCAAGCCCCATGGATCTTGAAGCGCTCATCCCTGCAATAAAACGCACCTTCCCCAATGCCGAAACAGTCCTCACCCTCGGCGTAAAAGGCTCCATGCTCATCACAAAAGAGGATACCTACTACCAGAAAATATATGACGCCCCGGTAAAAGATAAAACTGCCGCCGGCGATGCTCTCATCGGTTTTTATCTTGCGACCGTCCTTCGCGGCGCACAACCCAAAGATGCTCTTATGATGGCGGTAAAAGCCGCTTCCATAACCGTTTCCCGCGCCGGTGCCGCAAGTTCTATTCCCATGGTCGAAGAATGTTACCGCTTCGGAAACTGAAAAATAAAAACAAAAAAGCCGTTCCATTCGGAACGGCTTTTTATTTTGCAAAAATTATTCTGCGCTGATGATGTAGTAATAAACGGGCTGACCGCCGTAAATTGCGTTTACCTCAATGGAGGAGGGAAGTTTGCTTTCGATAACGCTGCGGATTCCTTCTGCCTGTTCTTCGGTAATGTCTTCGCCGTAATAAACGGTTACCATAGAGGTCTCTTTGCTGATAAGAGCTTTTGCAAGGCGGCTGCAGATAAGTTCCATATCTTTGCCGGTATAGACCATTTTGCCCTCTTTCATAGCAAGAAGTTCGCCCTCTTTGATTTTGTGACCGTCAAAGTCGGAATCTCTTGCCGCAAAAGTTACCTGACCGGTGCAAACGGAGGTAAGAGCCTCGTTCATAGCCTCGGTGTTTTCCTCAACGGAAGCGTCGCCGTCGAAAGAAAGCATTGCCGCAATTCCCTGAGGAACGGTTCTGCTGGGGATAACAACAACTTTTCTGTCAGCGATTTCAGCGGCCTGTGCAGCGGCCATAATGATGTTTTTGTTGTTGGGAAGAACGAATACGGTCTTAGCGGGAGTTGCCTGAACCGCGGCGAGGATATCCTCGGTGGAAGGGTTCATGGTCTGTCCGCCGGAAACAATGTTGTCGCATCCAAGGTCAACAAAAACGTCAGTAAGACCTTTGCCTGCACAGACGGATACAAAACCGTATTCAACAGAAGGGTCCACTTCTGCGTAAACGAATTTTTCCTCCTTCGGAGCTTCTGCCTTTACGTCAAAGTCAGCTTTAAGCTCGGTGTGAGCAACGTTCATATTCTCAACCTTGGTTGCGGAAAGAACGCCGTAAGAAAGTGCCTCGGTAAGAACTTTTCCGGGTTCGTTGGTGTGGATGTGGAATTTTGCTCCAACGGTTCCTTCGGTGTAAGCAACGATCTCGCCGTGTGCGGAAAGTGCTTTTTCAAATTCTCCGGTTGCGTTTTCGCTGCGTTTTACAACAGCTTCAACGCAGTAAGTGTAAGAAACTTCCTTGGGAGCTTCTTCTTCTGCGCCTTTGGGCTGGATCATTTTTCCGCCGGAAATAACGCTCCACATACCCTCAAAGATATAAACAAGTCCCTGACCGCCTGCGTCAACAACGCCGCTCTTTTTAAGAATAGGAAGCATTTCGGGGGTCTGGGCAAGGGTTCTGCGGCTCTGAAGATACATTCCGTAAATGGTTGCAACGGTGGAATCGTCATATTTAACGATTTCGGTGGCTTTTTCAGCTGCGCAGCGTGCAACGGTAAGAATGGTGCCTTCGGTGGGTTTCATAACTGCTTTATAAGCTGCTTCAACGCCAAGGGTAAAAGCGGCTGCAATATCTGCGCCGGTGGCGGTTGCCTTGCCTTTCATTCCTTTGGAAAATCCGCGGAAAAGAAGGGAAAGGATAACGCCGGAGTTACCTCTTGCGCCGCGAAGAAAACCGTTAGCGGCAATTTTTGCAACTTCTTCAACGGTAACTTCGTCACCGAGTTTTTCAAGTTCTTTTGCGCCGTTTCCGATGGTCATGGACATGTTGGTGCCGGTGTCGCCGTCGGGAACAGGGAATACGTTAAGTGCGTCGACCTCTGCTTTTCTGTTGCAAAGGTTGTTTGCTCCGGAAATAAAAGCATCGCGAAGCTGCTTTCCGTTTATCAAAAGTCTCAACTCCTCTTAAATTGTCCTGATAATTTTATGTTTACTTACTGATTTATTTCTACCACAAAATAATTCACATAGCTAAAGGTATAGTCTGTTTACAGGCTATACCAAAATATATTATAGCATAAATTCTATATAAATAAAAGAATTTTTTGCAAAAAAACGGAAAAAGAGAAAAAATTATTCATTGTTCCATTCAAGAATGTTATAAAACATGTCAAAATCCGTACCCGAAAGTGTAAAAGGAAGGTCACGGTTAAAAATCGTGCAGCCTTTGGTGTAACAAAGAGGCACAAAAGGCATCACGTCCTCAAAAATCAAAGCAAACTCCGAAGGAGTAACGCTTCCGTCCATAAATCCAAGCCAGCCGAAATAAAGTTTTTCGCTGTTCGGAACGCCGTAGTTGATATAGTCGAAATCCATCATCTGATATTCATAAGGCGTCAGAATGGGCGTAAGGTCCATATCGGCTCCAAGTCGCATTTCGGCGATATAAAGGTCATAGTTTCCGTTTTCAAGGGCGGTCATAAAAGCGTTGTAAGAAAGGGAAGAAACCTTTACTTCGATTCCGCTTTCACCGAGCATCTCAGCAACGGCATTGGCAAGTTCGATTTTTGCGGTGCTTTCGTTGCAAACGATAAGTTTAAGTGAGATCCTCTTTCCGCGCTTGTTGGTGCGGAATCCTTCCGAATCCCTTCCGCTGAAACCCATGTCGTCAAGAATAAGGTTCGCCGACATAAGGTCAAGGCTGTTTTTGGAAGTATACTGCATCTCATAAAAATCCGGATTATAAAGCTTTTTCGGTTCCGAAGCAAAATGTCCGTAAACGTCCTGAGCAATGCGCTTATAGTCAATGGCGGCGGAAACCGCTCTTCTGAAATCCGAATAATAAGTGAACGCATAAAAACTGTTCATTCCAAGATAAACCATTCTGTTGCTCTGCATTCCAACAGTTCCGCCGCCGGTGGCGGAACCGGAAGAAACCGGGTCCGGAACGTAAATACAGTCATATCTTCCGGTCTTCATTTCAAAAGTAAGAAGATCCATATCAGTCGCGGAAACAAGTTCTATTTCAGGTGCCGCGGTGGGAATGTTGCATACAAGGCTCTTTCTGCCTTCGCCAAAGTCGTATCTGTCCGGAAAATAAAGAGGCCTTTCGACAGTTTCATAAGAAATTACCGGAAAAGTCAAAAGATTCGGAAAATATCTGTCCGCATAATAAAGTGTGACTTTAAGGCAGGTCGCGTCAACAACGCTGGTGTTCTTGATGATTTTAAGGGACGAAGCATAATAGCTTCCTTCTTTCATGGCCTGCTGAATGGAATAACGAAGGTCATATGCAGTAAATTCCGTTTCGTCGGGGAAGGTAAGTCCTTCGCTGATATAAAGGTACCACACCACGTTGTCCTCGGTGTAAATTTCCGAAAGAAGGTCAAGCTCATAACTGTAATCCGCTTTAAGATTCGTCATTCCGCGATAAATAAGTTCGCAGACAAAACGGTTCGGTTTAGAAAATGCGGTATAAGGAGCAGCCCCCTCGTCATAGTCAAAGGGAATACGGAAAGTAAAAGGTTCTTCCGTCGGAATCTCAACTTCCGAAGGTTCCGTCGGAACAACAACTTCCGTTACCGGCGGAGTGACCGTGGTTGTTTCACAGCCGCAAAAAATCATCACTGCGGCAAGAAAAAGGGATAATATTTTAATAAATCTCATTTTACGGGATCTGTTATTTCAAATCGCTCAATGCTGAGCGCCTTTCCTGTAGAATCATCTGTTTCCGCAAAAATCCCCTGGACCTTGCAAGGGCCTTTTGCGATTTCCATACCCCTTCCGCGAAGGTGGGTTATCATAAAATCGGTGGAACATTTGGTAACAACGCCGAGGACGGAATCAATGGGTCCGCACATGCCAATGTCGGTGATATATGCGGTGCCGCCGGGAAGAACACATTCGTCCGCGGTGGGAACGTGGGTGTGCGTTCCAAAAACAAGGCTCGCTTTTCCCTCAACGTATCTGCCGAGGGCAATTTTTTCGCTGGTCGCCTCGCCGTGAATGTCAATGACAACGTGTTTTATGCCAAGTTCCTTTATAATTTTTTCAGCCGCGATAAACGGACTTTCATAGGCAAGGTCAAGAAAAACGTTTCCGATAAGGCTGATTACCGCACAGCGGAATTTTCCCTTTTCGTAAACATAAACGCCGGAACCGGGAGCGTTGGGGTGAAGGTTTGCGGGGCGTAATGCACCGTAACCGCGGTCATAAATTTCATTCATGTCGCGGTTATAAAGCGAATGATTTCCGCCGGTGATAACGTCTGCACCCATGGCGAAAAGAGCATCACAGTTTTTTGCCGTGATGCTGCTGTTGTCGCCGGCGTTTTCGCCGTTGACTATAATGATATCCGGAGAATATCTTTTCTTTATTGCGGGCATATGGCGGCGAAGCGCTTCAACGCCGATATTTCCCACAACGTCGCCGATTGCAAGAATTCGCATAAGTTCACCTTATCTGGCAACAAAGCCGACTTTTTTGTACATTTTATCAATAGTGCGCTGAGCAATGCGTTCTGCCTGTTCTGCGCCTTTGCGATAGCATTCTTCAAGATATGCTTTTTCGGAAAGATATTTGGAATAGTTTTCGCGAACGGGAGCAAGGTGTTCCGCAACCGCTTCGCCTACCGCTTTTTTAAAGTCCCCGTAACCGAGTCCCTCAAAATCGCGCTCAATGGAATCCATGGAAAAACCGGTGACCGCGCTGTAAATGGTCATAAGGTTGTTGATTCCGTCTTTTCCTTCGCGATAAGCAACTTCCATGTCGGAGTCGGTGACAGCGGATTTGAATTTTTTGATGATAACGTTCGGCTCATCAAGAATATAAACGCAGCCTCTGGGGTTCTCGTCGGATTTGCTCATCTTTTTGGTGGGGTCGGCAAGGCTCATGATTTTTCCGCCGCCCTGGGAAGATGCGATATAAGGTTCCGGAACGGTAAAGGTTTTTCCGTAAAGGTTGTTGAATCTTTCGGCAACGTCCCTTGCAAGTTCAAGGTGCTGCTTCTGGTCAACGCCTACCGGAACAACGTCCGCCTGATAAAGAAGAATGTCGCCCGCCATAAGAACGGGGTAGGTGAAAAGGCCTGCGTTGATATTGTCAGCATGTTTTGCGGATTTATCCTTGAACTGGGTCATTCTGGAAAGTTCACCGAACTGAGTGGAACAGCTGAGCACCCAGTTTGCTTCCGCGTGAGCGGGAACGTGGCTCTGAATGAAAAGAATGCTCTTTTCCGGGTCGATGCCGCAAGCCATTGCAAGGGCATAGGATTCAAGAGTGCGCTTGCGAAGCTCCGCCGGGTCCTGACGAACGGTGATGGCGTGCATGTTTACAATGGAATAAATGCAGTCATATTCGTCCTGAAGTTTTTCCCAGTTTCTGATAGCGCCGAGATAGTTTCCGAGGGTGAAAACACCGGTGGGCTGGATTCCGCTGAAAATGCGTTTTTTGCGCTGCGGTGCTGCGTTTGCGGTCTGTTCAATGTTTTCCATATCAAAAACCTCCTGAAAGAGATGAAAAATTACGTAATTATCCATATTTAAATATAAAATTACAGTATAGTATAACATATTATAAAGAAAGTTTCAACATGGAAGGAAAAATGATTTTTTAAATCGCGAAAAATGGCTTATTTAAGCCATTTGTTGAATGTACGTGTTTTGACTTGAAAATTGAATTTACGGGTAATTTCACATAACTTTACGTAACCTCACATAACCTTACATAAAATTGGTGTAAGCTTTGGTGTATGCCTAATCTTGAAGGAACGGCTTTAAAAAGCCGTTCCTTCAAGATGCGCAAAGAAAAGAATCAATAATTTCAATGTCACGTTTTTTAACAGAAACGGAAACATCCGTGTAAATATCCATAGTTATTGAAAGGGAGGAATGTCCCAATATTTCTTGGATTATTTTGGGATCAACTCCTGCTTCAAACATTCTTGTTGCAAAGCTGTGGCGGAAAGTATGACAGGTTATTTTTGGAAGTTTTATTGTTTCGCTGAAGGCAGGATTTTTATTGAACGCATTTACAAGATTATCAAGGGCGTTATTTATCGAAGTTGTAAAATAAGGTCTGCCGTAATGTGTAAGAAAGCAGAAATCTTTTATTCCGTCAATTAAAATTTTCCCTTCGAGCTGTTTTGCTTCCTGATAGGATTTCTCTGCGATAAGGGCGGCTTTAACAGCCGGAGACATTGGAACAATGCGATTACCGCTGGAAGTTTTAGGCTTGTGAAAACGAAATTTCATACCACCGTCTTTGGGGTCGTCATAGTAAGTTAGTGTTTTGGAAACGGATATCGTATCGGTTTTAAAATCTATATCGTCCCAGCACAGTCCCGTAAGTTCGCCTACGCGAAGACCGGTTCCGAGGAAAACAACGAACATGTTGTGCCATTTTTTGTAATAACCGTTTTTGGAAACAAAGGAGATAAGGGCTTCCTGCTCCTCCTTTGTGAGTGCGTTTTTTTTACTGGAAGTTTTCTCAGAAACAGAGCGAAATTCTTTGAATGCACGTTTCGAGGGGTTGTCGCGGATTATGTGTTCGGCAACCGCACTATCGAAAACCTGGTTCAGCAATATATGTGTGAGGTTGATTATAGCAGGACTAAAATCAGCTTCTTCGCTTAAACAGATATAGAACTTTTTTAGGTCTGTAAGAGAAAGTTTTGCGATTCTTTCACGTCCAATATATGGACTGATTCTTTTCCGATAAATGATTTCATAGTTTTTGCGGGTGCTTGGGCGTATTCCCCTTTTAACAGCAAACCATTTTTTGAAATAATCATCAAGGGTAAGGCTTTCCGGTGAAAACAAAATACCGTCAAGGCGGTCTTTTGTTATTGCATCTTCTTTCTGACGAAGTTCCTTCAGCGTTTGGGCATAAACGTCGTGGCGTATTCCGAACTCGTCAGTCCAACGGAAGCTGTATGTTCCGTTTTTTCTTTGAGATTCGCCGGTTTTTAGGACAGCTCGGCTGCTGTCTTTTCTTTTTTGAATTGGATTTTTGATGAGATCATCTACTTTCTTATAAAAATTAAAGTCAAAAATCCTTTGAATGTAATTTATAATTATTATAAAAAATTCAGGGTAGCTGAATCTATATATTTTTTGTTAACAAATATTTTTAACAGTTTTTTATGCCGCCGAAAGCGCCATAAAACATGTTTGTAGGGAATTGCCGGTACAGGGATTTTGAGTTTTTTACCTCCAATTCCAACCGAAAGGGACGTGACGGAGCTCCGCTCACAGTAAGGTCTATTGAAAGATTATTAAAATCCATCGTCAATGATGAACTCCACATCCCCGTTCACGCTTCAACCCATATGCTCCGCAAAACCTTTGCCTATCACTTCCTGATGGCAGCACCCGACCGCAACAGAGCT
>JAFUIS010000025.1 GCA_017468365.1 Oscillospiraceae bacterium | reverse complement strand
GTTCGTCCTGAGCCAGGATCAAACTCTTTGATAATGTTATATATCAACCACCTCTAGGTGGCTAACAAATCAAAGTTATTTTTCCCAAGCTTCAAGTCTCACTGACTTGCTATTACTTTTGGAATTTACTCAAATGAATACAAGGGTTTAATTCTTGTTCTACTTCTTGTTGTTCAATTTTCAAGGTCCTTCGCTGTACCGTTTTTCGCGGTCAGCTTAATTAGTATATCATTCTCAAACCCACATGTCAACGGTTTTTTAAAACTTTTTTTCAAAAGTGCATCGCCGCCGTGTGTTCTGTGAATAACCTTCCACATTTGGTTGAAAACCACAAACTCCACATGGGTGTTTTCAACAAAATGCCTTATTTTTTCCACGGTTTTTCAACAAAACAGCCTTTAAGCTTCGAATTTTAATTCAAACTTAAAGGCTGCAATATTACTTATTATTTTAAATTATTATTCATTATTCATTTTCCGTTTTAAAAATATCCGAATTTTTAAGACAATAATTTATTGCGGAAACAACGGTGAAAATGGTCATTATCCAGATCCCCGCTCTGGCGATGATTTCAAGGATACCGGGTTTTCCGGAAACGGCCTGCCAGAAAAGAATAATTATAACAGTAACGTCCTGGGAAACGGTTTTTATCTTTCCGAGGATGTCAGCGGCGATAACTCTTCCTTTGGAGGAAGCGATTCCGCGAAGTCCGGTAACAAGAAATTCTCTTGCGAGAATAATGATGGTAACTGCGGGGTGCAGGATTCCCACTGCGGTAAAGCAGACAAAAGCGGCCATAACCATAAGTTTGTCCGCAAGGGGGTCCATCAGCTTTCCAAAATCGGTGACAATATTCTGTTTTCTTGCGATGTATCCGTCAAGAGCATCTGTAATTGCGGCAATAATGAATATAAAAAAGGCTATCCAGTTGCTTATGCTGTCGCCGAGAAAAGCGAGAACAAAGAACGGGATCATGACCACCCTAAAAAGGGTGAGCACGTTGGGAATATTCAAACTTCCCACCCTCCTTTCGTTATTCTACAATCTCTCCGAGAAGGTCATATTCGGAAGACTTGGTTATTTTTACTTTTACAAAGTCGCCGATGCAATGTTTTTCGGGGCTTATAAAATATACGATTCCGTCGATTTCGGGAGCATCCTGTGCGCTTCTACCGCGGAAGACCTTGTTTTTATTGTCATAGCCTTCTACAACAACTTCAACGGTGGTTCCTACTTTCTTTTTGAGAAGCGCGGCGGAAACAGCAGTCTGGATTTCCATGATAACTTCGGCACGGCGTTCCTTGGTTTCCTCGTCGAGCTGGTTGGGCATATCATAGGATTTGGTGCCTTCTTCTCTGGAATATGCAAAGCAGCCGAGACGGTCGAATTTTGCGGCTTTTACAAATTTGCAAAGAGCCTCAAAGTCGCTGTCGCTTTCGCCGGGGAATCCGGTGAGAAGAGTTGTACGAAGGGTGATTCCCGGAACTCTTTCGCGAAGGTGTTTTACCATTGCAACAAGTTCTGCGGGGGTGCTTTGTTTTCTGTGCATAAGTTTGAGCACTTTTTTGCTGCAATGCTGAAGCGGGATGTCGAGATATTTTACGATTTTGTCTTCGGAAGCCATTACATCAAGAAGTTCTTCGGTAACGCGTTCCGGGTATGCATAGAGAATCCTTATCCATCTGATGCCGTCGATTTTACAGATCTGGCGAAGAAGTTCCGGAAGCATACGTTTTCCGTAAATATCCTCGCCGTATCTGGTGGTATCCTGGGCAATGATAATGAATTCCTCAACACCTTTTGCGGCAAAAGCTTTGCATTCCTCTACGATGCTTTCCATGGGTCTGCTGCGGTAGCGACCGCGAATTGCAGGAATAGCACAATAGGAGCAACGGTTGTCACAGCCGTCCGCAATACGGATGTATGCATAATAAGGATAGTTTACAAGAATACGCTTGCCTTCCATTTCAAGGTTTTCGGGCGCATAGAATTTTCTTACTTTCCGTCCCTCAAGGGCCTGTCTTATGGATGCGGCAATCTCGTCGTTTGCGCCGATTCCGAGGATAACGTCCGCTTCGGGGATAAGTTCCGCCATTTCTTCGCGGTAACGTTCTGCAAGGCAGCCGGTAACAACAACAAGTTTTACTGCTCCCTGCTCTTTGAGCTGGCAGCACTGGAGAATATTTTCAATGGATTCGCGTTTTGCGCTTTCGATAAAACCGCAGGTATTGACGATAACAACGTCGCAGTCGGCGGCGTTTTCGACGATTTCGAATCCCTCTTTTTCAAGCGCGCCAAGCATAAGCTCTGCGTCGACCTGGTTTTTATTGCAACCGAGGGCAATCATTCCGATTCTTACGGTTTTATTCGTTTCCATACAGTTCATCTGCTATATCTTCCTTTACTTTATATATCGCACCTTTTATCATATCATATCCGTAGCCAAGACGGAAGAGCGAATTCATAATTTTCTTGCAATTTTTTTCGTCCGTAAGCAGATTTTTGTACCTGAGTTCGATTATTCTGTCCAATCTTTCTTCCGCCGAACCGATTTCCTCTTCCGCCGCAAGAATAGCTTCTTCGGCAGTTTCGTCGTCGATTCCCTTTCGGGAAAGCTCCATTTTAAGCCTTTGGGGACCCAGAAGTTTCATTTCCATAAGGTCGTGGGCATACTGAAAAGCATAGGCGCGGTCATCTATAAGTCCGCTCTCTTCGAGCATATCCAGAACTTCGTTCACCGTATCTAACCGGGCAAAACGTTTGAGCTTATCAAAAAGTTCCCTACGAGAATGAGCCCTGTACTCTAACAAGTTCAGGGCTTTCTCTTTGGTCTGTTCGGTTGTAAGTTTTTCTTTCGGATTATTCCTCGTCGTCCACATCTGCGTCAATATCAATTCCGGTAGGAGTTACGTTGAGGATTTTGGATTTTTTCGCGGGTTTGGAAATGTCGTTAAGCTTATCCATGTTCTCGCGCACTTTTGCTTCGATCTCATCGCAAAGAGCGGTGTTGGAACGGAGAAGTTCTTTTACGTTGTCGCGTCCCTGCCCAAGGCGTTCACCGTTATAGGAGAACCATGCGCCGGATTTATCTACGATATCGAGTTTTACGGCGATGTCGAGAAGTTCGCTTTCCTTACTGATTCCCTGGCCGTACATGATGTCGAATTCCGCTTCGCGGAAAGGCGGAGCAACTTTGTTTTTTACGACTTTAACCTTTGTGTGGTTGCCGATAACTTCGCCGCCCTGTTTGAGCTGTTCCTGTTTTCTTACGTCAAGACGGACGGAAGAATAGAATTTAAGTGCACGGCCGCCGGGAGTTACTTCGGGGTTGCCGTACATAACGCCGACTTTTTCACGAAGCTGGTTGATAAAAACGGCGACGCAGTTTGTCTTGCTGATAACGCCGGTAAGTTTGCGAAGCGCCTGGGACATAAGTCTCGCCTGAAGACCCACATGGGTATCGCCCATAAGACCTTCGATCTCTGCCTTCGGGACCATAGCGGCAACGGAGTCAACGACGATTACGTCGATTGCGCCGGAACGAACAAGGGCTTCGGTGATTTCAAGAGCCTGTTCGCCGGTATCCGGCTGGGAAACAAGAAGAGAATCTATATCTACGCCGAGAGCTTTTGCATAGACCGGGTCGAGAGCATGCTCGACGTCGATAAATGCTGCTTCGCCGCCGGCTTTTTGCGCGGATGCGATGATATGGAGGGCAACGGTGGTTTTACCGGAACTTTCGGGTCCGTAGATCTCAACGATTCTTCCTCTCGGTACGCCGCCGATTCCGAGGGCGCTGTCAAGAGAGATAGATCCGGTGGAAATTGCTTCAACATTAAGTGCCGGTGCCTGACCGAGTTTCATTACGGTACCTTTTCCGTACTGTTTTTCAAGTTGTTTGATTGCGGTTTCAAGTGCTTCTTTTCTGTCTGCCATACTTTAAATAATCCTCCATTCATCATAATATCCAGCGGTGTCATTTCTGATTATTAGTATAATATATTAAACCTTTAAAATCAACACTTTTCGGACAAAAAATCGAACATTTGTTCTAAAACATTTCTGTTGGTGCATTTTTGTCTGCGGATAAACTTTTAAAAAATGATTATATTATATATACATTATATAAGGAGATGATTTTTTTGGAAAAAGGCGGAAGATTTGCAAAACTTTCAAGAGAACAGCTTGATAAGCTGAACGCCATGCAGCACGAAATAACCGATACCGACGGAAACGGCGTTCTTCTTGTGGCATACTGCCGCGCGTGCTCAGGTTGTAACGGCTGCAAATAAAAAGCGTGCTCAAAATTTGAGCACGCTTTTTTGCCGTTTTTTTCAAACTTTCGTTTTCTTTTTAAACTTAAAAATTTTGCTTCTGAAAAGAAGGACATTCATCGCGACAAAGAAAACGAAGAGGATTACGAGGGTAAGAAGCGGTTTTTTCGGTGCGAGCATTGCAAGAAGCATCATCGGAAAACCGAAAACGATTGCCGGGAAGTTCTGGTAAACCATATTGTCTGCCGCGGGAGTTTCGAAATCTCCGTCGATTTCGCGAAGAAGAATGGTACCGGTACTTGCGGTTCCGGTAAGCATTCCGTACATCATAAGGAACTGTTCTTCGGAATATTTGGGGAAAAGGGTCTTTGCAACGTAGTGGTTATAAAAATAAGTGACAAAAAGACCGACGATTCCGAGGATGAGCATTATTCCCCAATATTTTTCAACAACGGAAAGACGGATAGCCGCAATTCCGGAAACGACCATTATATCAAAGAAAAAGTTGCTTGCGCGGGTAAGGAGAAAGTTGTTGGTATAGTCCCTCTGGATAAAGTTTTTCTTTTTGAAAAAGCGCATTATTTCTTTTACAAGGGTTGCAGAAAGAACGCCCAGAAGGAAGTTGAAGCCGAAGATGAGCGAAGTCATTCCGGGAATAAGCTTGCTGATTCCGTTCATGAGGAAATAGGTTATCATATAGGTGACTATGATGAGCGCTATCTGAACGGTCATTTTGTCAATGCTTTCCTGCATCGGAATTTCGTTTTCGCCTTCGATTTTTTCGTGTCTTCTGTTCTCAACCGATTTTTTCGCGATGACGCCTTTTCTTTTAAGAAGGTTGAGGTGGATAACGCCGCCGATGCTCGCGCTCAAAAATCCGAGAGCGGCAATTGTGAGTCCGAAGCTTTTTCCGCCGTCGAAACCAAAGTCGTTTTCATAGATCCCGCCGTAGTTCATTGCCTGACCGGTTCCCTGTCCGTATCCAAAAGGAAGAAGAACGCCCGCTGCTTCAAAAAATTCCGGAATAAAGAATCTTGCGGCGATGATAGTGATCGCCATTCCGAAAACCGCCTGAAGAAGATAGGTGGAAACAGTAGTGACGCCGGTATTGAAAACCTCGATGGCTCGTTCTTTGGTAACTTTTCCGTCCGAGGTTTTAAGGGTGGAAGCGATAAAACCGAGCGCAAGGCAGTGATAGGTGAACATTTCGAGAGTCTTTGTTCCGGAAGCACCGAAAAACGCAGTATCGAACATAATGTCGCCGGTGATGAGCTTATATATCCAGGCCACAAGAATGAGGATTCCGCCGCCTATTACGGAAATCGGAATAAGAGAATCCTTGAGGAATCCGACGGATTTTTTTAAAATGTTGCCCACAAGAAGGCTTGCAAGAAGGACCGCAACAACGTTAAGGGTTCCCCACACACTATAATCCCAAAAATTTTCCATCTTTGCCCTCCTTTATATTTTTCCAGCGGTAGTAGATGTTGACGTATTTAAGGGCGTTGAATCTTTTGCTTCCGCTTATCTGGTAAACCTTATCAAGGTGGTAAACGTTCAGCTTGTTTCTTCCAAGGACCGAAACCGCGGAAAACTCTTCGAAAGGAAGTATCCACTCCTTTTCGGTGCCCTCGTCAACGGCTATCCTGTTTCCGTAAAGCAAAATCTTCGTTTCGTCCCGAAGGGGAAGTTTTTTCTTTCTGATAATAACTTCGGTGATTTTTGCTTCGTCACGGAACATTGGTTTTTCATAATATTCCGAAAGGTCAAGTTTGTTTACAAAATCTTTCTGGTAATCGTACCACTGACCGAAATATTCAAAAGGAAAATCAAAACCTTTTCCGACAAGTTTTTTATCCGCGCCGTAAACGACTTTTCTTTTGCAGGTTTTGCATTCTATTTCATCGTCGTCGCTTTCAAATTCCGAAAGTCCGCAGAAAGGACAGACATAGGCGGCTCTTTCAAGATATTCGGCAGAGTTTTCGCAGGTGAAAATTCCGCTTTCGCAGCCTTCGTCAACAAAAAGTCCTTCTTCAATGCGGCGGAGGAATTCTTCATCCGAAAGGGTGGAATATTCTTCGGGGCTTATGACTTCGGAAACGCCGGAGGCCATTTTTCCCTTTCTTATATCGTCGCACCAGCGGGGCTGGATCCCGTAGCCGTTTTCGATTTTATAAAGCACTACCGGAAGTTTGAGTTTTCTGGCAAGAGAAACTATTGCAGGGTTTATATATTCGGTTTTTCCGCTGTAAGTGCGGTTGCCTTCGGGGGCAATAGCAATGGTTCCGCCTTCTTTTGCAACCCTTATGCAGTTCATAACAGCGCCCACGTCGGTAGTCTGTTTTTTTATCGGAATCGGAGCAACGATGTATCTGATAAGGTCAGAAACCCAACCGAGAGAAAAGATATCTTCGGTGGCAACGTAATAAATAGGTCCGCGGAAAGAGATTCCCACAAAGAACTGATCAAAAACGGTCTGGTGATTATAAAGCACAAGATAGGGACGGTCTTCCTGTTCTTTGAATTTTCTTATGGTGATGCCGTAACGCAGTTTGCAATAAGGCGCAAGAACCGCTTTTGCAATCGCCTGGATAATCCGGTGTCTGGGCTTTGTCCATTTTTTCTTTGCCACGTTTCTTCCCCCTTTCACAGACTTATCACACATAAGACATAATACTACATTTTAAAAGAAACTTAAACATTTTTTGACAAAATAAGCCGATAATTATAAAAAAATCCCCGCCGAAAAGCAGGGATTTCGTGATTATTCCTCTTCTGCGATGAGAAGTTTATAGATGTCGCCCTTGGTGCAGCCGGTAAGCTTTGCGGCTTCTTTTGCTGCCATGGATGCGGGTTTTCCGTTTTCCATAAGTTCCTTTGCGATGGAAAGAGCTTCTTCCATGGGGTCACGGTTTTCGTTTTTCTGTTCCTGTTCGCCGTCAAGCACAAGAACATATTCGCCTTTGGGCGGATTTTCGGTATGGTAAGCCACCGCTTCGGAAAGAGTTCCGCGCCAGGAAGTTTCGTGGATCTTGGTGAGTTCCTTTACAACGACTATATTTCTGTCGCCGAAAACGGATTGCATATCTTTAAGGGTACTGAGAAGCTTATGCGGTGCCTCATAAAAAACCATGGTACGGCGCTCATGGCGAAGTTCCATAAGGTGTTCCATTCTCGAAGTGCGCTTTACGCTGAGAAAGCCTTCGAAAGTAAAGCGGGAAACGGAAAGGCCCGAAACCGCAAGGGCAGAAATTACCGCGGAAGGACCGGGAACAACTTCGACTTTTATATCCGCTTTTATGCAAAGTTTTACAAGAGTCTCGCCCGGGTCGCTGATACAGGGCATTCCCGCATCGGTAACTATGGCGCAGCTTTCGCCGCTCTGAAGGCGGGAAACTATGATATCACCCTGTTCGTATTCGTTGAATTTCTGATAAATGACCATCGGCTTTTTGATGCCGAAATGGTTAAGAAGTTTTACCGTTACTCTGGTATCTTCCGCTGCGATAAAATCGACTTTTTCAAGAGTTTCGACTGCGCGGGGCGAAAAATCGCCGAGGTTTCCTATCGGAGTGCCGACTACATAAAGAATTCCCATAATGCCTCTTATCTTCCGTTTTCGATATAGTTTATTTTAAGTCCGGCGTGACCGCCTTTTTTGCCTTCAACAAGAACGAGCCAGGGTTCTTTTGAATCGGTGGCGTTGTTAACAAGAGTAAGGCGCTTTGGTTCAAGCTTGTTTTTCCGCATTTCAAACATTACTTCTGCAAGTCTTTCCGGGCGGTGGCACATACAAAGTCTTCCGCCGTATTTAAGAAGTCTTGCCGAAACTTTTGTTACCTGGGCAAGGGTGCAGCCGCTTTCGCGTCTTGCAAGGTCCCGGGATTCGGTGCCGTTTTCTTTTCCCGCACCGGAAACGAAATATGGCGGATTGACCGTTATAAGG
Organism: Oscillospiraceae bacterium; assembly: GCA_017468365.1. Taxonomy (GTDB): domain Bacteria; phylum Bacillota; class Clostridia; order Oscillospirales; family Ruminococcaceae; genus UMGS1668. The sequence continues at coordinate 7,136 of JAFUIS010000025.1, read as the reverse complement.
CTGAAACTTTCAGCCGGCCAATCTATCTCGTTAAGGTCTTTAAGTACCGGAAAGAACCTGTCCTCGATTCCGTTTTTTTCGGCGGTCCATTTGCAAAGTTCAATGGCACCGGGCTGGATATCCACAGCAGTTATCCTTCCTTTAAAGCCTTTTGCCATCATCATTACCGGAACGACACCACAGCCGGTGCAAAGGTCAAGCACGTTATCCTTAAACTTTGGGTTTGCAAATTCGGCAAGAAGAAGAGCATCGCCGCCGAAGCCGTATTCTTTTGTGGTGGCCATATCAAGACCGTAAAAATCGTTGACGATGATATCCATTTTCATTCTCCCGAAAAATCAAAAACGGGAAGGGAGTTTTTTCCCTTCCCGCTCAAAAATCAAAATTACTTTTTCTCTTTTTTAACCGGTGCGCCGACGGGACAGACTTTTGCGCATTTTCCGCATTCGATGCATCTTCTCGGAATGACGGCGTAGCATCCGCAGCTGGGATAAATCGCGCCCTTGGGACATTCTTTTTCACATTTTCCGCATTCGATACATGCACTTGTGATAACATAGGCCATAAAACGCCGCCTCCTTTTTTCCTTTGTTAATACAATTCTATCACATTTTTTATAAAAATCAATATATAAAAAACAAACGGAAAGGGGCGTTTCCCTTTCCGTTTGAATCTTGCCTTTTAAAAATTATGCTTCTTCGGGAGCGCCGACGGGGCATTCTGCTGCGCAGGAACCGCAGTCGATGCATTTGTCGGGATCGATAACGTATTTGCCGTCACCAGCGGAAATTGCTTCTACGGGGCAAGCTTCTGCGCAAGCGCCGCATTCGATGCAAGCATCGGAAATTTTGTATGCCATAATCAAGAACCTCCTTTAATAATGGATAATATAATTTTAACACATATTTTATAAAAATCAATAGCGCCGCAGTTATTATGATGCAAAAAAAGAACGCCGATATTCGGCGTTCCCTTGATTTGATTCTTTTATCAGTCTTCCGGCTGAGCCGCACCGACGGGACAACTGTAGGAACAGGTTCCGCAATCGATGCATTTTGCGGGGTTGATGACGTATTTTCCGTCGCCGGGTTCAATTGCTCCGACGGGGCAGTTTTCTGCGCAGGTTCCGCATTCGATGCAAAAATCGTTGATTTTGTAAGCCATGGTGATATCCTCCTAAAAAATTTTCTGTTTTAAAATTATTCTTCGGTTTCTTCTTCGTACCTTTGTTCTTCTCTTTCGCCGCGAAGACGTTTTACAAAGGCTTTGTTGAAAATTTTAGGTGCGCCGTCCGGTGCATCATCCATTTTTACGGTGAGCATTCCGGTCATAAGGTTGAGGTCAACTACAACGCCGTTTCCGTCCGGGGTCCTTACTGCACTGCCGATTCGCGGCATGGTGCGGATAAGTTCTTCGTAACCGTCCTGTTCATATTTAAGACAGCACATAAGTCTTCCGCAGGTACCGGAAATTTTTGTGGGGTTGAGGGAAAGTCCCTGTTCCTTTGCCATTTTTACGGAAACGGGAGCAAATTCTCCGAGGAACTGGGAGCAGCAGAAGGGTCTTCCGCAAATTCCGAGTCCGCCCATCATTTTTGCTTCGTCACGGACGCCTATCTGGCGAAGTTCTATTCTGGTACGGAAAATTGCCGCAAGGTCTTTTACAAGTTCGCGGAAGTCAACTCTTCCGTCGGCGGTGAAATAGAAGATTATCTTGCTGTTGTCAAAGGTATATTCGACGTCGACAAGTTTCATATCAAGGCCGTGTTCGGCAATTTTTACCATGCATTTATCGAATGCCTGTTTTTCGAGGACGTTGTTTTCCTCGACGTGTTTAAGGTCCTCCGCAGTTGCAAAGCGAAGAACTTTTTTAAGGGGCATAACAACTTTTTCTTCGGTGACAAAGCGGTTATCTGCCGCAACCTCGCCACATTCGGTTCCGCGGCTGGTTTCGACGATTACTCTGTCGCCGATGGAAAAATGTTCGCCCTCGGGGTCAAAATAATAGACCTTACCCACTTCTTTAAAGCGGACGCCTATAACTTCGATCTTTTCGCTCATAAATTTCCTCCGAAAACGCCGGAAAGTTCCATTACAAGCCAGCTTTCGATAAGTTCGAGAGAACAGTTTTGCAAAACGGCAAGTTTTCCGCGTTCTATGATTTCTGATGTTTTTACTGCTTCGATGGGAGAAACTCTCACCGGTGTATTTTTTCCGGCTGCGCGGTCAATTCCGCAGCGTCCGGTTATGTTCATAAGTCTTTCAAGATATTCCGAAAGGTCGGCTCTTGTTTTTACCGCAGAAGAAAGTCCTGCGGCAAGGGAATAGCTTTCGCCTTTTTTGAGAAGGTCGGGGGTTTTTGCCGCAAGAAAAACTATCTCGTTTTTTTCTTCTTCCGCCGCGGAAATTGCCGCGCCAAGGTTTCCGCCGTAGGCTATCGCAAAAATTTCGGCTTCTTTTTCAGAAAAACCGGAGAATTTTTCGCGAAGCGCCAGAGCGCACTCTTCCCTTGTGGGCGGTTCGAGAGAATAAACGGTGCTTCGGCTTATTATGGTATCAAGAAGGCTTCTTCTGTTATCACAGGTAAGAATGAACCTTGCGTGAGAAGGCGGCTCTTCAAGAGATTTGAGAAGAGCGTTTTGGGCTTCGGCGGTCATGTTTTCGACGTTGAGAAGAATATAGATCTTCTGTTCCGATTCGTTTGGTGCGAGCCAAAGGGTGTTTTTTATCTCGCGGATGCTTTCGATATGAAAACTTCTTGCACCGCCGCTTTCGCCGTAAATTTCGACGTCCGGGTGGTTTCCGCTTTGAACTTTTCTGCAAACGGAACAATTGCCGCAGGGTCTTTCTTCGCCTTTGCAAAGAATGGCTTTTGCAAGCCAAATGGCAAGTTCTTTTCTTCCGGTGCCTTTTTCGCCTTCTATCAAAACGGCATGTGAAAGAAGGCCCTCGCACAAAGAAGCGGAGAGCGTTCTTTTCAGCTCATTGATTCCGGGCATTTTAAACCTTCTCGAATTGCTCGACGTTCATTACAAAAACGGTTGCGCCGCCAACGGTTACTTCGACCGGGAATGCGGAATACATGCCTACGTCAAAGCTGTTGTTGGGAACCATCTGTTTGCGTTTTTTACTGTGCTTTGCAATGATGTCGATAACGTCCTGAACCTGGTCGTCATTTACACCGATGAGGAAAGTGGTGTTTCCGCTCATAAGGAAACCGCCGGTGGTGGCAAGTTTGGTTACGGAGTATCTTGCTTTGGTAAGTGCTGCGGAAACAGCGCTGCTGTCATCGCCGGAGACGATTGCCATGATCATTTTCATATTATTTGTCCTCCTTCGGGAGATTATGTAATATTAACCGCAACAGCGGAATCAAACTTTTTTATTTCACAACCGAGATTTTGTGAACGCCGTATTTTAAAAGAAGCGCAGCGGTTTCTTCGTTTATAATTTCGCCGGGTACCGCAAGGGCAATGCACGGCGGACAGGGCAGATTGAGCGCGGCGGCAACTCTTCCAACGGAATTTTCCGCCGCAATTTCTTCGCTTTCGGCAAAGGAGGCTTCCCTTATGCTCATTGCCTTTTCGGGCATTTTCGAAAGGCGTTCTTCAAAGGCAGAAAATCCGTTTCCGGCGGTGTCCTCAATGAATGAAGCCACTCTTTCAAAATCCCTTTCGGTGTTGAACGGTGAAGCCATGAGCACAGCCCAGTCATCGTTGACGTATTCCGGTTCTATTCCGTGCTCGCGGAGCTTTTGGCCAAATTCTTCTGCGGTCATCTCAGTTGATCTTACGGAAAGAGTGAGCCTTGCGGGTTCGATTCCGCGGGTTTTGGGCGCAAGTCCGTGCTCAAATGCCTTATAGCGAAGGTTTGCAACTTTTCCGTTGAGCATCGCAAAATCCGTTCTTGCCTTCGTTTCAAGATATTCCGCGCACCTGTCTGCTGAAAGCATTATGAGATAACTGGGGCTTGTTGAACCGAAAAGGCGCATTTTGCGTTTTGCGGCATCCCTCAAAGAGCCATCCTTGAGATGGAGCAAAGCTCCGCCGGTGAGTACCGGAAGGCTTTTGTGAAGGGAATCGGCGCACATATCCGCACCGAGCGAAATGGGATGCATTTCGGTTGGGAAGAAATGGAGATGAGCACCGTGCGCATTGTCAACCAAAAGCTTTGCGCCGAATTCATGGGCAAGGTCGGCAAAGGCTTTTATGTCACTGAGCACGCCGAAATAATCCGGCGAAGTGATATAGACAGCTTTTGCGTTGGGGTGTTCTTCAAAAGCTTTTCTTGCACCGCGAAGGTCCCTCGGATTTATCCATTCGGTTTTTAAATCCAAAAGCGCCATGGTGTTGACCGCGGAAGCATGGCAGTTTCTTGCGGCGATAAGTTCATCGCCGGGCGAAAGTGCCGCTGCGAGCATTCCCTGAATGCAAAGGGTGGAACCCCCTGCCGAAAGAAGACTTGCGCCGCTGTTATAAATTTTTGAAAAGCGCTCTTCGGTTTCGGCAATGGCTTCTGAAGATTCGAAAAGGCTGTCGGTGCCTTCCACTTCGGTCACGTCGTATTTATAATATTCCGGAAAGTTTTTTGCGCCTTTATGGCCGGGCATATGAAAACGCGAAAGGTCTTTTCCGATATATTCTTCAAGAGATTTTTCGATGGGATTCATTTTCTTAACTTCTTTTTGATTTTGCCGAGTTTTGCGTTGAGCTTCATGGCGTGTTTCACCATTTTTGCCGCAAGGGGTTTATAGGTGATATCGAATTCGCCCGGAAGTTCGTCCACTTGACCGTTGAAGCCGCGTTTGAAACGGTAAAGTCCGTAAAGGTGGTCACTTTCGTCTTCGAGGTTTCCGGAAATTCCCTGGAAGTCATAGACGGAACAGCCGGTTTCGATAGCCCATTTTATCATTTCCCACTGGATAAGATAGTTGGGCATTACGTTGCGGTAAGCGTTGTCGGAAGCGCCGTAAACATAGCAGCATTTTCCGGCATAGTTGGTGGTTATGGTTCCGCAAACCGCCTGGCCGTTATAGAATCCCATATAAAGGCGAACATGTTCACCGAGAGAATCGAGCATTCTTTCAAAATACTCCTTGGGACGGATGTTGAAGCCGTCGCGTTCGCCTGTGGTCTGCATTATGCGCATGAATTCGTCAAGATATTCCTTGCCGACAATTTTGATTTCGACGCCGTGTTTCATTGCAACGCGAACGTTATAGCGGCATTTCTGGGTGAGGTTCATAAAAACCTCGTCCTCGGTTTTTCCTTCAATATAAAGGCGGTAATTGAAACGGCACTGAATGGTTTCAAAACCGGTGGGGCCGAATTTTCTTTTAAAGCCCAGTTCCTTTGCGATATCAAGGAATTCTTCATCGGAAGCGGCAATATCCGGGTCCATTTTAAAGTTGTGGGCGTTATGTTTTTTTGCAAGAGCTTTTGCGCCCGAAACAAGGTCTTTGAGAACTTCTTTGTTGTGAAGGTCACAGACCGGGCCTCGGGGTGCATAGAGGAAGCTTGTTCCGATAAGGGGAATTTTCTGGACAAGAACGGACATTCCGCCGACGATGTCGCCGTTTTCGTTCCTTGAAACGACAACGTCGTGGCCCCAGTTGTTTTTTACTCCATACCAAAGGGTGGACTGGGTGAATCCGCCCTGGGGGTGGTTTTTGCAGAAAGATTCATATTCCGGATACTGTTCCTTTTTAAGGATCTCCATTTTAATCCTCCGTGATTATCTTATAGTTGCGCTCGACGTTTTCGGGCTTCCAGCCATAGGAACGGTCGGAAAGATCCATTCCGGGAGTATAGACCGGTTTTGCGCTTTCTTTGAACTCTTTCCAGCCGGTGCCGTCCGCGTGACGGTTCATGGGACAGCAATCGGTGCAGCAGTCGCAGCCGCAGACAAAGCCGACTTTTTTGATAAGGGCTTTATCCTCTTCGGTAAGTTCTTTTTTCATCTGGTTTATATAGGCGACGCATTTTTCTTTTTCGTAGCCTTTTTCTGAAAGTGCGCCGGCGGGACATTCGCGAATGCATTTTCCGCAATCGAAACAGGTGCCGACGGCCTTTTTGGATTTTGCAAATTTTCTGGTGGTGATTATCTCACCGATGGCACAGCGTGTGCCGTATTCCTTGCTGATGAGAAGGTTGTTTTTTCCGCGGACGCCGAGTCCCGCAAGAACTGCCGCTCTTACTTCCGCAATGGGAGAAGAATCCACAAAGAACTTGAAGGTTTCGTCCGGGAAGGCTCTTTTAAGGATTTCTGCGGCAACAGAAAGATGCTCCGCGGCAACGTCGTGATAGTTTCTGCCGACGGCGTATCTTCCTACGTTTCTGCCTTCGTTCATTCCGGTATCCCAAGGGATAAGGCAGACGATGACGGACTGGATCCCGTCAAAGAGTTCTCTCTGTTTGAATCCGGTTCCGGGAAGGGTGTCGTTATAATCCGCAACGCCGAAAACTTCGATTCCGGCGGCTTTCATGATTTCTTCAAGCATTTTCAGTTCCCCCAATATTTTCTGTCAAGGCTTCTGTATTGCAGAGCTTCCGCAATATGCTGTACGTCTATATCCTCACTGCCGTCCAGGTCGGCAATGGTTCTTGCAACTTTGAGAATCCTGTCATATGCTCTTGCGGAAAGTCCCATTCGCTCGAAAGCGGTTTTGAGCATATTCTGTGCGCCTTCGGTAAGAACGCAGTACTGATGAAGGAAAGCCGGAGTGAGCATTGCGTTGCAGTTTATTCCGGTGCCTTTATAGCGTTCGTTCTGGATCCTTCTTGCGGCGTTGACTCTTTCTCTTATTGCAGCGGAAGATTCCGCCTTCGTTCTGTCGGAAAGATCGGCAAATTCAACGGGCATCACTTCAACATGAAGATCGATTCGGTCAAGAAGCGGTCCCGAAACCTTTGAAAGATAGCGTTTTACCGAACCTTCGGAACAGGTGCATTTTCTGGTGGGGTGTCCGTAATATCCGCAGGGGCAGGGGTTCATTGCCGCAACAAGCATTACGGAGCAGGGATAGGTCAGCCTTCCGGCTGCTCTTGAAATGGTTACCATCCCATCTTCAAGGGGCTGGCGCAAAACTTCCATTGCGGTGCGGTTATATTCCGGAAGTTCATCAAGAAAAAGAACGCC
>JAFUIS010000019.1 GCA_017468365.1 Oscillospiraceae bacterium | reverse complement strand
TGCCAGACAATGCATTAAGGCTCTTGCGCAAGTAGGTATGGCAAAACCACAATACGTTCCAAGGATACTGTCCTGTTTTCATGGCGCTGATTTATCGAAGTACAAGGACAGTATGCGACCCCTGATTGAAAAGTACATGGAAGAAACTGAAAGATTACTAACTGAGTAAATTCCAATTTAGCGAGCAGTTGCGGTCTGTAAATATACCTCCCTCCGTCGCCTTGACGAAGGAGGTTATTTATATCCTAAATCAGTCCAAAAGGTAAAGGGGAGGAAAAATGAAAGTAAATTCTATGAAAGTATCGATGATGATTCACTTAAATTTGCCGTTATTATTGCAAAACATGACGAAAAATGGGTGTTTTGCAAACATAAAGAACGCGATACATATGAAGTTCCCGGCGGACACAGAGAAAGCGGTGAAACAATCGAAGAAACAGCAAAAAGAGAGCTCTATGAAGAAACGGGAGCAACGGAGTATTTAATGGAGCCGGTTTGTGTTTATTCGGTAACCGGAAAAAACAGAGTTAATAAAACCGGGAAAGAAACTTTTGGAAAACTTTTTTTTGCAGATATTTCGAAGTTTGAGCACGAACTTCACAGTGAAATTGAAAAGATAGAATTTTTCGAGAATCTTCCGGAAAATTGGACATATCCGGAAATTCAGCCGTTGCTTATCAGAGAGTTTTTAAGGAGAAAAAATGGATTATAAACTTATTCGCAGTAAAAGAAAAACCATCGAACTTTCGATAGGCGAAGATTTTGTTCCGCTTGTAAAAGCACCATTAAAGATGAGCACAAAAGATGTTGAAACTTTTGTTTTTAAACATGAAAAATGGATAGAAAAACAAATTTTGGCAAAGCGTGAGCAGGCAGAAAAATTTGCCGTTTCCGCCGAAGAAGAAGCCGCACTTAAAGAAAAGGCACGGCCATATTTAACGGAAAGAACGGAATATTTTTCAAAGCTTATGGGACTTCAATATTCCGGAATTAAAATCACTTCCGCCAAAAAACGTTTTGGAAGCTGTAACGGAAAAAACTCTATTTGCTATTCCTGGCGCCTTATGCAGTATCCGGTGGAAGCAATCGATTACGTTGTGGTACATGAACTTGCACATATTGTCCACAAGAACCACGGCAAAGAATTCTATAGACTAATCGAAAAATATCTTCCGGATTATAAAAAGCGTGAAAAACTTTTAAAATAACTAAAAAATCAACAAAAAAGCAGTAAAAATATCTCTTATTATTGACTTTTTCTGTTTATATGATATATTTAATGTGTTATTTTTGCATCTGTTGTTTGACAGACAAACCTTCGGTCAAAAAGGAGGTGGAACTGTCGCTGCAAAAACCTTTTTGGAAGAAGCGGCGATAGAAACGTAAACGAATTGACAAGACCGGGTTTGCTGTCATATGAAACACTTGCTTTCAAGCGGGAGCCTTCTAAAACCGGGCACAGCGGTAGATACTTATGCGCGGCAACGTTTAGAATAAAACACTCTTTTGCGGGGTCGGTTCCAAAGAGGAAAGCGGTGGGTCGACAGGTTTTTAACACGTATTGCAAAATCTTTCATTGCAATACGGCCATGCTGTAAAAAGCAGTATGAAAAATGGGTGAGGCTGCGGCCGATGATCCTGTTTTTACCTTGCGTGACTTGAATCCGCAAAAGGGGGATGCAGAATGGAAAACGATACCATTATAAGCTTGAAGGATATTGTAGTTGAATTTGACGGGGAAAGTGTTCTTCGTCATATTGATCTTGATATCCGTAACCACGAATTCGTCACACTTTTGGGACCTTCCGGCTGTGGTAAAACAACCACTCTTCGTATCATCGGAGGTTTTGTAAATCCCAAAAGCGGGGACGTTTTTTTTGATGGAAAAAGAATAAACGATCTTCCGCCTTATAAGCGTGAAGTAAATACCGTATTCCAGAAATACGCGCTTTTTCCGAACCTGAACGTATATGAAAACATTGCTTTCGGACTTCGCCTTAAAAAAGTTCCGGATGAGGAAATCAGAGAAAGAGTTTTTGAAATGCTCGATCTTGTAAATATGCGCGGATATGAACGCCGTGACGTAAACCTTCTTTCCGGCGGTCAGCAGCAGCGCGTTGCCATTGCAAGAGCGCTCATCAACAAACCGCAGGTCCTTCTTCTCGATGAACCTCTCGGTGCTCTTGACCTCAAACTCAGAAAAGAGATGCAGATCGAACTTAAAAAGATCCAGCGCGAAACGAAGATCACTTTCATTTACGTAACCCATGACCAGGAAGAAGCTCTTACCATGAGCGATACCGTTATCGTTATGCGCGCGGGTGAGATCCAGCAAATAGGAACTCCTATCGATATTTATAATGAGCCGATAAACGCTTTTGTTGCGGATTTTATCGGTGAATCCAATATCATCGATGGCGTTATGAAAAAAGACTATCTCGTAAACTTTGCAGGAAGAGATTTTGATTGCGTTGACTTCGGTTTTGAAGAAAACGAAAACGTTGATGTTGTTCTTCGTCCGGAGGATATCAAAATTTCCGAACCCGAAAAAGGACAGATTGTCGGCACTGTCGAAAGCATTATTTTCAAAGGCGTTCACTATGAGATCGTTGTTTCTGCCAACGGTTTCAACTGGAAGATACACTCCACACTTTATGAAGAACCGGGCAGGGAAGTCGGCCTTTCCGTCATTCCCGACGATATTCATATCATGCATAAGATGACGGAGGAAGAAAAATGATAAAATCCCGTTATCCTGCTTTTCCTTATATCGCATTTATGGCGATATTTATCGTTGTCCCGCTTATAATGGTAGCATATTTTGCATTTACCACCGGAAGCGGTGAGTTTACTCTCCAGAACATTATCCGTGTCGGAGATTATATTCCCGTAATTATAAAATCTCTTTTTCTTGCCTTTGTTGCAACGGTTATCTGTCTTTTGCTCGGCTATCCTTTTGCATACATTATGGCAGGCAAAACCAGCAATATCAGAAGCACCATGTTCATGCTCATCATGCTTCCGATGTGGATGAACTTTCTTCTCAGAACCTATTCATGGATGACGATTCTTGAAAACAACGGTCTTCTCAACCGCTTTCTCGGAATTTTCGGAATCGGACCTTTTGAGATGATAAATACCCAGGGTGCAGTTGTTCTCGGTATGGTTTACGACTATCTTCCGTTCATGATAGTTCCGCTTTATACCGTTATGATGAAAATGGATCATTCCCTTATTCAGGCTGCACAGGACCTCGGAGCAACACCTTTTCAGGTGTTCCTCAACGTAACTCTTCCCCAGACAGTTCAGGGTATCAAAACCGGAATCACCATGGTCTTTGTTCCTTCCGTCAGTACCTTCGTAATTTCCAGAATGCTCGGCGGCGGTTCCGAACTTATGGTCGGTGACCTTATCGAAATGCAGTTCGGAAGCAACAACTATAATCCCAACCTCGGTTCCGCAATATCCTTTGTGCTCATGATAATCGTACTTATCTGCATGAGCATGATGAACCAGTTCGACAGTGATAATATCGAAAAAGAGGGGAGGATCGCTATATGAAAATCCTTTCCAAATTTTACGTAGGAATCATCTATGCGTTCCTCTATCTTCCGATAGCGGTTCTTATCGTTTTTTCCTTCAACGACGCAAAAAGCCGTACCGTATTCACCGATTTTACCTTCAAATGGTATGAAAAGCTTTTTACCAACGATATTATCCTCGGTGCTTTTGCGAATACGCTTTTTGTCGCTCTCGTAGCCGGAATCGGAGCGGTGGTGCTCGGAACTTTTGCGGCAATCGGCATCAATGCCATGAACAAAAAGCTCCAGTCCCTTTTGCTCAACGTGACTTATCTTCCGATGATAAACCCGGATATCATCACCGGTGTTTCTCTGATGCTTCTTTTTGTATTCATCAGAATGGAGCTGGGTTTCACTTCTCTTATCCTTGCGCATATCACTTTTAACGTGCCGATAGTTATTTTTAACGTTCTTCCAAAACTCCGTCAGCTTGACAAAAACGTTTATAACGCGGCGCTTGATCTTGGCTGCAATCCTTCCCAGGCGTTCAGAAAAGTTATACTTCCCGAAATCATGCCCGGAATCGCAGCAGGATTTCTTCTTTCCATAACCTATTCCTTTGACGACTTTGCAGTCAGCTTTTTCACCAGTGCGGCCGATTCCCAGACTCTTTCCGTTGTTATCTATTCCATGGTAAGAATGAAAGTAAGCCCGGAAATCAATGCTCTTTCCACCATTATGTTTGTGGTTGTTCTGTTCATTCTTCTGCTTGTAAACATTTACAACGCAAGAAAGAACCCTGCGAAAAATGAATTGCAGAAAGGGGAAGGCTGATATGAAAAAAATCGTTGCTTTTTCTCTTGCAATAATGCTTTTTGCTCTTTCGGCAGTATCCGCTTTTGGTTATTACAGTGAAGCTGAAGGCTATTCCACCGAAGTCGAGGATTTTGATTATTACCAGAAATTCCAGGGACAGGGTATTGAGATCGACGTTTATAACTGGGGCGAATACGTTGCCAACGACTCTGTCAACTTTCTTGATGTAAACGAAGATTTTGAGGCTCTCACCGGAATAAAGGTAAACTATACTCTTTTTTCTTCCAATGAAGAACTTTATACTAAACTTCGCAGCGGCGGAACCAACTATGACGTCATCGTTCCTTCCGACTATATGATCGGAAAAATGATAGGCGAGGGAATGCTTCAGAAACTTGATTTCAATAACATTCCTAACTACAAATACATCGACGAAAAATATAAAAACGCAAACTTCGATCCGAATAATGAATATTCCGTTCCCATGTATTGGGGCGTTGTCGGTATAATTTACAATACCACCATGGTCGACGAAGAGGACCTTTCGGGTTGGGATATTCTTTGGAACGAAAAATATGCGGATAACATGCTGATGTTCTCCAACTCCAGAGATGCTTTTGCTTTGGCGCTCCTTGACCTTGGCTATTCCTTCAATACAACCGACGAGACTGAACTTGAAGAGGCCGCCGGACATCTCAGAGCTCAGAAACCTCTTGTTCAGGCATACGTCATGGACGAGATCTATGACAAAATGGAGGGTGGGGAAGCTGCAGTTGCTCCATATTATAACGGCGACGCGGTGCTTATGATGGACGTAAACGAAGATCTTGACTTTTACGTTCCGGAAAATACAAGTATTTTTATCGATTCAATGTGTATTCCTGCCGGCGCAAGAAATAAAGAAGCAGCTGAAATGTACATAAACTATATGTGCGAATCCACGGTTGCCGCTGCAAATAGTTATTACGTCGGTTATTCAACTCCTCACAGCGGAGCATTCGAACTTCTTGACGAGGAACTTCAGGAAAACGAGATAGCTTATCCCGATGATGAACTTATCAGTTCACTGGAAGCGCTTTTGACTCTTCCGCAGGAAACCAGTTCTTATACCGATAAACTCTGGACCGATATTATGGCAACCGGGGGAGATTCGGTGGTTTTTCAGGCGATTTTCCTTGTTGCCGTTGCGGTTGTTTATTTTGTTATCAAAGTGATCGATAAGCGTATCAAGAAAAAACGAATGAGTTATTACTAAAAAATTCACCGCAGAATAAAAATCTGCGGTGTTTTTTTATATTTAAATGAGCAGCACTGTTAAGCTACTTTGCTTTACAGATGTTGAAAATCAGAAAAATGCAACTTTATTCATCGGTTTGTTCATATTTTGTAGAATTTTTCAACTTTTTTCATTGACAACAAAGGCGTTTTTATATATAATATTAAAGATGTTATACACAATGAATTATTGTTGATTTTTGTATGACATAATAAAAAAACAAGGAGGAAATTCAAATGAAGAAATTTCTCGCACTTCTTCTTGCCGCAGTTATGATGCTCTCTCTCGCAGCATGCGGCAATACCGTTGAAGAGCCTGTTGATGATCCCGCTTCTACCGACGAACCCGTTGTAGAATCCAGACCTAACAGACTTATCTACGGCAGCACCACCGAGATCTCCGGCGATATCGGCCCTGGAGCATGGTGGACCAACAACGCAACCGATAAGATGATTCGTGACCTTATCAATGACTATTCTCCGATTACCTACAACCAGGGCGGCGAACTCATTGTTAACCCCACCATCTGCGGCGGCGTAGAATCCGTTCTCAACGAAGACGGAACCAAAACCTTCACTGTAAAAATCAACGAAGGTCTTGTATTCAGCAACGGTGAACCCATCACTGCAGCAAACTATGTAGCATATGCTCTTATCGGCTATTCTCCTGCTGCTGCAGAAGCTGGCGCAAAACTTACCGCTGCAATGGTAGAAGGCGCAACTGAATATCAGAACGGCGAAGCAACTGAACTCTCCGGTGTTCATCTCATCGACGAGTACACTTACTCCATCACCATTGCTTCTGATTATGTTCCTTATTTCTATGAACTCAGCTACGCTTCCCTTACTCCTCTCTACATCCCGATGTATGCTTCTGCTCCTCTTACCGTAGTAGAAGGCGAAACCGGTGCTAAATTCGAAGGCGGCGAACTCGTTGCTGCTGAAATCGATGCTGCACGTTGGATGTATGCAGATGCAGTTTCCGCTGGTCCTTACGTAATCAAATCCGTAGATACCGGTGCTCTTGAAGCTGTTCTCGAAATCAACCCCAACTATGCTGGTAACTTCGAAGGCGTTAAACCCCAGATCCAGCAGCTCGTTATCGTTAAATCCGATACCGCAACTCAGTTCGACGCTCTTGCAACTGGTGCAATCGACGTTCTCGACTCTCTCTCTGACGGTACCGAAGTTAACACCGCACTCGACATGGTAGCTAAAGGCGGTTACGAAACCGTTTCCTTCGAACGTAACGGCTACGGCAAAATCCAGTTCCAGTGCGACTTTGGTCCTACCCAGTTCCAGGCAGTACGTCATGCTGTTGCATACCTCCTCGACAGAAACGAGTTTGCAAACACCTTCTGCCAGGGCTTCGGTTCCGTTGTACATGGTCCTTACGGCCTTGCAATGTGGATGACCAAAGAGTCTGAAGAACTCTTCGCAGACGAAATCGATACCTATTCTTACGATCCCGCAAAAGCTGTTGAGCTTCTCGTAGCAGACGGCTGGGTACTCGACGCTGAAGGTAACGAATACGTTTCCGGCACCCGTTATAAAGAAGTAACCCCTGAAGAAGCAGGCGACTACGAACTCAACGTAACCCTTGCTGACGGCAGAATCCTTATGCCTCTTCACATTAAATGGTCTTCTTCTGAAGCAAACCCTGTTTCCGAGCTTCTCGTAACCATGCTCTCCGAAGGCCAGCAGACTGCTGATGCAGGTATGGTCATCGAACAGACCGTTATGACTTTCTCTGAACTTCTTAACTACATGTATCGTGACGCAACTCAGGGCGATCAGTACGGTGTTCCTACCTATGGTATGTACAACCTTGCTACCAACTTCACCCCTATTTATGACCAGTCCTACAGCTTCTCCCTCGATCCTCAGTATGTATCTCTTGGTTACAACACCAACTACATCTTCGATGAAGAACTTGACCAGCTCTCTATGGACATGGTTTACGGCGTAGATCCTTCCGATCGTGAAGGTTACCTCGATCTCTGGCAGCAGTTCATCCTCAAATGGAACGAACTCCTTCCTGAAATCCCGCTTTACTCCAACGTTTACTACACCATTTATCCTGATTGGCTCAACGACTTTGTAGAGTCCAGCCTCTGGGAGTTCAACCAGGCAGTTGTTTACGCTTCTATCGAAGGCGCAGAATAATTCGCTTGAACTTATTTCCTGATATTACAGGAACAGACGAGGGCAGCTTTGCCTGCCCTCGTCTTTTGACGATTTATATAGGTATTATAATTTATATATTTTCAATTAATTACGAAGATTATTCCCCGGAGTGGGTTTAATATATATGTTATTATATTTATTTAAAGTAAAGGAGGGTATTGTAGATGACAAAGTATGTTATCAAACGTATTGGCTACATGATCATCGTATTCTTTGTAGTATCGTTCCTGATGTACTCGGTCTACAACCTTATCCCTTCTGACCCTGCTCGTGCAGAACTTGAGCCTCTTAAACAGACCCTCAAACCTGCAGAGTACGAGGAAAGATATCAGCAGCTTCGTGAAGAATACGGCCTTGACGACCCGATCCCGGTTCGTTATGCAAGATGGATGGGTCTTGCAAAAGATACCCGTACCGACACCTTCCATGGCATGCTGCAGGGATATTTTGGATTTTCCCAGGTCTATAAAAAAGACGTTGCGGAGATAATTCCTGACAGAATGGAGAATACTATTTTCATTAATATATTCTCGACTATTCTTGCACTTGGCATTACCATTCCGCTTGGTATTTATTGTGCAGTTCACAAAAAAGGCAAAATCGATAATATTACGCAGGTCATCACCATCATCGGTTACAGTATCCCTGTTTATATTATCGCACTTATCTTCATCTGGATTTTCGCCGTTTGGCTGGGAATTTTCCCGGTAACCGGTTCCCAGACTCCCGGTGCAGATTACACCGGCATGAGAGCATTCCTTGACCGTCTTTACTATATCTGCCTTCCTGTTATTGTAATGACTTTCGGATCTCTCGGCGGTATGACCCGTTACGTCCGTGCTGCAATGATTGAAGCACTCAGCCAGGACTATATCCGTACCGCACGTGCAAAAGGTCTTCGTGAAAAAGTAGTTATCTACTCTCACGCATGGCGCAATGCACTTCTTCCTGTAATCACCGTTATCATCGGCTGGTTCCTTGGTATCTTCGGTGGTTCCGTTATCATTGAAAACACTTTCGGACTTAACGGCATGGGTGCGCTTTACTACGTAGGTCTTATGAACAACGACTTTGAGCTTGCTCTTTCCATTCAGATGTTCTATATCGTAGTAAGCCTTCTCGGTCAGCTCGCAATGGACCTCAGCTATGGTCTTGTTGACCCCCGTGTTCGTGTCGATAAATAATAGGGGAGGTACAATAAAATGAATAAAGAAAATAAAAAACCTTCCCTGTTTGCACGCCTTTTCGGCAACCGCAATAAACAGCTCAGCTTCATGGAAGAAGAACAGCTTCAGAGCCCGACCAGAATGATCGTTCGCAACTTTATAAGCAATAAACTCGGTATGACTGGTCTTATTGTTTTCCTTTGCATCTTCCTTTTCGTTATGATCGGACCTAAGTTCTTCATCCTTGACCTTTCTTATCAGGATAACACTCAGGTAAACGTTCCGCCTACGCTTTCCATGCTTTCTGTTCCGGACGAACTTGAAGGCAACGTAAAAGACATCACCCCCGGCACCACTTTTGCAGTAGGTGTTGACAACGACGGTCACGTTTATACCTGGGGCTACACCAAGATCACCGAGGTTATCGACGTTGGTGTAATTCCTCAGGAAGTCAAAGACGCAAAAATCGAACACATTGCAGCAGGTTATGACCACATTTCCGCCATTGATGAAAACGGCAACGTTTACGTCTGGGGTAACGACCGTCTCGGCCAGACCAACCTTCCCGGCGACATCACCACTGCAATGCTTATGAAGAAAAACCTCAACTTCAAACAGCTTGAAGCAGGTTTCCAGTTCAGTGCAGCACTTACCGAAGACGGTTATCTCCATATGTGGGGTAACGGAAACATGGCTGACATCAAAGTCAGAAGCGCATATCAGGGCCACATCGAAAAGATCGCTCTTACCACTTATAACTGCGTAGCTCTTCTCGATGACGGTACCGTTGCTTACGTTGGTCTCCAGAGCAACGCTATCGCAGACCAGCTTCCCGAAGGTCTTGACAACATCGTCGACATCGCAGCAACCGGTAACACTGTTGCAGCGGTTGACTCTGACGGTAAAATCACCGTTTGGGGCAACACCTCCGACGGTCTTGGAAACATTCCTGAAATGAGCGCAAAACCTGTTGAACTTTACGGCGGTCTCAAACATTACACCGCACTTCTTGAAAACGGTGAAGTTATTTCCTGGGGTAACAATTTCCACAAACAGGCAGAAGTTCCTGCATCTGTTGTAGAAAAAGATATTGAAACCGTATTTGCAGGTTTCTATCAGAACTATGCAATCACCACCGACGGTGAAACCGAGACCTGGGGTCTTAAAGGTTACGCATTCGGTACCGATAACCTCGGCCGTGACATTCTTACCCGTCTTGTTAACGCAGGTCAGGTAACCATGACCGTTGGTGCGATCGCAGTTGTTATCTCTCTTGTAATCGGTATCATCCTCGGCGGTATCGCAGGTTATTTCGGCGGTTGGGTAGACATGATCGTTATGCGTATAGCAGAGGTTATCGGCGGTCTTCCTTTCATTCCGTTCGCAATGATCCTTTCCGCTATCATTGGTACCAGAATTTCTGTTGAACAGAGAATGTACCTCATCATGGTCGTTCTCGGTATCCTTTCCTGGCCGGGCACCTGCCGTCTTATCCGTGCACAGATCCTCAGCCAGCGTGAACAGGAATATGTAACCGCAGCACAGGCTATGGGTGTTCGCGAGAAAACCATCGTTTTCAAACACATTCTTCCGAACGTTCTTTCCCTTATCCTTGTTTCTGCAACTCTTGACTTTGCTACCTGCATGCTCACCGAGTCCACTCTTTCTTACCTTGGATTCGGTATCGCACCGCCTACTCCTACCTGGGGTAATATGCTCAACGGTGCTAACAACTCTGTTGTTATCCAGCAGTATTGGTGGCGCTGGGTATTCACCGCAGCAATCTTCGGTGTATGTACCATTTGTATCAACCTTGTGGGCGACGCTCTTCGTGATGCGGTTGACCCGAAATCCAACGGAAGATAAGGAGGGGAGAAGTTATGGCATTATTGGAACTTAATGACGTTAGAACGTTCTTTAAAACCAAACGCGGCATTGTAAAAGCTGTTAACGGTGTAAGCTACTCCCTCGATTCCGGTAAAGTTCTCGGACTTGTTGGCGAATCCGGTTCCGGTAAAAGTGTTTCTGCAATGAGCGTTCTCCGTCTTCTTGACGAAAACGGTTACATCGACGGCGGCGATATCACTTTTGACGGAAAAGATCTTATCCATCTTTCCAAAGCGGACATGTACAAAATCCGCGGTAACGATATTTCTGTTATCTTCCAGGAACCGATGACCAGCCTTAACCCGGTTTTCACTGTTGAAAAACAGCTTTGCGAACCGCTTATGAACCACCAGGGAATGTCCAAAAAAGAAGCAAAAGCAAAAGCTGTTGAACTTCTTGCAGACGTTAAAATCCCTAACCCGGATGTTGTTGCAAAACAGTATCCTCATCAGCTTTCCGGTGGTATGCGCCAGCGTGTTATGATTGCAATGGCTCTTGCTTGCAAACCCAAGATCCTCATTGCTGACGAACCCACCACTGCGCTTGACGTTACCATTCAGGCTCAGATCCTTAAACTTATCAATGAGCTTAAGGACAAAAACAACACTGCAGTACTTTTCATCACCCACGACCTCGGTGTTATCAACCAGATCGCTGATGATGTTGCTGTTATGTATTGCGGCCAGGTAGTTGAAATGGCTCCTGCCCATACTATTTTCCATCAGAACCAGCATTCTCATCCGTATACCGAAGGACTCATGCTCTCCATTCCGAGACTTGACACTCCGGCAAACAGCCGTCTTGAAGCTATTCCCGGCGCTGTACCGCATCCGCTCGACCTTCCGAAAGGCTGCAAATTCGCACCGCGCTGCAAATATGCTACCGATAAATGCAGGGAAGAAGAGCCCCAGCTTGTTCATGTAAACGAACATCATCAGGTACGCTGCTTCTATCCCAATAAGGAGGACAGACATGGAAACTAATAACAGAGAAGTCCTGCTCAGCATCAGCAACCTTAAACAGTATTTTCCGCTTAAAAAAGGCCGTTTTGTAAAAGCAAACGACGGTGTTTCTCTTGATATTTATAAGGGCGAAACTTTCGGTCTTGTTGGTGAATCCGGCTGCGGAAAATCCACTCTCGGACGTACCATTCTTCAGCTTTATCATCAGACCTACGGTCGTACTATGTACTACGGTCACTCTCTTGACGATCTTGCTCCCAAATATCTTGAGCACACCATCAAGAACCTTGTAAAGCTTCGTAACGAATGGAAAACCCTTGAGAAAAAGAAAGAAGCTATTGAAGAAGAGTACGCAAAACTTTCCGAGACCGAGCAGTATGCAAAGCATGCTGAACTCGACCAGGCTCGCAAACTTGCAGAAGATGCAATGCTCAATATCACCAAAATTTTCGGCGGTCTTGTTGTTGTCGAAGACGTAAGTGAGATCGTTGAGGCATATTCCAAAGAATACGGTTTTGCAAAACAGAAATCTGCTCTTCTTGAAAAACTCGGCAAAGCACAGCTTGACCTTGACGACCTTGAATTTGAAGAAAGCAAAAAAGAAGGCAGTGTAAACTCCGGAAAACTTGCTTCCGCAAAAGCAAAAGTCGATTCCATCAAGGCTGAAATCGAAGCTGTTTCCGAGAAAATCAACGAAGCAAACAAAGAAATCGAAGCTCTTCGTGAAAAACACAAAAACGAACCTGAATTTGATAAATATGAAGCAATGCGCGACAACGGTATCGACCTTGCACGTCTTGAATATAACGAGATGCGCAAACTTCGCCGCGAAATGCAGCTTATTTTCCAGGATCCGTATTCCTCTCTTAACCCGCGTATGAGCGTTGGACAGATCATCAGCGAGGGTATGGTCGCCCACGACATGATCCACAACAAAGGAGAACGTATGCAGGAGAAAGTTCTCGAAATCATGGATGAGTGCGGTCTTGCACCTTACTTCCTCCACCGTTTCCCGCACCAGTTCTCCGGCGGTCAGAGACAGAGAATCGGTATTGCCCGTGCTCTTGCAACCAACCCTCAGTTTGTTGTTTGCGACGAGGCAGTTTCCGCTCTTGACGTATCCATTCAGGCACAGATCATCAACCTTCTTCAGGATCTTAAAGAGAAACAGAACCTTACTTATCTCTTCATCACCCATGACCTTTCCGTTGTAAAATACATTTCCGACAGAATCGGTGTTATGTATCTCGGTAACATGGTTGAGCTTGCAGATTCCCAGGAGATTTTTGATAACCCTGTACATCCTTATACCGAAGCTCTTCTTAACGCTATCCCCACTACCGAAGATGAGGGACATAAAGACCTTCAGATCCTTGAAGGTGACATTCCCAGCCCTGTAAATCCTCCTAAGGGATGCAAATTCCATACCCGCTGCGCTTACTGCACCGAAATTTGCAAACAGGTCGTTCCGGAATGGGAAGAGGTTTCTCCTAACCATTTCGTAGCTTGCCACCATAAGCTTACCAAGAAGACTGAGGAACAGGAATAAGTTTGAGTTTTAGAAGGAGCTTGAATTATGGCAAAACATAATCTTCTTATGTTTTTTCCGAAAAGGGTAGACCGTGCGTTCGAGCTCCAGGCAGAACAAAACGGTCATGACGAAAATGAAGAATATGAAATGGAAGAATTTGATCCCAAAACCATTGAAGACGAAGTTCAGCTTGCGGATAAAATGGAAAAAGGCGATCTTGCAGCAATGATTATTGCGGCGATGGGAATGATGATTCCGATTGCGATAATTCTTCTTGTTCTTATAATCGTCATAGCCTGCCTTTTAACCGGTATGTATTAAAAGAAAAGCCGTGCTCAAAATGAGCACGGCTTTTTTAATTAAAAAAACACCGAAACGAATCGTTTCGGTGTTTTTTATTTTTATCGAAATCAGATTTCGGATTTGATTTTTCCAAGAAGTGCTTCAACTTTTTCTGCAAGTTCTTTAAGAGCACCGTCTTTGAACGGAGAGGGAATTTTTGCTTCTTCGAGAAGAAGATTGTAATACTGCTCGCCGCCCTGTTTCATAAGACGGATATAACGTGCAAATGCATCGTCATAATCTTCAAGAGAAGCAAGAAGGAAGCCGAATGCAGCGGTTTGGGCAAGGCAATAGTCGATGTAATAGAAAGGAGATTCATAGATGTGCATCTGATACTGCCAACGGCGGCCGTCTTCAAGGAAGGGAACGCCTTCAAGATTGATATGGGGAAGGAATTTTGCGCAAAGGTCCTTCCATGTCTCGTTTCTTTCAGCCGGAGTCATTTCGGGATTTTCATAAACGATATGCTGGAAATAGTCAACGATAGTGCCGTAAGGAATGAAAGAAAGCGCGCCGAGAGCATGCATATATCTGTATTTGGTTGCGTTTTCTCCGAAGAATTTATGGATATATTTCCATGCGAAGAATTCCATGCTCATGGAATGGGTTTCTGCGGTTTCCATTCCGCCACAACCGATTTCAAGAGCGAATTTGTTATCTGCAATGAGGAAAGCGTTAAATGCATGGCCGGCTTCGTGGGTCATAACGTCAACGTCATCTGCGGAACCGTTGAAGTTTGCAAGAATGAAGGGCTGTTTATATTTAGGAATATCGGTGCAATAGCCGCCGCCCCATTTGTTTTTTCTGGATTCAACATCGAATGCTTCATTTTCAAGCATAAGGTCGATGAATGCGGCAGACTCGTCGCTCATTGCATGGTACATTTCTTTTGCAGCATTGAAGATATCTTCTTTGTTGCCGGAAGGTCTGGGGTCACCACCGGGAATGATAACGTCGTTATCATAAATCATGTATTTATCTATTCCGAGGTCTTTTGCGTTTTCGCTGCGAAGTTTTGCAACAACGGGAACGATAGATTCAAGAACGTTTTTACGGAAGGTTTCAACGTCGTTTTTATCGTAGCAAACGCGTTCCATACGGTAATAACCGAGTTCAACAAAGTTTTTATAACCGAGTTTCTGTGCCATTCTGGTACGAACTTTTACAAGGCGGTCAAAAATATCGTCAAGCTGTTCGGTATAACCGTTCATAACGGTACCGAGAACTGTATAGGCTTCTTTTCTGGTCTCGCGGTCGTCGGATTTGAAGTATCCTGCAAGAGCTGCTCTGCTGAGTTTTTCGCCGCGGAATTCAAATTCCATTCCTGCCATGAGTTTGGAATATTCGGAAACGATCTTGTTTTCCTCTATCATATCTTCGATGATTTCGGGAGACATTGCTTTTGCCTGAACTTCCATGTGTTTGAAATAAACGGGAGAAAGTTTTTCTTCAAGTTCCGCTCTGAAAGGAGAATTAAGAAGAGCATCGTTATACTGATTAAGAAGATTTCCGACCTTGGGTCCGATTTCATCAAAATAATCGTTTTCTTTTACATAGAATTCATCTGCGGTGTTGCAGCTGTATCTGATGTAGGAAAGGTTCATGTTGCTGGAATAATTTTCTACAAGTTCAAGATATTTTTTGCGCCATTCAAGAACCTCGTCTGCGTTTTTTGCATTTTTTACGCCTTCAATGATTTCCAGTGCGTTTTTTTCGATTTCTTCGAAAGGTATATGCTCATAAGGCATTTCGCTAACTTTCATTTTTTCAGCTCCTTTTTTGGATTATAAATTAATTATACAATATATAAAAAATAAAGACAATAGAAAAGCTTTTAAGGACAGGCAATTAACAGCGATTTAAAAAATATATTTGTTTTCGGGAGGCTTTTTTATGGACTATATTTTTTTGTTTGGAATCCTTTCAGGAATAATAATATTTGCGCTTCACGTTACTGCGGCTAATTCGTTTCCGAAACCGCTTTCAAAAGAAGAGGAAGAAAATTGCTTTATCGAGATGAAAAACGGCAATATAGAGGCAAGAAACCGTCTTATAGAGCACAACCTTCGGCTTGTTGCTCATATAGTTAAAAAATATTACAGTAATTCCGATGAACAGGACGATTTGATTTCGATAGGAACCATAGGACTTATAAAAGCCGTTTCTACTTTCAGCTATGAAAAAGGAACGCGCTTTGCAACCTACGGAGCAAGATGTATCGAAAACGAAATTCTAATGTATTTCAGAAACAAGAAAAAATACGCCCAGGATGTTTCGTTTTTTGAGCCCATTGATTCGGATAAAGACGGCAATGCTCTTTCTATAATGGATACACTTGCGGAAGAAAAATCTGTGACAGAAGATATCGAAAACAAAATCTATACGGAAAATCTTTATAGGGTAATAGATTCAGAACTTTCTGCAAGAGAAAAACAGATAATCGAACTTCGTTATGGGTTAAGGGGAAGAAGAGCCTATACCCAAAGAGAAATCGCTTCAAAACTCGGTATATCGCGCTCATATGTAAGCAGGATAGAAAAGAAAGCAATCGATATCCTTAAAAATAAAATCAAAAACTGAAAGGTTTGATATTTTGTTTAAAAAGATAAAAGAATCTGCCGATTTTCCTCCCGGTATCATCGGTGGATTTTATATAGAGTTTTTTTCAAAAAACGAAGCGGTGCTCACCGGTGACGTTGAAATAGAAAAACTTTCGGATATGGTGCTCAAAATAAAATATAATGAGCACCATATAATGTTTTGCGGAAAAGAACTTGAAATAAAAAATTTTTCGAGCACCGGAATACGAATAAACGGAAATATCACTTCAATGGAGTTTCTTTGAGGAGTGTTATGGATTTGTTTTTATCTAACAGCGTGGAATTTATTGCAAAAGGTTCCGAAAATGAAAAATTTCTTAACTACTGTATTAAAAACGGAATAGAAATATCATGTCCCAAAAACAACAATTATATTCTTGAAGGAAAAATCAAAGCGAAGGACTATAAAAAATTAAGAAAGCCGGCAAGAAAACTCGGTCTTATCATCAGAATAAAACGAAAAAGCGGAATCGGTTTTTATATAAGAAAAAATTACCGGAAAATAGGTTTATTTTTCGGAATTATAACCGTTTTTTCAGCATTTTTATTGCTTGAAAATTTTGTCTGGGCAATAGATATCAGCGGAAACGAAAAAGTTTCTTCTACGGATATAACAAAACTTCTGGAAGAATCAGGATTTAAAAGGGGAACCCTGGCAAAATCCCATAATGTACGAGATATTGAATGGAATATCATGAACAAAAACGAAAACATCGCTCTTGCCGAAATTAATATAACCGGAAGCGTTGCTGAGGTTCTTATACGCGAAACTTCAGAAAAAGCAGAAATGAAATATGATGACGATATTCCGATAAATATTATTGCTTCCAGATATGGGATTATAAGAAAAATGGATGTTTTTGACGGACAGGATGTTGTAAAACCCGGCGACGCAGTAATGAAAGGAGAACTTTTGGTAAGCGCCGTTTATGAGGATCGTCACAACAAACTGACTTTAAAACACGCAAGGGCAAATATTATCGCCGAAACGGATTATAATATAAAAGCTGAGTTTCCGCTTGAAGAAACGGTTGTATCAAAAGATAAAATAATAGGAAAAATTATCGATATAGACTTTATGGGCTTCGGATTCAAAATTGGAAATAATAAAAAATACGGAAATCTTCCTTACGAAGAGGACGTTTTATCGATTGGATTTTTATGGATAGAACTTCCAATAAACGTGATTGTTACGCGGTATTTTAGTGTAAAGGAAAATAACATTACATATAATTTTGAACAGGGAAGGATAAAAGCTTTTGAATTATTGGAAGAAAAGGAAAAGAATTTTTTTAAGGAAGGGAAAATCATTTCAAGAACAGTCGATGAAAAGGTAAAAGACAACAAATATATCCTTGATGCAAATTATATCTGCCTTATGGATATTGCAAAAGAGCAGCCCATAGAGTCCGATATTCCATGGAAAAATACTGACGATATGAGTTGATTCAAAAAAATATTGTCACGGAACATGATATATGCTAAAATAAAAGTACAAAATCAAAGGAGGCGGTAAATTTGCCTGAAATAAATATGGCTTTTGTTTGGATCGTTCTTGCGGTCGTGCTTGGAATAATCGAAGCCGCAACCGTTTCGCTTATAAGCATTTGGTTTGCTGTTGGTGCCGTTGTTGCGATAATTCCGGCATATTTCGGTGCCCCCATTTGGGTGCAGATTCTTGTTTTTCTTGTTGTTTCCGCCGTTTGTTTCGTTTTTACAAAAAGGTTCTTTAAAGACGTTATTAAAGTAAAAAAACAGCCTACCAACGCTGACGGACTTATCGGCGAAGACGGTATTGTTACTGCGGAAATTGATAATCTTTCCGGAGAGGGAAAAGTTTTTATTTCCGGACTTACCTGGAGTGCACGTTCCTCAAACGGAGAAAATATTCCCGAGGGGGCCGTTGTAACTGTCAGAAAAATCGAGGGTGTTACCCTTATTGTAAAAATAAAAGAATTGGCTGAAGCCTGATAAGGAGGAAAAAATATGCCTTTTGAATTTACCGGAATCATTATCGGTTTTGTGTTCGTATTGCTCGTTCTTATAGTTCTTGCGATGAACGTTAAAATCGTTCCTCAGGCTACTGTTTATGTAATCGAGCGTCTCGGAACTTACTATGCTACCTGGGAAACAGGCCTTCATTTCAAGATTCCTTTCTTCGACAGAATCGCAAAAAAAGTTTCCATTAAGGAACAGGTCGTCGATTTTAAACCCCAGCCCGTTATCACCAAAGATAACGTAACCATGCAGATAGATACCGTTGTGTTCTATCAGATCACCGACGCAAAACTTTTCAGCTATGGTGTTGAAAGACCTCTTTCAGCAATCGAAAACCTCACTGCGACCACTCTTCGTAACATCATCGGTGAACTCGAACTTGACAGCACTCTTACCAGCCGTGATGTCATCAACCTTAAAATCACTTCCATTCTCGATACTGCAACCGATAAATGGGGTATCAAAGTAAACCGCGTTGAGCTTAAAAACATCATTCCTCCGCGTGAGATTCAGGACGCAATGGAAAAACAGATGAAAGCTGAACGCGAACGCCGTGAAACCCTTCTTCGTGCAGAAGGTGAAAAGAAATCCGCAATTCTTATTGCAGAAGGTGAAAAAGAGTCCGCTATTCTTCGCGCAGAAGCGGTCAAAGAAGCGAAAATCCGTGAGGCACAGGGTGAAGCAGAGGCTATTCTTGTTGTTCAGAAAGCTCTTGCAGATTCCATCACTCTTCTTAATGAAGCGAATCCTTCTTCCGCAGTTCTTACTCTTAAGAGCTACGAGGCTTTCCAGAAAGCTGCCGACGGCAAAGCAACCAAGATCATCGTTCCCAGCGAGATCCAGTCCCTTGCAAGCCTTGTAACTTCCGTAAAAGAAGTTGCTGTTGACGGCAATATCGAAAAGTGATATTATAATTTAAACTGCATAAAGGAGATACAGGGGTGCTGTAAAAGGCTGAGACGGCAATTGCCGAACCCTTTACCTGATCCGGATAATACCGGCGGAGGGAGTGTCGAAAAAGCGTTTTTGGCTTTGTTTTCAATTATCGCTGCGGCAATTTCCCTTGCTGCAGCGATTTTTATTTTTAAGGAGTGAAAACAAAAATGGAAAACAGAAACAAAAAAACCTCTATGCTCGTTTACAGCGCAATTATGATAGCCGTAGGAACTGTTTTGAGCATGCTCAAAATTGACTTTGTAATGGGCGGGGGAATTACCGTTTGCGCAATGCTTCCGTTGATTATCATATGCTTTAAGTACGGAACAAAATGGGGACTTTTTACCTCATTCGTGTTCAGCGTTCTTCAGTGCCTTCTGGGACTTGATAACGTTCAGTATGCAACTTCTGTCGGCATGGCAATAGCGATAATCCTTCTGGATTATATCGTTGCATATTCAGTCATCGGTTTTTCGGGAATGTTCAGAAAAACGGCAAAAAATTTCAATACAGCGGTTATCTGCGGTATTGCGGTCACTTTTTTTGCAAGATTCCTTTGTCATTTTATAACCGGCTGGCTTATCTGGGATGCTCTTTGGCCCAACGAATTCGGAATGATTGCACCGGTTTATTCGCTTTGTTACAACGGTTCCTATATGCTTGCGGAAGCGATTATTTCTTCTGTTGCGGCGGTTGTTCTTTTTAAGAAAAAGCCCGAAATTTTTCAGTAAAATTTAACAGTTTTTTAAAAGGCGGACACCAAAATGTCCGCCTTTTTTCTTGAACAAAAACGCTCTTTATGTTATTATATAATAAATATAGCTTTATGATAGGGAAGTGTGTTTTTTGGCTGAACTTTCGCCGATGATGAAACAGTATTTTGAAATAAAAGAGAATAACAAGGACGCCATACTGTTTTTCCGCCTCGGTGACTTTTATGAAATGTTCTTTGATGACGCTAAACTTGCTTCAAAGGAACTTGAACTCACCCTTACCGGAAGAGACTGCGGCCAGGAAGAACGCGCACCTATGTGCGGCGTTCCTTATCACAGCTATGAATCCTACGTTGCGCGTCTTATAAAGAAAGGCTATAAAGTCGCAATTTGTGAACAGATGGAAGACCCGGCACTTGCAAAAGGTCTTGTAAAACGCGACGTTATCCGTGTAATAACTCCCGGTACCGTTGTCGAAAATGCAATGCTTGAAGAAAGTGCAAACAACTATATCGCCAGCATTTATGTTGAAGGAAATTCTTTTGGAATCTGTTTTTGCGACGTAACCACCGGTGAACTTAAATGTACCGGCGCGCTTGACGTTAAAGAGCTTGATAACCGTATTATCGAAGAAATAAGCCGCTATAAACCCTGTGAAATTCTTTTTAACGATGCTTTTCTTGATTGCCGCGAAGCCGGTTATTTTATCAAGGAACGCATCAACTGCATGGGCGAGCAGATGGACGATTCCGAATATGAAAAAGACCTTGTCGAAAGAACTATCTATAACCATTTTGCAAAGCACAGTCCTTCCGAACTCGGTTTTGAAAACCTTTATCAGGAACGCTGCGTTTCAGCTTTGCTCCGCTATCTTTATGAAACCCAGAAAAACGGTGTAACAAGAATTTCCTCCGTAAAATTCTATGATGAAAAAGCTTTTATGAAGCTTGATCTTGCCGCAAGGCGCAACCTTGAACTTACCGAAACCATGCGCGGAAGAGAAAAACGCGGAACCCTTCTTTGGGTTCTTGACAAAACCAGCACCGCCATGGGAAGAAGGCTTCTCCGTTCCTATATCGACCGTCCGCTTCTTGACCCGGTTAAAATAGACAAACGTCTTTATGCAGTCGAAGCTTTTGTAAACGATCCCATGCTTTGCGAAGACGTTGCGGAAGAACTTTCGGGAATTTACGATCTTGAAAGAACCATGACAAGGATCATTTTCGGCAACGCAAGCCCCAAGGAATATAAAACCCTTGAAAACAGCATCAACCGCCTTCCCAAGATAAAAGGTCTTCTTTCGGGAACAAGATCCGCTCTTCTTGAAGAACTTCGCGAAGGGATCGATCTTCTTGAAGATATCAGAAGCCTTATAAACAGCGCGATCATTGAAGATCCGCCTATTACCCTCAAAGACGGCGGAGTTATCGCAAGGGGATATAACGCCGAACTTGATGAACTTCGCGGAATTGCAAGCAACATCACCGAAAAAATCAGCGCGATAGAATCTTCCGAAAAAGAACGCACCGGAATTCCAAAACTCAAAATCGGTTATAACCATGTTTTCGGTTATTATATCGAGGTTTCAAAATCCTATTCCGAACTTGTTCCTCCTGAATATATTCGTAAACAGACCCTTGCAAATGGCGAAAGATATATTACACCCGAACTCAAGGAACTTGAAGAAAAAGTTCTCGGTGCTCATGATAAGATACTTGCTCTTGAAGCAAGACTTTTTGAAGACGTCCGTGCTCAGATCGGTGCTCAGGTCGAAAGGGTACAGGCAACCGCCAACGCCATTTCTGCAATCGACGTAATGCAGTCTTTTGCAATGGTATCTCTTCGCAACAACTATTGCCGACCCGACGTCGATCTCAGCGACCTTATCGAAATCACCGAAGGCCGTCATCCCGTTGTTGAACAGATGCTCCGCGGAATGCCTTTTGTTCCCAATGACGTTCTTCTTGATAACCGCGAAAACCAGATTGCTGTCATTACCGGACCTAACATGGCGGGTAAATCAACATATATGCGTCAGATAGCTCTTATTACAATCATGGCACAAATAGGCTGTTTTGTTCCGGCAAAGCGTGCCCATATTGGTATAGTTGACGGAGTTTATACCAGAGTGGGTGCTTCCGACGACCTTTCTGCCGGACAATCCACATTTATGGTCGAGATGAGCGAAGTTGCAGATATTCTTAAAAATGCAACAAGCAAAAGCCTTCTTATTCTTGACGAAATCGGCCGCGGAACCAGCACTTTTGACGGAATGAGCATTGCTCACGCGGTGCTTGAGCACATCGCCGACCGAAAGAAACTCGGTGCAAAAACTCTTTTTGCAACCCATTATCATGAGCTCACCGACCTTGAAAACGCATATCCGAATATAAGAAACTATAATGTCGCCGTTAAAAAACGCGGTGACGATATTACTTTCCTTCGAAGAATAATCAGCGGCGGTGCCGACGACAGTTACGGTATCGAAGTTGCAAAACTTGCGGGAATCCCAAACAGCGTTGTTAAACGTGCGAGGGAAATCCTTTCCGCCCTTGAAGAGGGAAAAGAAGTCGAAAAAATTGCTCATATGCAGCAAAACGACGATATTTACGGTCAGACAAATCTTTTTGCCGCTGTCCAAAGCGACGCCGAAAGGATAATCCGCCAGACCGACGTTGAAACGCTTACTCCCATTGAAGCGCTTAACCTTCTTTATGAACTTAAAAGCATTGTAAAATAAAAATTGTGTGGTGAAAAAATGCCAAAAATCAACCTGCTTGACAGACATATCGCAGAACTTATCGCCGCGGGCGAAGTTGTTGACAGACCATGTTCTGTTGTAAAAGAACTTGTTGAAAACTCAATAGATGCCGGTGCGGATACAATAACCGTTGAAATAAAAGACGGCGGCAACACCTTTATCCGCGTTACCGACAACGGCTGCGGAATCGAACCCGAGGATATTCCGAAGGCTTTTCTTCGTCATGCAACAAGCAAGATACACGAAGAATGGGACCTTGACCGCATCATGACTTTCGGTTTCCGAGGTGAGGCTCTTGCCTCAGTTGCGGCCGTTTCCCATGTTGAAATAATGACCCGCACAAAAGATTCCGCCGTAGGATATTGCTGCGATGCAAACGACGAAGGAGTCACAGACGTTGAGGAATCCGGATGTCCCGAAGGCACCACCATTATTGTTCGCGACCTTTTTTATAACACTCCCGCAAGACAAAAATTCCTTAAAAAAGACGTTACCGAAGCTAACGCCATTGCCCAGGTTATGGACAAAATGGCACTTTCTTATCCGGAAGTGAAATTCCGCTTTATTCGTGACGGAGAAATCAAGCTTACCACTTACGGAAACGGTGACCTTCTTGCGGTAATTTCCGCAGTTTACGGAAGGGAATTCGCAAAAGAAACCATTGCGGTCAATTATTCTCCCGTGGGCCGCGGAAAAATGAAAGTGACCGGTTTTATTACGAAACCTACTTCTTCAAAACCCAGCCGCACCTTTCAGAACTTTTTTGTTAACAGAAGATACGTCAAGACCCGCACCGCAATGGCGGCTCTTGAAGAAGCTTTTAAAGGCTCCGCAATGGTCGGAAAATATCCCGGCTGCGTACTCAATCTTGAAATCCCGCCGGAAACTGTTGACGTAAACGTTCACCCGGCCAAAACCGAAGTCCGTTTCATCAGCGAAAAGGAAATTTTTGACCTTGTCTATTACGGCGTAAAATCCGCACTTAATACAAGGGATATTTCCGCTGTTCTTGAAGAATCCAAAAAAGCAAACAAAACTTTCTGGAGCGAAGTTTCAACTCCCGAAGAAAAAGAACATTTTGAAAACGTCGTTATCCAGACTACTCTTCCGGTTCAGCCGAAAGAACAGCCTGCACCGATTAACAGAAAACCTTCTTACGAGGACATCAAATACAAACTTGTTGAAAACGATAACGTCGCCGTCAAAAATAACGACACTATCGTTCCTTACCGAATCGACGGAGATATAACCCATACCGTACAATATAAAATCCGTCAGGCCGCAGACAAGGCGGCAAATGAAGGCACCGAAATTCCCAAAGAGTATCTTGAAGGACTTGACACAATTAAAGAAGCCGGCGCTCCGGTTCCTGAAATTCCGCGTCAGATCGATAAAAAATACCAGTCTCTCGGAAATCTCAAATATGTAGGAGAAGTTTTCAAAACTTATATTCTTCTCGAATCCGAAGAAGAACTTGTTTTTGTGGATAAACACGCTGCCCACGAGCGTATTCTTTATGAAAAACTGCGGGCCGGAATCGATGCATTCGACTGTCAGTATCTTCTTTCTCCCATGACCTGCAACCTCAGCGACGAACAGAAAGAAGCTGTCATTGAAAACCCCGATGAAATGAAAAAATTTGGTTTTATAATCGATGATTTCGGCAGGGGAACGGTTCTTGTAAGATCTCTTCCTTTTTGGGTAAAGGCAATGGAAGCGGAAAGCATCATCGGCGAAATTGCCGAATCCATCGTTTCCTGCAAACACGATCTTACTCCCGAAAAACTTAATAATCTTTATGCAAACATTTCCTGCCGTGCGGCAATTAAAGCAAACGACAAAAACTCCCAGCCGGAACTTGAAACCATTGTCGAGATCCTGCTCAATGACCCCAACATAAAATACTGCCCTCACGGAAGACCCGTTTCTATCACCGTCAGCAAGAATAAACTTGAGCGGATGTTCGGTCGTCAGCAGTAAAGGTGGGCAAAATGGATAAAAAAATACCGATAATCGCAGTAATAGGCCCAACTGCATCCGGAAAAACCGGACTTGCCGTTAAAATTGCAAAAGAATTCGGCGGAGAAGTTATTTCCGCAGATTCTATGCAGATTTATTCCGAACTTACCGTCGGCACCGCAAAGCCGACCGAAAAAGAAATGGACGGAGTTCCTCATCACCTTGTGGGACATAAAAGTATTGACGATGAATATTCCGTTGTAAATTACGTAGCCGATGCAAAAAAATCCATTGAGGACGTTTACAAAAGAGGAAAGCTGCCCGTTCTTTGCGGCGGTACCGGCCTTTATGTCGATTCTCTTCTTACCAATACCGAGTTTTCCGAAATAAGAAGTGCTCCGGAAGTCCGTGCCGAACTTTTTGAGTTTGCAGAAAGAAACGGCAACGAAGCTCTTTTTGAAAGACTTCAAAAAATCGACCCGGAATATGCAAAAAGAACTCATGCAAACAACGTTACAAGAGTTGTTAGAGCTATAGAAGTTTATCTTATAACCGGAAAAACCATGTCTGAGCACCAGAAGGATTCGCATCCCAAACCTTCCGACTATGACGTTTGTTATATCGGAACGAATTTTTCTGACAGAGATAAGCTTTATTCAAGGATCGAGCAGCGAATCGACGAGATGCTCAGCGAAGGCGTTGAAGAAGAAGCAAGATTTCTTTTTGAGCACGACGGTACCAGCACCGCTGCTCAGGCAATAGGGTACAAGGAGTTTTATCCCTTTTTCAAAAACGAAATGAGCATAGAGGAAGCAATCTCCGTGCTCAAAAAAGAAACCAGACACTA
The DNA here is from genome assembly GCA_017468365.1 of Oscillospiraceae bacterium. Classification (GTDB taxonomy): domain Bacteria; phylum Bacillota; class Clostridia; order Oscillospirales; family Ruminococcaceae; genus UMGS1668. Next base: position 76,575 of record JAFUIS010000019.1, on the reverse strand, counting down.
CGCCAAACGCCAGCTGACCTGGTTTAGGCGAAACGAAAATATAAATTGGCTTTGTTGGGACGATTTTTCCTCAAAGGAAGAACTTTATTGCAAAGCATTTGATATTATAAACGATTTTCTGGAGAAAAAATGAAAAGTAAAATGATGAAAGCCCTGGCTGTGATGCTCGCACTGTTTCTGATAGTGTATGCAGCTTACCAGGCATGGACCGTTTTTTACAATCCATATCAGACGGAAATAGCCGTCAGCTATTCGGTCAACGAATCTCTCCATGTTGACGGACTTGCCGTAAGGACCGAAACAGTTATTGAAGACCAGTTTGACGGAAGCGTAAGCTATATCCATGAAGATGCTGCAAAGGTCAACCGTAACAAACCCATTGCCTATGCTCATGCCTCTGCAGATACAGTCAACAAGATGATACTCGCCGATGAACTGAAAAAAGATATAAGCCTTCTTGAAGAAGCTGCAAGTGGTGTTTCCCAGCTTTACGGCTCTTCCGAATTCATCAATGACCAGATAGGCCAGTCCGTAATGAGCTATTCCGCAGCCCTTGCTTCCGGTAATTTTTCCGCCTTTGAAAGCGCAAAGGACAGCCTTCTTCTTAACATCAATAAAAAGACCGCAATCACCGGTCAGCCAAACAATTTTGAAGAAAAGATAGCCCTTCTTAAAGCTGAATATGATGAAATTCAGAACGAGATAAATTCTGATGAAGCAAAGACCGTTCTTGCGCCCAAAAGCGGTTATTTCGTCTCTTCCGTCGATGGATTTGAAAACATCATAAACAAAGAAAGCCTTTTTGAAAAAACGGTTTCTGAAATTGAAGAAATAATCAATCAAGACGTTGTCACTGTTGAACAAAAGCTTGGCAAAATTGCCGATAACTATAAGTGGTATTATGTTGTTTCCGTTTCTGCCGGCGATGCGGAAAGATTCATTGAAGGAAGAACCGTCGATATTAAATTTGACGGAATAAACGATTCCGTATCCTTTGAGATTTTCGAAAAAATAGAAGACGAAACCAGCGAAAATATCATTGTCGTGCTTCTTTGCAAAACTTTTACCGAAGAACTTGCAACTTTAAGGCAGGTAAGTGCCGATATCATTTTCAGTACCGTAAAAGGAATCCGCGTTTCGGAAGAAGCCATTCGTTTTAATGAAAATCAGCAGATGGGCGTATTTATTCTTGACAGAAGCGAAGTCAAGTTCCGCATCATTGATATTATTTACACCGGAAGCAACTACGTTCTTGTAAGGTGGAACCAGGGCGCAAAAGATGCTCTTCAGCTGTTCGATGAAGTTCTTGTCGGAGGTAACGATCTTTATGTCGGAAAAGTTATTGACTGATACTCAGAAAAATGTTATCGAAACTTTTGATAAAATAAGTGCTGCAGCAAATGAAGCGAAAAGAGACCCTTCCGAAATTCGTCTTATGGCCGTTACTAAAACCGTTGCACCTGAAAAGGTAAATGAAGCAATAAAAGCCGGATGTGATCTTTTGGGTGAAAACAAGGTTCAGGAGCTTCTTGAAAAGTACGAAAGCTATGACAAAAGCGCCGAAATACATTTTATCGGAAGTCTGCAGACGAATAAGGTAAAATATATCGTCAATAAAGTGACGATGATCGAATCCGTCGATTCCATAAAACTAGCGGAAGAAATCGAAAAACGCTGTGCAAAAATCGGTAAAACGATGGATATCCTTCTTGAAGTCAACATTGCAAACGAAGAAAGCAAAGGCGGTTTTTCGCCGGAAGAAGTTGTTGAAGCTTCTGTCAAAATAAGCGAATTTCCACATCTCAGGCTGCGCGGACTTATGACAATAGGCCGTTTTGGAGCAGAAATTGAAGAAACAAGGCAATATTTTGCAAAAATGCGTGCTCTATTGGTTGACATTAAGAGTAAAAACATAGATAATATATATATTAATATATTGTCGATGGGTATGTCCGGAGATTTTGAGCTTGCCGTTTCGGAAGGCGCAAATATCGTAAGAGTCGGACGCGGCCTTTTCGGCGAAAGAAATTATAACAAAGTCTAATCAATCGAAAGATTTTTTACAGGAGGAAACACAAATGGCATTTATGGACAAAGTAAAAGGTATGCTTGGAATTCCCGAGGATGCTGACGAAATGTACGACGAAGAAAACCTTGCAGAAGGCGAAGAAACCGAAGACCTTACCGAAGAAGGCGACACCGCCAAAACTTCCATTTTCGGAAAATCCGTTTCTGCAGATTCCAAACAGAACAAAGTCGTAAACATCCATACCACCACCCAGCTTCAGGTCGTTCTTGTAAAACCCGAACGTTTTGACGATGCAAGACCCGTAGCAGACCACCTTAATTCCAAACACACCGTAGTACTTAACCTTGAAGCAACCAACAAAGAAGTTTCCAGAAGACTCATCGACTTCCTCAGCGGCGTTGCTTATGCAAACAACGGCCAGATCAAACGCGTTGCAAACAGCACTTACATCATCACTCCTTATAATGTAAACATTATGGGTGACCTTCTTGATGAGCTCGAAAGCAGCGGCGTATTCTTCTAATTAAAATTTTTAGCGGAGGTGAATATCTGTGATAACCCCGAACGATATTGTAAACAAAAAATTTGAAAAAGCCGCTTTCGGTTATAAACCCGAAGAGGTAGACGCATTCCTCGGCGATATCATTGCTTCTTATAAAGCGATGTATGAAGAAAAAGCAGCAGCAGAAGAAAAGCTCGAAGTTCTTGCAGAAAAACTTGAAGAATACCGCGCAAACGAAGACAGCCTTAAAACCGTTCTTCTCGGCGCACAGAAACTTGGCGAGAATATTGTTCGTGATTCCAAGGCAAAAGCCGAAGTCATGATTGCAGATGCCGAAAATCAGGTAAAACAGGTTTTTGCGGATTCCGAATCCAAAATCATCAAAGAAAAAGAAACTCTTGTCGGTCTTCAGAAAGAAACCGCCGAGTTCAAAAAACGCCTTCTGGCTATGTACAGACAGCATCTTGAACTTATAAGCCTCATGCCCGAAAACGGTGAAGAAAAAACTGCCGAAGAAGAAGTTCTTTCCGAAGAACCTGTTGAAGCAGAAGAAACCGTTGTTGAAGAAACTATCGAAGAAACCGAAGATATCGATTTTGACGAAGTTTCCATGGCCGAGACCAAAAGAATAGATCTCGAAGTACAAGATTAATCGATAGGAGAAACAAACAAGAAATGGCAATTGATTATAACGCAACAATGAATTTGCCTAAAACCGATTTTCCCATGCGTGCAGGACTTCCTCAGCGCGAACCGGAAATGATCGAAAAATGGCAGAAAGAAGAACTTTATCAGAAACTTATGGAGAAGAACAAAGACCTTCCTCTTTATGTTCTTCATGACGGCCCTCCTTATGCAAACGGCGACATCCATATGGGTACTGCTCTTAACAAAGTTCTCAAAGACTTTATCGTAAAATATAAGAACATGAGCGGTTTCAAAGCTCCTTTCGTACCCGGCTGGGATACCCACGGACTTCCTATCGAGCTTAAAGCAATGAAAAAAGTCGGTGTTGAAAACATTCATTCCGCTATTGAACTTCGCAAAGTCTGCCAGGAATTCGCGGAGCATTTCGTAGATGTTCAGAGAAAAGAATTTATCCGTCTCGGAAGCATCGGCGATTATTTCCGTCCTTATCTTACTTTCCAGCATAAACACGAAGCTGAACAGATCCGCATTTTCGGCGAAATGGCAAAAAAGGACTTCATCTATAAAGGTCTTAAACCTGTTTACTGGTGCCCTGAATGCAAGACCGCTCTTGCAGAAGCCGAAATCGAGTATGAGGAAGATACCTGCCATTCCATCTATGTAAAATTCAAAGTTGAAGAAGACCAGGGCAAACTTTCCGTACTCGGAACCGAACTTGACAAAACCTATTTCGTAATCTGGACCACCACCACCTGGACTCTTCCCGGCAACCTTGCAATCTGCCTTGGACCCGATTATGAATACGTTGCAGTAAAAGCAAACGGCGAATATTACATCATGGCAAAAGAGCTTGTTGAAAGCGCCATGAAAGCAGCAAAAATCGAAGAATACACCGTTTCCGAAACCAGCGTAAAAGGTAAAGACCTTGAATATATCGTTTATAAACATCCGTTTATCGACAGAACCGGTCTTGTAATCGTAGGCGATCACGTTACTCTTGAATCCGGTACCGGCTGTGTTCATACCGCTCCCGGCCACGGTGTCGAAGACTTCGAAGTCTGCGTAAACCACTATCCCGAAATTCCGATCATCGTACCGGTTGACGGCGACGGCAAACTTACTGCAGAAGCAGGCGAGTTCGAAGGTCTTACCACCGACGAAGCCAACAAAGCCATTTACGCAAAACTCGTTGAACTCAACGCACTTTTCACCAGCGAAAAAATCATCCACCAATATCCTCACTGCTGGAGATGCAAATCTCCCATAATCTTCCGCGCAACCGAACAGTGGTTCTGCTCTGTTGACGGATTCAAAGAGGACGCATGCAAAGCTATCGACACCGTTCAGTGGATTCCCGAATGGGGCGGCGACAGAATTAAAGGTATGGTAAACGACCGCAGTGACTGGTGCATCAGCCGTCAGAGAACCTGGGGCGTTCCGATTCCGATCTTCTACTGCAAAGATTGCGGCAAAATTATCATCAACGAAGAAACCATCAAAGCTGTTGCAGATCTCTTTGAAAAAGAGGGAAGTGACGCTTGGTTCAAATATGAAGCAAACGAGATTCTTCCCGATGGCTTCAAATGCGAATGCGGCTGCACTGAATTCACCAAAGATAACAATATCATGGACGTTTGGTTCGACTCCGGTGTTTCCCATGCAGCAGTTTGTGACGAAGAACACGGTCTTAAATGGCCTGCAGACCTTTATCTCGAAGGCGCAGACCAGTACCGCGGCTGGTTCCAGTCCTCTCTTCTTACTTCCGTTGCTTCCAAAGGCGGCGCACCTTACAAAGCAGTCTGCACCCACGGCTGGGTTGTTGACGGCGAAGGCAAAGCAATGCACAAATCTCTCGGCAACGGCATGAGCCCCGATGAAGTAACCGATAAATTCGGCGCAGATATCCTCAGAAGCTGGGTAGCATCTTCCGATTACCACGCAGATATCAGAATTTCTCCCGATATCCTTAAACAGCTTTCCGACGTTTACCGTAAGATCAGAAACACCGCAAGATTCATCCTTTCCAACCTCAACGACTTCGATCCCGATAAGGATTCCGTTGCAATCGAGAACCTTGACGGCATCGATAAATGGGCTCTTGCAAGAATGGATGAAATTCTTGAAAAATGCAAAAACGCATACGATAAATTCGATTTCCATATCGTTTATTCCGCAATCCGCGATTTCTGCACCACTGATCTTTCCAACTTCTATCTTGATATCCTCAAAGACAGACTTTATGTTGAAAAATCCGACAGCGCAAGCCGCCGTGCTGCACAGACCGTTATTTACAACATCCTTCGCGGCATGACTCTTTGCCTTGCACCGATCCTTTCTTTCACCGCTGAAGAGATCTGGGGATACCTTCCCAGAAGCGAAAAAGACGATGCAGGTTCCGTATTCTTCAACCAGATCCCTGAAAAGAGCGGTATTGAAGCTGATGAAGAATTCATGGCAAAATGGGAAAAAATCGACGAACTTCGCGATATTGTCAATAAAGCACTTGAAGAAGCCCGTGCTCAGAAACTTATCGGCAAATCCCTTGAAGCAAAAGTCACACTCAATTGCGGTAGAGACTGGTATGAATTTGCAAAATCCGCCGAAGGCGACCTTGTTTCCGCTTTCATCGTTTCCGCAGTCGAAATTGCAAAATCCGAATTTGACGGCGTAGACGTAAAAGTTGAAGTAGCTCCCGGCGAAAAATGCGAACGCTGCTGGATCCACAGCCACACCGTCGGCGAATGTGCCGAACATCCTACTCTTTGTGCCCGCTGCGCAGAAATCGTAGGCTGATTTTAAACAAATACTACGGGCGGGATTTGAAATTCCGCCCGTAATCTTTTTGGAGGCAAAATGTTTCAGCTTGTTTCTACAATAATCGCCGTGTTTTTTATCGCTATAGACCAGATTGTAAAAAACTGGGCCGCTGAAGTCCTTACAAAAGGCGATATCACTTTGATCGAACATGTTCTTTACCTTAAATATACCGAAAACACCGGCGTTGCTTTCAGCATGTTCTCCGACAACAGATGGATGCTCATCTTTGTCACCTCCGGCATGCTTCTTGTCGTACTCGCGTTTTTCCTTTCCGGAAAAGTCACCAGCAAGCTTGAGCAGATTGCTCTTGCGCTCATGCTTTCCGGCGGTGTGGGAAACCTTATCGACAGAATCAGCCTCGGTTACGTTATCGACTATATCGACGTTCGAATCATAAACTTTGCTATCTTCAATATCGCGGATATCTGCATCTGTGTAGGCGCTTTTCTTGTTTGTCTTTCCGTATATCTTTCCGATAAAAAAGAAAAGAAAGCAAAAGCGGAAAAAACAAACGAATTTGACGAGATAGACAAAGACCTTGAAAAACTTTTCGGCGGAGCAAAAAAAGATGAATAAAATAATCGTTACCGTTCCGGAAGAATTTGACGGAACAAGAGCCGATAAGTTTCTTGCGGAAGCGATAGACCACCTTACGCGCTCTGCGCTGCAGAAACTTATTTCCGCCGGAAACGTTCTTATCGATGAAAAGCCCATTGCAAAAAGCCGCGTTTTAAAAGAAGGGGAGGACGTTTCGGTAATAATTCCAGATGCGGTTTCTCTTGATGTTGAAGCAGAGGAAATTCCGCTGGATATTTATTATGAAGACGACGACCTTCTGGTCGTTTATAAGCCAAAAGGAATGGTCGTTCATCCCGCACCCGGAAACCACAACGGAACCCTTGTCAACGCGCTTTTGTGGCACTGCAAAGACAGCCTTTCCGGCATAAACGGAATCCTTCGTCCCGGAATCGTTCACCGCATCGATAAGGATACCAGCGGCCTTTTGCTTGTTGCAAAAAACGACTTTGCCCACGTTTCTCTTGCGGCACAAATTAAAGAACACAGCCTCAACCGAATCTATCAGACGATAGTTTACGGTGTGAATATGCCCGAAGAGGGAGATGTTGATGCTCCTATCGGCCGCAGTTCCAAAGACCGCAAGAAGATGGCCGTCATAGACGGCGGCAGAAGCGCACAGACGCATTATTCCGTTGTAAAACGTTATAAGGGATACACTCATGTTCAGTGCAAACTGAAAACCGGCAGAACCCACCAGATACGTGTACATATGGCGTATATAGGTCATCCGGTTGCCGGAGATGCGGTTTACGGACCGAAAAACGTCATAACTCAGCTTGGAGGACAGTGTCTGCACGCGGGAACTCTTGGTTTCATACACCCCAGATCCGGGGAATATATGGAGTTCACTGCTCCGCTTCCGGAATATTTTACGGAATTTGAAAGAAAACTGGAGGAGATCTGATGATCGAAAGCCTTTCGGATATTCTTATAATCACCGACGTCGACGGCACTTTGATGAGAGCTGAGAAGGGAATTTCGCCTAAAAATCTTGAAGCTATCAAAAGATTCACTGACAAGGGCGGACACTTTACAGTATCCACCGGCCGTGCAATCGACGTTGCCAGGGAACTTTTAAAGGATATTCCCATAAACGCCCCATCCGTTCATCTCAACGGCGGCTATTTTTACGATTGGAACAAAGATAAAATCATCGAACCGCATTATATTTCAAAATATGCCCGTTATATCGTAAAAAAAGTATACGAAAAATTCGATTATTGCGACTGTCATTTTGCAAGCTTCGATTCGGTAAATCTTCTTACTTCCGGTGAATATCTCAAAAAATATATTCCATACCGAGAATTCAATTATTTCAGCGGCAGTATCGAAGATATCCCTGAAGAGGTTTATAAATTCATAATCTGCTGCGATCCTGAAAATATGCCGGAAATCAGAAAATTCGTTGAATCTTCCGCCGGAAAAGAGGTAAGGATAGTCCAGTCCAGCCCGTTTTTCCTTGAGATACTTCCGAAAGATAATTCAAAAGGCGATGCTTTAAGGCATCTTTGTGAGATGATCGATATTCCGGTTGAAAATTCTGTTGCCGTAGGCGATTACGAAAACGATTCCGACATGCTTCTTGCAGCCGGCATCGGCGCTGCGGTTGAAAATGCCCAGGAAAGCCTTAAAGAAAAAGCCGACCTGATTCTTCCTTCCTGTGAAGAAAACGCCATAGCGCACCTTATAGAGTTCCTGGAGGAAATGTATGAGTGGTGAAGAAAAACTCAGCAGAAAAATGATGATAATACTTGTTGCCGGCGGAATCATTCTTCTTATCGGCGCAAGCATTATCGCTTTTATGAATTCTCCCAAATATTATAAACCTGAATTTATTTCAAAAATTGAGGAATCGACTCCTGAGGATATATTTGTTCCGGACCCTGAATTCGAAGGAACCGCGTTTCCTATTGAAATAAATACCGCTTCTTCCGACCTTCTTCAGCTTATTCCGAATATCGGTCCGACCACCGCCGAACTCATTATCGACTACCGAAACAGCAAGGGAACTATCCTTGATTTTGATGAACTTTTGCTTGTTGACGGCATTGGAGAGAAAACTGTCGAAATTTTAAAAGAATATTGTATAATTAATTGAAAAATTTTTAAAATAGTAGTTGACATTTCCAAAAATATGTTATATAATATCAAAGTCGCTGAAAGATGCGATATGCCTTTGTAGCTCAGTTGGTAGAGCAGGGGACTGAAAATCCCCGTGTCGTTGGTTCGATTCCGACCGAAGGCACCATTTGCGGGTTTAGCTCATCTGGTAGAGCGCGACCTTGCCAAGGTCGAGGTAGCGAGTTCGAGCCTCGTAACCCGCTCCAGATTTTAAGCCCCATAATTTTGTGGGGCTTAAAATATATGGCGACATAGCCAAGTGGTAAGGCAGAGGTCTGCAAAACCTCGATTCACCAGTCCGAATCTGGTTGTCGCCTCCAAAATCAAGCACTGTTTCATTACGAGACGGTGCTTATTTTTTTCGAAAAAGGAAGTGTTTCAATGATAGTTTCCGTCAATAAAGAAAACCTGTCCGAAGCGGCAAAAGTATATATGGATTCCTGGAAGGAATCTCATAAAGATATCTGCTCCGCCGAATTTATCGAAAAACACGACCTTGAATATATGAAAAACTATTTAAATGATAAGTTAAAGGATTTATATGTTATTTATATTTATTATGCTGATGAGATTCCTGTCGGGATTGTCGGAATAAATCCGACAGACGAAGAAATCTGCCTTTTATATGTTTCTCCGGAAAACCAGGGCAAAGGATACGGCACAAAACTTCTCAGCCACGCTCTTTCTCTTTGTAAAAATCCATATATAACCGTTCTTGATACGAATACCAAAGCCATTGATTTTTATTTAAAACGGGGTTTTGTTCCCGCCGAAGAACAGGCTGAAAATTCGAACAAAAAGAAAATTTTTGAACGTAAATATGTTTACCTCTATAAAAATATGTGATAATATTGATATATCAAATATGCGGAGGACAGCATGAAACGCATTTGTATTATTTATACCGGCGGCACCATCGGAATGGAACGCGGTGAAAACGGTTACGAACCCGGAAAAGAACCTTTTGCCGATATAATGGCAAGAATAAGTGATTTTTCGTCACCGGAACTTCCTGAATACGACGTAATCGAATTTTCTCCTCTTCTGGATTCTTCCGATATCACCGTAAGTGAATGGAACCTTATAGGCGAAACCATAAGCAAAAATATGGATAATTATGACGGTTTTGTCGTTCTTCACGGAACCGATACAATGGCATATACCGCTTCAGCACTTTCTTTCATGCTTCGCAATCTTAAAAAACCCGTCATAGTAACCGGTTCCCAGAGTCCGCTTTGCGAAATCAGGAGCGACGGAAAAGATAATATCCTCGCTTCGATGATGATAGCTGCTTCCGAAAAAGTTTTTGAAGTCTGCATCTTTTTTGCCGGAAAGCTTTTAAGAGGAAACCGTTCCATAAAAAAATCCGCGGACAGCCTTATTGCTTTTGATTCACCTAACTATCCGAAACTTGCGGATGCCGGAATCGGAATAAAGTTCCGTGAAAACGTGCTGATGAAAAAAAACGACGAACCTTTTGTGATGCAGAAATTTCTTGAGGAACCAATTGGCGTAATCAAGATTTTCCCCGGAATCCAGATCGATCTTTTCGAACCCATTATTACAAGCAAGCTTCGCGGAATCGTTCTTGAAACTTTCGGCGCAGGAAATGTTCCGAATTACTGCACAAATCTTACCGATATTATCAAAAAAGCCTATGAGCACGGCAATATCGTCGTTGTATGCTCGCAGTGTCCCACCGGTACCGTAAGCCTCGGTCATTATGCCGCAAGCAGTCCGCTTAAAAAAGCCGGTGCCGTAAGCGGAAAAAATATGACCACAGAAACCGCCGTTGCAAAGCTTTACTATCTTTTAAGCTGCGGATACAGCAAGGAAAAAATCGAAGAACTTATGGAAAAAGATATCTGCGGCGAACTTGACTGACAATAAAATTTTCTTTAAATAAAGGAGAATTATCATGAAAAAACTTCTTGTTGTAGTTGACTATCAGAACGATTTTGTTTCCGGAAGCCTCGGTTTTGACGGCGCAGAACTTCTTGACGAACGCATTGCCGCAAAAGTCGAAAAATACCGCGCCGAAGGCCACGATATTATCTATACCATGGATACCCACGGCCCCGCATATCTTGAAATGCAGGAGGGAAGAAAACTTCCCGTTGTACATTGCCAGAACGGCACCGAAGGCTGGAAACTTTACGGAAAAACCGGTGAAGCCTGCAAAGATGCCATGACAATCGGAAAACACACTTTCGGAAGCTTCGACCTTGCAATGCTTGTTCTTCATAAAGATTATAATTATGACGAAATCGAAATCTGCGGTGTCGTCACAAATATCTGCGTAATGGCAAACGCCGTTCTTCTTAAAACCGCTCAACCCGAAGCGGAGATCATCATCGACGCACTTTGCGTAGGAAGCAACGACAAATCCCTTAACGACAAGGCTCTTGATGTTCTTGAAAGCATGCAGTTCACCGTTATAAACAGATGATTCAAATCAATTAAAAAGGCGCAGATTTTCTGCGCCTTTTTTGTTTATTTAACGATTGAAAAGTGTTATAATATTTAAAGAAATAATGTTTTCCGGAGGAAAAATATGGACAAAACAGCCGCCGAAAAAAGAATAAACGAACTTCGCGATCTGGTGCGTTACCACAGCAGATTATATTATGAACTTGACGCACCGGAACTTGACGACTATGAATACGACCTTCTTTATCATGAACTCCTCGACCTTGAACTTGAATATCCCGAACTTATAGCTCCGGATTCTCCGACCCAGAAAGTCGGCGGAGCGGCTTCGCTTAAATTTGAACCCGTTCAGCACGCCGTCCAGATGGGAAGCCTTCAGGATGTTTTCAGTTATGAAGAACTTTATGAATTCGACGGAAGGGTACGTTCTGTCATCGAAAACCCTGAATATGTTGTCGAAACAAAAATCGACGGTCTTTCTGTTTCGCTTGAATACCGCAACGGAATTTTTGTCCGTGGTTCCACAAGGGGAGACGGTTTTGTCGGTGAAGACGTTACCCACAACCTTCTCACCATAACTTCCATTCCCAAGAAAATCGACTGTCCGGAAGTTTCTTACCTTGAACTTCGAGGAGAAGTTTATATTTCGAAAGAAACCTTCAAAAAACTTGTCGATGCGCAGGAACTTGCCGGCGAAAAACCTTTTAAGAATCCCCGTAATGCCGCAGCCGGTTCTTTAAGACAAAAGGACCCCAAAATAAGCGCAAAACGCGGACTTGATATTTTTATTTTCAATATCCAGCAGTGTGAAGGAAAAACTTTTAAAAGCCACAGCGAAAGCCTTGATTTTGTAAAAAGCCTCGGTTTTCCTGTATCTGTACTTTATAACCGTTATAATGATATAAAAGACGCCGTAGAAAATATTAAGTATATCGGTGACAACCGCGAAAACTTTACTTTTGATATCGACGGCGCAGTAATCAAGGTCAACGATCTTTCCGACCGTGAAAAACTCGGTTCCACCGCAAAATATCCCAAATGGGCGGTCGCTTTCAAGTATCCGCCTGAGGAAAAAGTCACCACCTTGCTTGACATCGAAGTTCAGGTTGGAAGAACCGGCGCACTTACTCCCACGGCTGTTTTCGAACCTATTCAGCTTGCCGGAACGAGCGTTTCAAGAGCAGTTCTTCATAACCAGGACTTCATCGATTCCAAAAACATCAACATCGGCGACAGCATCATTGTAAGAAAAGCGGGCGAGATCATTCCCGAAGTCGTTGCGTTGGCTGCAAAAGGCCCCAGAGAGGATACTTTCAAGCTTCCCAAACTCTGTCCCGCCTGCGGAACAAAGGCCGTCAGAGAGGCCGACGAAGCCGTTCTGCGCTGTCCCAACCCCAACTGTCCCGCACAGCTTCTCAGAAGCCTTATCCATTTTGCCAGCCGTGATGCTATGGATATAGACGGAATGGGTCCTGCGGTCCTCTCAATGCTTGTGGAGCGCGGCATAATAAAATCCCAAGCCGATATCTATACCATTAAAGCTGAAGATATTTCTTCCATTGAGCGAATGGGCGAAAAATCCGCTTCAAATCTTATTTCCGCCATTGAAAAATCCAAATCCGCAGGTCTTTCAAGACTTGTTTACGCTCTCGGAATCCGCAATATCGGAAGTAAGACCGCCGAGATCCTTGCCGAACGATTTGGAAGTATGGATAAACTTATGGAAGCCGATTTTGACGAACTTTGTTCCATCGACGGTTTCGGTGAAGTTATGGCAAGATCCCTTCTTGATTATTTTGCGCTTGAACAGTCGGTCGAACTTATTGAAAAGTTTAAAAGCTACGGAATCGACATGACCGCCGAAATAAAAGAAAAGACCGACCTTTTTGCCGGACTCACTTTTGTGCTCACCGGAACGCTTCCCACAATGACAAGAAACGAAGCTTCGGATATAATCACCGCAAACGGCGGAAAAGTTTCTTCCTCCGTTTCCAAAAAGACCAGTTTTGTTCTTGCCGGCGAAGAAGCCGGAAGCAAACTTACAAAGGCACAGTCCCTCGGTATCAAAATCATAAATGAAGCTGAATTCCTCGAAATGATAAAATAAAATACCAAACAAAAAGTACCGCAGATTATTCTGCGGTATTTTTTTGCATATTTTTCTGCCTGTCCACATAGTATTTCTCAAAAGGAGGGGACAAGACTTTGGAATATGAAAAACTTCTTTCTAATCTTGAGGAAATCGGCGAAGAAATAAGGAAAAGTAAAGTTTCTTTTGATTCGCTTTACGAAATTTATATAAATTCCGGAAAAAGAACCGCTTTATATACCGAAAACGGAAAAATAAAAATCGGAAATCCAATACCACAAAATAAAATAAGAGATATTTTTGCTGCCCTTTGCGAATATTCCGTACACACATATAAGGACGAAATATGTGAAGGTTACATAACTTCAAAAGGCGGCTTCCGCATCGGAATTTGCGGTACAGCATTATATCAAAACGAAAAAATAATCGGAATAAAAGATATTTCTGCACTGAATATCAGAATCCCTCACGAAGTTATCGGCTCTGCAGAAAAAATAGCCGAGCTTTATAAAAACTGCGGAATACTTATCGTCGGTCCGCCTTGCTGCGGAAAGACAACGGTTTTACGCGATTTTTCAAGAATAGTCAGCATGGATAAGAAAACAGTTATAATCGATGAACGTTCCGAAATAGCCGCTTTGAACCACGGTATTCCGTTTTTTGATATCGGCGAAGCTTCAATAATGAATGAATTTAAAAAAAGCGACGGAATGATTCGTGCGGTAAGATCCATGGGTCCGGAAATAATAGTTTGCGATGAATTCGGCGGAACCGAAGACATTGAATCGGCTTTTTATGCAATGAAAAGCGGCGTTTTTATAGTTGCCTCCGCTCATGCATTTGATGAAGATGATTTTATTACCAAACCTTTTTCAAAAGAAATCATAAAAAGCGGGATTTTTAAATTTTTTGTTTTCTTAGGAAAGGATAAAAAAATCAAAACAATAAAAACCTCAAAGGAACTTATATCATGAAGCTGCTCGGAATAATGTTTGTTTTTGTTTCTGTTTTTTCAATTGGACTTGTTTTTTCAAAAAGGCAACTTTCCGTGCTCAAAGGTATCGAACGTGCCGAAAAACATTTGTGGAATATCCTTCTTGATATTAAAAACGAGCATCTTACAACAACGGAAATTTTTAACAAAATCTGTACCGAAGAAGATTTTGAAACAAAAGAATTCTTTTCGCTCATTTCGCCGGAAAAGTTGAACGATACTTCAAAAATTGCATATCAATGCGGGTTTATAAAAAACAAAACAGCCGCGGATATTTTCGGTGAAGCTTTTTCCGTACTGGGAAAATATTCCGTTGAAGATCAGGAAAAAGAAATCGAATTTTGCCGAAACAAACTTAATTTTCTTTATAAAAAAAGTGAAGATGAAATAAAAACAAGAGCAAAACTTATTGCTTATTCCGGTTTTTTCGGAGGGATACTTGCGGCGATATTATTAATTTAAATATATTCGGAGGCAAAACAAATGGATGTGGATATGATTTTCAAAATAGCGGCTATCGGAATAATAGTTGCCGTGCTCAACCAGGTGCTCATAAGATCCGGAAGGGAAGAACAGGCAATGATGACAACCCTTGCAGGGCTTATTGCCGTGCTCATGATGCTCATCGGCGAAATAAGCAGCCTTTTTGATACGGTAAAATCAGTTTTCGGCCTATGAACGATGTGTTTACACTTTTCGGAATTGCAATCATATCCGCAAGCCTTGTCATTCTTATAAAACAGTACAAGCCCGAACTTGCTTTCGGAATTGCTCTTTCTTCCGGAATTATAATACTTCTTTATACTATGGGCTTTTTCAGCGAAATTTTTTCCGTTCTTTCAAAACTAATATCTTTTTCAGGTATCAATGACGAAAAATTTTTTGTTCTTTTCAGATGCATGGGGATTTGCATGGTCACAAAAATCGCTTCCGAAAGCTGCCGAGATTGCGGCCAGAATTCCATTGCATCAAAAGTAGATCTTGCGGGAAAAGCGCTTATACTGGTTGCATCTTTGCCGCTTTTTTCCGAAATAACCGAAATTATCCGAATTTTTATTGAATTATGAAAAGAAAAACCATTATATTTTTGCTTCCGCTTTTACTGTTTTTTCTTTGCGGTGCTTCTTTGGAAGAAGATTTCATCCGCTCTGAAACAGAAAAAATTAAAAGTGCAGATTTATCGTCATATCTTTCCGAAGAAACCGAAGAAATACTTGAAATTATCGGTTTTGACGACATAAGCACAGAAAAAATCCTTTCGTTTTCATTCAAAGATATAATTTCTTTTGTTTACGAAAGCGCCGCAAAAAGCTTTACAGAACCTTTAAAAGCTGTTTTTTATATCCTTTCCGCCGCAATACTTTGTTCTGTAATAAATTGCTTCTGCAATAATTTTTCTGAAACGGGACCTGTTATAAATGCCGTTTCGACCCTTGCGGTATCTTTGACGATTCTGCTTCCGATAAAAGAAATTTTCACCCTATCTGCAAAAGCCATCGGCGAATGTTCTGATTTTATGCTGGGTTTCATTCCGGTTTATTCTTCTGCCGTTGCTGCCACCGGAAACATTTCTTCCGCCGCCGGATACCGAACTTTGATGCTCGGGGCATCTTCACTTATCGGCAGAATAGCTTCGGAAACCGTACTTCCGCTTATCTGCATTTTTCTTGCAATGTGTATTGCGGGTTCTGTTTCTGAAGTGGATATAGGCGAAGTTGCAAAGTCATTCAAAAATTTTGCGGTCTGGGTGCTCACTGTTTCAATGAGCGTTTTTTCAGCGATTTTGGGACTGGGGACCCTTGTTTCATCGTCCGCAGATGCCTCGGTTTCAAAAACCGCAAAATTTCTTGTGGGTTCGGCGGTACCCATTGTCGGAAGCGCGGTTTCTGACGCTCTGGTTTCGCTTAAAGGCTGTCTTTCGCTTACCAAAAATGTCTTTGGAATATATGGAATAATCGTAACTGCAGCGATTTTTCTTCCTATTTTAATCACCGCAATGAGCTGGAAAATCTGTCTTTCATCCGCAGCTTCAATCAGTAAGATATCCGGAAATAAAAATCTTTGCGGACTTTTGTCTTCGGCTTCCTCTGCAATGGGAATTGTTCTTGCTCTTTTGGTCGTTTGCTCCATGATGTTTATTTTTTCTGTTTCTATCCTTATGATGACGGGAGGAGGCTTTTGATGGAAACTATACGAAACTGGGCTTTTTCAGTTTGTGCTGCCGCAATAGTCGGCTCGGTGATGACTATCCTTCTTCCGGAAGGATCTGTTCAAAAGACTTTTAAAACCGTCCTTTGCATATTCTTTCTTTGTACGGTGTTTTCGCCGCTTTCAAAAGTAAAATTCCCCGATATAAAAGAGTTTTTTTATGATAATGAATCAAATGAAAACGTTTTTGTAAGCGATGATACCTCTTATATAAAATTCATTGAAAACAAACTTTCGCTTTCTGTAAAAGAAGCACTTGACGAAGCGGGAATTAAAACAAAAGACATTTTGACTAAAGTTAATATTTCCGAAGATGGAAGCATATATATTAGCAAATTCGCCCTTTGTATTGAAGACAATTCAAAATCGGAAAAGGCTTTTAAAATAGCTTATGAAAAAATCGGAATCGAACCTGAAATAATCCTTTACGGAGAACATGAAAATGGATAAAATCAACGAACTCAATAAAAAAATACGGAACTTTCTTGAGAAAAAACAAAACAAAAAACTGTTTCTGATAATTCTTCTGGGTGCTGTCGGAATTCTTTTCATATCACTTTCCGAACTTGTTCCGCCGGATTCTGAAGAAATCGAAATTTCCGAAAACGATTATTTTAAAAACAGCAGGGAATACGAGGAATTTCTCGAAAAGCGAATCGAGGATGAAATTTCAAAAATATCCGGTGCGGGTGAAACTTCGGTAATGCTCACTCTTGATTCGTCGGAAGAATTCAGCTATGCGCAAAACAGCACCGAAGAAATTTTTGAAAACGAAAGCACAAGGAAATCCGAAATAATAACCGTGGAAAACGGTTCTTCCGAAACACCGGTCATCGTAAAAACAACCGAAGCAAAAATCCGCGGGATTCTGGTTATCTGCAAAGGCGGCGACGACCCTTTTGTAAGCGAAAAAATAATCGAATCTTTGCGAGCGCTTCTGGATGTTCCGTCAAATCGGATAAGTGTTGCAAAAATGGCTTAAATATAAGGAGGAAAACCTATGACCAGTATCACAAATTATGAAAGCGTCGAACTTTCGGAGCCCATTAAAAACGAAAAGAAAAAACCTTTTGATTTTATCAAAAAGTTAAAAGGAAAAAAACTCGGTTTTTCCGTTAAAAAGAAACATATCGCCGTAGCTTCGATGATGCTCATGCTTTCGGCGGCGGTTTACATAAATTATCTTTATGCAGCCGGAGATATCGACTCTGTTGAAACCGGAAAAAACTACGGCGACTCCATTCTTGTTGACAGTTCCGCCGAAGAAAGCATCACAGACGTTTCCGCTTATTTCAGCGAAGCCAGGGTTTCAAGGCAACAGTCCCGGGACGAAGCGGTTGCAACAATCGAAAACCTTTATGACGTTGCAAAAGAAGATTCCTCGGAAGTTGCGGTACTTGCCGAAAAAGCAGGAGAAATAGCCGCAAATATGGAACTTGAGACAAAGGTCGAGTCTCTTATCAAAGCAAAAGGTTTTGATGAATGCATCGTCTATATTTCCGGAGAATATGCGGACGTCATGGTGCATACCGACGGGCTTCTTCCGACCGAAGCCGCAGTTATCAAAGAAGCGATAATTAAAGAAACTTCTGTTCCGGTAGAAAATATTTCAATCGTTGAAGTAAACGAATAATTCATTCCGAAAAAATGTATATTCATAAAATTTTTGCATAATTTTTATCTTTAAACTATTGTATTTAATATAATTAAATAGTATAATTGAACTCGTGAAATTCTGTTGTTTGAAAATTTAAAGCGAGTTTTCCCTCCTCGGTAAAAATCGGGGAGGTTTTTTTATGGAGGATTATAAAAATGACTAGAAAAGAAGCCAGAGAAATTGCATTTGCGATCGTTTTTGAAAGCAGCTTCCACAGCGAAGGACTCGATTATATCCTTGAAAACGCAGCCGACGGCCGCGATCTTTCTCTTCCGGATGGTTCTTTCGCAAAAGAACTTGCAAGGATCACCATCGAAAAACGCGATGAGATCGACGAAATAATCGCTTCCTGCTCCAACCACTGGAAACCCGGAAGAATGGCAAGAGCCACCCTTGCTATCCTTAGAATCTCCGTTTGCGAAATGTATAATTTCAGTGACGAAGTTCCCGCAAGCGTTTCCATCAACGAAGCCGTTGAACTTGCAAAACTTTACGGCGGTGACGATGACCCCGGTTTCGTAAACGGCGTTCTCGGCGCAGTTTATAAAAAGAAAAACGAAGGCAGCGAAGAATAATGTTTCTCGGTATCGATACCAGCAACTACACCACTTCCGCGGCACTTTATGACGAAGAAAAAGGCGAAGTTATCCAGCAAAAAAAACTCCTTCCTGTAAAAGAAGGGGAACTGGGTCTTCGCCAGTCCGATGCTGTCTTTGCCCATGTAAAACAGCTGGGCGAAATTGTTTCGGAACTTTTCGGAGAAAATAAATATTGCATTGATGCAATCGGCGTTTCAACCCGTCCGCGTGATATCGAGGGCTCTTATATGCCTTGCTTTCTTGTGGGCGATATGGTCACCGAAACTCTTTCTGCGGTGCTTTCCGTTCCGCGATATGAATTTTCTCATCAGCAGGGACATATTGCCGCAGCACTTTTTTCTGCAAAAAGGCTTGACCTCATCGGCGAAAAATTCATTGCATTTCATCTTTCCGGCGGTACCACAGAGGCACTTCTGGTGACTCCCGACGACAAAAGAATTATAAAATGCGAAAAAATAGCCGGTTCTGCCGATTTGAAAGCAGGACAAGCGGTGGACAGAGTCGGCGTTATGCTCGGACTTCCTTTTCCTGCAGGAAAGCATCTTGAAGAACTTGCGCTCAAAAGCACCGCAAAATTCAAAATAAAGCCCACAATGAAAGGCGCCGAATGCTGCCTTTCCGGAATAGAAAACAAGTGCAGAAAAATGCTTGATTCCGGTGACAAACCTGAAGATATCGCTCTTTTCTGTCTAAAATCCGTCGAAGCAGCTCTTTGCGGAATGACAGATGCGCTTATTTCCGAATACGGAAATCTTCCGCTTATCTATGCGGGAGGAGTCATGTCCGACAAGATAATCCGTAAGACCATCGAGGAAAAATATTCCGGAATTTTTGCTCTTCCGGAGTTTTCTTCCGATAACGCCGCCGGAACAGCCGTTCTTACCTCCATAGCTTCCAAAAAATAAAAAGAAAGGAGAATTATCTGTGGCCGGATTCAATATTCTTACTGTTTCTCAGATAAACTCCTATCTTAAATCATATATCGACGAAAACAAAAAACTTTCCGGAATTTATATAAAAGGCGAAATAACCGACTTTAAGACAAATTTTTATTCCGGACACTTTTATTTTTCGCTTAAAGATGAATCTTCTGAAATAAGATGCGTCATGTTCAAAAGCTATTCCGAGCGCATCCGTTTCATGCCGAAAGACGGAATGGCGGTAATCGTAAGATGTGACCTTTCCGTTTATCAAAAATCGTGCTCATGCCAGCTTTACGTTTATGACATTCAGCCGGATGGACTTGGTGCGAAACACCTTGCTTTTGAACAGCTTAAAGAAAAACTTGAAAAAGAAGGACTTTTTGATCCTTCGCTCAAAAAAAATCTTCCTCGATATCCCGAAAAAATCGGCGTTATAACCTCTGCGACCGGTGCCGCTGTTCAGGATATAATCAACGTGCTCACAAGAAGGTGGCCCGTTGCCAAAATCGTGCTCACGCCGGTTTCGGTTCAGGGGGAAGATTCTCCGAAACAGCTTCTTGCTGCAGTAAAAAAACAGGATAGCGAAATAAAACCCGACGTTATTATCATCGGAAGAGGAGGGGGAAGTTCGGAAGATCTTTCCGCTTTCAACGACGAGGAACTTGCAAGAGCGATTTTCTCCTGTAAAACGCCGGTAATTTCCGCCGTCGGTCACGAAACCGATTTTTCCATTTGCGATTTCGTTGCGGATATGAGAGCACCGACACCTTCTGCCGCTGCCGAACTTTCAAGTCCGGATATAAACAGCCTTCGCCAGACAATAGACGACAATCTTGAATGGATGAAGGACTATATCCAAAGAAAATGCGATGATTACGCGGATGTTTTGGATAGATTTACATCTGTTAAGTTTGAACGCTTTACAGATAAAATCATATCGCCGCGGCTTGAAAACACCGAAAAATTAAAAAAAGAACTGGTTTTGAGTTATAAAAACCTGCTCGGTAATAAGCAAAATTCCTTTATTCCCGAACTTTCAAAACTCGATTCCAACAATCCGGCAAAGATATTAAAAAAATCAGTTTGCCGGATCGAACTTGACGGCAAACCCGTTGTTCTTTCAAATAATCTTTCGGTAAACGATGAAATCGATATTTATTTTTCCGACGGAAACATAAAAGCGACCGTCACCGACAAAAAAGAGGGAGGCATTTCAATTTGAAAAAGGATATAAAATTTGAAGAAGCACTTGAAAAACTTGCTGAAATCAATGAAAAACTCGAATCCGAAGAAATCTCTCTTGATGAATCCATAAAACTTTTTAAAGAAGGCCTTGAGCTGAGCAAACTTTGCCAAAAAAAACTTGACGAAGCAAAGCTTGAAATTGAAAAAGCCGAACTTTAATAATGGAGGATAAAATGCTCACTTTTCTTAACGACGATAAGATGCTCATCGATGAAGCCATGAGCACGGCGCTTTTTGCCGGATCTTCCGAATATGATAAAATTGTTGAAGCCATGCGCTATTCCGCTTTAGGCGGAAAACGTCTTCGCGGTATCCTAACTCTTGAATTCGCAAAAATGTTCGGCTGTGAAACCGCAGAATCCATGGCTTATGCCGTCGGCGTTGAATGTATCCAGGCTTATTCTCTTATCCACGACGATCTTCCTTGCATGGATGACGACGACATGAGAAGGGGAAAACCTTCCTGCCATATCGCATTCGGCGAAGCAAATGCTCTTCTTGCCGGAGATGCGCTTCTCACTCATGCTTTCACCGCGATTTCTGAAAGCGATTCTGCAAAAAATCACCCTGAAAGAGCTATAAAAGCCGTTCGTATCCTTTCCGGATATGCAGGTTTTCGCGGAATGGTCGGCGGACAGGTCCTTGACCTTGAAGCCGCTGAAAAAGTTACCGATGAAAAAACTCTTTCGCTTATCCATAAGCTCAAAACCGGAGCTCTTATAAGAGCTTCCGCACTTCTTGGATGCAGCGCCGCCGGAGCTGACGCTGAGCTTTGCGCTCTTTCCGAAAAATATGCCGAAGAATTCGGTCTTGCTTTCCAGATCATCGACGATATCCTTGATTTTGACGGCGATTATGAAACCTGTGAACTCAATTCCTATGTAAAAATACACGGACTTGAAAAGGCTGGGGAAGACGCACTTTCTCACATTCAAAATGCAAAAACGGCCCTTTCCGAACTTTCCGAAAAGGGTTTTGATACAACTAACCTCGGCGATCTTCTTGATTATCTTGTTGACCGCATGAACAAATAACGGAGAAACAAAATGGGAAAAATTCTTGAAAGCATCAAGCTGGCAAGCGACGTTAAAAAACTTAATAGCGAACAGCTCAAATTGCTTTGCAAGGAACTTCGCGATGAGATCACCGATAAGGTTTCCGAAACCGGAGGTCATCTTGCTTCGAATCTCGGAGCAATCGAGCTTACCGTTGCACTTCATTACGTGTTTGATTCTCCCAATGAGCCCATAATCTGGGACGTAGGACATCAGTGCTATGCTCACAAAATCCTTACCGGACGCGATATCACCGGAATCCGTACCGAAAACGGTCTTTCCGGATTTCCTAAATCCGCAGAAAGCGAGCACGACATTTTTGTTGCAGGACACGCAAGCACTTCCGTTTCCGCTGCTCTTGGCATTGCACAGGCAAAAAAAATATCCGGGGACGATAATTCTGTTGTTGCCGTTGTCGGCGACGGAGCCGCATCCGGCGGAATGGTTTTTGAGGCAATGAACAACGCCGGAAGAAGCGGAACAAATCTCGTTGTGGTGCTCAATGACAACGAAATGAGCATTTCTCCAAACGTAGGCGCAATGGCAAAATATCTTGCGAACATTCGCTCCAAAGAGGGATATTTCCGCTTTAAAGACAATCTTGAGCACACTCTTGTTAAAATCCCGCTTATAGGAAAAAGCATTTTTACGGTTCTTCGTTCCGTAAAGACTTTTTTCAAGGATATGTTCTATTCGAGCAACACCTTTGAGCATTTTGGTTTCACCTATATCGGTCCCGTTGACGGACATGATATTGAAATGCTCATAAGGACTCTTCGCCGTGCTCAAAGCATCAAAAAACCTGTTCTCGTTCACGTAAACACCGTTAAAGGAAAAGGCTATCTTCCCGCGGAAGAAAATCCTTCCAAATTCCACGGCGTTGCACCTTTTTATAAAGAAAACGGCGAACTCAAAAAAGCATCTTCCGATTCTTTCTCTCATGAATTCGGAAAAATAATCTGTGAATTCGCGGAAAAAGACGAAAAAATCTGTGCAATAACTGCGGCTATGGCAGAAGGAACGGGTCTTAAAGAATTTTCCGAAAAACACCCGGAGCGCTTCTTTGACGTAGGCATTGCCGAAGAACACGCCATGACTTTTGCCGCCGGTCTTGCTGCAGGAGGCATGAAGCCGGTCTTTGCCGTTTATTCGACTTTTCTCCAAAGGGCATATGACCAGGTTCTCCACGATGCTTCCATTGAACCCAAACACGTGGTACTTGGAATCGACCGCGCAGGAATTGTCGGCGGCGACGGCGAGACCCATCAGGGAACTTTTGATATTCCGATACTCACTTCCATTCCGGGAACGGTTATTTACTGCCCCGCGGATTATGATGAACTTCGTTCTTCTCTCAAAAAAGCTTTTGATGGAAGCGGCGTTCAGGCAGTAAGATATCCCCGTGACTGCGAAAGGAAAGTTCCCGAAGAGTTTTGCGCTGAATATGGCGATTATAACTATTTTGATAAAAACAGCGACTCTCTTATCATCACTTACGGAAGACTTTTTACCGAAGCAGCCGCTGCATCGAAAGAAACCGGCGCTTCCGTTCTTAAACTCGGAAAAGTCTTTCCGATAGAAAATAATATCGTCGAAATCTGCAAAAATTATAAAAACGTATATTTCTTTGAAGAATCCGTCAAATACGGAAGCATCGCCGAACATCTCGGCGCAAAACTTTTTGAAAACGGATTTGAAGGAAACTATAAAATCCATTGCGTTTCGGGTTTTGTACCTCACATGAAAGTAGAAAATGCAATGAAAATCCACGGTCTTGACCGTGACTCAATGATAAACACTGTAAAGGAGGCTTTGAAATGAGTGAAAAACAGCGTCTTGACGCAGAACTTGTTGCAAGAGGAATAATTCAAAGCCGTGAACAGGCAAAAGCGGCTATTATGGCGGGACAGGTTTATGTTAACAACCAGAAAGCCGACAAAGCGGGCGAATCTGTCACCCCGGAAGATAAAATTGAATTCCGCGGTGAAAACCTTAAATACGTAAGCCGCGGCGGACTTAAACTTGAAAAAGCCATGGAACTTTATGGCTTTAAACTCGATAACAAAATATGCATGGATGTAGGTGCTTCCACCGGCGGATTTACCGATTGCATGCTCCAGAAAGGCGCAACCAAGGTCTATTCCATCGACGTAGGTTACGGCCAGCTTGCATGGAAGCTGCGTCAGGACGAAAGGGTAGTTAACCTTGAAAGGACCAACGTTCGCTATATCACTTCCGAGCAGGTTCCGGATGTCGTTGACTTCGTAAGTATCGACGTTTCGTTCATCTCTCTCGGACTTGTTATTCCGGTTCTTGTTCCGTTCCTTTCAGACGAAGCCATGATGGTCTGTCTTGTAAAACCCCAGTTCGAAGCCGGAAAAGATAAAGTTGGAAAACACGGCGTTGTAAGAGACCCCGCAACCCATATGGAAGTTCTTGAAAGAGCTGTCGGTTTTGCAAAAAACGCCGGTTTCGGCATTGTTGGACTTGAATTTTCTCCTATAAAAGGACCTCAGGGCAACATAGAATACCTCATGGTACTAACCAGAAAAGAACCGGAACTTTGCGTAACTTCCGAAGAAATCAAAAATCTTGTGGAATCTTCCCACAACGAACTCGATTAAAGAAAGGAGGGATTCCGGTTTGAAAGAAGAAAAAATCAAGCTTCGCAAGGGAAAATCAAAAGTTTTCATTTTTGCAAACCTTGCAAGACCTAACGTTTTTCCATGTACTGAAAAACTTATTAAACTATTTGAAAAAAACAAAATCGAAACCTATCTGGTTCCTCAGGCAAAAGAGTTTATTTCTTCCGAATACGTTAAATTTTCCGCGCCGGAAGAAATCCTTTGCGAAACGGATATGGTGTTCATCATCGGCGGCGACGGAACTATCCTCAGAGCAGCCAAGTATGCGGTAAAATTCGATAAACCCATAATCGGAATCAACGCCGGAAGATTAGGCTTTCTTTCCGATATCGAATCCGAAAGCATTTCAATGGCAGAAAAGCTTATAAAAGAATACTGTCCCATTGAAAAGCGTAACATTCTTGAAGTTGAAAACGGCGAAAAAACCACTTTTGCCATAAACGATGTTTTTGTCGGAAAAAACCAGCCCGGAAAAACCGCCGAGCTTTTTGTCGAATGCAACGGCCACGAAGTTTGCCGTTACCGCGCCGACGGAATCGTAATTGCGACTCCCGACGGCTCCACTGCATATTCCATGTCCGCAGGCGGCCCGGTTCTTGATACCAATCTCAACGCGATAATTATGACTCCGGTCTGTCCGCACTCGCTGATTTCCTGTTCGGTAGTATTTTCTCCCGAAAAGCTTATTACTGTCGGTTCTTCTTTCAGCGGCGGTGAAAAAGCTCTTGACGTAGTTGTCGACGGCGAAAAAGTTTTCACTCTTGAAAAAGATCAGAAAATCGCCGTAAAAAGTTCCGATAAATTCATTAAATTCGTAAACCTTTCCGGAAGAGGATTTTATGAGATCCTCAACCAAAAAATTATAGGAAGAAGATAAGGGGATAAATGTCATGAAAACAAAACGTCATTCCAAAATTCTAGAACTCATATCCGAAAAAGACATTGCTACTCAGGAAGATCTTCTTATTTATCTTCGTGAAAGCGGTTTTGACGTGACCCAGGCTACCGTTTCCCGCGATATCAAAGAACTTCGCCTTGTCAAAACCATGGTCAGCGACGGAAAATACCGCTATACTCCTGCGGCAAACGACGCAAATACCGACGTAAGTACAAAACACGCTGTTTTCAACCAGTCCGCAAAAAGCGTTGACTATGCAAACAACATGATCGTTATCAAATGCTATACCGGTATGGCAAACGCAGCCTGCGCTGTTCTTGACGCAATGAATCATGAAGGCGTCGTCGGAACTCTTGCCGGTGATGACACCATATTTGTACTTATGCGCGATGAAAAAATGGCGGTAGCTCTTACCGAAAACATAAAAAAACTCATCGGCTGATTTTACTTTTGCTGAAAGGAGGGGACCTGCGGCTTGCTTTCCCAGCTTTTTATAAAAAACGTAGCGATAATCGAAAGCGCTTCAATAGATTTTGAAAACGGGTTCAACGTTTTTACCGGTGAGACCGGCGCAGGTAAATCCATCCTTATCGACTCAATAAATGCGGTGCTCGGTGGAAGAACAAGCCGCGACCTTGTCCGTACAGGTGAAGAAAAAGCGCATGTTTCCGCGGTTTTTACCGATATTTCAAAAGAAGCCGAAAATCTTCTTTCCGAACTCGGCTATGACGTTGAAGACGAACTTATGATTTCCCGCGAAATTTCTTCCGAAGGAAAAAGCGTTTGCAAGGTCAATATGAGACCCGCCACCGCAGGCGTGCTCAAACAGCTTTCCTCCGTGCTTATAGATGTTCACGGTCAGCACGACAGTGCAATTTTGCAAAATCCCGAACTTCATATCGGTTATATTGATTCTTTCGGCAACACCGAAAATGAAATCTCTGATTATCACGAATCCTATAAACTTCTCAAAAATCTCGAACGCGAGATCAAAAAGATAACCATGGACGATTCCGATAAATCCGCAAGGATAGATATGCTCAAATTCCAAGTTGGAGAGATCGAAGCGGCCGCAATTGAAGAAGGGGAAGAGGAAGAACTTCTCGCCCTTAGCAAACGCATCAAAAGTTCCGAAAATATCATGGAACTGATTTCCGAAACCGTTTCAGCCCTTGACGGAAATGAAAACGGCACCGGTGCTCTTGAAGGCATGGAAACCGCTATCGAAAACAGCGCAAGACTTGCGGAATTTTTCCCGCAGTATGCCGGACTTTCCGAAAAATTCAAAGAGATGTATTATGAATTTGAGGAATTTGCAAACGATATCAAAGAAAACGCAGATGAACTTGATTTTGACCCCGCTCTTCAGAACCGTACCGAGCGCCGTCTTGACCAGATTTTCCGTATTAAACGCAAATACGGCGGCAGCGTTGAGGAAATGTTTAAATATTATGAAAAAGCGGTAAACGAGCTTGAAAACATCGAGTTTTCCGAAGAACGTCTTGAAAAGCTTCAGAAAGAGCGTAAAGAACGTTTTGCCAAAACCGAAGAACTTGCCGCTCGCCTCACTGAAAAGCGCTGCAAAGCCGCCAAGGCTTTTGAAACGGCCGTTCTTGACGAACTTTCTTATCTCAACATGCCAAACGTTCGTTTCAGCGTTAATTTTGAGAAAACGGATTTCTGCGAATCCGGTTGTGACAATATTGAATTTTATATTGCCACCAATGCCGGCGACCCGCTCAAACCCCTTACAAAAATCGCTTCCGGCGGTGAACTTTCCCGCATAATGCTCAGTATCAAAAACGTTCTTGCTGATAAAGACAACGTCGATACCCTTATTTTCGACGAGGTCGATACCGGAATTTCCGGTTCTGCCGCACAAAAAGTAGGGCAGAAGCTCAAACAGGTTTCCGGCGGACGCCAGATAATTTGTGTCACTCATCTTGCTCAGGTCGCGGCTTATGCCGACAACCACCTTCTTATTTCCAAGAGCACCGAAAATGGAAGAACTTTCACTTCCGTCGAAAGCCTTGATAAGGAAGGAAGGGTAAACGAACTGGCAAGAATTATGGGAGGCACTATGACCGAAGCGCTCAGAAAGAGTGCCGAGGAACTTTTGGAGCTTTCAAAATAAGGTTGACAAAACCTTTTTGTTAAGGTATAATCCAAACATATTGCAAAAAGCTATGAAGGAAAAAAGTAGCACTTTTCCATGCGGCAAAGAGAGCTTTCGGTCGGTGTAAGAAAGCGGGCAGAAAAGTTGCGAATACATTCCCGAGCCGTAATTCCGAAATAACAGTAGGTTTTATCCGGTGCGCCGGTTACAGCGTTTTAAAGGTCAGTTTCACTGACGAACCAGAGGTGGTACCGCGCTAATTCGCCCTCTGTCGGTTTTTGCCGACGGAGGGTTTTTATTTTATAAAAAATTAGATTCAGATAAAAACGGAGGAACCCAAAATGACTATTTATGAAGATCTTGAGCGCCGCGGCCTTATTGCCCAGATGACTCATCCCGAAGAAATCAAACGTAAACTTGAAAACGAAAAAGTAGTTTTCTACATCGGCTTCGATGCAACCGCAGACAGCCTTCACGTAGGACACTTCCTTCAGCTTATGGTCATCAACAGAATGATCAAAGCAGGACACACCCCGATTCTTCTTCTCGGTACCGGTACCACCATGGTCGGTGACCCCACCGGCAAAACCGATATGAGAAAGATGCTTACCGTTGACGAGATCAACTATAATGCAGACCGCTTCCTTGAACAGATGAACCAGATCGTTGACGTTTCCAAATGCATAGTTGCGAGAAACGGCGACTGGCTTCTTAAACTCGGATACGTTGAACTTCTCCGCGACGTCGGCGCACATTTCTCCGTAAACAAAATGCTCACCGCTGAATGCGTTAAGAGCCGTTTTGAACGCGGACTTACTTTCCTTGAATTCAACTACATGATCATGCAGAGCTACGACTTCCTTAAACTCTTCCGTGATTATAACTGCACCATGGAACTCGGCGGCGATGACCAGTGGTCCAACATCATCGGCGGTATCGAACTTGTTCGCCGTCTTGAACAGAAAGAAGTTCAGGGCATGACCTTCCAGCTTCTTACCACCAAAGAAGGCAAAAAAATGGGCAAAACCGAGGGCGGCGCAGTTTGGCTCAACCCCACCAAGACCACTCCTTACGATTTCTTCCAGTATTGGAGAAACGTAGGCGACGATGACGTTATCAAATGCCTCAAATTCCTTACTTTCATTCCTGTTGAGGAAATCGAAGAAATGGAAAAAACTTTTGAAGGCGCAAACATCAACGCCTGCAAAGAACGCCTTGCTTACGAGGTAACCAAAATCGTTCACGGCGAAGCAGAAGCTGACAAAGCTCTTGAAGCCGCAAGAGCAATTTTTGCCGGCAGCGGTTCCAGCGAAAACATGCCCACCGTTTCTTTCTCCGAAGCTGATTTCAACGATGGAAAACTTGCAGTTACCGAAGCTCTTATCAGAGCAGAAATCGCAAAATCCAAAGGCGAAGGCAAACGTCTTATCGAACAGGGCGGAATCACAGTTAATGATGAAAAAATCACCGACGTTTTTGCAACCATTGAAAGAAGCGCATTCGACGGCGAAGTAATCCTTAAAAAAGGCAAAAAAATCTTTAAAAAACTTATCATCGAATAAAAATTTATGGCTCCGTTTTTGCGGAGCCATTTTATAAAGGTATTCAAAATGGAATTTTATAAACTCAACAGTCTCTATATCGAAGTCACCCATGCCTGCAACCAGCATTGCAGACATTGTTACCTTGACGGCGGTATCCACAAAAAATGTGCAGAAATGACGACCGAGCAAATAAAGCAAATTTTTGCGGAATTCAAAGCCCAGGGCGGAAGATACGTTATTTTTACCGGCGGCGAACCGCTTATGCGAAGCGATGTTTTTGAATTACTCGATTGTCTTGAAGCGCTTAAACTTCGTTTCACTTTTGCTTCCAACAGCCTTGGAATGAACAAGGAGCGCCTTGAAAAACTCGCATCTTACCGCTGTCTTGAAGAGTATTTCACAAGTATTCTCGGCTCAACTGCGGAAAAACATAGGGCAATCTGCGGCAAAGACAGTTTTGATGCGGCAATAAATGCGGTCAGATTTTTTGACGAAAAGGGAATACCCACTTTCGTTCAATCGACCCTTTGCAATGACTATCTTGATGATGCGGAAGATATTCTTAAACTTTTTTCCGGTTTTCAGAATTGTTCTGTAAAAATCACGCCCATTGCAAGCCTCGGCTGTAAATCCGAAGCGGAAAAAGAAGAAAACAAAAACCTTATCGTTCCTTGCGAACACTTTGAAGATTTTCATAAAAAGCTCAGCGAACTTTGCGAAAAATACCCGTTCTGTGCTGGCGATGACAATATCCTTTGCCGCGAACAGATAGAAGAATCGATAAACGAATATAAAAACAATCCGCTTTATTCGCTTTGCTGGCATTCGGTTTGTGTGCGGCCAAACGGCGATATGAGTTTTTCTTACAATATGTCCAATCCTTTTATCTTTGGAAAAGCTTATGAAAGCCTTAAAATCCCCATGGATGAAAAGTTTTTCGGATATATCGAACTTCTTAAAAAAGCAGACGAGCACATACTTGAAAAATCAGCTTCTCACGAAGTGGAATACGATACCGAAATCGATAACTATATAAACAGCGTGCTCAAATGAGCACGCTGTTTTATATTCCTGTTTTGCTTATTATTATATTACTATGGAATTTAACGTGGATATGTGGTACAATTAAGATGTATTTTTAGATTGGAAGTGATTATTTGAACGAAAGAATCGCAAAAGCCATATCCTGTGTAAAACCCGCTGACAAAGAGGTTATGACAAAAGCAAAAGAACGCCAGGCGGAACTTGCAAAACCTCCCGGAAGCCTTGGTTTTCTTGAAGATCTTTCAATAAGAGTTGCCGGAATGACCGGAAAAATACATAATAAGGCCGAAAAATGCCGTATTATCGTTCTTTGCGCAGACAATGGTGTATGTGACGAAGGCGTTTCCTGCACTCCGCAATCGGTCACTCTTTCCCAGACAATAAACCTTACCCGTGGAATGACAGGCGCTTCTTCGCTTGCAAAACATTTCGGCGACGAGATAGTCGTCGTTGATGTCGGCGTTATGAGCGATTATAACTGCCCTGCAGTAATTAACAGAAAAATTGCCTATGGCACTAAAAACCTTTATATCGAACCCGCGATGACAAAAGAAGAAGCCGAAAAAGCAATCTGTGTTGGTCTTGAAATGGCAGATAAATGCTTTGAAGACGGCGTTGATGCCATCGGCGTAGGAGAAATGGGAATAGGAAACACCACCACTTCTTCCGCTGTACTTTCCGCTTTTACCGGAATTCCCGCAAAGACCACCGCAGGAAAAGGCGGCGGGCTTCTTGATGAAGCCTATCTTCACAAAATCGAAGTCATTGACGGAGCTATCGAAAAGCATAAACCCAACGCAAATGACCCTATTGATGTACTTTCAAAAGTAGGCGGACTTGATATCGCTGCGATGTGCGGAGTTTTCCTCGGGGCTGCCGAACACCGTATTCCCGTTGTCATAGACGGATTTATTTCTGTAGTTGCGGCTCTTTGTGCCGCAAAACTTTGTCCCGCAGTAAAGGATTATCTTATTGCTTCCCACGCTTCTTTTGAACCCGGATATATTTATGCGCTTAAAGAACTGGAACTTGAAGCACCTCTTCTTATGAAAATGCGCCTTGGAGAGGGAAGCGGCTGTCCCATAATGTTCCGCGTGCTCGATGCGGCATATGCAATAATGAACGAAATGGCAACTTTTGATGAAGCAAGCATCGACGACAGCTATCTTGACGAAATAAGAGTCGGCGATCATTTTACGGTGGAAAGATGAGAATATTCATATCAGGCGGAGCAAAAAACGGAAAATCCATGTTTGCCCAGGAATGCGCCAAAAAACTTGCCAAAGAAGACCACCTCTGGTATCTTGCAACAATGGAACCCCGTGATGATGAGGATCTTGCAAGAGTTGCCCGCCACAGAAATGAAAGAGCGGGCTGGGGGTTCAAAACTGCCGAATGGGGCAGAAATATCGCATTGCATAGCGATGAAATTGACTGTAGAGGTACATACCTTGTCGATAGTGTGACCGCACTTTTATCCAATGAAATGTTCGTTGGAATGGCTGGAGATATCAACAAAGCCGCTCCGCAGAAAGTTGCGGCTGAACTTCTTGATTTTTCCGAAAAGGCCGAAAACGTTGTGTTCGTTTCCGATAATATCCACTGCGACGCGGCATTTTATGACGAATGGACCGATTCTTACAGAGCGGGACTTGCTTTTGTTGACCGCGCTTTGGCGGAAAAATGTGACGTTGTGGCGGAATTTTCCTGCGGACAGATAATTTTTTACAAAGGAGCTGAACTCATATGAAAAAACTTTTGAAGGCATTCTGCATGAGTTTCAGTATGTTCTGTGCTATCCCCACGCCTTTTTCTCACGTATGGGAAGATTCGGTGCGTTCTTTGATGCTTGTGGTTTTTCCTTTTGTCGGAACCGTAATAGGAACCATCTGGGCGGTCATAGCGTTCCTTCTCTGTAAAATAAACTTTCCGCTTATGCTCGGCGCGGCAATTCTTGCCGTAACGCCGTATCTTCTTACCGGCGGAATCCACCTTGACGGATATATGGATTGCTGCGATGCGATTTTTTCAAGACGTCCTCTTGAAAAGAAACGTGAGATACTGAAAGATTCCCACGTGGGTTCTTTTGCGGTTGTCGGACTTGCAATACTCATGATGCTCAGCTTTGCTTCTTTTGCAAGCAAAGACTTTTCCTATCAATTCTGGCCGCTTATAACAATTTGCACCGTTTCCCGCGCCTGCAGCGCAATAGGCGTTTCGACCCTTCGTCCCATGGGACACAGCGAATATGCCGGAAACTTCCAGAAAGGAATAAGCAAAGGAAATATTTTGGCACTTTGCGCTATTCTAATAATTTCTTTTGCTGTTTCGGCTTATCTTTTCGGCCTCAGAGGCGTAATAATTTCCTTTGCAACCATTTTTGGATATGTTATCGCTACTGCATATGCGTTTAAAAACCTTGACGGTTTTTCCGGCGATGTTACCGGATTTGGCCATACCATTGCGGAACTTTGCGGAATAATCGCTCTTAACGTGTTTTAAGGAGATTTTGATATGGAACTTATAATCGGCGGCGCTTTTCAGGGAAAAACCGCTTATGTAAAAGAAAATTTCGTCATTTCCGATGAAGATATTTTCGTTTGCGAAAAAGATTCTGCGCCGGAATTTGACAAAAAATGCATTGCGCATATAGAAAGATTCAGCTATTGGTGTGTTGAGCACGGTTTTGAACCGGCTGAATATCTTTTTGAGCACGCAGAAAACCTTCAGGATAAAATCATCGTTTCGGACGATATTTCCTGTGGAGTCGTTCCCATAAACAAAACCGAAAGAGCCTGGCGCGAAGCAAACGGAAGACTTCTTATAAAACTTTCAAAAGAATCCAAGCACGTAACTAGAATTTTTTGCGGTCTTTCACAGAGGTTGAAATAATATGAGCACAATTTATCTTTTTCGCCATGGCATAACCGAAGGCAACAAAAAACGCCTTTATTACGGAAGCTCCGATATTCCGCTTATCGAAGAGGGAATAGAGGCCGTAAGAGAACGAAGAAAAGCCGGGATTTATCCCGATACCGAAGGTTATAAGGTGGTCACCACCGACCTTTGCCGCACCGAACAGACGCTTTTTGAAATGTACGGAAGCGAAAAAGAGCATATTGTCGATCCGCGAATGAGAGAGTTCAGCTTTGGCGATTTTGAGATGCTCAGTTATGAGCAGCTTAAAGACAGGGAAGATTATCAGGCATGGATAACCGGCGACAACTGGCGCAACGTATGTCCCAACGGGGAAAGCGGCGAAATAATGCTCAACCGTTCGCTCGAAGCCATGAAAGATTATCTCGGCAGCGACTGCATTATCGTTTGTCACGGAGGGGTCATCGCCGGACTTATGCTCACCTGGTTTCCAGGTGATGAAACGGCCGAGCATTTTTATGCATGGCAACCGAAACCCTGCGAAGGATATAAAATCACTTTTGACGATGATCTTAAACCCGTATCTTATGAAAAAATAACACTTTGTTAATGGAAGGTATCTATATGAAATGCCCTTTTTGTAATACTGAAATGATTCACGGATATCTGAACTGTGGAAACATAATTTGGAGCGAAAGGAAACATAAGCTAAGCACTTTACCTGATAATAAAGAAAAATACACATTACATTTAGATGTTCCTTTTATGTCTCCGCATCATATCGAATGTGATTGCTGCCCCAACTGTAAAAAACTGATTATTGATACGGCAGATTATGAAAATAATTTCGATTGAATATCATTAAAAAAAAGACCCGCAGAGCGGGTCTTTTTTCTTTATATTCTTCCAAGTGCCTTCATTTGAACAAGCACTTTTTCAAGTTTTTCTTCACGGTTTTTTGCGGAAATTTCGTGTGTTACATATTCCGGTTCAACAAGCTCAAGGATTTCCTGAACGCGCGGATTTTCAAAAGGCTGGTGCATATCGATATTGAGAATGATATCATAGCCCTGGGCCCAGCGCTCATAAAAATCTTCTTTAGGTTCAATAAATGTTGCTTTATGTTTTTGGATATATTCTCCCGTTGTTGATTTATGAAGATGAAGTGCCTTGAATTCTTTAGCAAGTTCACCGTGATTTCTTACCGTTTCAAGAACAAAATCAATTCCTTGTTCTTCGCTTATAATATTCTGCGGAGCGCACATCAGATGGCCCGTATCCATAAGAATACCTTTGTTTTCGTAATCAGTAAGCTCAAGCATAAGAGCCGTTTCTGCGGGCTTTAAGAGCATCATACCGGGGGTAAAAAGATTTTCAAAAAGAAGCTTGAAATGGTAATTTTTGCCCTTTGTAAGCTCGTTTACAATCTCCGCAACCGCTCTGATAACTTCTTCATCGGAATGTTCCCATTTATAGGTTATAACTTCCTCGTTGGAAACATCGTTTACGTGAAAAACAACGTATTCCGCTCCCATAGCTTCCGCATATTCCATATCTGCACGGTAGGGCAGAAGGAACTCTTCACGGTTTTTCGCACGGTAATATCCTTCCCAGGTTTCCTGAGTTCCGAAATGAAGTTTAAGTTTTTCAATGTCGTTGTTCCAAAAATCCAGCCAGGCAGGATAAAAGAAAAGATGTACTCCGATCACATTATCTTTATCGTAAATTCCGGTGGAATCTTCGCCGCCGCGGATAACTTCGCAGCCGTCGCAAAGGCAATCCGAAATAAACTTATTCATATCCGCTTTGTCTTTATACTGTTCAAGCCAAAGATTTTCGCTGACTGTGTTTACTATATGTTTCATAAAAAATCACCCAAATGAATTATACAATAAATCCAATATAATAAAAAGAGCCGTTTTTGCTTTTTTCTTGCAAAAACAGCAGGGAACAGATAAAAAAAGAACCGCAACACAAGGTTGCGGTTAAAATCTGGTGGGGACAATAGGACTCGAACCTATGACCCCCTGCTTGTAAGGCAGGTGCTCTAACCAGCTGAGCTATGCCCCCAGACGACTTGTTTATTATAACTCGTCATTCACCAAAAGTCAAGCGTTTTTTTGAAATTTTTTCAAAAAATTTTTTAATTTTTTACCGCAACGATAATAGCTCTTTCGCTGTCCTTTCTGATGGGGAGAAAACTATCCTCGTCAAAAACTGCTTTTACGAGGAAACCTGTTTTAAAAAGCATCTCCTTAAGGTCATCTATCTCATAAGCTTTTTCGGAAAAATCGCTGCTGTAACGGCAATAAAGACCGTCGTTTTCGGTTTTATCGAAGAAATCAAGAGAAATATCAACGGTGACTCCGTCTTTGTCAAGAGAATTGCGCCAGGCACAGAAGGTATCTCCATTTTCATAAACAAAACAGTTGTCGCCGAGAACTTCCTGATGTTTATAAACCGTGTTTACGTCAAATACAAAAACCGCGCCTTTGTTGGAAAAGAGGGAAACCTTTTCAAAAACTTCGGTAAGTTCGTCTTCGTCAAGAATATGGTTGATACTGTCAAGGGCGCAAACCGTTGCATCGATAGTTCCGAAAAGATCAAGCTCGTTCATCTCCTGGCAAAGGAAAAGGACGTTGCTTTCAAGCATTTCTCGTTTTTCCATTGCAACAGAAAGCATCTCATAGGAATTATCTACCGCTACAATGTCGTAACCGAAAGGCTCAAGTTCAAAGCTCAAAGAACCGGTTCCGCAGGCAAGGTCAAGAACGATCTCTGCATCCGGATTATATTTCTGGATTATCGCATCGAAATATCTTGCTCTTGCAGGATAATCAACGTTATTTGTAAATTTGTCGTAAAATCGGGCAAAATCACCGTAATCGCTCATTTTTTCTCCTCAAGACGGCTGAAAACAAGCTGATAACCACCGCTGGAATCATAATCTTCGGAAAGGGAACGGTTTACTCGGCTGATGGTTGCAGTAGAAGCGCCGGTTTCTTCAACGATGTCACTGTAAACTCTTTTATCTGTAAGCATTTTTGCAACGTGGAACCTTTGGGAAAGAGTCTTGAGTTCCGGAACGGTGCAAAGATCGCGGAAAAAGCTGTAACATTCCTCTTTGGTTTCAAGAGTAAGAATTGCCTCAAAAAGGTAATCAAGTCGTTCGTCTTTAAGACGTTTGTTCATATGAAACACTCCTCACACTTTAATACGCTGAATTACTCAGCTCTTTCATTTTACCAGTTTAGTGTGTGAAAGTCAATAATAAAACGTAAAATATATATTAATAAGTTGTACAATTTTATGGTGCGTTTTTTGGATATACAAACATATTGTTTTGTGATAAAATATTCTCGTCATAGAATTTTTTATTTCAGCGTATATTTCAAAAAGCAAAAAGGAGTGTTGTTTTTTGAAATATACCGTTATGAAAGCTTTTCTTTTTATGATATGTTCGTTTTTTATCGTTGCTGCGCCGTTTATTTATTTTCCGGATGAAAAAGCAGTTTTGGCTTCGTCTTTTTCAGTAGACGAAAACAGTACGATCATACTCGATGCCGGTCACGGCGGTGAAGACGGAGGAGCAATAGGAGCGGGCGGAATAATCGAAAAAGACCTTAATCTTTCGATAACTCTTAAAACCGAAAAATTATTTTCTCTTTTCGGATATGACACCGTGCTCACAAGAAAAACCGATACTATGACCTGTGACGAAGGGCTTTTTTCACAGCGCGAAAAGAAAGTTTCGGACATAAAAAACCGTCTTTCGCTTCTTGAAAAAACGCCCTGCCTTTGTTTTGTTTCTATCCACCAAAACATTTTTGGCGGAGATGCTCACGGTGCTCAAGTCTTTTATGGTGGTAAAAATCCCGGCAGTAAAGCTCTTGCAACTGCATTACAAAGCGGAATTTCCAATCTTTTGCAACCGGAAAACCACCGAAGTATAAAAGAGTCTTCAAAAGATATTTATATACTGTACAATGCTCAAAAACCCGCGGTGCTCGTGGAATGCGGATTTATATCAAATTCGGCAGAAGCCGCCATGCTCACCGATGAAAACTATCAGAGTGAAATGGCTTTTGCCATTGCCTTATCATCAATAAAACACCTTACCGAAAGGGAAGTTTAAAATGGAAAAACTCAAAAAAATCTTTGTTTGCAGTGAGTGCGGATACGAAACCCCGAAATGGATGGGAAAATGCCCGGAATGCGGTGAATGGAACACATTTGTTGAAGACGTCCGCGCTGAAGAGACCCCTTCAAAACAAAAGACCGCCGGTCTTGTCATCGGTGAGCCGGAATCCGAAACAGTCACCAGTCTTGCGGACGTTGATGTTGATGAAGAAATGCGTTACATCACCGGAATCGAAGAACTCGACAGAGTTCTCGGCGGCGGTATTGTAAAAGGATCTGTCATTCTTCTCGGCGGTGACCCCGGAATCGGAAAATCCACAATGCTTCTTCAGGTTTGCGGAAAACTTTCTGAAAACAACAAGATTCTTTATGTTGCAGGCGAAGAAAGCAAATCCCAACTCAAACTCCGCGCAAAGAGGGTCGGCGTTGACAGCAAAAACCTTCTTATTGCGCCTTATACAGATATCGGACAGGTAGTAAACGCCATAAACGCAGAAAAACCCGATATTGTTATGGTGGACTCTATCCAGACCATGAGTTTTTCCGGAATCGCTTCTTCCAGCGGAAGCATTACCCAAGTAAAGGAATGTACCTCCATACTTACAAAAGTCGCTAAAAAAGCGGGAATTCCCATCATAATCGTTGGCCACGTAAACAAAGACGGAGCAATTGCCGGACCGAAGGTAATGGAACATATCGTTGATACCGTACTTCATTTTGAAGGCGAAAGAACTATGAGTTACCGCATACTCCGTTCCATAAAAAACCGTTTTGGTTCCACCAACGAGATAGGTATTTTTGAAATGAATGAAGACGGCCTCCACGAGGTCGAAAATCCCTCCATGGCGCTGCTTTCCGAACGTCCGACAAACGTTTCGGGAACCTGTGTAAGCTGCATTATAGAAGGAACCAGACCTATTTTCGCCGAAGTTCAGGCTCTTGTTTCTAAAACCGGTTTTGGTGTTCCGCGAAGAACTTCCAACGGCTTTGATTTTAACCGCACTGCGCTTCTTATTGCGGTCCTTGAAAAGAGAGCGGGTTATTATTTCGGAAGCATGGATACCTACATAAACGTCATCGGCGGACTCAGACTTGATGAACCTGCTGCGGATCTTCCGGTTGCTATTGCGCTTATTTCAAGCCTTACCGACACCGTTGTTGACAGCAGTATCGTCGCTTTCGGCGAAATCGGACTCGGCGGGGAACTGCGAAGCGTTTCCAACACCGAGGCACGCATAAAAGAAGCCGAAAAGCTTGGTTTTACCGAAATTATCCTTCCGAAACAGTGTCTCGGAAAACTTCGCGGAACCGATTATAAAATCAAACTCACCGGAGTTGCAAGCATCGGAGAGGCTTTTTCCGCAATACGCAAAAAAGAGGAAAAATAAATGAATTTTATAAAAAATCCCAATTTTCCGGACAAAAACGTCATTGTTGCCGCGGTTTCCGCCCAGGCCGAGGACGTTATTGCCGCTTTGGAATGTGCAAAAATAGCCGTTGTTCCTATCGAACCCAACAAAAATCTTCCGCGGGGAATAGCTTCGCATGCCGATTTGCAGCTGCTGCATCTCGGCGGAAATCATATTCTTACCGCAGGATGCTCAAAAAAGAGCAGCGATATGCTCAAAATGATGGGTTTTGCTACCGAAACCACAGAAAAAAACCTTGATTTCAGCTATCCGGACGACTGTCTTATAAATGCAGAGATAATCGGCCGAAATATTATCGTAAACCCTGATATAATCGATAAAAAGCTGATGGAATTCGCAGAAAAGAACGATTATAACATCATTGCGGTAAAGCAAGGCTATGCAAAATGTTCGGTGCTTGCAGTTTCTGAAGATGCTGTTATAACCGCAGATCCGGGTATTGCTAAAGTTTTAACACAAAAAGAAATAGAAGTTCTCAAAATAAAAGAAGGCGGAATATTCCTTGAAGGATACGATACCGGTTTTATCGGCGGATGCGGGGGAATGGTCGAACAGAAGATCCTCGGAACCAGCGGTGATTTAAAATCAATTAAAGATTATGAGAATATAAAAGATTTTCTTCGCAACAGAAATATTTACGTAGAAAACCTCGGCGGAAGAACATTACGTGATATAGGCGGAATTTTGCCGCTTTGCGAAGAATAGCAATAAGCAAAAAGGCCTGATAAAATCAGGCTTTTTTTGATGCAAACACTTGACGGGAAGAGGCTTTTTGTGCTATAATTTCCATAGAGCCAACTTCGCTAAATAGAAACTTTTCCGAAGTTCATATTGTTTCATCCCATTCACCATAATCGGTGCAGTCGGATTCTCCGGCAACGAGTTTGATTATCGCTATATTACGGCGAAAGACATCATAACATTGATTTTTTCCGCAAAAGTCAAACACTTGATACCATGTTGAACCAGTCAACCGAAGCTGAATCATTTCACGAACAAGCGACCATTCCGAAGAAATACGCCAATAGGATTCGATATCCGAAATGTTAGTTTCAACAGCTT
Organism: Oscillospiraceae bacterium; assembly: GCA_017468365.1. GTDB lineage: Bacteria > Bacillota > Clostridia > Oscillospirales > Ruminococcaceae > UMGS1668. The sequence continues at coordinate 36,923 of JAFUIS010000019.1, read as the reverse complement.
CGTGCGGATATTGATATTTTGTTATATCGTCCAAGTGAATTAGATAGCGTAAACACCACCTAAATTCGTGTGTTACCTCAATAAAGCGAGTTTCCAAACCGGGAAACTTATTCGCCACCGTAGAAAGCAGGGAAGGCTTAACACGCACTACAATATGATAATGCGGTTTTTTAACTTCCCCAGTAACCGAATTAACATCTTTATCGTGACAAATCAAAGCATATTCGGGAAAAGAACGAGCAACAGCTAAAAGTTCATCACAATTATATGTTGAAGAATCGGGATAAAGTTCAATAAAAAAGACACGACGTTTTGATGTTTCCGGGTTGAAATTTGAATTTCTACTCATAAATCAAAACCTCAATTTATTTAATTTTGCTACATGCTACAATCCGCACATTCTCGTAGTCCGTGCGGATTAAAAATTAAAAATATTATTTTCAGCAATTACAAAGCCAATAGCAAGGCGCTTTGCATTATCGAGAGAATCACAATATTTAATCTGTGGTTCACAGGTGAAATCGTCCCAAGCTACGATAACACCAAAGGCTTTACGTTCAGAATCGTAAATAACATCATAAATATTATCGTTCATAGTATGAAGGGAATCATAAGTAGTAATCACTTTCAAGCCTCCTCGAAAAGTGCCGCAAGTTTTTCGCGTTTATTAGCGTCAAGATAAAACGCTCCGATATATTCTGCATTAAGCTGAATATTATAACGGTCAAGCATTTTTTTAGATACAGTCACACGACCGCAGGCTATGCCTTCAACTCGCTGATTCTGATACTGATAGTGAATGTTTGCCATTTCGAGAGTTTCATTCTCACGAGTTTTGAAGTCGTATTCTTCAATACCAACGATAGTAATCTTTCTGTCCATAATTTTACCTCATTTCGTCAAGTTTTATTTCCTCATAAGGTGGCGAGGGGAGAGGGATTCTCCGGTCACAACTCCCCAGGCTATAATATGAGGGTTCAAAAGTAGGACAACTTTTGAACAACTGCATTGTACTACGGTTGTACCACCAAGTCAACCGAAATTTGCAAATTCAGCAAGAAAGGAACATTTATATGACGGACAAAAACAGAATATCAACATTTTTAGATGACGAAATTACAGAGAAGTTAAAAGAGCAGGTACAGAAAGAGGGCAGAAGCGTATCTAATTTAATAGCACAAATTATCAAAAAGTATCTTGAGGAACAAGAATAAGAAAAGGCAGGCACCGCCATATTTATGGCGGTGATCCTGCCTTTTTATGCTGAATAAGGTAACAGCACGCACAGCTTGAGCACGGGATATGTGTTGAGCATATGACAAGCACGGAACTTTGAGCACGGCGCTCAAAGGCGAATAAAGAGGGCAAAGCCCCCTTTACCCCTCATCGGTTGTAAAATACTGCGCTACCGCAGAAAATGCGACATAGTCGAGTACGAAAGCAAGCACGAAGATTACAAGCGCAATATACCACGGTGCAATGAGCGAGCACAAGCCACAGAGGAACATTCCAAGGTGCGAGAGAAAGCGGAGTTTATTTCCAAGCCATAGTTTAATCATTTCTTTTTCAGTCCTTTATGAATCAATTTTAGAGCCTGCTTCGGTGTAGGGTCTTTCGGAAGTTTACCGGGGATTTCTTTGAATGGGATAAGTTCACGGTATGGAGCTTCGAAGCTGTCGAACCATTTGAAATAGTTCGGCATAAAGATGAATTTCCATTCCCATATCGGAGCAAATACAAGGTTATCAGCAACACGGCTCTCACCCTGCGCAGAAGCTTCTACGAGGGCAACCTTACGATTTATAGGTCGGTATATTGAAATAACATTACCAAGGCTTGTTGCGAGGTAAAAACGGTCTATAAGGTCACGAATTTTTTTATCAACATCAAAGCTTTGGGAGTTCATATAAACAACGCATTTATATTTACGCTGAAACTTGAAATAATCACGCATACCGTCCGTGAATGTTTTGAATTTACGATTATCGAAAGTAATTCCGACTTCATCAAGAAATATAACGGAATTTTCTTCCGGACGGAAAGTGTCGAGGTCTTTCGCATTGATAAGACGAACACCGGGAATATTTACATCGGAAATATCGGTGTAAACCGTCCAACCTTTACGAAGATACCTCAACATAAACTTAACCATAAACAGAGATTTTCCCGAGCCCTTTTTTCCGAAAATATAATACAGCTTGAAAGGATTACGGAAACGATAAGCAAGAACGGCAAATATTGTGCCAAAAAACAGAAGTAGAAAAAAGACAATATACAAAAGTGTGCACCACCTAAATACAAAATAGCGAAAAAGGGAGTGCGATCACGCAAAGCGTGTGCACTCCCCACGGAATCATCAGCCAATGATTCTACGCATAAGACCGACGCCAGTTCCGACAAGTCCGAGGATTACGAACATAAGAAGAAGCGGAGAGCCTACGACGGTGGTAACGGTTTCGGTGAGCCAAGAGAGAGCCTCGGTGACGATAAGTCCTGCAGATTCGAGAATAGTTGCCACAGTTACACTTCCTTCCATAAATTAAAACTCCTTTTAATGAATTTTTATAATAGAGCCGAACAGCTTTATTACCAAGAACAAAATAGCGATACCGACAAAGTAACATATCGGTTCAGACAAGAGAAAATTCGGAATTTCTTCCAAAAGCCAAAGGGCAAAAGCTTGCATATTATCCACGGAACAGAGCACCCCCAAGCCTAAACACAGAATAGATTATAACAAGGAATATTGCAGCAGAGCACAACCAAACATAATCCGGTTGAACTTCACGAAGATAGTTTGTATAGCTATTACTACCCGTGTATTCGTATTCAACTACAATAGCGTCATAATCACCGATAAGAGAAAGAAGAACGGACTTCAAACCCGTTGTATCTTCCGGAGTTATCGGATTTAAAGCATAAACATTTACAGCCGTTGGCGTACTTTCATCAATACCTAATTCCGGGTTGATTTCTTCCGGTTCTTCGGAAGTAGAATTTTCAACTGTCGAATCAGATACAACATCTGATTCAGAAATCGCAGATACATCATCTTGAAGCACCTCAACATCAGACTGTAAATCGTCAATATCATTCTGCATATTATTTAAAACCATATCGAGATACTCATTTCCGGAAGTAGCTTCGCCAGATTCTTCGCTCTGGGTACTATCTTCAACCGGAACAACTTCGCCGAGTTCGTCCAATGCAACTTCGGCGAAAGCTGTTACCGAAAAGGAAAAGAGAAAGACGATTGAAAGCAAAACACATATAATCTTCATTTAATTACCTCCACCGGAAAGCCAACCGGAGTGTAGAATATGAAATACAATTTTCAAAACAATTCCTGCAAGAAGCAAGAACAAGAGCCACCCGGCAGGGCTGACACCAGTTCCGGGAATATGCCAACTTGTAAAAAAAGACCACATAGCAGGAAAAAACCATTGTATGAATGAAAGACCGTCAGCGGTCATATAATCACCCCTTTAGAATCCGGGAATAATTTCAATAATCCAAACAACAAGACGAATAAGCAAGACTATAACCGTAACAAAAAAAGCAATAATCAAAAATGTAGCAAACCAAGCAGGAAAAAGACCGAAAAGAATATCAAAAATATTAAACAACATCACGAACCCGCCTTTTCTACTGTTCTTATAATGTAGAAAATCACCATAAGAAACAAAACAAGATTAAACAAAGCAATAATCGGTTGAGGGAGATTCTCATAAAAAACGAGAAAAACTTCAACAGCATTGATTATAGGGTCAACCAACTATATCACCCCACATATCGTTGAATTCGGATTTTCTATCCTCATAATACGAAGTGACAATTTCCGTCTGCGGATTCGATTCTCTCGAATATGTAGCCGGAACGGTATCTATATTTGAAGCAGTTTCTTCCGTAAACCACGAAAGGGATTCCGAAGTATTATCAAATACTTTAAATATATCACCTAAACCGATATCAGGCATTGAAAAAAACTCATTGAAATCAGTAGCAAAGCCGATTCCGTCAGTTATACCGGACATAAGCGAAAAGGAAGAACCATTCGAGGAAGTAATACCATTTCCGACAAAGTCAACAACTTCGGTTTTTGAAGATGCAAGAGAATCTTTCATCGCAAGGTCATCTTCATCGGCAAGAACTTGTTGCAACATATCAGTATCATCTAAGATATCAAAGAGATGACTTTGAATAGAATTTACACGTGGAATCATAACTTGATTCATTATATTAACCCAAGAACTTTGAAAAGCATATAATCTTTGATTAATAGCACGATACCAAGAGTTTTCATATCCGTCCGGATACGCAGTAGATGTAGCAGACCAACCATTTAAAAGGCCTTCTACATTATCAGATTGAATTTTATTTTGTAAATATGTTTGATAAAAGAAACTATCAGCATAATTAGTAGAATCCGCCCAAGTTCCGTCGTAAAGACGTGCAAAGTCAAGACGGAAAGAATAAAGATTCATCAAAATACGACGATACCAAGAAGAATCGTAGCCCTCTGGAGAGGGAACACCGGACAAAGTCCAACCGGACATTAAACCGGAACTTGCAGAAGTTGCACCCATACTGTCCGAAATAACTCGAAGCTGATTTTGAATATATAAAAGATTCTTGTTTAATGCTTCATCAAGAGAAGTTGCTTCGCCACCGGAGTAGGGAGTAAAATAATTCATTCCTTGAATCTCTCTACCCAAATAAGCAAAAGTGCTCATCATATCGCCAAGATTACCGTTACCATAGGAATTAACATCAGCGACTGCACCACTAAAATAAAGATTTAATGCGTCAGCAACGGTTTTATAAGAGCCAGTAGAAAAAAGAACTTTAAGCTGATGAATATCATAAGCAGAACTATCCGCAAGAACGCGAATCGCTTCAAGAATGTTTAAATTCGTAAAAACAGTATTTGTAGAGTAATTTGTGTTAGATTTATCCGGAGCAAAAACACCGGATTCATCAATAGAAACAGATGTTGCACCAAAAGAGGGTACACCCATAGAAAAAACAAGCACCAAAGACAAAGCCAAAGCAACAAATTTTTTCATACGAGTGTACCCCCTTAAAACGTAAGTGTCAATTTCGCTAAATAGAAATTTAGCGAAGTTAAGGGGAGAAGAAAAGGAGGATTTTTATGAATAAAGACCATCTTAACGATTGTCCGGAGTTCCTTCAGGATTTTCTGTTCTATATGGAAACCATCAAAGGACGCTCTCCCAGAACCGTCGACGGTTATTACGTTGACTTAAGATCGTTCATAAGATTTCTTATGATCGATAACGGACTGGTTTCCGATGACGTTGATTATAAGGATATCAAAATACGTTCGGCAACATTCGATTTGATAAAAAACGCCACAAGAACCGATGCTATGAGATTTCTTTCGGAATTTCAGCGCAACCATGACAATGATGCCAAAGCGCGTTCGAGAAAAGTTTCCGCAATAAGATCCTTTTATAAATATCTTACGGTATCCAGCGGAAAGCTTTCGGAAAACCCGATGCTCAATCTGGAAACTCCAAAGCTTAAAAAAGCACTTCCAAAATATCTTACGCTTGAACAGTCGCTTGAACTGCTTTCACATGTTGAAACCAACTTTACAGAGCGAGATTTTTGCATAATTACGCTGTTTTTGAACTGTGGAATGCGTGTTTCGGAACTTTGCGGAATCAATGTTCATGATATACGCGATAATCAGCTTAAACTTCTTGGTAAAGGCAACAAAGAACGCATTGTTTATCTCAATAATTCCTGCCTGAATGCCATTGAAAGCTATCTTTCGGTGCTCAATTCCGGCGAAAAAGTCAAAAGAGTCGATAAAAACGCGCTTTTTTTGAACCGTTTCGGCAAAAGGATAAGCACCCGAGGTGTGGAACAAATCGTGGAACATTGTCTGAAAGAAGCCGGGCTTGACGGAATGGGAATTTCGCCTCATAAACTTCGCCATACTGCCGCGACTTTACTTTATCAGGACGCCGGAGTCGATATCCGCGTGCTCAAAGAACTTTTGGGTCACGAAAGTCTTTCGACCACAGAAATTTACACCCATGTAAGCAACAAACAAATCGAAGATGCTTCCAACAAATCTCCCCTCAAAAACGTTAAGCCGCCCAAAAGAAAACCTAAAGAACCGGCTGAAGAATAATTGAAATATAAGAAGAAAATGCTGAAAAAACCGCAAAAATCACTGTAAAACTAATATACTTTACAGTTAAGTTTTTGGCTTTAAAATGCGGTTTTTCGACATTTTGTATTTTTACGGAATCCGATAATATTTTTGACGAATAAAATGCATTTTCAGACATAAGAATAAGAAAAAATCCGAAATAAAGAAGCAAACTGAAATATGAAATCACGTTTTTTACAAAATATTCCGCACCGCAAAACATATAATTTATCCCATTTATAAACGAATAATAAATTCCATATGTAAACACTGAAAAGAGTGCCGAAAATCTTCCGAAAATGCTGAATCCGGCAAAATAAACCGCAGTTATAATTATTGCCGGAAAACAGAATCTGTTCATGAATTCGCTTATAAAACCACCTTCGTTATGCGAAATTATAATGAAAAGATTTTTGCAAACTTCAGTCGGAAGAATTTTGAGCACGCACGTTCCGAAAACATTTCCTCCAATGAGCACCGCACAGCAAAAAATCAGTATCCTGTTTTTCAAAACAACGTTCAGCATATTTTTAATGTCCATTTTTATGGTCTTCCCCTCTTCCCTTTCCCACTTCCCTATCATTATATAATAAAAAAGCTCCGGATATTCCGGAGCTTTTGTTTTTTTATTTGTCTGCCATTGCAACTTTTATCATGATAGCACATTCAACGCGTTTTCTTTCAAGTTCGCAGGAGATCTTAACGGGTTTGTTGATATCCTTATTGAAACTGTAGTTGTTTGCGTTGCATCCGCCGGAGCAATAGAATCTTGCCCAGCAATCGCGGCAGCCTTCTTTGGTATAGATATTCGAGCACGCAAATTTATCTTTCATCTCGATATCAAGGGTTTCGTCGTCGAGATTGCCCATTTTCCATTCGTCGTTGCCTACGAACTGGTGGCAGGGATAGATATCGCCATCGGGGGTTACGGAAACGTATTCGTTGCCGCATCCGCATCCGCGAAGGCGCTTTATAGCACAAGGACCCTGGTCAAGGTCGATCATGAAGTGGAAGAAGTTAAAGCATCCGCCCTCTTCTTTCTTTCTTCTTACCATTTCAACCGCGAGTTTTTCATACTCGGCAAAAATGGTTGGAAGATCTTCCTCGGTGATAGCATAAGGCTCGCTGGGATCTGCGATAACAGGCTCAACACTCAGCTGATCAAAGCCGAGATCGTCGGCAATATGATAAACGTCTTTTGCAAAGTCAAGGTTGTTCTTGGTAAAGGTTCCGCGTGCATAATATTCCTTGTTTTCGCCCTGAAGACGTTTTTCAACGAGCTTCTGGAACTTGGGAACAAAGATATCATAGCTTCCTTTTCCGTTTACGGTAAGGCGCATAGCGTCGTTTACGCACTTTCTTCCGTCAAGAGAAAGAACAACGTTTTTCATCTCTTTATTGATGTAGTCGATGCTGTCATCATTAAGAAGAACGCCGTTGGTGGTAACGGTGAAGCGGAATTTCTTGTTATATTCTTCTTCTTTGCTTCTTGCATAGTCAACGATCTCTTTTACTGCGTCCCAGTTCATAAGAGGCTCGCCGCCGAAGAAGTCAAGTTCAAGGTTGTGGCGGTTTCCGGAATGGGTAAGAAGAAAATCGATCGCTTTTTTACCGGTTTCAACGGGCATGAGTTTTCTGCCTTTGCCGAAGTCGCCGGTGGAAGCAAAGCAATATTTGCAGCGAAGGTTGCAGTCGTGAGAAATGTGAAGGCACATGGATTTGATGGGTGCGCCCTTCATCATATCGGTAAAACGCTCATAATCGTCTTCGCTGAAAAGCTGGCCCGCTTTCTGAAGGCCGAGAAGTTCAGAATAAACTTCAAGAATATCCTGTTCGGGATATTCACCGGAAAGCTCTTTTACAAACTCCGCGGGACATTCTTCGGGAAGCTTGTCCTCAAACTTATTGAGAAGATCGAAAGCAAGCTTGTCAAGAACATGTACCGCGCCGGAGTTTACATCAAGAGCAATATAATAACCGTTTTGATAAAAAGTATGTACCATTTAAATTACTCCAAAAAAACGGCAGGTGCGCCGTGTTTGGCACACCTGCAATTTAATAATCAATAATAATTATTTGTTGCCTTTGCGGGATTCGTTTTCGCATTCCTGGTTTGCAACAGTGCAGGAAGTTTTGCATGCAGACTGGCAGGAAGCCTGGCATTCGCCGCAGCCGCCTTTTGCGCAAGATTCTTTAAGGTTTGCGTTGTTAACAGTTTTAATGTGTTCCATTATGTTATCCTCCTGAAAATAATACATTTCAACATGGTTAGTATAGCACATAATTTCAATGCTTGCAACTATTTTCTTTTAATATAATTAACTCCAATTATCCCGCCGGTCATACAGGATATCATTATCATCGCGGTTTTTATAATTCCTCCGGTTCCGAAATTTCCGCCTTCGAAAAAAGTTCCCGCAAGAAGCAAAACAGCAAAGAAAATGACTCCGGAAAAAGCCCCGCAAACTATTCCCTTTTCGCCGCATATTTTCGACGAAACGAATCCGCCAAAAAAGCTTCCGACCGCAATGGCAAAAACCGTCGCCGGTGCAATCATCATTGCGGGTATATCCATTGCGGAAAGCACCGCCGCAATGAGAAATATAATTACCGATGAAATTATGATTCCGATTCCCGCACCGATACCTGACGAAAAGCCTATCTTTTTAATGATTTTTCCGGACATAAAAAACGCTCCTTTCGGATATCCCTTTTCAAAAGGATATTCAGAAAGAAGCGTCTTTATTCTTTTTAAAACTTATTTTTTAGCCGCGTCTGCTTTTTCTTTTGCGGTAAGGTTCTGTGCAACAGCCCATTTTGCAATGCGGACTTTGCTTCTGTCGCTGCCGGTTTCGATAACGACGGTATCCTCTTTTACGGAAACAACAAGACCGATGATTCCGCCTGCGGTAACGATTTCGTCGCCGACTTCAAGATTCTCTCTCATCGCTCTGTCTTCTTTGTCTTTTTTCTGCTGAGGACGGATGAGCATGAAATAGAAAACGATGAGTACAACGATAATGGGAGCAAAGCTGATAATGCTTTCAAGTACGCCGCCTTCTGCAGGAGCTTCTGCGGTGCCGAAAAGGCTGAGAAGATAAGGAAGATTGTTCATTTTATTACCTCCGGATTGATTATATGGATATTATAAATTAAATAAAAATCTGTTTCAAGGCTTTAGATTCTTTTTCCGAGAATATCGCGGTATTTCTGATAAAATTCCTCGAAAGTGCCGTTATCAAGAGCCTCACGGATTCTTTCCATAAGGGTGTTATAGAAATAAAGATTATGCTGAACGGTCAGTCTGTGCGCAAGAAGCTCGTTTGCACGAAGAAGATGACGCACATATGCTCTGCTGTGAAGACGGCAGGTCGGACAGTCACATTCCGGATCAACGGGTCCCTGGTCATAGATGTATTTTTCGTTGTTGAGGTTGCGGATGCCCTGCCAGGTAAAGAGGGTGCCGTGACGTGCGTTACGGCTGGGCATTACACAGTCAAAAAGGTCAACGCCAAGGTGTACAGCTTCAAGAATATTTACCGGAGTACCTACACCCATAAGATAACGGGGTTTATTGACGGGCATATAAGGCTCAACGGCGTCGATGATGCGGTACATTTCAAGGGTGGGTTCACCTACTGCAAGTCCGCCGATAGCGTATCCGTCAAGGTCAAGTTTTGCGATCTCTTTCATGTGCTCAACGCGAAGATCCTCAAAAGTGCAGCCCTGGTTGATTCCAAAAAGCATCTGGTGCGGATTGATGGTATCAGGCAGAGAGTTGAGTCTTTCCATTTCGGTTTTGCAGCGGTGAAGCCATCTGGTGGTACGCTGGCAGGACTGTGCTGCATAAGATTTGGGAGCGGGGTTTTCAACACATTCGTCAAAAGCCATTGCAATGGTGCTTCCGAGGTGGGACTGGATCTGCATGGATTCTTCCGGACCCATGAAAATGCGATGTCCGTCAAGGTGGCTTCTGAAATAAACGCCCTCTTCTTTTATTTTACGAAGTTTGGAAAGGCTGAATACCTGAAAGCCGCCGCTGTCGGTAAGGATAGGCCTGTCCCAGTTCATAAATTTATGAAGTCCGCCGAGTTCTTTTACAACAAGGTCGCCGGGACGAAGCGAAAGATGATAAGTGTTGCAAAGAGCAACCTGGCAATGAAGCTCTTTAAGGTCTTCTGCGGCAACGCCGCCTTTGATAGCTCCGCAGGTCGCAACGTTCATGAATGCCGGAGTCTGAACGGTTCCGTGAACGGTTTCAAACTCGGCTCTGCGGGCTCTTCCTTCAGTTTTTAAAACAGTAAACATAGTTCTCCTCTTTTATAGGAAATTAATATAACTATATAAGTATAACTTAATAGCGAAATCTTTTCAAGTGATAAATTCGAAAATAATGTTTTCAACAATATTTCCATTTGGATAATAATTCTTGACAATTGTATAATTCAGGTGGTATTATTATAGTACAGTTCGTATAATTACAATATAAGGGGAAATAACAGTGGCAGAAATAGCGGATTTCGGAAGAAAAGTCAAAAAAATCATGAAGCAGCGCGGAATAACCCAGGCGTGGCTTGCCCAAAAAATAGGAGCAACAGAAGCCACCCTTTCAAGATATGTCAATAACAGCCGAAAGCCCCAGGCCGACATCGCAGCCGAAATTGCGGAAGCCCTTGACGTATCGCTCGACTACCTTATGGGAATAACCGGCTTCCCTGCTCCGATAAAAACCCTGAGCACCGAAGAAAGCCTTATGCTCAGCGCATTCGGAAGAGCAAGCGCCAGAGACAGAAAAATCATCTTCGGCGTACTCGAAGACCATATGACCTCCGAAGAGCTTGAAAGTTACAGAAAAATGCAAAAATAATTTTTTTATGTGACTTTGTCACTGAAAAAAGGAAAAATTAGGGGTATAATACAATCACAATAAAAAATCAATTGAAACAAAGGAGTTAAATACCATGAAATATACTTGCATGATCTGCGGATACACCTATGACGAAGAAAAAGGCATTCCCGAAAGAGGAATTGCACCCGGAACCAAATTTGAAGACCTTCCCGAAGATTTTCATTGCCCCCTTTGCAAAATGCCCAAAGACAAATTCAGAAACGTTGCAAAAGACGTTCAGGGATAATCGATAAATAATAAGTTTTCTCAAAACAAAAAAACGACCGCAAAAGCGGTCGTTTTTATTTTTTAAAGAATCGCCATGGAATCTCCGAAACTGAAGAAACGGTATCTTTCGTTTATCGCTTCCTGATAAGCGTTCATAACGTTTTCATAACCCGCAAATGCAGAAACAAGCATTATAAGGGTGCTTTCCGGAAGGTGGAAGTTGGTGATAAGTCCGTCAAGAACCTTGAATTTGAATCCGGGATAGATAAAAATGCTGGTATCGTCATCATCGGGTCTTATTTCACCGTATTTTGCAGCAACGGATTCAAGCGTCCTGCAGGAAGTGGTACCGACAGCAATAACGCGGTGGCCCGCGGCTTTGGTTTCATTGATAAGCTTTGCGGTCTCTTCCGGAAGAACGTAATGTTCTGTATGCATGATGTGGTGTTCAAAATCTTCAACTTTTACGGGACGGAAAGTTCCGAGACCGACATGAAGAGTTACAAACGCAGTTTTGACTCCCTTTTCACGAATCTTTTCAAGAAGCTCGTTGGTAAAGTGAAGTCCTGCAGTAGGTGCCGCCGCAGAACCGATGGGATCGGAATAAACGGTCTGGTAACGTTCTTTATCCGCAAGTTTTTCGGTTATGTATGGCGGAAGCGGCATCTGTCCAATTTCGTCAAGAACGTTATAGATATTGCCTTCGTGCTCGAATTTTACGATTCGATTTCCATCTTCTACGATGTCGATAACTTCCGCTTTAAGAAGTCCGCCGCCAAAAACAAACCTTTTTCCGATCTTGGCGTGTTTTCCCGGACGGACAAGGATCTCCCATACGTCAAGATCATTCTGTTTGAGAAGAAGGAACTCGATGGGAGAATGGGTGTCTTCCCTTTCGCCGATAAGTCTTGCAGGGATTACCCTTGAGTTGTTAAGAACAAGAAGGTCACCAGGTTCAAGAAGGTCAATTATTTCATAAAAATGTTTGTGCTCTACCTCTCCGGTCTCTCTGTCAAGATGCATAAGCCTGGAATGGTCGCGCTGGTCTGCCGGATGCTGTGCTATAAGCTCTTCCGGAAGGTCAAAATAAAAATCACTTGTTTTCATCAAATCACCGTTTATCTGAATTTTAATAAAAATATTGACATGAAAAATATGTAATGATAAAATCATAAACATATTTAGATAACTTATATATTATATTGCAATAAGCCTTTTATTGCAAGTTATTTTATAAAAGGAGGCTCTGTTCATGAAAAATTATAAGGTCGGTGTCATCGGTGCCACCGGAATGGTAGGTCAGCGCCTTATCACTCTTCTTTCCGAACATCCCTGGTTCCATATTGAAGTTCTTGCCGCTTCCGGAAGAAGCGCCGGAAAAACCTATGAAGAGGCCGTTTGCGGCCGCTGGGCAATGGAAGCTCCCATTCCCGATTCCGTAAAAGAGATGACCGTTCTCGACGCTGAAAAAGATGCAGAAGGAATCGCTTCGCTTGTTGATTTCGTTTTCTGCGCGGTCAACATGGATAAAGCGGCTACCAAAGAACTTGAAGAAAAATATGCAAAACTCGAATGTCCCGTTATGTCCAACAACAGCGCAAACCGCGGTGTTTCCGACGTTCCGATGATAATTCCCGAAATAAACCCGGAACATATGGAAGTTGTTTCCGCCCAGAAAGCACGTCTCGGAACAAAACGCGGCTTCATTTCCGTAAAATCCAACTGTTCCATTCAAAGCTACGTTCCCGCACTTCATCCTCTTATGAAATTCGGTATAACTAAAGTTCTTGCCTGCACTTACCAGGCAATTTCCGGCGCAGGAAAAAACTTTGACCGCTGGCCCGAAATGGTGGATAACCTTATCCCCTATATCGGCGGCGAAGAAGAAAAAAGCGAAAACGAACCTCTTAAAATCTGGGGAAAACTCCAAGACGGAAAAATCGTCAACGCTTCCGCTCCCGCCATTACCACCCAGTGCCTTCGCGTTCCTGTTTCCGACGGACATACCGCTGCGGTTTTTGTAAGCTTTGAAAACAAGCCTTCCGAAGAAGAGATAAAAGAACTCTGGAAGGAATATAAAGGTGAACCCCAGCTTCTCGGTCTTCCTTCCGCACCGGAACATTTTCTCACCTATTTTGAAGAACCGGACCGTCCCCAGGCAAAACTTGACCGCAACCTTGAAAAAGGCATGGGCGTTTCCATCGGACGTCTTCGTCCTGACAGCCAGTATGACTATAAATTTGTAAGCCTTTCTCATAACACCCTTCGCGGTGCCGCAGGCGGCAACGTTCTTATGGCAGAACTTTACGCCGCAAAAGGTTATTTTGATTAATTAACATAATAAATTTTTCCTCCGCATAAAGTTTTCTTAAACTTTACCGCGGAGGATTTTTTTATGAAAAACACAATATTCAAAGGCTGCGGAGTTGCAGTTGTTACGCCCATGAGAGCCGATGGCTCGATAGATTTAAAAAAATATGCCGACTTTATCGATGAACTTATCGAAAAAGGCGTCGACGCCATAATCGTAAACGGTACCACAGGCGAATCCGCAACCCTTTCGGACGAGGAACAGTATAATATCATATGCTGTGCAAAGGACGTTATAAAACATCGTGTGCCGCTTATTGCCGGTGCCGGAAGCAACAACACACACCACGCCGCAAGACTTGCTCTGAACGCAAGAAATGCAGGTGCGGATGCGATTCTTTCCGTCACACCTTATTATAACAAAGCGAACGAAAGCGGACTTTTGGAGCACTATTCATTCGTGACAAAATACTGCCAACTTCCTACAATCGTTTACAATGTTCCTTCAAGAACAGGAATGGATATTCAGCCCGAAACCTTCTTAAAACTTGCCGAAAATCCCTTTATCTGTGCGGTAAAAGAAGCTTCGGGAAACGTTGCAAAATCCGAACGCATACTTTCCCTTTGCGGCGGCAAAATCGACGTTTATTCCGGAAACGACGAACTTACCGTTCCTCTTTTGAGCATCGGCTCAAAAGGAGTTATTTCGGTTGCCGCAAACATAGTTCCAAAGGAAATGACCGAGCTTTGCTCCCTTTATTTTGAAGGCAAAACTCTTGAGGCTTCAAGAAAGCAAACAACGCTTTTATCGCTTATTGATGCGCTTTTTTCGGATATAAACCCCATTCCTGTAAAAGCGGCGCTCAATATGCTCGGATATGATTTCGGTCCTTGCCGTCTGCCTCTCGGCATTATGAATGAAGATAAAAAAGAAAAGCTTTTCCGCGTCCTCGAGCACCATGGACTTGTTTGAGCACCGTTATATCATCCACATTTCCTTTTTGAGCATCTCGGTAAACAAAAAACGTCTTTTGACGGTGCTCAAAATTGCACACAGACTTTTTCCTAACAAAACAATATTTGTTGAAATAAAAACGGAGGGCTAAATGCCCTCCGTTTTTATTTTATACCTACATATCCGGTCTTTTCAATAATATACTGTCCCTCGTCGGAAAGTATCCATTCAAGAAGTTTTTCAACGTTTTCGTTGTCGTTTCCTTCAAAAGTTACTGCATAAAGCGGCCCGGTTATGGGATAGGTTCCGTTTTTGATGTTTTCCGGAGTCGGCGCAACTCCGTCAATGCTGAGGATCTTAATGTCCGGATTTTGAATTATTCCTTCAAGGTAATATCTGAAAGAAAAACCGATGGAATTTGATTTGCTTTTATAATCCGAAACCTTTTCAACTATTCCGGACATAAGGTCGTTCACCATTTCACTCGGAGCATCCATTATCTCTTTTCCGTCCATAAAACGGATAAGCATGCTCTGGCTTCCGCTTCCTTCATTGCGCTGAAAAGCCGCAATTTTTTCGTTGTTTCCGCCCACTTCGTTCCAATTCGTTATTTCGCCCGAATAAATTGCCTGAACCTGCTCGGTTGTAAGATTATCAATGGGATTATCTTTATGAACGAAGAAAACAAAAGCATCGTATCCTATAGGAGTATAAACGAATTTCGTTCCTTTTTCTTCTGCCGCAAAAATCTGTTCTTCCGAAGGATATGCCCCAAAGAATATGTCGGTTTCTTTTTCTCCCAAAAGTTTATATCCGCCGACGGTATTGTTATATTCAAAAACCCCGTCCCAAAGTTCTGTGCTTTCGGGATATACCGCGTTTACAAAAGCGGAATAAACCGGAAAAACAGCCGCTGCTCCGTCAACTATCGGAAGATTTTCTGAAAGTTTAAGGCTTGCCTCCTTTTCAAGAACGGCAATTTTGGAATCTTCTTTAAATGGAAGATATTCGTGAACATTTATATTCGGCGTAGTGTTTATCGTTATACTTTTGTTATACCGTTTTATTCCGACATCTACGCACAAAGCTATGATAAAAGCCGCAAAAAGAACGGACCAGACAATAAGAACCCTTTTTCTCTTTTTTGCCCAGATAAGCGGGATCAAAAGCGCCGGAACAAGAAGCGTTGCGATATATATGAACGCAATATCAAATTCTGCTATTGCAGAAAAAACAAGAACAAAAACCAAGAAGAAATATGTAAAAACCAGTGCAAACAGAGTAAGAACGATTTTTGCGATGATTTTAAAAATCTTTGAGTTGAAAATATTCTTCTTTTCCATTATCCGCACCTCCTTTTTATTAGATTATAAATCCGCAAATAATTTTTTCAACCGAAAAAACGGATATTTAATAAAAATTTAATAGTCGACCGGCGGTTGACAGAAAGTCCCTTTTATAAAGTTGTTTTCTTCATTGAAATATGTTATATTATTTAGGACAAATTTCACTCAAAGAGGTTTATATATGAGAAAAATCGCCTTGAAAGGACTTATAGGTCAGAAAAGAGACACGCTTCTTTTGTGGAGCGTTGTCACTCTTGCTTTTCTTTTTCTTGTTCTTTCCACCACACTTATCACATCGCTTCAGGAAACGGACCGCGAACAGCGAATCGGCACTTACGGAAACTGGCAGGTAATGGCCGGGGATCCCGCTCTTACCGGTGTTTCTATCGGCGGTTATGATTCATCCGTAATTCTTACAGAAGAAGTTATTTCGGATCTTTCGGAAAAATCCGACAAAACCACCGTTCTTCCGATGGTTTCGGTTTTCGGAGTCGATTATTTTTCCGGAGACAACGAATATTATCTCACACATTTTTCCGAAGATTTTGTAAAAGCCGGAAACCTCACTCTTAAAGAAGGCAGCTGGCCGAAAGAAAAGAACGAGATTGCTCTTGAATATGCCCGTCTTTCTTCGCTCAACCTCAAACTCGGCGACAGTTTCACCGTCATTTCTCAGATCCGTATTGATGCAAACGACGATTATCTTGCAAGGCTTGACGAAATAATCGAACTTTCAAAAGAGGATATCATAAACGAAGGAAAGGATATCTATCGCCTTAAATCCTGGAAAGACTATAACCCTTCCATTCTCAACTTCAACAAGGAAGTTTATGAAGAATTCTTCACTTTTTATCCTTCCCAGAGCGAAGGAAGCCTTGTGGCAAAAGTCCTTGCAGATGATAAACACCCCGAAGGACAAATAATTCCTTTTGACGAAATGACCGAAGAACAGTTTATCAAGGTATATTCTTTCTTTGTAAACGCTTTTTCCGATTCCGGAACAAACATTACCAAACATATGGTCAAACATATGACTGATGAAGAAAAAGCTTTTTATTTCGGTCCCACCGCCGACCTTATCGGTTATGAAAACCTCAACATCCGCGTCACCGTCAATAAAAGGGATATAATAATCAACATTCCCTATACTTATACCGTCTGCGGCGTTGTCGAAACTTTTTCCGACAGATGGGATACCGGAATGCTCGCACTTCCCAGCGGTTTTGTAACCGAAGAAAACTATAACACCTTTATCAATGCCCAGAAAAAAGTCGTTGATAAATATACTTATTTCAGTTTCAAACCTTATGAAAACGTCGTTTTCCTTTCTTCCGAAAAGCTTTCTCCCCGTGAACTTTGGGAAGAATGCCGCGTTATCGTCAACAGTGCAATAAAAAATGAAAGCAGCCTTATTGCCGAAGATTCTGTTGAATCTCCTCACGATCTTTCCGTTTTAAGGCTCAACCGTTTTGCCTATCCTTCCTCTTCCGAAGGCAGCGAACAGACTCTTACTCTTGTAACGATAATCCTTTTTGTAACCACCGTCTGCGCTGTTTTCCAGATTTTCTTTACCCAGATGCGCAAGCGTCTGCGCCGCATCATTCTTATGAAATCCATCGGCGCCGAAAGCCGCCAGATAGGTCAGATGCTCCTTTGGGAATTCATCTATTTTTGGATAACCACTCTTCCTTTCGGAACTGTGCTCGGACTTTTCGGCGCATATATAACCACTTTCTTCCTTGAAAAGGCACAGAACAGAGATATCCTTTATACTATCGACCCGCTCATTCTTATCCTTGCGCTTCTTGCGGGAACTTTTGCTCTTTTCATCGGAATGATGGTACCGAGCATCATGGCCATAGGCGTTCCTCTCACCGGAAGAACCGCTCGCAAAAAGCCTCTTGCTCCGCCTAAAAAAGAGACCCGTCAGGATTTTCTCAACGTCACCATTCGCGGACTTATGGCAAACAAAAGCCGCACCCTCGGAAACTTTGCACTTTGCGTCTTTATGATGTTCATAACGACTCTTTGCGTTTTTATCGGCTTCCGTTTTATGACCCCTTACCGCGAAACAGTGCAGCGCGACAACCGTCCCGACTATTTTCTTCAGCTTCCCTTTTCCGCTTCGGACAGACAGCTTCCGGAATATATAGCCGAGCTTGAAGCTTTGGGCGTATGCGAAAGCATCGAGGTCCAGCGTACCGCTTCTGATGCGGTGCTCAGCAGGGATTCCGTCGAAAGCGTTCTTCTTGAAAGAGCCTACGGCGATGACCTTAAAGTTATCACCGACAGCTTCGGCGCAGAAGATTTTGTCGGTTACCCTATAGACCTTTATGCGGTCTCTTCCGACAGCAAGCTTTTTGAACAATTCAGTTCCGCGGCCACCGTCGGCAACGTTAACAAAGAAGCTTTTGATGCCGGCGACGAGGTAATCGTTCTCATTCCTCTTTATAAAGACAACGGAAAAGGCGCCGAAACCGCAGAAGGAAGCGGCTGGGAACGCGTTTCTTCCTCCGGAATCGATACCACCTTCTATGAAGAATATAAACACATCTATAAAAAGGACGGCGGACTTTCCGTCGGCGACAGAATAACCGTCGGTGCCCAGACAAGATACGTCGGCGGAATCAAATATGATTATAAAATCATCACCGAAACCGTAAAAGTCGGAGCAATAATCTATTATTTCCCTGATGAAGGAATCTGGCCCATCAGCGGAAGCGACGAAGGTTATCAAATTGTCTGTTCCTCCAAACTTGCGGGATATATTCTTCCCAACTCTATACGCACCCGTTCTTCCAACGAGATACGCTCCTTCAAGATAATGTACGTTTCCAGCGGATACGGAAACACCGATTTTTATATCAACGCCAAGGAAGGACTTTCCAAATATGACGTTGACACCAAGCTTCTTATCTATGCAAGAAATGAATATATGGATATCGAATTCTATCACGAAAGCAACAGCAAACTTTTGCAGGACGGAATAAACAACATCCTCCTGGTTTGCCTTCTCGGTCTTACCGCTGTACTGCTTGCGCTGATGATTTTTGCTAACACCGTAATTTCCGATATTGAGCAGGAACGCAACCGCATAGGAATCCTTCAGTCCCTCGGAGTAAGCAACCGCCAGTTCATAAAGCGTCAGCTTTATATCGGACTCATTTCTTCCGGATGTGCGCTTCTTATTGCCAATACGGCGCTCTGGGGCGGGATTGCGATATATTCCGCTTTTACCGAAGCCGTGCTCGGAAACCTTCTTTGGGGATATCCGTGGCTTCTCCACACCCTTCTTTGCGTAGTGCTTGCGGCGATTATAACTCTTCTTTACATTATGCCTATGCATAATCTTCGCCGTTATCTTCCCATTGAAAACATCAAAACCAGAAAGTGAGGCTTTTGAATGGATATTTTAAGAACCGAAGGTCTTTATAAAACATATAACGAAGGCAGCGAAAACGAAGTTCACGCTTTAAAGCCTCTTGATATTTCAATTGAGGAAGGCGTTTTCTATGCCATAATCGGACGAAGCGGCTCGGGAAAATCCACCCTTCTTCAGATTTTGGGCGGACTTGACCGTCCCACCGGCGGAAAACTTTTTATCGAAGATAAAAGCATTTTCGACCTTGGCAACAACGAACTTTGCCGCCTTCGCAGGCAGCGAATCGGTTTTGTTTTCCAGGCTTACAATCTTCTTGAAGAACATACCGTTAAAGAAAACATTCTTATGCCTCTTCATCTTGACGGACGCGACGCCGACCCTGAATTCGTAAAGGAACTTGTTGAGGCTTTGGAAATTTCGGATAAACTCGACCGCTATCCGGACCAGCTTTCCGGCGGTGAGCAGCAGCGAGTTGCCATTGCCCGTGCGCTGGTTTCAAAACCCGCCATAATCCTTGCTGATGAACCCACCGGTAACCTTGACCCCAAGACCGGCGACCAGGTTTTGCGCCACCTTAAAGCCCTTGCGGCGCGTTTTCATCAGACCATACTTCTTGTTACCCATGATATGGAAATCGCCGGTATGGCTGACAGAATAATTCGTTTGCACAACGGCGAAGTCATCGAAACAAGAGATAACTGATAAATAAAAAAGACCGCCTTTCGGGTGATTTCCAATAGGACAGTATGCAAATGCTAAAGTTTAATTAAGTTCTGGCTATGTTCAAATAGGAATTCCCTCTGCTCAGAAAGCGAGAATAGAAGAACACTACCGAGAAGTTAACCGCTTCTCGGTAGTGCTTTTTAGATTAATTTAGTCATTATCTTCATTGTTATCCCATGAAGAAGTATAATGAAGATCTCCTGAATCCATATCTATGGCCAAATGATCTGAAATCCGCATCATCATATTTCCATCGGAATCAATCGCCATATTATCAGATATGCTGTGGAAAAAATCTCCATCTTCATAATCAAAGAAATGTTTACTCATCGTTTTACCCACTAATTCAGTCTTACGATTTGATGTTCTCTTGTGCCATAAACCTTTTGCACTTGGTATAGGCAGTCATCAATCCAATAAGTAATCTTATCTTCCGCCTGATCGTTTGTGTAAATGTTCGTACAAATCAAATTGTGTTTTTCATTTGTCCCACCGCAGGAAAGCGGAAGGATGTGATGGATGTTCCAACCGCAATAAATAAGTGTTCCCCACCTATTAACGCAGAAATTATAGTTACCATATCCATCACGACACATAAGATTGCCATGAAAGTCCTCGGCAAACTGAGCGTTGCCGAAGCATTCCTCCCACAAACGAAGTGCATGTGCTTTGCAAATTTTCATTGTATCACCTCCAACTCGAACCAAAAATAAAAAGCCCATACACTATTGCGTGTACAGACTTCAATGATCCGAATTGACACTTTACACGCATAGCAACAAGGAGAGGAGAATCTCCCGGAACCAATCTTGTGGGTTCTCAACGACGTAACGAGAATTTTAATCGGCGTTGAGAGTATCTTAGAATTACAAATTTTTGAGTGTAGGAAAATTGGTACCGTTGTTGTCTTCGGATTTCTCGTCGTTCCGTCAAACAATTTTACTCAATTTTAACATAATCTACGTTCATAATTATATATGTTTTTCTGAGAAAATCAAGTACCATATGGACAACAGATAGACCAACCTTTCATACATTTCTTAGTTTACTAAGGGCGCACTTCTATACATGTGTCTGCTGGCCTGTATTGTGCGCCTTGCGAGAAACAGCCCGGACACCTGAATGTCCGGGCTGTTTTGCACCACTTCGTTCCTGATTATACTGCTTTATTGGACCGCACTCTCGGGCGGCCTTTTTTATTAGACAGAACAAATCCAATCTTTAACTTCATCAATGATTTCTTATTCAATTTCCGTTCTTATTTCAAAGTTTTCCGGCAAATTAAAAATATCTTTTTTAAGAAATTCCGGATAGAAATACTCGTCTTTAAGTTTTTCAAAAGAAAGCCATTCAAACCGATGTTTCTGTCCGTTTTCGGTTAAAACGAATTTATCCCCTCTCGAAAAGATATCCGTTTTAGAAACATCAACAAGAAAATAAACGCAAAGTTCGTGGAATCTCATTTTGCTGACGTCTTCGGTAAAAAACGCCTGGTTAAGCCAAAGCGGACGGATAATTTCCGGCTTTATCAAAAGTTCTTCCTCGCATTCGCGCAAAAGAGCTTCTTCTGCGGTTTCGCCGATTTTTACTCTTCCGCCCGGAAGATAATAATAAGGCGAACCTTCGTCTTTCATGGCAAGAATCCTGCCGTTTTCAATTATAATTGCGCAGACGCGGTAATTGAATTTCTGATTTTCGATTCCGAAAGAAATGTCCATGTTTTCCCTCCCTTTGCGGTCAAAAAAGGCACTTCAAACAAGAAGTGCCTTTTTAATTTTATTCTTCTTCGGATTCCTCTTCATCCTCAAATTCATAATCTTCGGAACTGAGTTCCTCAAAAATTTCTTTAAGGTCGGAAATTCCTTCAAAAGTGGTGGTGCTCGTCCAGACGGAAGTTATCTGGTCAAAGCAAGGAATTTCGGTAAGGAAAGCCTCTTCCCTTTTTTTGCGCTCGGTTTTGTTGAGTTTATCGCATTTGGTAAGCGCAATGATGAACGGAACTTCGTTGTCGATCATAAAGTCTATCATCTGAACGTCGTCCTTAGTGGGTGCGTGACGGCTGTCAACAAGCTGAACGATAAGGCGGATATCGCGGTCGCTCATAAGGTATCCCTCAACAAGGTCTGCCCAACGTTTTTTATCGCTTTGAGAAACTTTTGCATATCCGTAGCCTGGCAAGTCAACAAACTTTACACCGTCAACATCATAAAAGTTTACGGTAACGGTCTTTCCCGGCTGGCTTGAAACCCTTGCAAGGGCCTTTCTTCCAAAAATCGCATTCATAAGCGAAGATTTACCCACGTTGGAATGTCCCGCAAAGGCAAATTCAACATGATCCGCTTTCGGAAGCTGTTTTGAAGTGCCGTATGCCGCTTCAAAAATCGCATGATTATAGTTCATATTTTTCCTCGCTTACTGAACGCTCACCGGATTTTTTTCGTGCTCGATTCCGAGCATGGAAATTTCCTCGATGAACGGGTTTTCGTGTTTTGCCGCTTTTGCAGGTCTGATAAGTGCAGTTTCAAGCACGGTTTCGACCTCTTTTGCCGGAACAAAGGTGATAGCTTTTTTGACTACCGGATCGACCTCTTCGAGGTCCGGAAGGTTTTCTTCCGGAATGAGCACGGTCTTTACGCCCGCTCTGTAAGCCGCCATGGTTTTTTCACGAAGACCTCCGATAGCGAGCACTCTTCCGCGAAGAGTTATCTCGCCGGTCATGGCAACGTCTCTGCGAACCGGAATTCCGGAAAGTGCGGAAACGATAGCGGTGGTAAGAGTTACGCCCGCAGAAGGTCCGTCCTTAGGAACGGCACCTTCGGGTACGTGGATATGTATATCCTTTGTCTTATAAAAATCGTGCTCTATTCCGTATTTTTCGGTGCAGGAGCGCACAAAGCTTATAGCAGCTTTTGCGGATTCTTTCATAACGTCGCCGAGGTTACCGGTGAGTTCGATTTTTCCGTTGCCGTCAAGAACTGCAACTTCCACCTGAAGCATATCTCCGCCAACGGAAGTCCATGCAAGTCCGTTTACAAGACCGACGCTGTCATTCTGCTCAATGGTTTCGGGACGGAACTTTTTGACTCCGAGAAAATCGGTGATGTTGTTTTCGTTGATAACAACTTTTTCCGCTTCTCCGCCAACAATTTTCTTTGCGGCTTTTCTGCAAAGACTTCCGATTATTCTTTCAAGGTTTCTTACTCCGGCTTCCCTGGAATAAAAATCGATGATGGAATAAATGGCGTCATCGGTTATGCGGAGCATTTTGGAATCGAGTCCGTGGCGTTTCATCTCTTTTTTGAGAAGATGTTTTTTGCCTATCTGGAATTTCTCTTCCCTGGTATAGGAAGCAAGCTCGATAACTTCCATTCGGTCATAAAGCGGACCGGGAATGGTGCTGGCGTCGTTTGCGGTGGTAATGAAAAGAATATCGGAAAGGTCGAAAGGAACTTCGATATAGTGGTCGCGGAAAGCATTATTCTGTTCCGGGTCAAGAACTTCGAGCATTGCGGAAGCGGGGTCGCCGCGGAAGTCGTTGCCCATTTTATCTATCTCATCGAGAAGGATAAGGGCGTTTTTGCTTCCGGCAAGTTTTACCGCATTCATAATGCGTCCGGGCATTGCGCCGATATAAGTTTTTCTGTGGCCTCGGATATCGGATTCGTCCTTCATTCCGCCGAGAGAAATACGGGTATATTTTCTGCCCATGGCTGCCGCAATATCTTTAGCAATGGAAGTTTTGCCGACACCGGGAGGACCCACAAGACAGATTATCTGGCCTTTGATATCCGGCTGAAGTTTTCTTACCGCAAGAAGTTCAAGAATACGCTCTTTTACTTTTTCAAGACCGTAGTGGTTCTTGTCAAGCTGCTTTTTAGCTTTTGCAAGGTCAATCTTCTCTTCGGTCTTTATGTTCCAAGGAAGCGCAATACAGGTATCGAGATATCCGCGGATAACGCTTGCTTCCTGGCTGTTAAAAGGCATTTTATAAAGCCTTGCAACCTCTTCAAGAAGTTTTTCCTTTACCTCACCGGTAACTCCTGCAGCCTCGATTTTTTTCTTGTAAGCATCTGCCTCATCCTGAACGTTCTCGTTTTCACCAAGCTCTTCGGTAATGGCTTTGAGCTGTTCGCGAAGGTAATATTCACGCTGGTTCTGGTCGATCTGTTCCTTTACTTTTTCGTATATATCCTTTTCAACGCCGAGGATATTGTTCTCGTTTTCAAGAACACCAGCAAGCATTTCAAGGCGTTTTACGTAGTTGGATTCCTCAAGGATAGCCTGCTTGTCCTCAATGTCGATATTGAGGTTGCCGGCAATAAATTCGCCGAGCTGAGCAGGATCATCGATTCCGAAGGCCTTTACCATAAGCTCCTTCGGCATTTTGGGAACGAGGAAAGAATATTCGTTGAAAAGATCCTTTACCGTTCTGATAAGCGCATCGCAAAGGATAGAGCGTTTGGGTCTGAGTTCTTTAAGAGGGAACTCCTGAACGTTCGCAACGAGGAAAGGTTCTTCTTCAAGAATGTCAACAAGTTTTGCGCGGTATTTGCCTTCAACAAGAATTCTGGTTGTTCCGCCGTTGTTTTTGAGCACCTGGCGCACTTCGGCAACAACGCCGACCTTATTGATATTATCCGTTTTTATTTCGTCCTCTTCTATGTTCTTCTGGGCAACAAGAAAAATCGTTCTGTTGCCTTTCATAGCTTCTTCAAGGGCGGCAATGGATTTTTTTCTGCCCACATCGAAATGCAGTATCATGTTCGGGAAAAGAACGATTCCCCTCATGGCTATCATGGGCATTGTGATAATTTCAAGTTCTCTTTTTTCAGGCATGTTTTTTCACCTCCGGTATAAAAATATCGGAAGCGGCAACCCCTGATGCGGCTGCCGCTTTTATAATTTTTTATGCTTTTGCCGCAATTTCAAGCGGTACGTTCTTTTTAAGGGGGTTTCTTTCAATAACCGGGGCTGCTCCTTCGGTAACGCAGGCTTCGCCGATGACCACTGCTTCCGCGGTTTCATCGGAAGGAAGCTCGAACATAAGCTTTCCGAGAGTCTCTTCCATAATGGAACGAAGTCCCCTTGCGCCGGTCTTTCTGTCGATAGCCTTCTGGGCAATGGCCTCAAGAGCGGCATCGGTGAATTCAAGACTTACTCCGTCAAGGCTGAACAGCTTCTGATACTGTTTTACAAGGCTGTTCTTCGGCTCGGTAAGAATTTTTACAAGAGCGGGTTTATCAAGGCTTTCAAGAGCGGTGATAACCGGAAGACGGCCTACCATTTCGGGAATGATACCGAATTTTACAAGATCGTGCGGAGTTACCTTTTTAAGAAGGTCTTTGGTTTCCTTCGATTTCTGGCTGAGCACCGTTGCACCGAATCCCATTGCGGAACTTGCAATTCGTTTTTCGATGATGGGCTCTATTCCGTCAAAGGAACCTCCGCAGATGAAAAGAATATTGGTGGTATCGATCTGGATGAATTCCTGCTGGGGATGTTTTCTTCCTCCCTGGGGCGGAACGTTGGAAACGGTACCTTCAAGCATTTTGAGAAGTGCCTGCTGAACGCCTTCGCCGCCTACGTCGCGGGTAATGGAAGGATTTTCGGATTTTCTGGTTATCTTGTCGATTTCATCAACATAGATGATTCCGCGCTGAGCTGCCTCAACGTCAAAATCTGCAGCCTGGATAAGGCGAAGAAGAACGTTTTCGGCGTCCTCACCTACGTACCCGGCCTCGGTGATGGTGGTCGCATCCGCAATGGCAAAAGGAACGCCGAGCACCCTTGCAAGAGTCTGGGCAAGAAGGGTTTTACCGGTACCGGTGGGTCCCAGAAGAAGCACGTTGCTCTTCTGAAGCTCAACATCCTCGGTATCCATCTTGCTGAGAATGCGTTTATAATGGTTATAAACCGCAACGCAAAGGGTGGTTTTCGCCTCGTCCTGACCGATAACGTATTTATCGAGCACCGCTTTGAGTTCGGCAGGTTTAAGAAGGCTTGCCGGGTCAATAACGGGCTTGTTTTTATCCTGTTTTTTGCGTTTGGTCTTTTCAAGCGGATCCAGATCTTCTTCGTCATAAAGAATGGAGTTGCAAAGTTCAACGCATTCGTCACAAATGCAAACGCCGGGTCCGGTTATAAGCTTATAGACCATGTCCTGAGGTTTTCCGCAGAACGAACAGCGCATTTTGTGATCATCTTTATTGGCCATAGTTAAAAAGCCTCCGAATTATGCTAAATTATTCTCTGTGGTCAAGAACGTTGTCAACAAGCCCGTATTCCATAGCCTGCTGTGCGGTCATGAAGTTATCTCTGTCGGTATCGCGGGTAATAACATCGATAGGCTGACCGGTCTGTTCGGAAAGAATGCGGTTCATTCTTTCTTTGATTCTGATGATGTGGTCTGCGTGGATCTTGATGTCAGAAGCCTGACCCTGCATTCCGCCAAGAGGCTGGTGGATCATGATCTCGCTGTTGGGAAGAGCAAAACGTTTGCCCTTGGTTCCGGAGCTGAGAAGGAACGCACCCATGGAAGCGGCCATACCTACGCAAATGGTGGAAACGTCGCATTTGATGTAGTTCATGGTGTCATAAATTGCCATACCTGCGGAAATGGAACCGCCGGGGCTGTTGATATAAAGGCTTATATCCTTGTCGGGATCCTGACCCTCAAGATAAAGAAGCTGGGCAACAACAAGGCTTGCGGTGGTGTCGTTTACTTCGTCACAAAGCATGATGATTCTGTCATTGAGGAGGCGGGAGAAAATGTCATAGGAACGCTCGCCTCTGTTGGTCTGTTCTACAACCATCGGTACCAAACTCATAAGGTATCAACTCCTTTCGGATTTTAACGAATCATGTGGAAAAATGTCATAATTGATATAAAGGACCTCCGGAAGCAAATTCCGGAGATCCTCCAATACAAAGATAATTATATTGCAGTTTCTCTGGAAACTGTGTCCGTTTTATCAGTCAACAGAAGGGTCGATCTCTTCGGTTTTCTTTTTACGGGTTGCTCTTTTTTTAGGAGCGGGAGCTTCTTCACCTTCAGCTGCAGGAACTTCTTCTGCGGGAGCTTCTTCAGCTTTTTTCTTGGTGGTGCGTTTTTTCTTGGGAGCTTCCTCTGCTGCAGCTTCTTCTGCGGGAGCTTCTTCAGTTTTTTTCTTGGTGGTGCGTTTTTTCTTGGGAGCCGCTTCTTTTGCTGCGGCTTCTTCAGCGGTTACTTCGGTAACTTTTGCTGCGTCGCGAACAAGTTTGATAGCTTTCTCTACGCAAAGGTCCATGGTAAGTTCGTCAACGGGAACGATCTTTCTTACCTGTTCCTCTTTCATTTCATAACGCTCTGCAAGAGTTTTGAACTCTTCGTTCATCTCTTCTTCGGTCATTTCGATTTTTTCGAGCTCTGCGATTTTTTCAAGAGCAAGGCGGATTTTTACCTGGCGTTCTGCCTGGGGTCTGAAGCCGCCGAAGAAGGTTTCTTTGTCAGCGCCGGTGTATTTGAGATACTCGTCAAGAGTAAGGCCTGCGGTTCTTGCAAGTCTGTTTTCGAAGTCGGCAGCAATGTCTTCCATTCTTGCTTCATACATGCATTCGGGAATTTCTGCTTCCATGTTTTCGAGGATTCCGTCAACGAGTTTTTCTTCAAGTTCTGCTTCGGACTGTGCGTCTGCTTTTTCCTGAAGTTTTGCTCTGATGTCGGCTTTAAGCTCATCGATGGTATCGAATTCGCTTACGTCTTTTGCAAATTCGTCATCAGCAACGGGCATTTCTTTTGCTTTGATGCTGTGGAGTTTGCATTTGAATACTACGGGAGCGCCTTTAAGCTCTTCTGCGGGATAATCTTCCGGGAAAGAAACATTTACATCAAATTCTTCGCCAACATTGTGGCCGCAAACCTGGTCTTCAAAACCGGGGATGAACTGGCCGGAGCCAAGTTCAAGCGGGAAATGTTCGCCTTTGCCGCCCTCGAAAGGAACGCCGTCTTTGAAACCTTCGTAGTCGATTTCAGCCTGGTCGCCGTTCTGTGCGGGTCTGTCTTCAACTTCGATGATTCTTGCGTTTCTTTCAAGCATAACAGCGAGTTCGCCTTCTACCTGGGAATCAGCAACGGTGGTAACGATTTTTTCTGCTTTGATGCCTTTATATTTCTTTACGGAAACTTCGGGTTTTACGGTAACGGTTGCGGTAAGGGTGTAACCGTTTTCGGAGCATTCAACAAGCTCGATCTCTGCGCGGTCAACGGGAACGATTTTTGCTTCTGCAACAGCCATATCATATGCAACGCCATAGGTTTCATTTACTGCGTCCTGATAGAAATATTCTCTGCCGTAAGCTTTTTCGATAAGAGCTTTGGGAGCTTTACCTTTACGGAAGCCGTGGATAGTAAGTTCTTTACCTCTTTCTCTGATTGCTGCGTCAACAGCACGGCCGAACTCCTCAGCGGTTACAGCGATAGTAAGCTTAACCTCGTTGGTGCCGGTTTTTTCAATCTGTCTAAGTTCCATTATGATGTTTCCTCCTGATAGATACATTTTCAGTAACTGGTTTAGTATATCATATATAAACTATAAAATCAATTATTTTATATAAAAATATTATATAATTTTTATTTAATTTTCCAAAATTTAAAGCCGAGATGGTCCGCAGAAATCAGCTTGAAGTCTATCCCCATATAATTTCCCTCGTTGGCAAGACTTCGCGAAGCTCCGTGAAGGTGTCCGTAATAGACTCTTTTGATTTCGTGCTCTTTGAGAACGGAAATGATGTTCGGCACCATTTCGTTCGCATAGACCGGCGGATAGTGAAGAAAGACCACTTTTTCCGCTTCGGGGAATTTTTCTTCCGCGTCTTTTATCGAAAGTTCAAGGCGAAGCGCCTCTCTTGCGGAGATTTTGTGGTCGTGTTCTTCGTTCGGCATAAATACCCAGCCCCTTGTTCCGCAAAGGGCAAGTCCTTCGGCAAGTACCGAATTATTATGGAGGATTTCAAAGGTCGTTATGCCGTTTTCTTTAAAAAACTTTTCCGCTTTCGTGCGGGTGGTCCACCAATAATCGTGGTTGCCCTTCATGACTATTTTTCTTCCGGGAAGCGCATCGATAAATTTAAAATCCGGAAGAGCCTGGTCAAAACCGAGCCCCCAGGAAAAATCCCCGGGAATAACAACGGTGTCTTCCGGTTTTATCTGTTCCTTCCAGCTGGCTTCTATTTTCTGTACATAATCCTTCCAGCCGAAAAAGTTATCCATGGGCTTGTCCGTTCCAAAAGAAAGATGAAGGTCAGCCATTACCCAAACCGACATCAGCTTTCACCTCCGACGGTGCTCAAAACAAATTCTGCCATCTCTTCCCTTTTGCAAACTCCGGTAAAACGGGGCTCTTTTTCTGAAAGTCCTTTAAGCTGAGCAGGCATTTCAAGTTTTGAAATGCATTCGATTTCCTTTGCCGCTTCAAAATCGTCTTCGACAATTTTTCCGGAAACGGATTTGAGCACGGCTCTCGGAAATTTATAGGGACTGGCGGTGGAAACCACTATAGTCTTCGTTTCGTCGCCGGTTTCGATTTTATATTTTTCATAAACCTCCACCGCCACCGCAGTGTGGGTGTCGCAAAGATAGGAATATTCCTCAAACAGCGTTTTTATGCGTTTTTCGGCACCTTCGTCATCGGTATAACCGGCGGCAAAAAGTTCTTTTATCTTTGCAAGAATCTCATTGGGAACACAGTAATTTCCGTGCTCACGAAGAGAATTCATAAGAGCGGTAATATATCCGTCGTCGTGGTCGCAAAGTTCAAAAAGCAATCTTTCAAGGTTGCTGGAAACAAGGATATCCATGGAAGGAGATTCAGTCATATAGAATTTTCTGTCGGCATTATAAACGCCGGTGCTCAAAAATTCCGTGAGCACGTTGTTGGCGTTGGAAGCGCAGATGAGTTTTCCGAAAGGAACTCCCATTCTTTTTGCATAGTATGCCGCAAGAATGTTGCCGAAGTTTCCGGTTGGAACGCAAACGTTTACAACTTCGCCCTCGGCTATCTCACCGTCTGAAATAAGGTCCGCATAGGCGGAAACATAATAAACTATCTGCGGAATAAGTCTTCCCACGTTTATGGAGTTAGCGCTGGAAAAACGTTTTCCCTTTTCGGCAAGTTTTTCGCGTATTTTTTCATCGGTAAAAATAGTTTTTACCGCGGTCTGGGCATCGTCGAAGTTTCCCACAACACCGCTTACCGCAACGTTTTTTCCGCTTTGTGTCTGCATTTGAAGCTGCTGGATCTTCGAAACTCCGTTTTGCGGATAAAAAACGATTATCTCGGTTCCTTCAACGTCGCAAAAACCTTCAAGCGCAGCTTTTCCGGTGTCGCCGGAAGTTGCGGTAAGGATAACGGTCTTTTTTCCGTCCCCGGCTTTTTCTGCGGATTTAACAAGAAAATGCGGAAGGATCTGAAGCGCCATATCCTTAAAAGCACAGGTGGGACCGTGCCAGAGTTCAAGCATATAGGTTCCGTCGCCGAGTTTTACAATCGGCGTGGGAGTTTCGTCCTCAAAGCGTCCGATATAGGCTTTTTCGGCACATTCAAAAAGCTCCTCTTCCGAAAAATCAGTCATATATTTTGCAAAGATATTTTTTGCCCTTTCGCAATAACCGAGTTTTGAAAGTTCGGTAAGTTCCCCTTTTTTAAGTTCCGGAACTTCCACCGGCACAAAAAGACCTCCGTCTTCCGAAAGTCCTCTGATGACAGTTTCAGCGCAGTCAAGGCGCAGATCTTTATTTCTTGTGCTGCGGTATTTCACTTTTTCACATCCTTTCCGCAAAAAAGTCGTTTGCGTTTTTCCAGAATATTTTTTCGGCAAGTTCGCCGCCGAATTCTTTTTCAACCGCTTCATAAAGAACCGGTATATCGTTCATTTTTCTTATTCCGTCCACAACATCGCAGCCGTCATAATCGCTGCCCATGCAAACGGTGTTTTCTCCGCCGAGCATCAGCATATGCTCAATATGTTTAAGAACGTCGCTTATGCTCGCTTCGTTCTCGTTTTCATTAAGAAAAGCTTTGTAAAAATTGATTCCCACGACGCCTTTTCTTCGAACTATTTCTTTAAAACATTCGTCGGTAAGGTTTCTTCTGTGTCCGCAGACTTTCCGAAGGTTGCTGTGGCTTGCAGCAAAAGCGCAGTCCACGTTTTTGAGCACATC
Source organism: Oscillospiraceae bacterium (assembly GCA_017468365.1). Classification (GTDB taxonomy): domain Bacteria; phylum Bacillota; class Clostridia; order Oscillospirales; family Ruminococcaceae; genus UMGS1668. Next base: position 5,710 of record JAFUIS010000019.1, on the reverse strand, counting down.
TTCAAAACCCGCATCCGAAAGATGTGAAACGTCGATGACCATTCCAAGCCTTTCCATTTCTTTGATAACGTCGATTCCAAAGGGTTTAAGTCCGAAAGCCTGTTCAGTCGAACCTTTTCCAAGTTCGTTTTCACCGTTCCATGTAAGAGTCATCATTTTTACGCCGTCATTAAAAAGTTTTTCAACTCTTTCTATCTTCCCGCCGAGCACTCTTCCTCCTTCAACAGTAAGGATAGCAGCGGTTTTTCCGCTTTCGGTAATACGGCTGATGTCGCTGCCGGTTTTCACCTGTTCAAAATACTGCGGAAATTTCAAAAGCTGAGCATCGAAAAAGTGCTTTGCCATCGTATAATAGTTGAAAGCGTCTTCGCCGGAAATAACGTCCGGACAAAAAATTGCAAAACACTGGCAATGACGCTTTATTTCTTCGTTCCTTGGAAAAGAAATATCGAGATATTTACAGTCAAGATCACAGCTTTGGTGCAATGCGGTTGTCAAAGTATCGCAGTGAAGGTCAAAAAAATCCATGAACAGCCTCCGTTCCGAAAGCATTTTTTATGTGGGTGAACTTTTTGATTTCAAGGTCGTTTTTTCCGTAAATAATTTCGAACACGTCGAAACGAGGCTGACCGTTAAGCCCTTTTTCAAGCTTGTAAAGCATTGCAGCTTTACAGATTTTTCGCTGTTTTGAACGGGTAACGGCTTCCCTCGGAGCATAAAGACAGTCCTCCGCGCGGGATTTTACTTCCACAAAAGCTATGTATCTTCCGTCCTTCGCGATAATGTCTATCTCGCCAAGGCGCGTATTATAGTTTCGTGCAAGGATCTCATAACCCTGTTTTTCAAGATATTCTGTGGCGAAGTCTTCGCCCATATCTCCGCGGCGGCGTATTTCGGTAATCAAAAAATCACCTTCAGTGCATCTTTTTCAAAAAAGTAAGACGGTGGATATCGCTGGGGCCGAACTCCCTTATTTTTTCATAATGGAGTTTTGTTCCGTAACCTTTGTGTTTTGCAAAGCAGTATTCGGGATATTTTTTATCCATTTCGAGCATGAATCTGTCCCTGCTCACCTTTGCAAGGATAGAAGCCGCCGCAATGCTTGCGGAAGTGGCATCGCCTTTTATCACAAATTCGGTCGGGATATCCATATTTTTCGGAACGCGGTTTCCGTCAATATAGACCGCATCCGGTTTCGTGCTCAGATTTTCCACCGAGGTTTTCATGGCGAGCATGGTCGCTTCAAGAATGTTTATTTCGTCGATGGTTTTGTGGTCGACGCTTTGGATTGAATATGCAACGGCATGCTCGATTATCTCAGCAAAAAGCGCATCGCGTTTTTTCTCGCTTAGTTTTTTGCTGTCGTTGAGTCCTTCTATTTCGTAATCTTCCGGAAGAATGACCGCCGCAGCAAAAACCGGTCCCGCAAGGGGTCCTCTTCCTGCTTCGTCAACTCCGCAGATATATTTAATTCCCAGTTCAGCGCGCTTTGCGTGCTCAACTTCATATAAGCTCATTGGGTCTCTCCAAAGTGATGCGTCCGATCTTTCCTCCGCGGAATTCGTCAAGAAGCATCGCCGCTGCTCTTTCGGTGTTTACTTCGCCTCCGGAAATTTTCATTCCGCGTTTTGCACCGATGAGTTCAAGAAGCTCATAAGGCTCGATATCTGCCGTTTCTTCGTCGGTAAGTTTATATCTTTCGCAAAGAAGCTGATGGTTTTCGTGGTTGAGAAGATCCGCAAGGCGCATTGCAAGGGTCTCGATATCAAGTATATCGTCTTTTACCGCGCCGGTGAATGCAAGGTGCTCACCAACGGTCTTATCTTCAAATTTAGGCCAGAGAACTCCGGGCATATCGAGCATATCGATGCCTTTATCAAGGGTTACCCACTGTTTTCCGCGGGTGACGCCGGGACGGTCTTCAACTTTCGCGCGTTTTCCTCCGGCAATGCGGTTGATGAAGGAAGATTTTCCGACGTTCGGAATACCGACTATCATCATTCGGATAGGTTTTCCTTCCATACCTTTTCTTGCGCGTTTTTCAAGCTCCGCTTTAAGAACTTCGCGTACTACGGGAGCAAGCTTATTGAGTCCTCTTCCGCTGCGGCAATCGGTTGCAAGAGCGCGGATTCCTTTTGCTTTATAATATTCAATCCATTCCTGAGTTATGGCTTCATCTGCCATATCGCATTTGTTGAGCACCACAACTCTCGGTTTTCCGCCCACAAGGCTTTTCATCTCTGGGTTTCGGCTGGAAAAAGGTACTCTTGCGTCGGTTATTTCGACAACAACGTCAACAAGAGGAAGATTCGCTTTCATCAAGCGGCGGGTTTTCGCCATATGTCCGGGAAACCACTGGATATCTACCTGTTCCATAAGGCAAAATCTCCTCCTTTCAAATAGTTCCTAATACTCTATTATATATTATACAACATTTTTAAAAGAAAAAAAAGACTCCCTTGCCGTAAGACAAGGGAGTTTTTTCGCAAATAATAACTTAGCGGACTTGTTTGACCTTTGCAGCTTTACCAACTCTGTCACGAAGGTAATAGAGTTTAGCTCTTCTGACACGACCATGACGAACAAGTTCAACTTTTTCGATCATGGGGCTGTGGATCGGGAAAACTCTCTCGATGCCGCAGCCGTGTGCTACACGACGAACGGTGAAAGATTCGGAGATGCCGCCATGCTGTTTAGCAATAACTGCGCCTTCGAAAATCTGGGTTCTGTAGTGGTCTCCCTCTTTGATTTTGCAGTATACTTTAACGGTATCACCGACTGCAACTTCGGGTTTGTCAGCTCTCAGGCAATCCTGGGAAATAAGTTTAAGTGCATCCATTTTAAATATCCTCCTTGTTATTTTTCAGACATTCATACTCAATGGACACCATTGACAGAGGACTGTCCGCCCGACATATTTTTGTGCCGTTCATGTCGCCGGGAATGCGACAGCGCCGTTTAGACATACTAAACAGCCTTATTATAATAACACAAGCAAAATATAATTGCAAGTATTATTTTTATAAAATCAGCGGAATTTTTCCATTTTTTCGTTATATACAGCCATTCTTTTAACGGAAATATCTTCCGGGCGGTATCCGCAGTAATTTTTAAAAGCTTCGAAAAGAAGATCCGGGTTAATGTTGAGTTCAACGCCGGAAGCAAGACGCGCTTTTACAAGATACCTTCCCTCTTTATATTCAAGCTTCGAAAGCTTGATATGAGGCTTGAGGTTGATTTCTTTTTCACCGCTTTTTGTCTTTTTCATAACGGTCACGGTCTCGTTTTCAAAACATCTGTACCAGTCCGCAAGAAGCTGTTCAACATCTTTTCCCTCTGCGGAAAAAGCGATATCATAATCCGCAAAGCGAATTTTTTTTGCGTCCATTTTCGGTTTTCCGGCGGCTATGGCTTTAAACCCCACCGGAAGAACAGCGTTGATCCTTCTGACTATTTCTTCATAAGGCATTGGAGAAATAAGGCGGAAATCAACGGATTCCGCAACGCTTTCATAGCCGAGAGAAAGCGGAAGCGCAAAAGTAAGATAAAGGTGGGGATGGAACCCCTCGGTATACCAGAAATCGATTTTGGAACGTTTAAGAGCGCGCTGGAAAGCACGCATTACGTCAAGGTGAGAAATATATTTGGCGCTGCCGGTCTTGGTATAGAAAAGTCTTACGTCGATGAAATCTATCATATCATTCAAAGCAAGGACCTCCCTTCAAGCAGTTCGCTCCACAGCCGGAACATTTAAGGCGGCAGTTGGGAGTGGTAACGCTTTCATGCGCCTTTTTGTTTTCGTTTATGATGAACTTTTTTGTCACCGCATAATCGAAGATATCCCAGGGCATTACTTCGTCATAGCTTCTGGTGCGGTTTGCATAAAACTCAGGTTCAACGCCGCATTCCGCAAAAGATTCCATCCAGACGTCGAATTTGAAATGTTCGTCCCAACTGTCAAGGTTGCAACCTTTACGCCATGCAGTTTCGATTACTTTGCCGATTTTTCTGTCGCCGCGGGCAAGAACCGCTTCGAGATAAGAAGTTTCCGCATCGTGCCAGTCAAGATTTATCTTTCTGCTGTGAAGAGCGCTGCGCATGACTTCCTGTTTTCTGTGAAGTTCTTCCCTGCTGTCCTGAGGTTCGAACTGGAAAGGAGTAAAAGGCTTCGGAACAAAGCTTGCAACGCTGCAGGTTACCTGTACGCCCTTGCCTTTGGGTTTATTGGGCATGCTGTAAAAAAGGTTCACAACTCGCTGTGCGGTCTCTACTATTCCCCTTACGTCGTCGTCGGTTTCGGTGGGAAGACCGATCATAAAATAAAGTTTAACCGCGGTATATCCGCCTTCGAATGCGGTAAGGCAGGTGTTCATAATCTCTTCTTCGGTGACGTTTTTGTTAATAACGTCGCGCATGCGCTGGGTACCTGCTTCGGGAGCAAAGGTAAGACCGCTTTTGCGCACCCTGCTTATCTTTTTAAGAAGGCTTTCACTGAAGTTATCAACACGAAGCGAAGGCACCGCAAGGTTGACATGTTCTTTAGGGGTCCATTCAAGAAGGTCGTCAAGAAGGGGCTCGAGTTCGCTGTAGTCACTGGTGCTGAGAGAAGTGAGCGAAAGTTCCTCATAACCGGTGCTGTCGCAAAGGTTGTGAGCATCTTTGCAAAGGGTGTCAAAATGCTTTTCTCTTACCGGGCGATAAATAAATCCTGCCTGGCAGAAACGACAGCCGCGGATGCATCCGCGCATAAGTTCAAGCTGGCTTCTGTCGTGAACGATATCAATAAAAGGAACGACGAATTTATCGGGATAATAAACGCTGTCGAGGTCCTTGATAATGCGCTTTGTTATGGGAAGAGTTGCGGTTTCTTTCGCAACGAACTCTTTTACGGTGCCGTCTTCATTATAGACAACGTCGATGAGCGAAGGAACGTAAACACCGGGAATTTTTGCTGCTTCGGCAAGGTACTGCTTTTTGCTCCAGCCCTCTTTTTTTGCGGTTTTATAAAGTTCGACCACTTCCGGAAGAACCTCTTCGCCTTCGCCGGGCATAAAGAGATCGATAAAATCCGCAATGGGTTCCGGGTTGCAGGAACAGGGGCCACCGGCAACTACCAGATTTTTGAGTTCGTGTCTGTCCTCTGCGCGAACGGGAATTCCCGCAAGGTCGAGCATATTGAGGATTCCGGTATAAGAAAGCTCATATTGAAGGGTAAAACCGACAATATCGAAATCTCCTACGGAATCGCGGCTTTCAAGTGCAAAAAGCGGAAGTTTCCTTTCGCGGAGTATTTTTTCCATATCAATATCCGGAGCAAAAACGCGTTCGCACCAGACTTCGGGGTCCTTGTTGAGAAGGCTGTAAAGAATTTTCATTCCGAGATGGCTCATGCCGACTTCATAAAGGTCCGGAAAGCAAAAAGCAAATCTTACAAGAACTTCGTCCTTGTTTTTTACAATGCTGTTGAGCTCTCCGCCGCAATATCTTGCGGGTTTTTGAACCATGGCGAGTATCTTTTCAGGAATTGCAGGCAAGGCGATTCCTCCTTTCCGTATAACTATATAAGTATATCATAATGCGGAAAGGTTTTTCAATAGAAATAACTTTCCGCGGCAAATAAAAGCGATTTTTGCCCCGGTTTACGAAGCGTTGATTTACAAAAACAAAAAACGGTGATAATCTTTGATCATCAAGGAGGTGGATTTTATTG
>JAFUIS010000018.1 GCA_017468365.1 Oscillospiraceae bacterium | reverse complement strand
CTGTAAGTGGCTCTGAGGCTGTTTTGGGGAATATATCTGTACATCATGTACTCAATTTTGTCGTAAACCCAATATTCGTCGCCTTCGTCGACCATTCTGACATAGAACGTGTTGTCTCTGATGTCTTCGGGAAGTCTAACAAAAAGTTCTCTTTCAAAAATGCCTTCACCTTCAACGGTTGCTTCTGCGATAATGGGTTCGTTAACATTTCCGTCACCGACCATATCATCAATGGAAATTGATGCTGCACCGTAAGGCTCGGTATAAACTTCAAATTTGAAAGTTTTGGTTCCTGGTGCGTTTTTACCGAAGCTCATAACGTCGATAACTACCGGAATGGATGCGGTCGGTGCTACGTAAGCATTGGTGAATTCTGCGGTTTTACTGCTGGGAACAAACTTGTAATTCTCAATATTATCGTTATACTGAGTGCCGTCGTCATCCTTTAAAAGATAGTATTCATTCTCGGCAATTTTAAGAACGTTTTCATGGCCGGGTTTCTGCTCGTTCTGATATTTTCTCATCGGCACAACGTATTCTGCATTGGAATAATCCCAAGGCTCTTCCTCGTTAATATTGCTTTCAAATATTATAAGAAAGTCATACTTTTTATCGGAACAAAAATTCAGCGGCTGGGTTGCGCTTACTTCATTTTCTTCAAGTGTGATTTTTGCATTGAATTCGTCATCCGGGTTGCCCGACGACAAACCTAAAACAATAAATTTAAAGTCACGCTTTGGATGTTTGTCGCCAACTGCGGCTACGGTCTTGGTGATATCGATTTCATAATAGTACCATTCGTCATCATCGGTTGCCGCAAAAGCACCGACAGAGCTGAACGACAGCAGCATTGCAAGCGCAAGGATAACAACAAAAATTTTGCTTGACTTTTTCATTTTATTCCTCCTTTTCCGGTTTAAAAAACCGCGAAAAACTACATATTAATTATACTCTTTAATTTCATAAAAACAAGAATTCTGTTAAAATTCTTGTCCGGATCCAAAAAAATTCCGATACGACTTCAAATGATCGCAAATCATATTTGCATTTTCGTCATATATATGTTATTATAATTATAACTGTAACCATCTAAATTTTTTAGTTACGATAAATACACTTTTAAGGGGATAGAATATTGGATAAATTCGTAATCAAAGGCGGCACCCCTCTTCGCGGAGAGGTCCAGGTCAGCGGCGCAAAAAATGCCGCTGTTGCAATAATTCCCGCAACCATTCTTGCGGGCGGCCCTTGCCTTCTTGAAAACATTCCTGATATCAGCGATGTTTACACCCTTTATGATATGCTTTCTCTTATGGGCGCGACCGTACGCGTTGTAAGCCGTACCTCCGTTTTCATCGATACCAGCAACATCACTTCCCATAAAGTTCCCGAGGACCTTGCAAGACAGCTTCGCGCTTCCTATTATTTCCTCGGCGCACTTCTCGGAAGATGCAACGAAGCAAACGTTCCGCTTCCCGGCGGCTGTGACTTCGGTGTTCGTCCCATCGACCAGCATATCAAAGGTTTCGAAGCTCTCGGCGCAGATGTAAATATCGGCCACGGAAGCGTTTCTATCAGCAGCGACGGCCTTCTTGGAAGCCACATCTATTTTGACGTTGTTTCCGTCGGCGCAACCATCAACGTAATGCTTGCAGCAGTAAAAGCAAAGGGTCTTACCATTCTTGAAAACGTTGCAAAAGAACCCCATATCGTTGACCTTGCAAACTTCCTCAACTCCCTTGGCGCAGATATCCGCGGCGCAGGTACCGACGTTATCAAGATCCACGGTGTTGAAAAACTTCACGGCGCAAACTATTCCATCATTCCCGACCAGATCGAAGCCGGAACTTATATGGTGGCTGCCGCCGCAACCAAAGGCAATGTTCTTATCAGAGGCGTTATTCCGAAACACCTTGAAGCCATTACCGAAAAACTTGTTAAAACCGGCGCCTCCGTAATCGAATATGACGACGCGGTACGCGTTTCCGGTGAAGTCGACCATTTTGAACATGTCAACGTAAAGACCATGCCCTATCCCGGTTTTCCCACCGATATGCAGCCCCAGATGACCACCCTTCTTGCTCTTGCCCAGGGCACCAGTATCGTCACCGAAGGCGTTTGGGACAACCGTTTCAAATACATATCCGAACTTTGCAGAATGGGCGCTTCCATTTCCGTTGATGGAAAGGTTGCCGTTGTTCAGGGCGTCGAAGGTCTTTCCGGCGCAAGCGTTCGCGCAGCCGACCTTCGTGCCGGCGCCGCAATGGTAATTGCGGGACTTGCCGCCACCGGCACCACCGAAATCGAAGAGATCCACCATATCGAACGCGGATACACCAACCTTGTTGATAAACTTCGCGGACTCGGCGCAACCATTGACCGCGTTTCCGTTCCCGAAGGTTCTTCCGTCTATTCCGTAGTATAAAATTTATTATAGGGCGGAGCGGTTTTTGCTCCGCCTGTTCGTTTTTACGGAGGTTTATTTTGGCAAAATTTTTTACCATCGCCAGCGGAAGTTCCGGAAACTCAAGTTTTGTGGGTGCTTCGGGTGAGGGTATCCTCATAGACTGCGGCATAAGCTGCCGCGGAATAACCTCCGCGCTTAAAAACCGCGGCATCGACCCGGATTCCCTTTCGGGTATCCTTATCACCCACGAACACATCGACCACGTTCGCGGACTTTCCGTTTTTCTGAGCCACCACAGCGTTCCTGTCTATGCTTCCGCACCGGTGCTCAGATATCTTTCGTCGAACGGACTTGTTCCGTTCAATGCCGTGCTCAACGAAATCGATGAGCACGGACAGCTTATCGGAAAAATGCTTGTAAAACCGTTCAGAACTTCCCACGACAGCGTCGGAAGCCTCGGTTATTCCGTCATCACCCCCGACGAGCACCGCATAAGCATCTGTACCGACACCGGGTACCTTACCGACGACGCCCGTGAGCACCTTTTAAAAAGCGAAGCGGTGCTCATCGAAGCAAACTACGATAACGGAATGCTCGATTTCGGACCGTATCCCTATTCTTTAAAAAGACGTATAAAAGGTCCTTCGGGACACCTTTCAAACACCGATTGCGCCGCCTTTCTTCCCGAACTTGTGAGAAGCGGCACTGTTCATATCGTTCTCGGACACATCAGCAAAGAAAACAACACCCCGGACGTCGCCGTCCAGACCTGTGTTGCCGAACTTTCGATGTCCGGTCTTCGCCGCGGCACCGATTACATTATCTTTGCCGCGCCGAGAAGCGAACTTTCAGAAAATATTTTGCTTTAAGGAGAAAAAATGCGCACAATAAACATCATCTGCGTCGGAAATCTCAAAGAAAAATATCTGCGCGAAGCCGCCGCCGAATATGAAAAGCGCCTTTCCGCCTATTGCAAATTAAAAATAACCGAGCTTAACGAATATAAACTTCCGGATAATCCCTCCCCTTCCGAAATCGCAAAATGCATCGAAGCGGAAGGCGCGGCTATCGCCTCAAAGATACCGCAAAACGCGGTCATTGCCGCAATGTGTATCGAAGGCGAAATGCTTTCCTCCGAAGGTTTTTCTCAAAAGCTCGAAAACCTTATGTCCGACGAAAGTGCCAGCGAACTTTGTTTCGTCATCGGCGGTTCCTACGGACTTTCGGACGAAATAAAAAAGCGAGCGAAGCTAAAACTTTCGCTTTCGCGAATGACTTTTACCCACCAGATTTCCCGCGTGCTCATTCTGGAACAGATTTACCGCGCCTTCCAGATATCCACCGGCGGAAAGTATCATAAATGATTACCGGAAAGGGAAAAAATGGCTAAGAAGAAAATAGAAAAACAGCAACCCAAAACCGAACAGAAGGCAAACTTTGAAAACGCCGGCGTAATAGTTGACCAGCCCATAGTGGACGTTCTTGAAAAGAACTATATGCCCTATGCAATGAGCGTTATCGTAAGCCGTGCCATTCCCGAAATCGACGGTTTTAAACCCAGCCACAGAAAGCTCCTTTATACAATGTATAAAATGGGCCTTCTCACCGGCGCAAAAACAAAATCCGCAAACATCGTCGGCCAGACTATGAAGCTCAACCCCCATGGCGACCAGGCTATCTATGATACCATGGTCCGTATGGCAAGGGGCAACGGTTCACTTCTTCACCCCTGGGTCGACAGCAAAGGTAACTTCGGTAAGGCATATTCCAGAAACATGGTTTGCGCCGCTTCCCGTTATACCGAAGCAAAACTTGATAAAATCGCTGCGGAACTTTTCCGTGATATCGATAAAGACACCGTCGATTTTGTCGACAACTATGATAACACCATGAAAGAGCCTTCGCTCTTTCCTGTCACCTTCCCTTCCATCCTTATTAACTACAACGTGGGTATCGCGGTAGGTATGGCTTCCCAGATCTGTCCTTTCAGACTTTCTGAAATCTGTGACACCACCATAAAGCTTATCAAAAACCCGGACCACGATATCCTTTCAACTCTTCCGGCACCGGATTTTGCCGGCGGTGGCCTTATAATTTACAACAAGGACGAATTTTCAAAAATCTATGAGACCGGCCGCGGAAGCATCCGCGTACGCGCAAAATACCGTTATGACGAAAAAAGCAAATGCATAGAGGTCATCGAAATTCCCGCCACCACCTGCGTCGAAGCTATCATTGATAAGATACTCGAACTTGTAAAAGCGAGAAAGATAACCGAAATTTCCGATATCCGCGACGAGACCGACCTTTCCGGTCTTAAAATCGCCATCGACCTCAAACGCGGCGTTGATCCCGATGCTCTTATGCAAAAGCTTTATCGCACCACACCGCTTGAGGACAGCTTTTCCGCAAACTTCAACGTTCTTATCGGCGGCTCTCCGATGGTCCTCGGCGTTCGCCTGATAATCAACGAATGGGTGGCCTTCCGCCACGAATGTGTAAGAAGAAGAATCTATTTCGACCTTAAAGGCAAAAAGGACAAACTCCACCTTCTCAAAGGTCTTCAGAAAATCCTTCTCGATATCGACAAGGCTATCAAAATAATCCGCGAGACCGAAAGCGAAACCGAAGTTGTTCCCAACCTCATGATCGGCTTCGGCATCGACCAGGTCCAGGCTGAATACGTTGCGGAAATAAAACTCCGCCACCTCAACCGCGAATATATCCTCAAGCGCACCGCGGATATAAACGACCTCAAAAAAGATATCGCCGAAATGGAGATAATCCTCAATGATCCCAAAAAGATCGACAACCTTATCATCGACGACCTTAAAGACGTCATCAAAAAATATGACCAGCCCAGACGAAGCGAAATCATATACATCAGTGAAACCAAGGAAGAAACCGTCGATGAGGAAGTTCCCGATTATCCCGTAAACCTTTTCTTTACAAGAGAAGGCTACTTTAAAAAGATAACTCCCCAGTCCCTTCGAATGTCCGGCGACCATAAGCTTAAAGAGGGCGACGAGATCATCTTCACCACCGAAAGCCATAACAACGTCGAGCTTTTGTTCTTCAGCAATAAATGCCAGGTCTATAAAGCAAGAGCCTGTGACTTTGATGATACGAAAACCAGCGTAATGGGCGATTATATCCCCTCAAAACTTGGTTTTGACGAAGGCGAAAGCGCAATTTTCATGGCAGTGGTTGAAAAGTATACCGGTTTTATGGTATTCTTTTATGAGAACGGAAAAGCGGCAAAAGTCCCGCTTTCCTCCTATGAAACAAAAACAAGGCGCAAGAAGCTTATCGGTGCCTATTCCGACAAATCTCCTCTTGTTGCCTGCTATAACATTGAAGAGGATAAAGAATTCCTTCTCTCCTCTTCCGGTGGAAGACTTCTCCTTGTTCATTCCGGTGCCGTTCCTTCAAAGGCGGCCCGCGATACCCAGGGCGTCGCTGTAATGACCCTTAAAAAGAACGCGACCGTTTCCGCAGCAAAACCTTTTGAAGATGGAATGCTCGAAAACGCCCACCGCTTCAGAACAAGAAATCTTCCCGCTGCAGGCGCCATTCCAAAAGACGGCGACCTTTTTGAACAAATCAGTTTATAATTTTTTCCAATACCGAAAGGAGACTTGATTATGTACGCATTCTGCAGAAAATGGTTCGACAGAGCAAGAGATATCGCCGAGGACTTTGAATACAAAGATTACTTCTGGTGCTATCTTCTCGTTCTTCTCCTTGGAATTCTTTTCGGAGTTTCCGCCAACAAAGCCCTCAGATATCTTGCACCCTTCATCGCAGTATTTGCAGCTTTTGCCGCTTTTGAGGTAATGTTCCCCCGCCGCGACAAAATCGCAAAAATGCTTGACGGAACCTATGAGGACAGATTTGTTGAATTTGAGGATACCGAAGATATCCCCGACTTCATCTGATGAATAAAAAAAATGAGGATGCCGCTTCACAGAAAAAAAGGCATCCTCAATAAAAAGCCGTTCGTCTTCGTTTTTTTTGCAAAATTTTAAAAAAGCAAACGCATTTTTTTGAAAGCGAACAGGCTGATAATATTATTACCCGCACAACGTTTATAATACCCCGTAAAAACAGTCATTTTTTTGCATAAATACCAAAAAAACTCTTGCAAAAGATTACTAGCTGTGGTATTATATTATAGCTATCGTGTTATTTTTGGAGGTTTATCATGACTGTTATTGAAATTATCGGAAGTATTCTTCTTATCATAACCTGCGTTCTCGTAACCATTACTGTTCTTTTCCAGAGCAGCAGCAAACAGGACGGTCTTTCCGCTCTCGGCGGCAAAAGCTCTTCCGCTGCAGCAGCAGAAGCAAAAAGCAACAACGCAAAACTTGTTCGCTTCACCAAAATCCTTGCTGTCGTATTCTTTGTAATTACCCTCGCAGTTTATGCATTCACCATTTATTTCTGATTTCTGAAAATTTCACGAAAGTCCCGGACAATCTGTCCGGGACTTTTTTTGTTGCAAAAAACCTCCCGAAATTCGGGAGGTTTTTTAATAATAAATGGTTTTAACGTCGTCGCCGGTCCGCTCGTAGCAAACTTCGTTTTTCTTATCAAGGTCTTCTTGCGAATTTCATAGTGGGTTTTGCAGGTTTGTTTGCCGCGGGTTTTGCGCCTGCATGCTTTTCAAAAGGTTTTCTGCCGGAATTCTTTTTAGGAGTTTGTTCGCCGGAAACGCCTTTTCTGGAAAGGTTGTGAAGTCCGGTAAGTTCCTCTTTTGTAAGCTCGCGCCATTTTCCCTGCTGAAGCATTCCGAGCCTTACAACGCCGATAGAGGTCCTTTTAAGGCGCACAACGGTAAGGCCTACCGCTTCGCACATTTTTCTTATTTCGCGGTTTTTGCCTTCGGCAATGGTAAACTGAAGAACGGTGCGCTCTTCGTTTTCTTCAAGAACGGTAAGAGCTACTGGGCGGACAAATCCGGAATCAATGGTGATTCCTTCGGAAAGTTTGATAAGTTTGTCCTCAATTCCGGTTTCGCGAACAGTTACACGATAGGTCTTCTGGATATTACCGCTGGGATGCATGATCATGTTTGCAAAAGCGCCGTCGTTGGTAAGAAGGATAAGGCCTTCGCTGTTACGGTCAAGGCGTCCGATAGGATAGATCCTTGCGGGAATGTCGGTAACAAGATCCATTACGGTCTTTCTTCCTTTTTCGTCGGAAGTGGTGGTAACAAAACCACGGGGTTTGTTGAGCGCAACATACCAAAGTTTTTCGCCAACTCCGGTTCTTATTTCTTCTCCGTTGATGGTGATTATGTCTTTTCTTACGTCAACTTTCATTCCGATTTCCGCCGGATGTCCGTTAACTTTAACTTTTCCGGCGGCAATAAGTTCTTCCGCTTTTCTTCTGGAAGTGTAACCCGCATCGGAAATCGCTTTCTGTATTCTTGTATCCTTCATCTGATTCTCCTCAAAATGTCAAAAAATCTCTTTTATTCTATTCCAAAAACCGTCCTTTTCAGGCGGTGTATAAACTGATTTTTCCGCAGCAAGGGGCGTTTCTGCAATTTTTTCCCCATCAAGATAAAAAATCGCTTTTCCAAGCACCTCGCCTTTTTCCACCGGCGCAAAAACGAACGGAAAAACCGAAATTTCCGTCTTTATCCGCTCTTCTTCGCCGTCAAAAAATGCCGCGTTCACCGAAACGGGTTTTGCTCCCACTTCGGATTCTTCTCCTCCGCAGACGCTTATTTTTACTTCCGGAACTTTTTCCGAAAGCTCCTTCGCTTTCAGCTTTCCGAAATATTCCTCATAAATACTGCGGTGATAATTCCAGTCGTCGGAACATCCAAGCGTCACACAGATAAGGCTTACGCTGTTTCTTTCTGCAGACGAAACAAGGCATCTTCCGGCTTTTTTTGTAAAACCCGTCTTTACTCCTGTGGCACCCTCAAATGTGCCCAAAAGCTTGTTGTGGTTGGTTAATTTTCTTCGGTACGGAGGGTCACCGTACTCTGCAAAAATGCTTTTTTCGCCGCAAATCGCGGCAAAATCCGGGTTTTCCAAAGCGTTTTTTGCAAGTATTGCCATATCATAGGCGGTGGAAAAATGTTTTTCACCGTCAAGACCCGACGGCGTTTCAAAAGAGGTGCTTTCCAAACCCATCTCTTTTGCCCTTTCGTTCATAAGCTTCACAAAAGCCTTCGTCGAGCCTGAAATTTTTACCGCGGCGGCATTTGCCGCATCGTTTCCCGAGGAAAGAAGCATTCCCTCTGCAAGAATCCTAAGAGTTGCTTTGTCTCCTTTTTTAAGACCCATAGAAGAGCCTTCCACCATGACGGCCTTTTCATCAACGGTAAAATATTCATCAATTTCCTCTTCCTCAAGGGTGATGAGCGCCGTCATTATCTTTGTGGTGCTTGCCATGGGAAGAGTTTTGTCTTTATTCAGTTCAAAAAGCACCCTGCCGCTGTTTTTATCGATGAGCACGGCGCTTTTCGATGCTGCAAAAGCACCGGTGCTCAAAGCAAAAACCGTGAGCACCACAAAAAATAAAGCCGCAATTCTTTTCAAAAAGCCATCACCCCGCAAAAATCTATGCGGGGTGCTTTTGTTTTATGAATTATTCCGCTGCGGGAGTTTCGGCAGTTTCTTCAACTTTTTCGATAACGCCGGTTTCAACGGTTACGTTTTCGCCGGATTTTTTCTTGTTGATGAATCCGGAAATGGTGTCGATAGCGTCCGGAACCATGTTTGCAACGCGTTCAACAACGTTGTTTTTGTCCGCAATCTGGATCATGCGGACGCTTTCGCCTTTAAGCACAAGAAAAGCCACCGGCTGAATGGTAACGCCGCCGCCGGTGCCGCCTCCGAACATATCCTTGGGGCTTGCGGAAGGAAAATCGCTTCCGCCGCAGCCAAATCCCACGCTTACTTTGGAAACGGGAATAATGGTGGTGCCGTCGGGGGTGGTGATGGGAGCTCCTATAATGGAGTTGGAATCGACCATTCCCTTTACTTTTTCAAGGGAGATATTTATCATACCTTCAAGATTTTTTTCGCTCATTTTCAAGCACTCTCCTTTGCCTTTATCTTATGCTTAACAGCGTTGTTTTTCGGTTTTTCTTTTGCGCTTTTGATAAGGTCGCCAAGGAACGCGGCAGCCATTCTCAAAGCGCCGATTATAACGATAAGCGGGTTGAGTTCCAGATCGAACCCACCGTATCTTTCGTCCTCTTCACAGATAAAATCCGGAAAAACCTTAAGCTTAGTTTTTTCAATCCTCATAAGGTTTCTGAAAAATCCAAGCACGCCGGAAATCCAGGCGCAGGCTCTTCCGTATTTTATTCCGCAGGCCGCGGCATCTTCCGCGCCCACTTTCCAATAAAATTCCAATCTGTGGAATCTTATGTTCCGAAGTATCATCTTTGCGCCCGGACCGTATTTTTCAACAACGTGGACTGTCATATCCACAATTTCTTCAACGGTCATCTTGCGCTTTTCTTTTTTCTCCGCCGGTTTTTCTTCGGCGGTTTTCTTTTCTTTTGGTTTTTCTTCCTTCTTCTTTTCTTTTTCCTTTGCCGGAAGAATTGTGAATTTAAGGAAGAAAAGGCATCTTATCTTTAGAGAAAACTCCTCTTTATAATAACCTTCGGCATGTACGGGTATCATCAGAACGCCGAGGATAAAAAGGATCACTCCTAAAAATATCAGCCATCCCGTCATGCCGCCACCTCCTTTTTCAGCCTTCTAAATTATCAAGGCTCTTCGTCAAAAAGAGACTGCTGATCCTCAAGTTCAGCGCTCTGCTCTTTTTCTTCGGTTTCGGCTTCATCCGCAATGGGTGGCATATCTTCAAGAGATTCAAGCCCAAAGGAACGAAGGAACAAAGGAGTGGTGCGGTAAGCAATGGGCTTTCCGGGAAGGTCAAGTCTTCCCGCCTCTTCAATAAGTCCTTTTTCCACAAGGGTGGAAATAACGCCGGAAGAATCGACTCCGCGGACCTGTTCCGCAAAAGCTCTTGTTACCGGCTGGTTATATGCGATTATCGCAAGCACCTCAAGAGCCGCCTGAGAAAGCGGCGCGTTGCGCTTTATTTCAAAAGCCCCGCGGATATAGGATTCATATTCAGCTTTGGTGCAAAGCTGCCACTGGGTCTCAAGGCGCCTTACTTCGATAGAACCTTCGAATTTTTCATATTTGGTTTTAAGACTTTCAAGAACCGCCACTGCGGCATCTTCGTCAAGTTCCATTGCTTCGGCCACAACTTTCTGGTCAACGGGTTCTCCGCCGGCAAAAAGGATTGCTTCGGCAATTTTTTCATACTGTTCCAGCTGCAGTTTCGTCACCCTCTTTCATTGTTTTTCTTTTGGAATCGCGGTTGAGTTCAACCGTTTTGTTGTCGTCGCTGACGCTTATTCTTCCATTCTTTACAAGTTCAAGAACAGCAAGGAACATTGCGACGCTTTCGCTTCTTTCGGAACCGGCAAAAAGCTCGTTCCATTTAAGTTTGGTGCGTCTGTAAAGGCGCTTGAGAAGGATTATCGCCCTGGACGGCACCGATATCAGCTTTTTATGTACAACGCCGCTGAAAGCCTCTACAGGCGGCGGAAGCTTGCGCTGTTTTCTTCCCAATGCGGAAAGGTAAGCTTTTAAGATATCCTCGGAAGGATGTACCCTCGTATAGGTGTTGTCCACCTCAACGGGAACGGGTTTTCTTGAAAAAATACTGTTTCCGCAAAATCTTTCGCGAAGATATTCCGCAACTTTTTTGCAGGTCTGGTATTCAATAAGTTCTCCCTGAAGTTCCTGACGGAGTTTTTCTCCCTCGTCGTCATAACGGGGAAGAAGCATTGCGGTCTTGATATAAACAAGCCTTGCCGCCATTTCAAGAAACTCCGCAGCGCCCTCCATATCCTCAAAGTTTTCAACGTCTTTGATAGATTCGGTGTACTGTTCAAGAAGTTCCGAGATATTGATATCACAAATATTCAGTTTGTGCTTCTGGATGAGAAAAAGAAGAAGGTCGAGCGGCCCTTCAAAAGCATCCAGCTTATAATTCAGTTTTTCACTCAAAATTCTATCCCCAAATACTCAAAAATTACTTAAAGAAAAAACAGCGTAAGCCAGTCGATTGGTCTTGTTACAAAATCAAGAATACCGGTCACAGTGCTGCTTACAAAACTGATGGGTCCGTCAAGAACTCCGAACCAAAGCGCAATCATAAGACCGATGAAAATTATGTTTTCATATTGCATGATTTTAAAATAAATGTGCTGCGGAAGAAAATAGGTTGCGATCCTTGAACCGTCAAGAGGCGGAATCGGAATAAGGTTGAAAACTCCGAGGGTGATGTTGATGCTTATCATATAAAGCAAAAAAGTCTGGACGGTGGAAAGAAAAGCCCCTTCCATTCCCATATAGCTCGGAATGATCGAAAATTTATAAAGCACCATGGAAATGAAGGCAAGTCCGATGTTAGACATTGGGCCCGCAAGCGAAGAAAGCATCATTCCTTTTTTCGGGTTTTCAAAGTTTATCGGATTTATCGGAACGGGTTTTGCCCAGCCGAAACCGAAAAGGATTATCGCAATGGTTCCGATAGGATCAAAATGCGCCAGCGGATTGAGGGTAAGTCTTCCCTGCCTTTCGGCAGTGTGATCGCCCATTCTGTAAGCCGCATAGCCGTGGGCACATTCATGTATCGGAAGCGCGATAAGCGCAACAATAAGTCTTATGACCAAAAGGTAAATGGCGGATTGGATCCCGCCGGAAAGAATAGAAGGCATTCTTTTTCTCCTTAGAAATAAACATAGTTACTTATAATATATTATATAAGAAAATCCCCTTTATTACAAGGGCGAAAAAGGTCGGTTTTTATTAAAGAGCCGTAAATTTTTTGTAAATCGAAAATAAATAGCCGTTGAAAATCAAAAAATATCAAATAATTTGGAAAAATTGCTTATAAATACTTGCTTTTTTCGTGAATGTTTGATATAATACGAACGTTGACTTTCTGAAAGAACAAAGGAGGTGC
The DNA here is from genome assembly GCA_017468365.1 of Oscillospiraceae bacterium. Lineage (GTDB taxonomy): Bacteria > Bacillota > Clostridia > Oscillospirales > Ruminococcaceae > UMGS1668. The sequence continues at coordinate 210,464 of JAFUIS010000018.1, read as the reverse complement.
CACTATGGCCAAATGTGATTTCTGCGGAAAAGGTGTTAGCTTTGGTATCAAAGTATCCCACTCCCACAGACGTTCCAACAGAACCTGGAAAGCTAACGTTCGTCGCGTAAAAGCTCTTGTTGATGGCAAACCTTGCCACGTATATGCATGCACTCGTTGCCTGCGTTCCGGTAAAGTTACCCGCGCTATCTGATTTATCGAGATTAAGTAGCTTCTTTTCCCCGGGAGGCTCTTCCGGGGTATTTTCAGTGTTCGAACACCATATTTTAACATGTTAACAAAAAACAAGCGGTCGGAAACGACCGCTTGTTTTTTTGCTTTTATAAAAAGAAAAACGGCGCTTTATGCGCCGTTTTTTTACTCTTCATCTTTCGTTTCTTCTTCGTCGTCTTCATCGTCCGGGTCTTCTCCGCTTACGATGGAATGAACTCTTTTCGCTCCAAGAACGAAAATGATAGCCGGAAAAACTCCGTACATTCCAAACATCGGCCAAAGTTCTCCCCTGTTTTCAGCCGGAACGGAAACATACATTCCGATCCCGAGCCATATGAAAAATATGAACACAAGAAAAGTTATCACCGCGGTGATGGTGATCCTTTTCGTTTTCTTTGAAAATTCGATTTTCTCAAATTTCGGAAATTTTTCTTTGATCATTTTTTCTTACTCCCGAAAGAAGGTTCAGTGCCGTTTCTGAGCCTTACGATGTTTTCCCTGTGGGCATAAAAAATCGTAAGCGCCATGATTGTCGCAAGAACCGTATAAGGAATTACTTCGGTCATCATGTTTTTGCCCTGAAGCCAAAGCACAACAAAGTTAAGTACCGGATAAAGGCAGGTTCCGCAAAGGCAGACCGCAGAAACGATTTTGATTATGAACACCATGGGAATGATTCCGACGGCAATGGTCATAAAAGCGATCCAGTTAAGAACGAACATTGCACCCAAAGCGGTCGCAATTCCCTTTCCGCCTTTAAATTTAAAATAAAGCGGATAGATATGTCCGATGATAACAAAAATCGATGCAACGTATGCAACGTCGAAACCGATCCCGTATTCGTTGCAGATGTATCTTGCAATGAACACCACCAAAGCGCCCTTTAAAAAGTCGCCGATAAAAGTCCAGGTAGCAGCTCTTCTTCCAAAGGTGCGGAGCATATTAGTCATTCCGGCGTTTCCGCTTCCAAAATCGCGGATATCCTTTGCTTTATGGAATTTTGAAATAAGAATCGCCATATTAAAGCTTCCGATGAGGTAAGAAATTACCGCAACGGCGCCGCAGGCCAAAAGAACAGTATAAAACTCGTTCATATTATCCTCCGAAGGAAAAAGAATCAGCCTCTGTCGTTTCCGCGCTCACGAATGACCATCTTGATGGGGGTTCCGGTAAGTCCGAAAGTTTCTCTTATCTGGTTTTCAAGATAACGCTGGTAAGAAAAATGGAAGAGATCGGAACGGTTGCAGAAAGTTACAAAAGTGGGCGGGTTGGTGGAAGCCTGGGTCATGTAATAAATCTTGAGGCGTTTACCCTTATCGGACGGCGGCTGAACTTTTGCGGTAGCATAAGCAAGCATATCGTTGAGCATGCCGGTGGAAATTCTTCTGCTGTTCTGCTGGTGGGTGGAAACAATAAGTTCAAAGAGTTTATTGACCCTCTGGCCGGTCTTTGCAGAAATAAAAACGAACGGAGCATAGGACATAAAGCTGAAATCCGTCTGGAGTTTCTTGGTGAACTCGCTCATGGTGTTGGTTTCTTTTTCAACAGCGTCCCATTTGTTGATAGCAATAACGCAGGCTTTGCCCTGTTCATGTGCATAGCCGGCAACCTTGCTGTCCTGTTCGGTAAAGCCTTCGGTTGCATCGATCATAATAACGCAAACGTCGCTGCGGTCCACTGCCATATAGGAACGAAGAACGCTGTATTTTTCAACATTGTCATCAACTCTGCTTTTGCGGCGGATACCTGCGGTATCGATAAGAACGAATTTTCCGAACTCGTTTTCAACTTCGGTGTCGGTCGCGTCACGGGTGGTTCCCGCCATGTCCGCAACGATAACTCTTTCTTCGCCTGCAACTTTGTTGACAAGGCTGCTCTTGCCGACGTTCGGTTTTCCGATAATGGCTACTTTGATTGTATCATCATCGTAATCGTCTTCTTTGTCGAAATCGATATTTTTGAAACATTCGTCAAGAAGGTCACCGGTTCCGTTGCCGTGAACGGAAGAAACCGGGAAAGGATCGCCGAGTCCGAGGTTATAGAATTCATAGAATTCTGCCGGGGGCTCGCCTATTCTGTCGCATTTGTTTACACAAAGTACGACGGGCTTTCCGCTTTTAAGAAGCATGGAAGCAATATCCGCGTCGTTTGCGGTAACGCCGGAATGAAGGTCGGTGACGAGAATGATAACGTCAGCGCTTTCAATGGCGATGTTTGCCTGTGCTCTCATTTTGGAAAGAATGTTGTCATCGGTCTTGGGCTCGATACCGCCGGTATCCACCAGCATTACGGTATGGTTGAGCCATTCGCACTCGCAATAGATCCTGTCCCTGGTAACACCGGGGGTATCCTCAACTATTGCAAGGCGCTTGCCGGTAAGTTTATTGAAAAGAGTGGATTTACCAACGTTGGGTCGACCCACGATCGCAATAATCGGTTTTGCCATGTTTATATCCTCCAAACGGAATTTATCCGTAAATTACGTCACATTCATCGTCCGCCTCTTCGCCAAGCATTGCGCAAAGAAGCTTATATCCGTCGTTCGGCACCATGAGCACCGGAACGCCGAGTTCGTGCTCAACCCATTCTGGTGTGGTGTCGTCGATAAATTTATCGTGCTCATATCTCAAAGTGTATTCACAAATGAGCACCGCATCGCCGTTTTCCCTTTCTTTAAGCTGCTTTGCGATATCGCCGCCTGTAAGCAGCCCGGTGACAGTTATAAGTTCACCGAAGAATTCGTTTTCCATGGGAAGAACGTCGATTTTAAGGCCTTTATAACGGCTCTCTGCGGCATCTGCAAGTTCCTTAATGGTGGAAAACGCCGCTTTGCCGGTGGGAATGGTCACGTGGCGGTCATATTCCCCTTCGGGGAAATATTCCAATGCCTCGTAAAAATCGTGTTTAAGAAGGGCGCAAAGGCCTACTCCGTCCTCAAGCTGGGTAAAATCGCCGTAATACTCATATTCCGGGAACGGAAGTTCCGCCTTGATAAAAAATTCATCCGCCGCATAGAAAACCGGTTCGCCGTATTTTTCCATACATTCCGCGCGGAATTCATCAACGATTTTGATAACTTCAAGCGAACCCTCTTTGTCAAAAGGCGTAAGCTTGGGAAGGTTCTGTCTGCATTTGGTAAGTCCCACCGGAACGCAGACCGCACTTTCAACCGCAGGTCCGAGTTTTTCAACCTCGCGGAAGCTGTAACACAGCTCTTCCCCATCGTTTATTCCGGGACAGAGAACGAACTGAAGATGAAGGGTTATCCCAGCTTCTGCCATCTTCTTTACATACTCAAGAGAATCCGCAGCGTGGGGGTTCTTCATCATTTCCACCCTGAGTTTCGGATTCATTGTATGAATGGAAACGTTGATGGGTGAAAGTCGCATCTTGATGATGCGGTCGATGTCCTCTTCGTTAAGGTTCGTAAGAGTAACATAGTTTCCGAAAAGGAAGCCCAGGCGGGAGTCGTCGTCTTTAAAATAAAGAGTTTCTCTCATATTGGGCGGCATCTGGTCGATAAAGCAGAAGATGCATTTGTTTTTGCAGCAATGCTCCTTATCCATCAGATAGGTCTCAAAATCAAGTCCGAGGTCCTGATATTCCTCTTTTGAAACAGAAACGGTACGTTTTTCGCCGTCCTTTTCAATTTCGATATCAAGCTTTCTGTCGGTCATATAAAAACGGTAATCAAGAACGTCCTTTATCGCGTTTCCGTTTATTGAAACAAGGCTTTCTCCCTGAACGATTCCCGCTTTTTCCGCCGGACTGTTTTTTTCAACAGATGAAATGACAACGGACAAGTTTCGCCCTCCTTTCGGAATAAAAAGTTTACATTATATTATAACAAATTAAACTGTGATTTTCCATAGTTTTTATTGTTAAAATAAAAATCATTCTTTATAAACGAAGTGTTTTACGCCTTCGTCCATTTGCAAAAGAAGTTCTTTTGCCTTTTCGGGATAAATTTCGATATCACCGGTCTTTTCTATGGGCAACCAGTGAAATTCAAGGTCAAAATTTCTTCCCTCGATATGTTCTTTTGCCATAAACATTCCGTCTTTCGGAATATCCTCATCGGTTATTTCTATGGCGTAATAAAGGCAAATCTGGTGGCATAAGTTCTCTCCCCAGGGGAAGAAAGCTTCCGCAACCCATTTAAGGTCTCCCACTGTGATATCCGCACCGATTTCTTCTTTATATTCGCGGATAAGAGTTTCCTCGTTGGTCTCGCCGAATTCAACGTGGCCGCCGGGAAAAGCATAGAAATCCTCGTTGGTCGGTTTTTGCAAAAGCACTTTTCCGTTTTGCACCGCAATTCCCGCAACGCGATAAGAAAAAACAAAGCCGTCTTTTCTGAAAAGAATATCGGACATGATATCACCTCTTTATAAAAATCCCTTCGCCGCACCACACGGCAAAGGCATATTGAAGCAACAAAAAAGAGAGGATCTTTCGACCCTCTCCTGTTTTGCAAAGATTATGCTTCTTCGACTTTGACGACTTCTCTACCTTTGTAGTAACCGCAATTCTGGCATACTACGTGGGGAGTTTTAAGTTCGCCGCACTGGGGGCATTTGCAGAATGCCGGGGCAGAGAGCTTCCAAACACTGGAACGTCTTGTATTTTTTCTTGCTTTAGAAACCTTTCTCTTCGGTACCGCCATGATGAGCACCTCCTTAACAGAATTAGTTCTTAGCTGTCGAGCAGCATTTTTAATTTTTCAAGGCGGGGGTCGATCTGCTTTTGATTACAATCGCAGGTCTTTACGTTTAAATCCGATCCGCACATGGGACAGAGCCCTTTGCAGTCTTCGCGGCAAAGAAGCTGGAACGGAATTTCGAGCGTTACATCGGTCATGATAAGCTCGTCCATATCGATCATGCCCGTCGGCACAAGGATATAGTCGTCATTTTCATCACCGGATTCAAGCTCTCTGGCAAGCCAGTGTTCAAATTCATATTCCTCTTCTTTGGATGTTTCCTTGCCGCATCTGTCACAGTCATATTCAAGCACAGCGGTAGCCCTGTACTTCAATGTGACTAAGCCGGAGCGGTTTTTGAAAACGCCGCTTATCCGCACAGGGGAACGGAAAATCTTCTGTCCCCAAATATCCACTTCCGAAAGATCAACTTCAGCGGAAAGCGGAATCTCTGTGCCTGGCGCATCGAACAATTCTTTAATATCAATAATCATAGTAATCCCTCGCGACGCCACGGAATTTATTATATCTTGATAATATGCTTTTGTCAAGCGGTTTTAGCCGTTTTTTGGCAATTTTTCGCATAAAATCATAACATTAGAATTCTATCACAGCCGGGCGTAAAATGCAAATGTTTTTATAAAGTTTTTTTAAAATTTTTTTATTTTTTGCCAAAGAAAATTCCGCTCGCCGCCATTGAAACAAAATCGTCCTCCGCAATAACGATATGGTCGATAAGTTCAATGCCCACCGATTTAAGAAAACCGTAAATTTCCTCAGTCATATAAACATCTTCCGGCGAAGGCACCGCAAAACCCATGGGGTGGTTGTGCGCAAGAACAACTTTGGTCGCGTTGACCTTTATTGCCTCTTCCATTATCTTTCGTTTTGAAACGGTCGCGTTGTTGTTTTCCCCTTCCGCAACAATGTTGCAGGCAACTATCTTGTTTTTGTTGTCAAGCGAAATCAGCATGACGGTCTCGACAGTTCTTCCAACGAATTTCGGAAGGACGTAAGCTCCGATATCCTCAAATCCGGATATGGCGTTGAGCGCATCCGCTTTTTCTTCAAGATATCTTCTCGAAAGCTGGGGTATCATAGTAAGAAGCGCCGCGGTGTTTTCGGTAATCCCCTCCACCTTCATAAGGTCCTCGGGTTTAGCATCAAAAACATTCGAAATACTTCCGAAGCGGTCGATAAGCCTGTGAGCAAGCGGATTCGTATCCTTTCGCGGAACGCTGTAAAAAAGCAAAAGTTCAAGAACGTTATGCGGTTCAAAATCGTCAAGACCGGTTTTCAAAAATCGGTGTTTAAGCCGGACTCTGTGTCCGTCGTGTTCGGAAGGCATATCCGTCGCTCCTTTTTCTCTTGATTAATTGACCGGAAGATATTATACTTTATCTATATCATTCCGATGAGGTATTTCAATGAAAGAATTCACTATTTCAAAAAACGATGCAGGCCAGCGCATGGATAAATTCATCACAAAGGCAATTCCAAAACTGCCTTCTTCCCTGCTCTATAAATACATAAGACTCAAACGCATCAAACTCAACGGAAAACGCTGCGAAATTTCCACCCGCCTTTCCGTCGGCGATCTGGTCCAGTGCTACGTTTCCGACGAATTTTTCGAAGCGGAAGAAAAACGCCCCGAATTCATGCTTGCGCCTTCTTCTGTTGACGTCGTTTACGAGGACGAAAACATCATTCTGGTCAACAAACCCGCGGGACTTCTTGTTCACGAAGGTGACCAGTGGTGCGCCGATACTCTCATCGCCCGAATCCAGCATTACCTTTATAAAAACGGCGAATATGACCCGAAAAAGGAAAATTCCTTTGTTCCCGCTCTTTGCAACCGAATCGACCGCAACACCTGCGGAATCGTCATCGCCGCAAAAAACGCCGCCACTCTTCGCGTCCTCAACGATAAAATCAAGGATCGCGAGCTCGAGAAAAAATATCTCTGCGTGGTAAAAGGCGCTCCGAAAAAGCAAAGCGGCCTTCTGGAACATTTCCTTTTCAAAAATGAAAAAACCAACACCGTCGAGGCTCTTAACGAACCAAAGCCCGGCGCAAAAACCGCCAAAACCAAATACCGCGTTCTATCTTCCCGTAACGGAATGAGCCTTTGCGAGGCGGAACTTCTTACCGGACGCACCCACCAGATACGCGCGCAATTTGCCGCCATGGGTCATCCGCTTATCGGCGACACCAAATACGGCAAGGCAAAGGACGGCCGCGGTTTTACCTGGCAGGCGCTTTGTTCCTATAAACTCACCTTCCGTTTTGAGGAAGACGCCGAACACCTTGCCTACCTTGACGGAAAAACCTTTGCAGTAAAAGACGCCTGGTTCATCGATAAGCTCGGATTCAAATTCCCTAAAGAATTGTTATAAGGATATATTACACCTTTTATCTGTTTTCGGCAAGCAAATCAATTTATATTTTAAGAGGCCATCTATGAAAAAAATCATTGCCATAAACGCAAGCCCGCGCTCAGAATGGAACACCGGCAGCCTTGTTAGGGAAGCCGCAAAAGGCGCCGAATCTGCCGGCGCCGAAGTTGAAGTCATCGACCTTTATAAGCTGAAAAATTTCAAAGGTTGCGTTTCCTGCTTTGGCTGCAAGCTTCCGGAACACTTTGGAAAATGCGTTTATCACGACGATCTCCTTCCTGTTCTTGAAAAAGCAGAAAATGCCGACGGACTTATTATCGGAACACCGAACTATCTCGGAAACGTAAGTTCCGGTTTCCGCGCGTTTTATGAAAGGCTTATTTTTCAGAAAATAAGCTATAAAAAAGAACCGAAAAACTACGTTGAAAAGAAAATTCCCGTTCTTTTGATTATGACCAGCAACGTTTCAGAAGATTTTTATACCCAGATAGGGTACGATAAAATGCTGGAAGATTATAAAAACAGATTTGAAAACATGGTAGGCCCGACAGAAATAATGATTTGCGGTGATACTCTTCAGGTCGATGATTATGAAAAATACGATTGGACTATGTTTGACCCGAACGCAAAGAAGCTCCGCCGCGAAACCGTTTTTCCAAAAGAAATGGAAAAAGCCTTTTCTCTCGGCGCTGAAATTGCCGGAAAATAATTTGATTTAAAACAAAAAGTCCCCGGATCTTTATCCGGGGATTTTTTATTTGAGCACTTCTTCAAGTGCTTTGAGCACCGCCTCGTTTTCGTCTTTATCACCGGCAAAAATACAGAAATATCCGTCTTTGCAATATACGGAAATTCCCATGTCCATAAGCTTTTTCGCTCTCCACTCCGCTTCCTTCACCTTGAAGAAAACGCAGTTTGCCTTGGTGCGATAAAGTCGTTCAAGCGCGTCATATTTTATCGCAAGCTTTTTTATTCTTATATAAAGGCTGTCGCGGCTGTCCAAAAGTTTTCGCTGGGCGGTTTTAAGTGCGGAATCGTGCTCAAAGATAACTTTTGCCGCCGCCTGATCGGCGGCGCTTATGCAGCAGTCAAATTCCGCAAGGCCTTTTCCGCAGGCAAAAACCAAATCTCCGCCAAAACGCATTTTTTTGAGCACGATAAGGTTTTCCCTTTCCGAAGCCTGTTTGAGCACCGAAACGCTTTCGTCAACGCAGTAACTTTCATCAACCACTACCTTTGCGCTTACGCCGTCGCAAAGTTTCGCAATATCCTCTGCGGAAAGTTCAAGACCCGTCGGACAGCAGGGATTAGAAAGAAAAACCGCTTCCGCACCGCTTTCGCTAACAAAATCGATGAGCGCCTGTATCCTTATTTTCATATCCGGCGCTTTTTTAAAGGTCTCAGTTTCTGCGCCGAATGCGTCAGCATAATTTTTTGCGGAAATATCGTGTTCCAAAACCACCGCTTTCGGTGCGGTTTCAAAAATTCCGTTAAAAACGGTCGAAAAATCTTTTCCCGCTCTTACAAATTCCGGTTGCGTTCCAAAAAACTTCGCAAAACCTTTGCAAATTTCTTCCGCGTTTTTGTCGCCGACGGAATCTTTGTTCTGTTCTCTTGCCTGCTCGATACTTTTGGAAAAACAACCCTCTATATCAAAGAAAAATCTGCTTCCGTCAAGATATATCATACCGTTTCTCCTTTTTTACATTTCAAAAAAACTCATCTGGCGGCTTTCGGGAAGGCCCTTGAGAACGCCGTTAGCGCGAAGGATATCCATAACTCCGGAACCGATTCCCGCTCTTGCAGAAACGTCGTCGACCGAAAGATATTCGCCTTTTCTTCCTGCTTCCTCAAGAGGTTTCGCCGCGTTGGCACCAAGTCCTTTAAGCGAAACGAAAGGCAGACGGAGTTTTCCGTCCTCGGGCATATATCTTGTCGCACTGGATTTGTAAAGGTCAACCGGAAGAACCTCAACTCCCCTCGCAAGCATCTCGTTTGCAATTTCAAGCATGGTCAGCTGGTCCTCTTCGCCTTTGTTAAGACTTTCCATTGAGCGCATTTCTTTTATCTTACGCTTTACCGCTTCGCGGCCTTTCATAACGATACCGCCGTCAAGGTCGTCGCCGCGGACCGTAAAGATAGCCGCATAAAATTCGACCGGGTGATAAACTTTAAAATACGCAAGCCTTATGGCGCCTATCTGATAAGCCGCCGCGTGGGCTTTCGGGAACATGTATTTTATTTTAAGACAGCTGTCGATATACCATTCCGGAACACCGCATTCGCGCATTGCCGCCTTGTGTTCATCGGTAAGAAGCTTTTTCGCCTTACCTTTACGGGTTATCTCCATTATCTTGAACGCCATACTGGGGTCAAGTCCGTAACGGATAAGGTCTGTCATAATACTGTCACGGGTACCTATAACGTTTTCGATGGTACATGTGCCGTTTTTGATAAGTTCCTGTGCGTTTCCGAGCCAGACGTCGGTTCCGTGAGAAAGACCCGCGATCTGTATAAGCGCTGAAAAGTTCTTGGGCTGGGTCTCAAGAAGCATTCCGCGTACGAAACCCGTTCCAAGTTCCGGAAGCGCAAGGCTTCCAGTCTGGCAATCGATATCTTCCGGTTCAACGCCCAGCGCCTTAGGCGAAGTGAAAAGGCTGTAAACCTTTTCATCGCTCATGGGAACGTCGGTAACAAGAAGTCCGGTCATATCTTCAAGGTGCTTACAGAGGGTCGGAACATCGTGTCCCAGCTCGTCAAGCTTAAGAATGGTATCATGCAGCTTGTGGAAGTCGAAGTGGGTGGTAAGCATATCCGTATCCGCATCGTCCGCCGGGTGCTGCATGGGGCAGAAGTCGGTGATATCGTAACCGGTGGGGATAACTACCATTCCGCCAGGGTGCTGACCGGTGGTGCGTTTTACGCCGGTACATCCCATGGCAAGCCTCGTTTCCTCCGCTTTATGGTAAACGATACCCTTTTCTTCACAGTATTTTTTAACGTAACCGAAGGCGGTCTTGTCCGCAACGGTACCGATAGTGCCCGCCTTGAATACGTGGTCCTTTCCGAAAAGTTCTTCGGTATAGCGGTGAGCCCAGAACTGGTATTCACCGGAAAAGTTAAGATCTATATCGGGAGCCTTGTCGCCGTGGAATCCGAGGAAGGTCTCGAACGGGATATCGTGTCCGTCCTGTTTATATCTTGTTCCGCAAACGGGGCAGTCCTTCGGCGGAAGGTCAAAACCGGAACCCACTTCGCCTTTTTCAAAAAATTCGCTGTGGTGGCAATGCGGGCAGACGTAATGCGGAACAAGGGGGTTAACCTCCGAAATTCCGCTCATAGTCGCAACAAAAGAAGAACCTACGGAACCACGGGAACCGACCTGATATCCGTCCTCGTTCGATTTTGTAACAAGTTTCTGCGCGATGACGTAAAGCATCGCATAACCGTGTTTGATAATAGAATCAAGCTCTCTCGAAAGACGTTTTTCAACAAGTTCGGGGATCTTTCTTCCTTCGGGGGTCTCTTCGCCGTAAACCTCATAAGCCTTTTTCCAGCAGCGGTTTTTAAGGTCCTCTTCCGCTCCGTCGATATAGGGCGTATAAGTTCCGTCAAGGATCGGTTTAAGAACTTCGCACATATCCGCAATTCGGTTGGGAACGGTTATAACTACTTCCCTCGCCTTTTCTTCTCCGAGGTAAGAAAATTCGTCAAGCATCTCCCTTGTGGTCTTGAAGTAAAGCGGAGCCTGATTTCCCGCATCGGGATATCCCTGAGCTGCCTGGATTATCTTGCGGTAATCCGAATCTTCCGGATCAAGGAAATGAACGTCGCCGGTGGCCGCAACGGGAATTCCAAGTTCTTCGCCCAGTGCGACTATCTGTTTGTTCCATTCGCGGATCTGGTCTTCGCTTTCGACTTTTCCGTCACGGACCATAAATTCATTGTTGCCCACGGGCTGGATTTCAAGGAAGTCATAGAACTTTGCTATCTCGCGGATCTCTTCCTTGGATTTTCCACCGGTTATAGCTCTGTAAAGTTCTCCGGCTTCACAGGCAGAACCCACAATAAGTCCCTCTCTGTATTTTATGAGAAGGCTCTTCGGAACTCGCGGACGCTTTTTATAATAAGTAACGTGGGCCTGGGAAACCAGTTCATAAAGATTTTTAAGGCCGCGCTGGGTCTTCGCAATGATTATCTGGTGATAAGTCGGAAGTTTTCTCGGGTCAGCACCGCGAAGGATTCCGTTCACGTTTTCAAAATTGTCTATATGTTCCTGTTCCCTGAGCTGCTCCATCATCTTAACAAGAATGAGCGCAAGCTCTCTTGCATCGTCGCAGGCTCTGTGGTGGTTGAACGGAGCAAGTTTGAGGTGGTTCGCAACCGTATCAAGTTTGTGGTTCTTGATATTCGGATACATGGAACGCGCCATGGCAACGGTATCCGCATACTGGCAGTCGAAAGGAATACCGCATCTTTCGCCTGCGGTGCGCAAAAATCCTGTGTCGAATCCGGCGTTATGCGCCACAAGGAATTTGCATCCGCCACAGAATTCATAGAACAGGCGAAGCGCTTCTTCTTCCTTCGGCGCGCCCGCAACCATATTGTCGTCAATTCCGGTAAGTTCGGTGATTCGCTCCGGAATATGTTTTTCCGGATCAACAAAGGTGTTGAACTCCTCTTTAAGTTCGCCGTTGACAATTCTCACCGCGCCGATTTCGGTCATTTTTTCGGTTGCGGCAGAAAGTCCGGTTGTTTCAAGGTCAAATACGATTATTTCCCCGTCAAACGGCACGTTCGGATCGCCGTAAACGGCTTTGAGGGTATCGTCAACGAAATAGGCCTCTACGCCGTAGACAACTTTGAAATTTGGGTCTTTAAGCGCTCTGAAAGTTTCCGCCGCTTCCGGAAATCCCTGAACATTGCCGTGGTCGGTAATGGCAATTCCGCGATGTCCCCACTCGTGAGCGCGTTTTACAAGCCTTTCCGGCGAAGTAATGGCGTCCATCTGGGACATATTGGTATGACAATGAAGTTCAAAACGCTTTTCTTCCTCGTCATCAGTTCTGTGAAGTCTTTTAACTTTACAGATATCCCTGGGGCGAATCGTCACGTCATGTTCATATTTATCAAAAGAAGCTTCACCGCTTACTACAATAGTGTCGCCGTTTTTAAGTGCAAGCACCGCTTCGGCTTCTTTTTTCTTTGCAATAATTTTGAGAATGTTGGAACTTGTAAGGTCGGTTATCATAATGGAAACGATAACGCTTTCGCCGTCGCGGGTCTCGCGGCTTTCGGTGGAAAAAACGTCGCCCCAGACAACTACCCTTCCGCTTTGCATATCAACGTCACAAAGCTTCATAGGACGCTGCTTGATGGGTCTTCCCATGACGACCTCCATTTTGCTCGGGTCGATAGGAAGTCCCGTTGCGTCAAAGCCGCCGTTTCCGAAAGGAACCGCTCTGGGTGCTCTGGGTTTCGGTGCTGCGGAAGAACCGCTTTTCGCGTCTGAATAAGAAACCGCGGCAGTCTTTCGCTCGCTTATGGTTTCCACTTCGGTGATACCGCAAAGCTCGATATTTATCTCAACGCCGAATTCTTCGCGAACTATATTCCTCATAACAACGTCGCAGCGGTTGTTAAGAAGAATTTCCGCGCCGCCGTGGGCAAGTTCAACTTTAAAAGTTCCGTTTTCAAATTCAACTTTGCTGTCGCTGAAAAATCCGTTTATGGGAACTCCGCGCATATTCGCTTCAAAAGCGATATCGTCAAAATAATCCGCGGAAAGCATGGAGGGTGCATAAACAGGAATAAACCGGACGCTTTTTACGCCCAGTTTTTCACAAAGCATTTTTTGTGCGGAATATAATTCCTTTTTATGTACCGTATTTTTCGGCGCTATCTTTGCGGTTACCTCTCTTGCCTCCATATCGATATTCATACCGATAATCTCAGCAGAAGCTATCCCCTCAAAAAACTCCGCGCCAAAAACTTCCGAAACTGTTTTTCCCATTTTACATCCGTCCGATTTCTTCAAGAAGCGCCGGAAGAATTTCCTCTTCCGGAACTTTTCTCAATATTTCGCCTTTTTTGAAAATAAGGCCGCATCTGTCGCCGCCGGCAACGCCGATATCCGCTTCTCTTGCTTCACCGGGTCCGTTTACCGCGCATCCCATAACTGCAACCGTAATGGGCTTTTGACAGCCTCTGAGAGCCTCTTCAACCTCGTTTGCAAGTTTTATAAGGTCAATTCTTGTTCTTCCGCAAGTGGGGCAGGAAACGATGTTTACGCCAAAATTACGAACTCCCGCCGCTTTAAGGATATCCTGTGCCGCATAAATTTCGCGCACCGGGTCCGCGGTAAGAGTGACGCGGATAGTTGAGCCTATTCCGTCAACAAGAAGTCCTCCGATGCCAATGGCGTTTTTGATAATTCCCATATGCTCGGTGCCCGCTTCGGTAACGCCAAGATGCAAAGGATAATCGCATCTTTGTGCCACAAGGCGGCAGGCATTTATCATGGTTTTTACGTTGCTGGATTTTATTGAAATTACCGTATCGGTAAAACCGTATTTTTCAAGGATAGCCACGTGATCCATGGCGCTTTCCGCAAGGGCTTCGGCAGTGGGTGCGCCGTATTTTTCAAGAAGGCGCTTGTCAAGGCTTCCGCCGTTGACCCCTACCCTTATGGCAACTCCCGCGTTTCCGCAGGCTTCGACCACCTGTCTGGTGCGTTCTTCCGAACCAATGTTGCCCGGATTGATTCGTATCTTGTCGATTCCGTTTTCGACCGCCGCAAGCGCAAGACGATAATCAAAATGGATATCCGCAACCAATGGGATATTTATCTTTTCTTTTATCGCCGGAATAAGTTCCACCGCCGCCATATCCGGAATTGCAGCACGGATTATTTCGCAGCCGGCTTTTTCAAGTTCCACCGCCTGTTTTACGCTGCCTTCGATGTCGGTGGAAGGCACGCTTATCATTGACTGAACAGCAACCGGGTTGTCGCCGCCTATGGCGATATTTCCGATTTTAACTTCCTTTGCCATTGGCTCAGCCTCCCGTAATAAGTCTTGCAATGTCGTTATAAGCGACAATTATCATAAGAAGGAACAAAAGCGCCATTCCCACGGCGTGGATGATTCCTTCAACTTTCTGGTTAATGGGTTTTCCGCGAACAAGTTCGATGACCATAAAGAAAAGTCTTCCTCCGTCAAGTGCCGGAAGCGGAAGAAGGTTGAAAACGCCGAGGTTCACCGTTACCACCGCAAGAATAAGCAAAATTCCTTTATAGTTGGTCGAAGCCACCGCATCCGAAATGGTATCGGTAACGCCGATGGGACCCGAAAGCTGGCTTATGCCGAATTCTCCGCTGATGATATCGCCGAGAGAATGCCAGACAAGTTTGACCATGGACCAGGTCCAACGGAATGCGTAAGATATCCTTCCGAAAAAGCTCGGCTCTTCGCCGTAAATGCTGAAATCGAGAACGATGGATTTCATTCCGTTCACTTCGTTGGTATCAAAAACCACCTCGTCAAGGTGAATTTTTTCTCCGCCGCGAAGAACTTCCATTTCAACAACGCCGTCGGTGTCGCGGATAAGCGAATAGACTATATCATAATCGCAGCCGGACTTTTCGCCGTTTACAGAAAGTATCTCGTCCCCGGCTTCAAGATATCCGGCAGAAGAAGCTCCTTCCGCAAAACCCGCAACAACGGTGGTACCGAGAAGCGGCTGTCCGCAGGTGAGAACAAAAACCACCGCAAATCCGAGAATAAGGTTCATAACGGCGCCCGCAGAAGTGATTATCATCCTTTTCCAAACCGGTGCCGCCATAAAACGGCGCTCGTCTTCACTTTCCTCGTCCTCGCCTTCCATTGCGACAAATCCGCCTATGGGAAGAAGACGAAGGGAATATGCGGTCTCGCCCACTGTTTTTGAAATGATTTTCGGACCCATTCCTATAGAAAACTCGTTTACCTTAACGCCGGACCATTTTGCGGTGGCAAAATGACCCAGTTCGTGAAAAAAGATCATGAATCCAAAAAGCAGGATAGCAATAACAATACTCAAAAGTCTGTCTCCTTATTTAATAAGTGCCGCGGCAAATTTTCTTGCCTCGATATCGGTTGCAAAAACCGCCTCAAAACTGTCGGAATCCGAAAAAGGCGTTTCAACTGTTTTTTCAACAATTTTCGGAATGTCGGTAAAACCGATTTTTCCGTCAAGAAAAGCCGCAACCGCAATTTCGTCCGCCGCGTTGAATGCTGCAGTGGCGGTTTTTCCAAGCGAAAGCGCTCTTCGCGCAATGTTGGTGGAAGGAAAAGCCTCGTTGTCCTGGGGATAAAAATGCAAAGTGCAGATTTTCGCAAGGTCAAGAGGTTCCACTACGCTTTCACATCTTTCCGGGTTTGTGAGCGCGTACTGAATGGGCGTTCTCATATCCGGAACGCCAAGCTGTGCAAGAACGGAATTATCCTTAAATTCCACCAGCGAATGAACGATGCTTTCCCTGTGGATCACCACATCAATATTATTCTGTGAAACTCCGAAAAGATGCGCCGCCTCAATAATTTCAAGGCCTTTGTTTGCCATTGTGGCAGAGTCTATGGTAACTTTTCTTCCCATGTTCCAGGTGGGGTGGTTAAGTGCATCCGCCGCGGTAACGTTTATAAGTTCGTCAGCGGTTTTTCCGAAGAACGGACCTCCGGAAGCGGTAAGGATGAGTTTTTTTATGCGACCGTAATCTCCCTTTGCCTGAAGGCACTGGAAGATTGCGGAATGTTCGCTGTCAACGGGGATTATTTTGACGTTATGCTCCGCGGCATAGTCCATCACCCTTTTGCCGCCGGCAACAAGAGTTTCTTTGTTCGCAAGTGCAATGTCGTTTCCGGCTTCGATTGCGGCAATGGTCGGACGAAGTCCGGCGATGCCGGTGACAGCGTTGAGCACGGTGTCGCAATCCACAGAAGCCGCTTCGAGCACGCCCTGCTCACCGCTGAGCACGGGAATCCCTGTATCGAAAAGTGCGATGCTCAAGCGCTTTGCCGCCTCTTCATCATACATTGCAACAAACTTCGGTTTGAATTCTCTCGCCTGTTCTTCAAGAAGCTTATCGTTGCTTCCTGCGGCAAGAGCCACCACGTCAAAACCGAGTTTTCTGCAAACGTCAAGGGTCTGGGTACCGATTGAACCGGTGGAACCCAGTATTGAAAGGCGCTTCATATAAAAAAGCCTCCTTTTGCTTTATAAAATTATTGCCGCAACAAAGCGGCAATAAGATGATATCGAAAATTTGTGTTTTTTAAATGAACGGAAAGTAAATATTCCACATATAAATTATCGGCGCAACGAAAAGCCAGCTGTCGAATCTGTCCATAACGCCGCCGTGTCCGGGCATTATCTTTCCGTAATCTTTGATGTCAAGCTGGCGCTTGATAACGGAAGCGCAAAGGTCGCCCAAAATCGCCGCAACCGCACCGATTGGAAGGAAGATAACAAGGCTTACCCAGTTTATGGCATATCCGGTGATGATGCTGAAAACAAAGGCAAAAACACAGCAAAGTATAACGTCGCCGAAAACTCCGCCGATGGCACCTTCCACAGTCTTTTTGGGGCTTATGGTTGGGCAAAGTTTGCGTTTTCCAAAGAAATATCCGCTGAAATAAGCGCAGGTGTCGTTAAGCCACGCAACCGCAAGGCTTAAAAGCACAAGGAAATAGCAAATGGGGCTTTGGTAATTGCGGAAAAGGATTATCATCGAAAACGCTTTCGGGATCATCATCGATGCAAAAAACGCAAAAGCCGCATCGCTCATCTTGATCTCGTCTTTATCCGTAAGAACAAAGAAAAGCACTACTCCCGCAAAAACAAAATCCACAAAGCTTCCAATGGAAGAAAAAGTATGATAATAGGAACTTGAAAAGAAAGCCGCAAAAATTGCGCAAACCGCGGTAAAGGACTTCTTTTTCGAAAGTCCCACAGCGTTTATCATTTCATAAGCCGCCATTACAGAAAGCGCAGCTACCGCAACGTCAAGAACCGGCGTTTCAAAAAGCAATATAACTGCAAGAAGAAGAACAAGTCCCACTGCCGCAGAAATAATTCTTGTTTTCAAAAACCTTTCACCTCTTTATATAAAAGGGATCACACCCCGCCGAAACGACGGTTTCTTCCCGAATATTCCTCCAGCGCCTTATCGAGGTCTTCCCTTTTGAAATCGGGCCAGAGAACGTCCATAAATACAAATTCCGAATAGGCGCTTTCCCAAAGAAGAAAGTTGGAAAGTCTTTCTTCTCCGCTGGGTCTTATAATAAGATCCGCCTCCGGAGTTCCCGAATAAAGCCGCGCAGAAATGCTTTCTTCGGTAATATCCTTTGAAGAAAGTTTTCCGCTTTCGACTTCTTTTGCAATTTCTTTTACGGCATGAACAATCTCGTCCCTGCCGCCGTAGTTAAGCGCGATCTGAACCGTGGTGATAACTTCGCCCACGTCTGCGTTTTCCGCTTCCTCCATAAGTTTAAGAAGGTCGTCGTCAAAAGGCGTTTTATCACCGATAAAACGCACCGCAATATGTTCGTTCGCCGCTTTTTTCATGCTTTTGAGGTAATCGCGCATAAGGTTCATCACCCCGTCAACTTCCTCTTTCGGTCTTTTCCAGTTTTCGGTGGAAAAAGCATAGACCGTAAGCCATTTTATACCGAGTTCCTTGCAATATCTCGAAATATCCTCAAAGACCTCGGCACCTTTTTTATGACCCATATTTCGCGGAAGACCGCGTTTTTTTGCCCAACGGCCGTTTCCGTCCATAATAATGCCGATATGTTCCGGCAAAATAAATTTATCGGTCATATCGGCACCTCCGTTAAATCAGATCTCCATGATCTCTTTTTCTTTTTCTGCAGCCATCTTTTCGATTTTTGCAATAAAATCATCGGTGAGTTTCTGAATATCTTTTTCAAGATCTTTAAGGTCGTCCTCGGTGATGATCTTATCTTTAAGCTGTTTTTTGCAGAAGTCGTTTGCTTCGCGTCTGTGGTTGCGAATGTTTACTTTTGCTTCTTCAGAATGTTTTGCAACGGTCTTGCAAAGGTCTTTACGTCTTTCCTCGGTAAGAGGCGGGAAAACGAGTCTGATGCAAATACCGTCGTTCTGAGGCGGAATACCGATATCGGAAGCGTTGATAGCTTTTTCAATAGCTTTAAGGCAGCTTCTGTCCCAGGGCTGAATAACAAGAATTCTTGCTTCGGAAACAGAAACAGCAGCAACCTGGTTGACGGGGGTCATGGAACCATAGTATTCAACACTTACTCTGTCAAGTACGCCGGGGTTTGCGCGGCCTGCGCGAATGGAACCGAAGTCACTTGCAAGCACATTAATGGTTTTCTCCATTTTTTCACTATAGGGAATAAGCTGTTCTCTCATAATGTCCTCCTTTTTGGGTGAATTGATATTATAAAGCCGTTTTCCCGGGAAATTTCACCCTTTTCCCTTTCGGCCAAAAATTAACGTCTGGAAACTCAGCCGGTAACAACAGTACCGATGTTTTCACCTCTGATAGCTCTTACGATGTTGTCCGGATCATCAAGGCTGAAAACAAGAACGGGCATATTGTTGTCGCGGCAAAGTGCTGCGGAAGTTGCGTCCATGACTCCAAGTTCTTTGGAAAGAACCTCTTTGAAAGTAAGGGTGTCATAGCGTTTTGCATCTTCAAATTTGTGGGGGTCTTTGTCATAAACACCGTCGACCATAGTTGCTTTAAAGAAGATGTCTGCGTTGATTTCGACCGCCCTGAGAGCGCTTGCGGTATCGGTAGAGAAGCAAGGTCTTCCTATACCGCCGCCGAAGATAACAACGCGGCCTTTTTCAAGGTGCCTGGTGGCCCTTCCTTTAATAAAAAGCTCTGCAATTTCAGGCATGGAAATTGCGGTCTGAACTCTGGCGTTGACGCCAAGCTGTTCAAGAGTATCACCTACTGCGATGGCATTGATAATGGTTGCAAGCATTCCCATATGGTCCGCCCTGGTCCTGTCCATTTTTCCGCTGGAACGGCCTCTCCAAAAGTTTCCGCCGCCAACAACAATGGCTACTTCTGCACCAAGTTCGACGCATTTTTTGATGCTTTCGCAAATGGGGGTGATAATGTTAAAATCAAGGCCTACTCCTTTGGGTCCCGCAAGAGCCTCGCCGCTGATTTTTATAAGCACCCTCTTATATTTAAGTCCCATGTCAAATCGCTCCAATCGTCTTAGCAGGAAGAAGCTTATTCCTCTCCCTATTCTATATTATTTTACTATAATAAAGAACAGATGTAAAGATTAAAAACATGATTTTTGCTCACATTTTATTTATGTTATATTTCCTATTATATATAAAAAAACACCTTTCAGAAAGGCAGTTTTCTTTAAAACCTTTTCTGTTTTATTTTATCCCGCCGACATGATCAGATAAAATCAACACTCGGGTAGACGTTTTCTTTTTATATGTGTTATAATGTGTTTATCAAACAATATCAGGAGAGACAGAACATGAATATTGATATTTATAAACAGTATTTTTCCGCATCATGCACCTTTAATGAAGTTGACCGCCACGGTGCATTGGTTTGGCTGAACGTAGAAAGCGGAGAGGGAAACGTTCGCTATGAAGTCGGAGTTTCTTTCTTCCCGCATGTTGATAAAGAAGATTTTGCAATCAGTTATGATGCCTGCGGTTTAAAAGAATTGATTTCCACAAAAGGCCGCCGTTCCAGGAAACGCGATGAACAGTGTTTGGCACAGGTTCAGGATGTTGCAAACGAACTTGCCGCTTCTTTAAACGGAACGATCTGTTGGGATCAGCCGCTGACCGAGGCACAATACGGATAATCATCAATTTATATATAAAAAAACACCCTGCCGAAAGGCAGGGTGTAATTTTTATTTGTAACGCAGCTATTACATAAGAGAATCGAAAAGTTCGGGTGCGTATTTCGGAATAACAGTGGAACCGATATAAAGGTCCATGCGGGTTGCTTCTTCAATACCTGCAGCAACTGCAGCTCTTACTGCGCCTACGTCACCGGTAAGGGTTACGATACCTTTACCGCCGACAGCGTATCCCATGGTGATTCCTACGAGGCTGATCTGTGCAGCTTTTGCAGCAACATCAGCTGCTTTGATAGCAGAAGTGATGCTGTAGAATTCCATTGCGCCGATTGCGTCGCCTTTGACGACCTGTGCGGTGCCGCTAAGTGCGGGAATAAGCTGAGGATGTACGTTCTGGATGATCATCTTGTCAACAACGCAGTTTCCGCCGTTCATTTCGCCAGCAAGAATGGAGGCTTTAACAGAACCGGTGTCACCGGTGATGATGATGATATATTTGCCGGGGCATACAGTAGAAGTTCTGATAAGGGAAACTTCTGCTGCTTTGAGCATTACATCACAGGTTTCGATACCTTTTGCAATGCTATTAAATTCAAGCATTCCGATAGTCTGGATCATTTGCTCTCCCTCCTAATTACTACTCTGTCTGCAACAGCGATTACTTCGCCGTCAAAGCTTGCATAAACATTTGCGCCGAGTTTGCCGTCGTCCATCTGGCCGATGATGTCGCCCTTCTTAACTTTGTCGCCAACTGCAACAACAGCGGTGGAAGGAGCGCCGATGTGCTGTTTAAGAGGAATCTCAACAGTCTCGGGTTCAAGAACGATAGGTT
Source organism: Oscillospiraceae bacterium (assembly GCA_017468365.1). Lineage (GTDB taxonomy): Bacteria > Bacillota > Clostridia > Oscillospirales > Ruminococcaceae > UMGS1668. Next base: position 189,449 of record JAFUIS010000018.1, on the reverse strand, counting down.
CATCGGTAAGAAGATGTTTGCCATAGTATTTGGAAAGGTCAAGACGTGCAGCAAGACGGTTGGTCGGGATCTTTCTGATCTCACGTTCAGGTCTTGCAACGGGTTCCATGTTCTTGGGAACGTCGATTCCTCTTGCACGAAGCTCGTTCTTGATATAAACGTTTGCTTTTCTGGGAGCAAGATGCATCGGGCAGGAGAAGAGTTCGCAAGCGCCGCATTCGCAGCAGTTCATTGCATTTCCGAATACGCGAAGGAATTCGTCATTGTCAGTGATCATGTTGACCCTGTAAAGATTTCTCATAACCTTATGGGGTTCAATATCGTGACCGATCTGATATCTGGGGCAGTTATCGGTGCACATACGGCACTGGATGCAGCTGGATTTTGCTCTGTTCTTCATGGACTCGGATTTGAGGTGTGCCCATCTTACGAGGTGATGATCTTTGGGAAGAACGATGATGTTACCGTCGGTTTTGGTGATAACAAGTTTATCGATATCTTCTTCGTCATCATGTACGCCGCCCATCATAGGTCCGCCCATGATTACTGCATAGTTGGAAATGGTGGGGTTTGCTGCTTCAACGCAAGCACGAACAGAAGTTCCGAGCGGTACGGAAAGCATAACAGGATGTTTTACTTCACCTACAACGCTGAGGAATTTGTCGGTAACAGGTTTGCCCTCAAAAGCATCAACGATGTTGAGAACGGTACCGACGTTGTCGACTACTGCGCCGACCATAAGCGGAATTCCTCTTTCAGGAACAGATTTACCGGTGATTTCGCAAACGATTACCTGCTCGTCACCAGCCGGGTAAAAATAGCCCATTTTGTGGAGTTTGATGTCGCTTCCGGCTTCAGCAATAGCAGCTTCAAGAGCAGCAATTTCGGTTTTATATGCTGCTTTAAGAGCTATGTACTTTTTGTCAGCGCCGAGTTCTTTTGCGATCATGTCAACACCTTTTACAAGGTCTGCAGCTCTGGTACGCATAAGGAACTTATCGGTTTCGATAAGAGGCTCACACTCTGCTGCGTTGACAATGAAGTACTCGGATTTAGCGTTCAGTTTTACATGGGTAGGAAAACCTGCGCCGCCCGCACCGACTATACCGGCATTCTTTACGGTTTCGACTAAACTCATATGAATGCACCTCCCTGTAATTTTCTGCAATTTACGCTTTAATAAAATCCAGAAGAATATAAATCATTATACAACTTATATTCTTCTGTCATAACGCACTAATTCAAAATTGAATTATTTGCCTGCCATCTGTTTGGCAACTTCGTCTGCGAAGTTTTCCTGTTTTTTCTCGATGCCTTCGCCTTTTTCCATACGAACGAATTCAGCGATTTTGATGGAGCCGCCGAGTTCTTTGGCAACTTTTTCAGTGTAGCCTTTGATGTCGAGGTCGGGGTCTTTAACGAATTCCTGGTTCATGAGGCAGTTTTCTTTATAGAATTTGCCGATTCTGCCTTCAACCATTTTTTCTTTAACTGCATCGGGTTTGTTTGCAAGTTTTTCGTCGTTGCTGATCTGAGCAAAGAGGATCTCTTTCTCATGAGCAATAACTTCTGCAGGAACGCAGTGTTCGCAGATGTAACCGGGGTTTGCTGCAGCGACCTGCATAGCAACGTCTTTGCCGTATTCAGCAAAGCCCTCTTTATCTGCAACGTCAGTTGCAAATTTTACCATTACGCCGATGGTGCCGCCGCCGTGAACATAGGTTGCGACATCGCCTTCGTAACGAACGAAACGGCGAACTTTAAGGTTCTCACGGATCTTAAGCTGTCTGTCCTGAAGGTGTTCTTCAACGGTTTTGCCGTCAACAACACATGCGAGAAGAGCTTCAACGTCAGCAGGATCGTTGTCGATGACAGCCTGTCCTGCAAGTTTTACAAATTCACGGAAATCTTCGTTTTTGGAAACAAAGTCGGTTTCGGAGTTAACTTCGATAGCAACGGAAACTTTCTTTTCGGAATCGGTAAATGCAAGAACAAGACCTTCTGCAGCAATTCTGCCTGCTTTTTTAGCAACGGATGCAAGGCCTTTTTCGCGAAGGAACTCTACTGCTTTTTCCATATCACCATCGGTTTCGATAAGTGCTTTTTTGCAGTCGAGCATTCCGCATTCGGTCATCTCACGGAGAGTTTTAACGTCTTGAGCGGTAAAGGGCATATTATTCTGCCTCCTCTTCAGATTCTTCAGGAGTATTCTGTTCACCCTGTTTGCCTTCGATAATTGCGTCAGCGATGGTACCAGCGATAAGTTTTACAGCGCGGATAGCGTCATCGTTGCCGGGAATTACGTAGTCAACGTCGTCGGGGTCGCAGTTAGTGTCAACAATAGCTACGATCGGAATACCGAGTTTTTTTGCTTCTGCAACGGCGATTTTCTCTTTTCTGGAGTCAACAATGAAGAGAGCGCCGGGGAGCTCGGTCATATCTTCGATACCGCCGAGGAATTTCTCAAGTTTCTCGATTTCGAGAGTGAGTTTGGTTGCCTCTTTTTTGGTAAGGCGGTCGAAAGTGCCGTCTTCCTCCATTTTACGGAGCTGCTGAAGACGAGCGATTCTTCTTCTGATGGTCTTGAAGTTGGTGAGCATACCGCCGAGCCAACGAGCGTTTACGAAGTAAGCGCCTGCTCTTTCAGCTTCTTCACGAACAGAGTCAGCAGCCTGTTTTTTGGTGCCGACAAAAAGAACGGATTTGCCTTCTGCAGAAACTTCGTTTACGAAAGCATAAGCTTCCTCGATTTTTTTAACGGTTTTCTGAAGGTCGATGATGTAGATTCCGTTTCTTTCGGTGAAGATATACGGAGCCATTTTGGGGTTCCAGCGGCGGGTCTGGTGACCAAAGTGTACACCAGCTTCAAGCAGCTGTTTCATAGATACTACGGACATTAATTTTTTCCTCCTTGTTATTACCTCCACTCCAGTCATTTCCCGGCGGCAACCGGAATTTTTTCCGGTCAACGACCGACAGGATTGTGGAGTGTGTGTGCTTTTAAGAAGACGCACTTCTAGCGTACAGTCTTCCAGCCATTAGATTATAACACTAAAACGGCCGCTTTGCAACCGTTTTTGCTATATATTATAAGAAAATATCTAAAATTTTTTGAAAAATATTTTCCTTTCTTTCAAAACTTTTGAATTTCGCCTTCGTTTTCACAAGAACGGTGTCCTTTCCTATTGTTTCAATTTCGTCCCAGCTTACCGAAAGCTCCTCTCCCCTTCCGAAAAATCCGAAAATTCCCGTCTTTTTTCGCACCGTGACCGCAAAAACTTTTCTCGTTTCCGTATCTATCATCACGTCGTCAACGAATCCGAAACAGCACCCGTCCTCAAGGTTCACCACTTCTTTTTGCCGCAATTCCTCAAGCGTCGTTCGCATAGTATCATTCCCCTTTCGAAAAAAATCTATGCAAAATCCTGCCTTTTTCTGCCTGTCCGTGCTCAAAAATTTACCGTTTTTTTCTTCCGTGCTCAAATGAATATATCCGTGCTCAAAAGCCAATGATTACCCTTGCAAAAAAACAAACCGAACGGGGAATTTTGATATGTATTACGGAAAAGTAGAGATATGCGGAATCAACACGGCTAAGCTTCCTGTGCTCAAAGAAAGCGAAAAAAACGAGCTCCTCAAGCTCGCAAAAAGCGGTGACAAATTCGCCCGCGAAAAGATGATAAACGGAAATCTTCGCCTTGTTTTAAGCGTCGTCCAAAAATTTACCGGCCGCGGCGAACCGCCTGACGACCTTTTTCAGGTGGGCTGCATCGGCCTTATCAAGGCAATCGACAACTTTGACCCAAACCTTGACGTACGTTTTTCAACCTACGGCGTTCCGATGATAATCGGTGAAATAAGGCGATTTTTACGCGATTCCAACTCTGTAAGAGTCAGCCGCTCAATGCGCGATATCGCTTACCGCGCCATGCAGGTGAAAGAAAATTTCATCAATGAGCACGGACGCGAACCCAAAGCGGAAGAAATAGCCCAGATTCTCAAAATGCCAAAAAGCCGCGTTGTTATCGCTCTTGAAGCGGTGGTGGAACCCATATCGCTTTATGAACCGGTCTATTCCGATTCCGGCGATACTATCTTCATGATGGATCAGATAAGCGACAAAAATTCCGACTCCGGCTGGATAGAAGAAATTTCGCTCAAGGAAGCACTCAAGATCCTTTCTCCAAGGGAAAAACACATTCTCGCCATGCGCTTTTTTGACGGAAAGACCCAGACCGACGTTGCCTCACAAATCGGAATCAGCCAGGCGCAGGTTTCCCGCCTTGAAAAAGGCGCTCTTCAAAAAATCAAAAAACAGTTTTGATATTTTCCGCCGTTGTGGTAATATATATTCATAATTTTTTACGGCGGTGATATTTTTGAAAAAGCTTCTTATAACCGGTTTTGAACCCTTCGGCGGAGAAAAAATCAATCCATCCTGGGAGGCGGTAAAACTCCTTCCCGATGAAATCGGCGATTTTTCTCTCACAAAAATCGAGGTTCCCGTCGTGTTCGGAAAAGCCGCGGATACCGTTATCGAAAAAGCCGAAGAAATGAACGCCGATGCCGTTATCTGCGTCGGTCAGGCAGGCGGAAGAACCGGTGTGACCCCCGAAATGGTTGCCGTCAACCTTCGCTTCGCCTCCATTCCGGATAACGAAGGCAACCAGCCAAAAGACGTTCCCGTAATCGAAGGCGGCGAAAACGCATATTTTTCCACCCTTCCGGTCAGAAAAATGACCGCCGCCGTTTCCGAAGCCGAAATCACTTCTTCCGTTTCCTATTCCGCGGGCACCTACGTCTGCAATGACCTTATCTATTCCGTTCTTCACCGTTTTAAAAACACCGGAACAAAGGCCTGTTTCATCCACGTTCCTTTTATTCCGGAACAGACGACGGACAAACCCAGCATGGAACTCGAAACCATTGCAAAAGCGCTTGAAATCGCGATAAAAGCCATATAAAAAAATCCCGCCAAAAGGCGGGATTTTTTATTTGAATTTTTATTTTCCGGTTGCAATAAAGGGCGCGATAGCTCCCGCAACTTTATAAATGGGCATGGTTTGGAGCATTACTTTTCCGGGTCCGGTAACAACGGTATCCACAAGGCCTTCGCCGCCGAAAACCGCATTTTTAAGGCTTCCCACCATACGGATATCCATCTTGCAGGTTTCGTCCATCATTGCGATAACGCCGGTGTCGCAAACAATTTCTTCACCGGGAGCAAGAGTGTATTCCTTGCAGTAGCCGTCTATTTCAAAAAATGCCATTCCTGGGCCGGTAACTTTCTGCATGATGAATCCTTCACCGCCAAGAAGTCCCGCTCCCACTTTCTTTCTGAAGAAAATCGAAAGCTGAGTTCCTTCGGTTGCACAAAGAAAAGCTTTTTTCTGGCAAATGACGCTCTCGCCGGGTGCAAGCTGTTTGGATATGATTCTTCCCGGGAAAGAAGAGGTAAATGCGATTTCTCCCGGACCTTTTGCATGGTAATGGCTGAGGAAAAGGCTTTCGCCCGAGAACATTCTTCCAATGCTTCCGCCAAGACCGCCGTCCGCTTTGGTTTCAGTGATTATGGGTCCTTTTATCCAGGTCCTTCCGCCGGATTCGCTCATAAGTCCTTCGCCCGCATCAAGCTGGATGACCAACGCCGGAAGAGAGCCTCCTTCAATTTCATAATGCATAAAAACGCCTCCTTTTCGGTTTTTACAGTTAAATTTTATCACAATACACAAATCCGTACAACAAAAAATGCCGACAAAATTCGCCGGCATTTTTTATTTAATTGCTACAATCAAGCGTCATTACGATGTGGGGAATACCGTCCTCAAGAAATTCTTCCGAAACCTGTTTAAAGCCAACGTTTTCATAAAATTTTCTGGCATAGACCTGGGCTTCGATTGTTATTTTATCCGCGCCGAATTTTTCCTTTGCAACGCGGATGCCCTCTTTGAGAACAACGGTGCCGAAACCTTTTCTGCGCCTTGCGGAAATAACTCTTCCCACCGCGGCGTCCTTAAACGAAACGCCCTTGTCAAGAACTCTTAAATATGCCGCTATCCCCTCTTCGTCTTTGAGCCAGACGTGATATGCGTTCTGGTCTTTATCGTCGATTTCCGGATAGGGACATTCCTGCTCCACCACAAAAACGTCGACGCGCAGTTTAAGAATATCGTAAAGTTCGTTTACGGTAAGTTCATCAAATTTTTTAACGATAAGTTCCATTTTTATTCCTCGGTTTCGGAAACGGTTTCGATTTTTTCGACCACCGCTGTATCAACGCGCATTCCGTCAACGGTTTCTACGGTGAATTTATATCCGTTAGATTCAAAGGTATCGCCAACTTCGGGAACTTTGTTGAGTTCGTCCATTATCCAGCCGCCAAGGGTAGCATAAGGAACTTCCTCAATACCCATTTCAAGTTCCTCAAAAAGTTCTTCCGGATCCATGCTTCCGGAAACGGTATAAATACCTTTATTTTCGCTCATATCCTCTTCGACTTCGTCGTGTTCGTCCCAGATTTCGCCGACAAGTTCTTCAAGGATATCTTCCATGGTGACGATACCGAAAGTGCCGCCGTATTCGTCGGTAACGACCGCCATGTGGCATTTGTTCTTCTGCAAAAGTTTAAGAAGCGCACCGATCTTCATGGTGGTGGGAACGAAAACCGGTTTGGTAAGAATGGCGTCCGCAATATTTTCCATATCGTAATTGTTATAAAAGTCGGTGCGGTGGATAATTCCGATGATGTTATCAATGCTGTCAACGTAAACCGGAAGACGGGAATATCCTGTCTCAATAAAGACCTTTGCCACTTCTTCCTTGGTCCAGTTTTTCTCCACCGCTTCGATATCGACTCGGGGAGTCGCGATATCCGCGCAGTCGTTTTCGTTAAGTTCCATAGCGTTGCGGATAAGTTCGCCTTCCTGTTCGCCGATTCCGCCGCTGTGTTCAACTTCGTCGACCATCGAAAGAAGCTCTTCTTCGGTAACGGCATGTTCGTCGCTGCTCTTGAAGATGACCGAAACGAGTTTTTTCCAAAGTCCGAAAATATAGTTGACCGGAGTAAGTATTACCGCAAGAAAGTTGATTATCGGTGCGGAAAATCTTGCAAAAGCCTCGGGAGATTCCTTCGCTACGCTTTTCGGGGTTATCTCACCGAAAATAAGAACGATAACGGTGATAACAACGGTGGAAACCGTCGCGCCCGCGTCTCCGACAAGTTTTATGAAGAAAACGGTCGCAATGGAAGAAAGGGCGATGTTTACGATGTTGTTTCCCACAAGAATGGTCGTGAGAAGTCTGTTGTAATCGTCAAGAAGGCGAATGATAAGCTTCGCGGTCTTGTCCCCGTGCTCCGCCGAAATTTTGATCTTAGTCATGTTAAGACTGTTGAAAGCGGTTTCCGTTGCAGAAAAATAAGCCGACATCATTACGAGAAGTCCCATAACGATTATAATGCCTATGTCGTTCATTTAAAAATTGATACAACCTTTCAAAATTTATATTAACGCAAAAAAGCACAGCCCGAATGTGTTTTAACACTCAGGCTATGCTCCGAAAATCAATTTATCATAATACTTCGTATGTCTGCGTCGTCCATTTTTTGACCTTTCAAAAAGATGATGTGATAATTATACACAAGAGAACATCACTTGTCAATCACCCGATAATCACTCCGCCGCCGAGAAGTTTGTCGCCGTCATAGATAACGGCAGACTGACCCGCAGTGACCGCTCTCTGGGGCTCATCAAAAAGGATAAGTGCCTTGTCGTCAAAAATACAGGTACTTGCAAGTGCCGGCGCGGGATTATGCGCATACCTTATCTTGCAGGTCACCGGAATAGGCATATCCGGCGCACCGTTTATCCAGTGAAAATCCTTTACCATAAGGCGTTTTTTAAAAAGCGCCTCGTTTTCAACAAGCACAACTTCGTTTGCCTCCGGATCTATCTTTCCGACGTAAAGCGGCGCCGGAAGCGAAAGTCCGAGACCTTTTCTTTGTCCTATGGTATAGCGGCAGATGCCTTTGTGTTCACCAAGGCATTTTCCGCATTCATCAACGAATTTTCCGTGGGGCATCTCGCCTACCTCGCGTTCAAGATATCCCTGAGTGTCCCCGTCCGGAATAAAACAGATGTCCTGGGAATCCGGCTTTTGCGCAACGGGAATTCCCGCTTCGGCTGCAATTGCGCGGATTTCGTCCTTAGAAAGATCAGCCAGCGGAAAACGAAGGTGCGGAATAAGCTCTTTTTCGATGTTATACATCATATAGCTTTGGTCTTTCGCAAGATTTTTTGCGCGGAAAATGTTTTCTCCGTCGGTGCGCGCATAGTGACCGGTGGAGATAAGATCGTAACCGAGTTCCTGCGCTTTTTCAAAAAAAGCCGGGAACTTGATAAATTTATTGCATCTTACACATGGGTTCGGGGTTCTTCCCTTTTTGTATTCTTCGGTGAAGTTATCAAGAACTTCCTTTCTGAATATTTCGCGGAAGTCAAAAACATAGTGCGGAATTCCAAGATATTCCGCAACCGCTTTCGCGTCTTTTGCTTCGTCCCAATCGTCCATAAGACGAAAAGTCGCGCCCGCAACTTCGTAACCCTGTTTTTTAAGAAAATACGCTGCAACGGCGGAATCCACTCCGCCGCTGAGTCCGACCATTACCCTGCTCATCCCAGTATCCACATAAGTCCGTATGCAACGGTGGGAAGCATCATTGCAACGATAAGAACTATTACCATGATTCTTACAAAAAGTCTGTTGTTCATTCTATACCTCCGAAAATCATTCAAGCGCGCCAAAGCTGCTAAACGGGAAAATAATAAATCTTGCTTTTCCCTTTACGTTGTCCTTGTGGATATAAGGTTCTTCCCAATATCTTGCGTCAAGAGAACCTCCGCGGTTATCGCCCGCAAAGAAATAATGGTCCTCCGGAACGGTAAATTCACCTTCAAAATCGGAATAGCTGCTGATATAGTCCTCATAATAACGGCTTCCGTTGATATAAACGCTTCCGCTTCCGTCAAAAGCTATCTCATCGCCGGGAAGTCCGATGCAGCGTTTGATAAGAACAACACCCAGTTCTTCGCTGTCAAAAACAACGATGTCGCCGCGTTCGATATTATCTTTGTCAAAGCTTCTGGTGGTAAGAACCTGCGCACCGACCGGAATGGTGCTTTCCATTGAACCTGTGGGAACGCTTGCCATAAAGCAAAAAGTCTGGAAAAGCGCAAGAGGAAGAACGCAGTAAAGAAGCAAGGTTTTTCCCCAGTCAAGAAGTTCTTCCTTCAAGGTTTTTTTCGGTTTTTCTTTTTTATCTTCAATCTCTGCTTCGAGATTTTCAAACATGATCTCTTCTTCCATTTTTATCCTCCGAAAATATCTATATCAAAAATTTTTTAATCGCACTAATTAAATTATTATATCAATATTCATCATTTTAATCAATAAGTTGCGCCTAAAATTAATAATTTGGACAACAATATAATAAAAACCTTCGGGAGATGTATTTTTGTTTATCGTCTTTTTCAGAACGCTGATAATTTATTTCGTAATAATCGTCTGTCTTCGGATCATGGGAAAACGCCAGCTTGGCGAACTTCAGCCCTCGGAATTCGTCATCGCGATTCTTATTTCCAACATTGCCACCCTTTCTATCGAAGATACCGACATACCTCTTACCGGTGCGGTGGTCCCGATAATAACTCTTATGAGCGCCGAGGTGATACTCTCGTTTATCACCCTTAAAAGCGGAAAAGCCCAGACCATTGTCACCGGAAATCCCATCGCCATAATCCGAAACGGAAACATCGACCAGAAAAGCATGCGTGAACTTCGCTTTTCCATTGAAGACCTTATGAGCCAGCTTCGGATAAACGGCGTTTTCGATATCGAAGACGTTTCTTTCGCAATAGTCGAAACCAACGGTCAGCTTACCGTTTATCTCAAACCCGAAGCCCAGCCTCTTACTCCAAAAACCGCCTCCGACCCAAAAAGTTCAAAAAGCATTCCGCCCTCGGTGCTCATAAGTGACGGAGTCCTGTGCTCAAAAGCCCTTACCGACTGCAACCTTACCAGAAAGTGGCTCGAGGGCGTGCTCAAGAAGGAAAACCTTTCCGAAAAAGAAGTTTTTCTTATGACCTGCGACCCTTGCGCAAAATATCATATCGTTAAAAAGGAGTCTGAAAAACCTTGAAAAGAGTGGTATTCGCCTGCGTGCTCATGATACTTACAGTATCTTTCAACTGCCTTTGCCTTCATTCGGTCACCGAAAGCAAAAACCGCGTTACAATGCGCCTTGACGAACTATCCGAAAGCTTTTTTAAAAACGGAACAAACGAAAAAACGGCGGCAAAAGCCGCCGAATTTGAAAAATTCTGGATGGATGAGCACCACACTCTCTGCCGCCTTGTGCGCCATGAGCTGCTCGATAAAATAACTTCTTCCGTTTCAATGCTCCACCCTCTTGCGATATGCGGTGATGACGGAGCGTTCCTTGCGGAAATCTCCTGCTGCAAAATGCTTATCGAAGAAGTCTGGGATTCCGAAAGGCCGCTTCTCCGCAATATTTTCTAGAAAAAAATCCTCCGGAATTTCTTCCGGAGGATAATTTTTTATTCAATTACGGTTACGGTCAGCGCGGTCTTGGTGGAACCTATGCTTTCTTCGCTGTGGGGATCGAATCCCTCAAAAAAAGCCTCCGCGGAATAAGTTCCTGTTGCGGGAACAGAATCAAGGATGTCTTCGCCGATATGCTGATTCGGTTTTATATAACCGGTCTCATAAACAACGTTTCCGTCAATGACGATTTTGACCTTCATAAGGCAGGAGTTTTTTCCGGAGTTTTCGATTTTAAAATCGCCTCTTCCGTCGCTTCCAACGGTTATTTCTTCCGCGATTTTATAGGAAAGAACGTCCCTGGAATTCTTTTCGCCGGAATAAAAGCTTCCGTCAAGCATCCCGTCTTTCGCCATATGGTCAGAAACTATCCACGGAAATTCGTCATTGCTTCCGGCAGGCTCTCCGCCAAGAAAAACCGCACAAAGAACTGCGGCAACCGCAATAACGACCACAAAAGCCGCCGCGGCAATAAAAGTTTTAAGGTTTGCTTCTCTGCTGCTTCTCAAGAAATTCCCTCCAAAAACATTACTGAAAATGATTATAACATATTCCCCAAGTTTTTCAATAATTTTTCGTACTTCTTTAATATTGAAGGTTTATAAATATTGTGATAAAATGTTTATTAAGAGTATACTGAATCACTGTTTTTATCTTTAAAAAAGGATAAAAACCCGGCAAAAAAACAACAAATTACAGGGGGCAAAATTTTTATGAGCGAACTTATCGGCGCATGTCTTATCGGTCAATCCGGCGGCCCTACCGCAGTTATCAACTCCAGTGCATACGGCGTTATCAAAGCCGCACTCGGTAAAAAATGCATAACCAAAGTCCTTGCCGCACAGCACGGAATCCGCGGCGTTCTCGATGACAGCATCATCGATATGGGAAAAGAAGATTCCGAAACCCTCGAACTTATGCTTACCACCCCCGCTTCCCTTATCAGAAGCTGCCGTTATAAGCTCAAAGACTTCCGCGAGGACGACACCGACTATAAACGAATCCTCGAAATTTTCAAAAAATATAACATCCGCTATTTCTTCTATAACGGCGGTAACGACAGTATGGATACCTGCAACAAGATATCCGAATATATGGCGACCCAGGATTACGAATGCCGCATCATCGGTGTTCCGAAAACCATCGATAACGACCTTACCATGACCGACCATTGCCCCGGCTTCGGTTCTTCCGCAAAATATATTGCCCTTTCCGTCGCAGAGGTCATCAAGGACGTTCACGTATATGACCGTGACGCCATCGTCGTAATCGAAGTTATGGGCCGTCACGCAGGATGGCTTGCCGGTGCCGCAGCACTCTCCAAAATCTGCTGCGAAGGTCCCGCTTTCGTCTATCTTCCCGAAGTTGTTTTCGATATGGATAAATTCTTTGCCGACCTTGACGAATTCCAGAAACACCACAAACGTATCGTAATCGTATTCTCCGAAGGTATCCGCGACAAACACGGCAAATTCATCAGCGAATACGGCATCAACGACACCAACGTCATCGACGAGTTCGGTCATTCCCAGCTCGGCGGTCTTGCCGCAACCATGTCCAACATCATCCGTGCAAAAACCGGCGCAAAAGTCCGCGGAATCGAACTTTCCCTTCTCCAGCGCTGCGCAGGCCATGCAGCTTCCAAAACCGACCGTGACGAAGCAGCTCTTGCCGGAACTTTCGCAGTCGATGCCGCCGTTTCCGGCGAAACCGGAAAAATGGTCGCTTTCGTCCGCGAAACCAAATACGGAATCTATAAATGCGTTCCCACCCTTGTTGACCTCAAAGACGTTGCAAACGCAGAAAAATGCGTCCCGCGCGAATGGATCAACGAAGAAGGCAACAATGTCACCGACGAATTCATCGAATACGTTGTTCCGCTTATCCAGGGCGAGATCGAAACCCCTTACGAACACGGAATGCCCAGATACGCAAGACTCAAACGTATCCCCGCAGAACCCGTCAACGAATAATTCCAATAATAAAAACCTCCCGCAGAAATTTGCGGGAGGTTTTTTGTTTTTTGATATTTATCAGTGTGCTTCGTATCCGCCTTCGACGCAAAGTTCCTGTCCTGTAATAAATTTAGTTTCATCGCTTGCAAAGAAAAGATATCCGTTTGCAATATCAACAGATTCGCCTGCATGAGGATAGAGCGGTATCTGATCTTTATAAGTATATCCCAAAGCTTCAACGTTCGGGCATCCGTATTTTTCCGGAGTGCTTGAGAATGTGGGACCAGGATGAACAACATTTACTCTGATATTATCTTTTGCATATCTCCAGGCAACTTCTCTAGACATAGAAACAAGTCCGCCTTTGGAAGCGGTGTATGCTATAGCACCGGTATTGGTTGCACTTCCCATTCTTGCGGACATTGAACCACAGTTTACAATAGAACCTTTTCCGTTTTTCTGCATATATGGAATAACATATTTCATTCCAAGCCATGCGGAAATAAGATTAAGGTTGATTTGAGAAATAAATCCTTCAACGGTTTCATCCATAAGTTCTACCTGTTTGGAACCGCCTGCGCTGTTTACAAGAATATCAATTTTTCCAAATTTTTCAGCTGTTTTTTCAACAACATTTTTCCAGTCTTCTTCACTTGTAATGTCATGTTTAAGAAGTATCAGATTTTCGCTTTCTTCGTATTCTTTAAGATTTTTTTCAAGAGATTCATAAGAAATATCTGTTGCGGCAACTTTACATCCTTCTGCAAGAAAAAGACGCACGCCTTCAAGACCCATTCCGTTTCCTGCTCCGGTTATTATTGCAACTTTGTTTTCAAGTCTTTTCATACTTTTGCTCCTCCTTTTTTTGTTGACTTTATTTTAAGCCTCCGTTATAATAATAACAATAAACAAATTTCAACATATGTTGGAAAACATACATATAAACAAAAGTGGTGAAAAAATGGAAGACCGAAGAATCCGAAAAAATAAAAAGCTGCTTAAACAAGCCCTGCTTTTACTTCTTGCAAAACATTCGATTTATGAAATTTCCATAACCGAGCTTTGTCGCCTTGCCGATGTTAACCGTTCGACATTTTATTATCATTACAGTTATATCGAACAACTTATTCAGGATGTACATTTTGATATTTTTGAAAAAATATACAATTTTATTAATGCTCCGCAAAAAATAAACCAACCTTTCAGCAGAAAGGAACAACTTATCGAGCTGTTTAACAAAATAAAATCCGGCGAAGGAGAAATTGCTCTTATTTTTAGGAAAGGCGACCCCAAACTATTTATAAACGATTGCGTTAAATATTACGTTGACCGGTTTTGGAATGAAAATATTGATACTGATAAAAAATATGTTCTGCTGTATAACCTTTCCGGAGGTATGATAATGATTTTTCAGTGGATATCCGAAGGTTTTCCTATTTCTTCTGAAAAGCTTGCAGAAATACTTTATGAGACATCTGTAAAATCCTGGATATATGAAGATCAATGATTCAAAAAGCTCCCGCAGAAAACCTGCGGGAGCTTTTTTATTACAATTCTTTATGAAACTGCTTTTTTTATCTCTTCTTCGGTCTCGCCGTGAAGGTCGTTTCTCACAATGCGGTAAACAGTCGCCGCAATGGGAACACCGATAAGCATGCCCATGATTCCCATAACGCCGCCGCCGACAGTAACTGCCGCAAGTACCCATATTGCCGGAAGGCCCATGGAAGAACCCACGACTTTCGGATAGATGATGTTTCCCTCAAGCTGCTGAAGCACCACAAGGAAAACAACGAATATAAGCGCCTGAAGCGGGTTTACCATCAAAATCATGAATGCGCCCAGCGCACCGCCGATGAATGCGCCCGCAACCGGAATAAGCGCCGTAAAAGCCACAAGCGCGCCTATCATCGTCGCATAAGGAAGTCCCAGCAAGGTCATTCCAATGGCACAAAGTCCGCCGAGAATGACCGCCTCGGTGCACTGTCCCACAATATATTTGTGGAAGCTGTCGTTAAAAGTGACCAGCACGTAGCGAAGCTTTCCGTACCATTCCGGTTTAAGATATTTCTTCGCAATTCTCGTTGCCTGGTCGCCGAGTTTTTCTTTGTCAATAAGAATATAGACAGCAAAGATAAGGCTGATAAACGCGGTGACGATTCCGCCCACAACGGAAGAAACGGTGGAAATCACCACACCCATAACGTCGCCGATTCCGGAAGTTACCGCCTTCACGATTTTCTCGATCTGGGAATTCCAGTCTATGGAAACGAGCATGTCGATAATGTCCTGCGGAACGTATTCCAGCTTTTCAAGCTGTTCAACGATCCAATCAACCGCGTCCGGAATATAATCGATGACCAGCATGATGCAGGAAATGAACTGCGGAAGAACAAGCCATACAACAAGTCCGATTACCGCAACAAGGGTTATAAACGCAAATATCATACAAAGGGGTCTTTTTAATTTAAGAAGATTTTCGTTTTTCACCTTTCCGAAAAAGCGTTTTTCATAAAAACTCATCAGAAGGTTCACAACGTAAGCCACCGCTCCGCCGATAAAAAGCGGCGCAGCCGCACCCACCGCGATTTTTATAAATCCTGCAACGTCTTTCCAATAAGTCACCGCAAGAAAAAGTCCGAAAAGACACACTGCGGCTTTTATGCAGGTTTTCCATTCAAGTTTCATCAGCTTCTCCTTTCAGCCCGGTCTCATGACCCAGAAGCCATTGTTTCATATCCGTTCCCCATGCAAAACCGACAAGTTTTCCTTTTGCACCCAAAACCCTGTGGCAAGGCACCGCAATAAGAATATGATTCCTGTTGCAGGCACCGCCCACCGCTCTCGATGCTTTCGGTTTTCCTATGGCGGCGGCAATTTCGCCGTAAGTTTTCGTTTCGCCGAAGGGAATTTTTTCAAGTTCGCGCCATACCGCTTTCTGAAAATCCGTTCCGGAAAATTCATAGGGAAAATCAAAAACTTTTCTTTTTCCGGCGAAATATTCAAGGAATTCGTCCCTTGTTTTCAGGAGTAAAGGCGTTTCATTTTCAGTCACATTTTCGCTGCCTGAAAAGATTTCGGCCCGAACTATTTTTTCATTTTCTTCAATGATCTCCATCTTTCCGATGGGAGAATCAAAAGTCAGCTTTTTCATTTAAGCTCGACTATTGTAACGCCGGTCTCGCCTTCACCGTAAACGCCGAGGCGGAAGCTTTTGACCGCTTTGTTCTTTTTAAGCGCCTGATGTACTGCCGCACGAAGAACACCGGTGCCCTTTCCGTGGATAACGGAAACTGTGTTAAGGTTGAGAAGAACGCATTCGTCAAGGAATCTGTCCATTTCAAGAAGTCCCTGCTCAACGTCCATTCCGCGAAGGTCAACTTCCGAAGCGGCCTTTCTTCTGGAAGCGCTTTCAATGCTCTTGGTAACGGAACCGCCGCCAAGGGTGTTCTTTTTCGACTTGTTGTTTTCAATAAGGCGCAGTTCGGAAATGTGGACTTTCGATTTGACGATGCCGGTCTGCACAAGGCAGTAACCCGCTCCGTCCGGAAGACCCACAAGAGTTCCGTCCTTGCTCATTCCGTTTATGCGAACGGTGTCGCCGCGCACAAGATTTCTCGGAAGGCGGTAACCGCTGTCCTTTGCGGCAATGGGGTCCGCAATATCCTGAATACGGGCAATTCCGCTCTTCATCTGGGCGCGTGCTCTTGCCGCCATATCTGCGGAAGCTTCCGCCTCCGCGGCTTTTTTTGTTTCGATTATCTCGTCGATAAGCTTCTGGGATTCCGCGCGTACCTGCTCAACAAGGCGCTTTGCCGAAAGTCTTGCGGCTTCAAGCTCTTTCTCCTTGCTGCGTTCCATCTCCTCTTTTTCTTTCGCGATTTCAAGGCGGATTCGTTCGGTCTCTTTGCGGTAATTTTCAGCTTTTTCGTGTTCTTTTTCAAGTTCCTGACGGCTCTGCTCAAGCTTTTCAACAACGTCCTCAAAGTTCGCGTTTTCCGCAGAAACAAGTTCCCTTGCTCTGTCAACAATGCTTCCGTCCATTCCAAGACGCTCGGTTATGGCGAATGCGTTGGATTTTCCGGGAACGCCCACAAGAAGGCGATAAGTAGGCGAAAGGGTTTCGACGTTGAATTCACAGCAGGCGTTTTCTACTCGCGGAGTCTGGAGCGCATACATCTTGATTTCCGCATAGTGGGTGGTCGCAGCGACCTTTGCGCCGTAAAGTTTAAGGCGCTCGATGATTGCAACAGCCAGCGCCGCACCTTCGATAGGGTCGGTTCCTGCGCCAAGTTCGTCAAGAAGAACAAGGCTTCTGTCGTCGGTCTTTTCAAGAATCTTAATTGTGTTGTTGATGTGAGAAGAGAAAGTCGAAAGGCTCTGTTCAATGCTCTGTTCGTCGCCGATATCAGCAAAAACGTTTTCAAAAACAGAAACGCTGCTGCTCTCTCCTGCAGGGATCATAAGTCCGCACATCGCCATAAGGGTAAGAAGACCGATGGTTTTAAGCGCAACGGTCTTACCGCCGGTGTTGGGACCGGTGATAACAAGAACGTCATAATCGTAACCGAGAGCGATATCTATCGGAACGATTTTGTTTTTATCAATAAGGGGATGACGCGCTTTTGAAAGGCGGACTTTTCCGTCGTCGGAAAGGTTCGGAACCGAAGCGTTCATCTTGGAAGCAAGTCTTGCCTTCGCAAAATAAAGGTCAAGTTCAACAATGGCGGAATAATCTTCGATAAAGGTCGCCGCATGGTTTCCGATATCGCAGGAAAGTTCGTAAAGGATTCTCTGAATTTCCTGCTGTTCCTTTGCTTTCAGAACTCGGGTCTCGTTATTTTCGTCAACAACACCCGCCGGTTCAATAAAAATTGTGGCACCTGTACCGGAAGTATCGTGCACCATGCCCTTGATTTCATTTCTGTATTCCGCTTTTACCGGAACGCAGTATCTTCCGTCACGCATGGTGACGATGGGTTCCTGAAGATATTTTGCATAGGTATTGGAATGGATAAGTTTATCCAGCTGGTCCTTTACCTTTGCCTGGGAGTTTCTTATTTTTCTTCTTATATCCGCAAGAGTGGGGCTTGCGGTGTCGCTGACCTCGTCTTCGGAAACAACGGTAAAACCGATTTTTTCCTCAAGGCGCTGGTTCGGCATAAGGCTTTCAAAAAATTCATCAAGAGAGGTCGCCTCTTCCCCCTCGTAATTGTTGCGGAAGTCCTTCATCTCACGAAGAGCCTTAAGGAATCTTTCGATATCGATAAGTTCCGGAAGAGAAAGGGTCGCGCCCATCTGTGCGCGTTTAAGCGAACCGGTAACGTTCTTCACTCCGTGAAGAGAAGGAGCACCGAACCTTGCGGAAAGCATAAATGCGTCCGCAGTTCGGTCCATAAGGCGTTTTGCCTCACGAATGGTCGTCTTTGGTTCTGTTTCAAGAGCAAGGCGGCGGCTGTCTTCACAGCCGGTGCATTCGCTGAGCATGGTAAGAATTTTATCAAGCTCAAGCGCCCTGTAATGTCTGTTTTCGGTCATATTTTTACCTCTGAAGTTTACTTCAAAACTATAAAATCAGAATGTACGAATGGAATTCAAAAATTCAAGAGTCGGAAAAACCTTGTCCATCTGGGTCACGGCATATTTTTCCGCCGCAACCGAAAGTTCGATAAGCGAATTTTCTCCGATTCGGAAAGAAAAAAGCTGTTCCATTGGCGCATAAACAATGTGCCTTGCGCCCAAAAAAGCCGCTTTTGAAAGAAGCACCTCGCCGTTTGCTCCGTTCGGACGGCAATCGGTACAGACTGCGCTTCCGCTTTGGGTGTCGAACCAGTAAGCCGCCTTTTCAAATTCTCCGCATTCCGAACAGGCAATAAGATCCGGCGCATAACCGATAAGACTCATGAGCCGAAATTCAAAAATGGCTTTGAGCATCGCCGGGTGGACTTTTTTGTTTTCGAGCATATGTAAGGTGTTGAGAAGAAGCCGAAGGATATCCTTCGCTTCTTCTTCCGGGTTCGCTGCAGAAAGACAAAGTTCGCAAAAATAACTTGCATAAGCAAGGCTGTCAAGGTCTTTTCTTATTCCAAAAAAAAGCCTTTCGCTTTCCGCCGAATCCACCGTATATTTGTCGCGGTTTTTAAAAAAAACAAATTCTCCGTAGCAAAGCTGGGAAGAAACCGTTGAAAGGGCGCTTTTCATCCTTCTTGCTCCGGAAGCGTAAGCATATATAACTCCCCGATCCTCCGTAAGAACGGCGAGAAGCTTATCATTTTCGTTATAATCCTGTACTTTAAGGACGATGCCTTTCGTCTTGATCTGCATAACCGATACCGCCGTTCACGGAAAAATGAAGCTTTTTAAAATCTCCGCTTTCTTCCGGCTTTCCGACATCCGTCGGAAGAGCGGGTTTTATTTCACCGCCGTTTATCTTTTGGTTGATAACGTTGGCGTTCGAAAGCTTATAGTTCAGATAGTCGCTTATTTTTCCTGTTTTTTCAAAATCGTTCCAGCTTTTTTCATTCATGGCTTTTTCCCCCGCAAATTTTTTTCATTATCATTTTATGATTTTGAAAAACCGATATGCGAGGTAAAAAAAGTTATATTTTACTGTTCGGTAAAACCGAAGTTGCGAAGAAGTCCGTCGCGGTTGCGCCAGTCCTCTTTAACTTTTACCCAAAGCTGAAGGTTTACCTTGCAGCCGAGAAAGCGCTCGACGCTCGTTCTTGCTTCGCTGCCGATTTTCTTGAGCATTGCGCCTTTTTTACCGATGATGATGCCTTTATGGCTCTCGCGTTCGCAATAGATGATAGCGTCGATATCGATCATATCCTTGCCGCTGCGCTCTTTCATGGCTTCGATGGAAACCGCGATTCCGTGGGGAACTTCGTCCTCAAGGTCAACAAGCATTCTTTCGCGGATAAGTTCCGCAACAATGGCTCTTTCGGGCTGGTCGGTAATGGAATCGTCCGCAAAATAATGGGGACCTTCCTCAGCGTATTTTTCAAGTTCATCGGTGAGGATGTTGATTCCGTCCTTTTTGAGTGCGGAAATCGGAATAACCTCGTCAAAATTATATTCTTTGGAAAGCATTGCGATTTTCGCAAGCATCTCCTCTTTGTTCTCAAGAGTGTCGATTTTGTTGATGCAAAGGATAGCGGGAAGGCGAAGAGCCTTGAATCTTTCGATAAGGTCGCGTTCCGGCTGAGTGATCTCGCCTTTGGGTTCAACAACAAGGATTGCGATATCAACGTCCGCGACGGAATCGCCCACCTGTTTTACCATAAAGTCCGCAAGTTTGGTTTTGGGTTTATGAAGACCGGGGGTATCGATAAACACGAACTGGGTAAGACCTTTGGTAAGAATACCGGTGATCCTCGTTCTGGTGGTCTGGGGTTTTGCAGAAACTGCTGCAACTTTTTCGCCTATAAGTGCGTTAAGAAGAGAGCTTTTGCCCACGTTCGGTCTTCCGACGATGGCAACAAAAGCGGATTTGGTTCCAAATTTCATGTTATTCATTGACATAGCTTGCGTCACGCTGAAGACCGAGCTTCGCGAGAACGGTTTCCTCCCTTTCTCTCATATGTACCTGTTCCATGCCGCCGTTTACGTGGTCGTAACCGAGAAGATGCAAAACGGAATGAACGGTAAGATAAGCCACTTCTCTCTGAAGGGTGTGTCCGTAAAGTTCCGCCTGCTGCTCCGCTTTCTGAAGAGATATGACCATATCTCCCAAAAGAAGTGCTCCGCTTTCGGGGTTGCGGTCATAAACTCCGTTTTCTCCGAGCGGGAACGAAATAACGTCGGTAACGGCGTCAACGTTTCTGAATTCTGCGTTTATTTTTCTTATTTCTTCGTTCGAAACAAAGCTGATGCTGATTTCTCCCTGTTCGGTAAATCCTTCGGTAAGAAGAGTCGCTTCGCAGCAGCGGCGCATAAGCATTCTTATTCCGGTGGGTATTTTAATCTCTCTCTGTCGGTTTGAAATGATAACTTTTGCGAGTGCCATTCTCTTTTGCTGCCCTTTCGTAATATTTTTCGTACGCCTTGATGATATTCTGGACAAGTCTGTGGCGCACAACGTCCTTTTCGGTAAATTTGATAAGCGAGATATCCTCGACGTCTTTAAGAACTTTCACCGCGTCAACAAGACCGCTCTTCTTGATGGAAGGAAGGTCTATCTGGGTGGCGTCGCCGTTTATTACTGCTTTCGAGTTGAAACCAAGCCTCGTAAGGAACATCTTCATCTGCTCGGGTGTAGTGTTCTGCGCTTCGTCAAGAATGATGAACGAATCGTCAAGGGTGCGTCCGCGCATATATGCAAGAGGTGCAACTTCGATGTTTCCGCGTTCCACAAATCTCTGGTAGTTTTCCGGACCGAGCATCTCGAAAAGCGCGTCATAAAGGGGGCGGAGATATGGGTCGACTTTGTTCTGAAGGTCGCCCGGAAGGAATCCGAGTTTTTCGCCCGCTTCAACAGCAGGACGGGTAAGAATTATTCTGTTAACTTCCTGGTTGCGGAAAGCTTTTATCGCCATTGCCACTGCAAGATAGGTCTTGCCGGTACCCGCAGGTCCGACGCCTATGGTAATCGTGGTGTTTTTTATGGCTTCGATATATGCCTTCTGTCCAAGGGTCTTTGCCTTGACCGGTTTTCCTTTTGCGGTGATGCAGATGCAGTCGGAACTGATTTTGTTCACCTGGTCCTCGTTTCCCTCGTTCACAAGGTCCATAACGTAATGGATGTTCTGGTCGTTAAGTTCTTCCCCTCTGCTGATAAGCGAAAGAAGGCTCTGCACCGCCTTTCCCGCAAGCGAAACTTTTTCCGGGTCGCCGTTTATTTTTATCTGCGTTCCTCTGCAAACTATATTTACTCCGTAAGCTTTTTCGATCTCCTTGATGTTTTCATCAAAACTTCCGAAAAGAGCAACGGCATTTTCCATTCTTTCGATATCGACTAACTGTTCCGTAATAGTTCTCCTTTACCAAATATCGGTCTTAAAAATAAAAAAATTTTCACAAATACATAGTATAACAGAAATATTATATAAAATAAAGTAAAAAATTAAGGATTTTCCATTAATTTTTCTTTTTCAGACTTTTTAACGCCGCAATTATTTTTTGCATATCATAAAAATATATCAAATATTTTTTCGGAGGAAAAATTATGCCGACCATATATCTCAGCCCTTCCACCCAACAGGCAAACACCTATGTCACCGGAGGTTCCGAAGAATACTGGATGAACCTTCTGGCTGATAAAATGGAGCCCTGGCTCATCTCCACCGGAATAAAATATACCCGCAACACCCCCGAAATGACCGCCGGTTCTTCAATACGCGCTTCAAATGCGGGAAATTACGATTTTCACCTTGCGCTCCATTCCAATGCCGCGCCGGAAGGTCGTTACGGCGAAGTTCGGGGCAGCATCGCCTTCTATGCTCCGAACAGCATCCGCGGCGAAAAAGCCGCCGTGCTCATCGCCGAAAACCTGAGCACCGTTTATCCCTTTCCCGAAGGTGCAAGAGCTCAAAGCACCACCTTCCTCGGCGAAGTAACAAGAACGCGAGCACCGGCTGTGCTCGTGGAAGTCGCCTATCACGACAACGTCGACGATGCAAACTGGATAACCGAAAATCTTGATCTCATAGCAGAAAAACTCGCCCTTTCAATGGCGGAATATTTTGGTCTTCCGCTGGTTTCACCTATGACTCCAAAAACCGGAAAAGTGGCTTTAAAAAGCGGAAATCTCAACATCCGAAATTATCCGAGCACCGCCGGAAGAGTGATTTCTTCCGCGTCCAACGGTTCCGTGCTCACGGTGCTCGGAAGCTGGAACGGCTGGTATACCGTCAACTATAACGGCACCGTCGGCTATGCTTCTTCCGATTATATAAGACTTCTCTGACCCCTTGATAATTCCGCCGATTTAATGTATTATATTCCTATACTTTTTCTCGGAGGAATCGCTATGTCTCTTGATGAACTTCGCAAGGAATGTCTTGACTGCAAAAACTGCAAACTCTGTGAAACCCGCACCAACGTCGTCTTCGGAATCGGAAATCCGAACGCAAAGATCCTTTTCATCGGCGAAGGCCCCGGCGAAAACGAAGACCTTCAGGGTCAGCCTTTTGTCGGACGCGGCGGAATGCTTCTCGATAAAATGCTTTCCGTCGTCGATCTTTCCCGCGATAAAAATATCTATATCGCCAATATGGTAAAATGCCGTCCTCCCAAAAACCGTGATCCGGAAGAAGATGAAGTTTCGGCATGCCGCCCCTGGCTCAATAAACAGATAGAACTCATCGACCCAAAAATAATCGTCTGCCTTGGAAGAGTCGCCGCTATCCGCTTTATCGACCCCAATTTCAAGGTCACCAAGGAACACGGCCAGTTCATTGAAAAAGACGGCCGCCTCGTTATGGGAACTTTCCATCCGGCGGCGCTTCTTCGCAATCCCAACCAAAAACCCGCCGCAATGGAGGATTTCTTTGCTCTTCAGGCAAAAATCAAGGAACTTTGCCCCGAAACCTACTGATAAAAAAATCCCGCCCTTCCCGGCGGGATTTTTATTTTTTATATCTTTTTCGCAAAATGAACGGTGCGCTCGATTTCTTCGAATCCGAGCGCCATATGAAGCGCATAACTTTCTTCATTTGTTATAAGGCAATCGCTTCCGAATTCCGTACAACCCTTTTCTTTTGCCCATTCGGTACAAAAATCAAAAATCTCCCTTGCAATTCCCTTTCTGCGGAAACTTTCTTCCACCGCGATTCCTTCAAGATACGCGACAGGTGAAGTTTTTGTTCCCGCAACGTATTCGCTTCTTATACGGATATTGGCAAAAGCAACGATTTTTCCGTCAAGTTCTTTTACCGCCACAAGATTTTTGGAAGAACCCAGAAGCTCACGAAAATCTTCGCAAAGTTCATCTTCTGTTCCGCCCCAAACTTCCGGCAAAGAAGCAAGCCTTGCAAGGTCGCGGATATCTTTTTCATCAGCTTTTCTTATCATTTTTTGCTCCCGCTCACAAAGAAAAATATAATTCCGCCAAGGGCAACAACTGCCGCTGCGCCCGCGGCTATCATAAGTCCCAGTCCTTCGCCGCCGGTGTTTATAATTCCTTCGGTCTTTTCAAAAAACGTCGGCGCACCCATGAACACTGATAAATCAAACAATTTTTCCATATAAAAACCTCTTTTCGGAAAAAACTTTCTACCTGAATTTTATTTTCTTTGCCGCTATAAGTCAATGAACAAATTGTAAAGATATTATTATATTCCGAAAGGTAATAAAATCTTCTTTAATATTTATGATTTTTATGTTATTATTAAATGTAAATATTTTTTCGGAGGTAGCGCAATGCCTTTTCTGCCCATCAATAAAGAAGATATGAAAAAACGCGGCTGGGACGAAGTGGATTTTGTCTTTGTCACCGGCGATGCATATGTTGACCACCCTTCCTTCGGTCCTGCCATTCTTTCAAGACTTCTTGAAAGCCGAGGCTACCGCGTTGCTATCCTTGCCCAGCCGGACTGGAAAAGCAACTATGATTTCACCCGCTTTGGAAAACCCCGTCTGGGCTTCCTTGTTTCCGCGGGCAATATCGACTCCATGGTGGCGCATTACACCGTTGCAAAGCGCAAACGCCGCGACGACGCCTATTCCCCGGGCAAAAAAGCCGGTCTTCGCCCTGACAGAGCCGTCACCGTATACAGCCGAAAAATAAAATCCATCTATCCCGACGTTCCGGTCATCATCGGCGGAATCGAAGCTTCCCTTCGCCGTTTTGCCCACTATGATTATTGGGAAAACAAGGTCATGCCCTCCGTTCTTGTGGATTCAAAAGCCGACCTTCTTTCCTACGGAATGGGCGAACACCAGACCCTTGAAATTGCCGAAAGACTCAACAACGGCGAATTCCCCTGCACCATGACCGATATCCGCGGAACCTGCTATCTTGTTCCCGTAAGCGAATATGAACCCGGTCCCGCGGTGGAATGTCCCTCTTTCGAAAAAGTCTGCGAGGACAAAAAAGAATATGCTATCGCTACCAGAAAACAGCAGGACGAACAGGACCATATCCGCGGCAAAAAGATAATCCAGCGCCACGGAAAAATGATGCTTGTGCAAAACCCGCCTTCCGCTCCTCTTAATCAACAGGAACTGGACGAGGTCTTTGCCCTTCCCTATATGCGTGATTACCACCCGGTTTATGAAAAAATGGGCGGCGTTCCCGCAATCGAAGAAGTCCTTTTCTCCATAACCCATAACCGCGGCTGTTTTGGCGGATGCAATTTCTGTGCCCTTGCTTTCCACCAGGGAAGATTCGTCACCAGCCGAAGCCGCGAATCCATAATCGCGGAAGCAAAACTCCTTATCGCAGACCCCCGCTTCAAGGGCTATATCCACGACGTCGGCGGTCCTTCCGCAAACTTCCGCAACCCCGCCTGCGAAAAACAGAAAAAGCTCGGTCTCTGTGCCGGCAAAAAATGTCTTGCGCCGGAACCCTGCCCCAACCTTATCGCTGACCACAGCGAATATCTTGACATTCTTCGCGAACTTCGCGCTCTTCCGAAAGTCAAAGCCGTTTTTATCCGAAGCGGAATCCGTTACGACTACGTAATGGCTGACGATGACGATAAATTCTTCAAAGACCTTGTAAGATACCACGTCAGCGGCCACCTCAAAGTCGCTCCGGAACATTGCAGCGCCGGCGTCCTTGATATGATGGGCAAACCCCATATCGAAACCTTCGTCCGTTTCCAGAACCGCTTCATGGAACTCACAAAGTCCGCAGGCAAAGAACAGTACCTCGTTCCATATCTCATGTCTTCCCACCCGGGAAGCACCATTAAGGACGCGGTTGCCGTTGCCCAGTTCCTCAAAAAATACAATATGCGCCCGGAACAGGTCCAGGATTTCTATCCCACCCCGGGAACCGTTTCCACCTGCATGTTCTACACCGGTCTTGACCCCTATACCATGAAGGAAGTCTACGTTCCCACATCTTCCGAAGACAAGGCTCTTCAGCGCGCTCTTTTGCAGTATTACATTCCCGAAAACGCAGACGCCGTTCGCACCGCACTTCGCAAGGCTCACCGCGAAGACCTTATCGGAAACGACCCCGGCTGCATTGTACGCGAAGATTTCCGCGCAAAAAATATTGCCGACAAAAACGGAACCTATTACAAAAAGGCCGAGCAGACCGGCGGCAAACGCAAAAATCCCAAACTCTCCGGAAAATCCAAAAAACCCAAACGCAGATATTAATCAGCAAAGGAGTTTCACGCCATGTCCCGTTTTATTTGGAAAGGTCACGTTTTCCACTCCAACGAAAAACGTGAAATTGAAATTCACGAAAACAGCTACGTTCTTTGCGAAGACGGTCTTTGCAAAGGGATAGTTTCCAAAATTCCGGAAGAATGGAAAAATGCCGAACTCACCGATTTCGGCGACAAAATAATAATCCCCGGTTTTTCCGACCTTCACGTTCATGCCGCACAGTATTCCTATATAGGAACCGGCATGGACGAAGAACTTCTCGGCTGGCTTGAAAAATATGCCTTCCCGGAAGAGGCTGCTTTTGAAAACCTTGAATATGCAAAAAAAGCCTATGCTCCTTTTGTCCGCGACCTTAGAAAAAGCGCCACAACAAGAGCAAGTATCTTTGCGTCAAGACATGTTCCCGCAACGGAACTTCTGATGGAAATGCTCGATAAGACCGGCCTTAAAACCTATGTCGGAAAAGTCAACATGGACCGCAACTGCCCGGATTATATCCGTGAGGAAAGCGCCGCGGTTTCCGGAAACGATACCGAAAAATGGGTCTTTGAAACCGCCGGAAAATTCGAAAACACCAAGCCCATCCTCACCCCAAGATTCACCCCAACCTGTTCCGACGAGGTCATGGAAAGACTCGGCGAAATCCAAAAAAAATACGGCGTTGCAATGCAGTCCCACCTTTCAGAAAACCAGGGCGAGATTGCATGGGTAAAAGAACTTTGCCCCTATGCCGCTTTTTATGGTGAAGCTTATGATAAATTCGGTCTTTTCGGAGGCGAAAACTGCCCCACCATTATGGCTCACTGCGTTTATTCTTCCGAAGAGGAACTCGACCTTATCGAAAAACGCGGCGTTTGGATTGCCCTTTGTCCCCAGTCCAACATGAACGTTGCCACCGGAATTGCCCCCGCACGCAAATATCTTGAAAGAGGTCTCAAAGTCGGTCTCGGAAGCGACCTTGCCGGCGGAAGCACCCTTTCCATTTTCCGTGCCATCACCGATTCCATTGTCGCGTCCAAACTTCGCTGGAGACTTGTTGATCAAAACCTCAAACCCCTTTCCGTTGCTGACGCTTTCTATATGGCGACCCGCGGCGGCGGAAGCTTTTTCGGAAAAGTCGGTGCTTTTGAAGACGGCTATGAGTTTGATGCCGTCGTCCTCGACGATTCCGCGCTGTATACCCCCAAAAAACTTTCCATGCACGACCGTCTTGAACGCATCTGCTATCTTTATACCGACGTAAAGATCGTTGCAAAATGCGTCGCCGGAAAATACATAGACCTTGAATAAAAAAAGCGCGCCGTTTTTGGCGCGCAGCTTTTATTTCTTTCGGTAAAGAAGTATTTTTTTCATAAAAAAGTTCCAGAAAAGGACTATCACCGCGGCAACCGCCTTCGATATCATGTAATACCACAAAAGCTTTTCGGTGAAAATCCACATCAAAGCTTCCGTGATAACAAGTCCGAAAACCGCCACTATTGCAAAAACGGTGAATTCCTTTGCTCTTTCTTTTCCGCCGGTTTTTTTGCTGAAAACAAGAAGTTTCGAAAGCGCAAAGTTCACCCAAAGTCCGGCAATAAAGGATATCACACCCGAAACAAGGTAATAAACTCCAAGTTCCGTGATAATATGTAAAAGCACGTAATCCGTCACAAAACTTGCTCCGCCGACGAATATGTATCGGAAGAACTGCAAAAATCCGTCTTCCGTCGGTTCAATGAAAAGGCCTTTCAGGTCACCTTTTCCCAAAAGTTCAAAGAATTTTTTTAGCATGTTTTTTTCCTTTTGATTTAGTTTATATTCATTTTATATTTTTTCACCGCCGAAATCAAGTACCATGAAAGGAGGGCGCGTTTTTTTGGAAAGACTCGATAAAATAATCTCTTCCCGTACCGGGCTTTCCCGAAAGGAAGCAAAATCCGCAATCTCCTCCGGAAAAGTTTTCGTAAACGGCGCCGCTATCCGTTCTTCGGAATATAAAGCGGCTGAAACCGACGAAATAATCTTTGACGGCAAAAGGATAAACGGAAAAGCCCATACCTATCTCGTCCTCAATAAGCCAAAAGGCTACGTTTCTGCCACCGAAGACCCCGCCCAGAAAACCGTTCTCAAACTCGTTCCGCCGGATCTTATGCGCAGCGGACTTTTTCCCGCAGGTCGCCTTGATAAAGATACCACCGGTCTTATGATAATCACCGATGACGGCGATTTTGCCCACCGTATCCTTTCGCCGAAAAAGCACGTTTCAAAAAAATACGCAGTCACCATCGACCTTCCCGTCACCAATGAAATGGCGGTCGCTTTTGAAAAAGGTGTGATGCTCAGCGACGGCGTCTGCAAAACCGCAAAGCTTGAAAAAACAGGTGAATATACATCTTTCGTCACCCTTTCGGAGGGAAGATATCACCAGATAAAAAGAATGTTTGGCTGTTTCGGTGCAAAAGTCACCGAACTCAAAAGGCTCTCCATGGGAAAATTCCTCCTTCCGGATGATCTTGCCGAAGGCGAATGCCGCGAACTTTCCGAAGAAGAAACCGCACTTATAGAAAGCAGGTGAAAATTTGATTTTATATACCGTTATCCCTTGCTACAACGAAGAAAAGGTCCTCCCGGAAACTATCCGCGTAATGACCGAAAAATATAAAAGCCTTATGGAAAAAGGCCTCATCTCAGCCGAAAGCCGCGTGCTTTTCGTCGATGACGGCTCCCGCGATTCCACCTGGAAAATGATAGAAAACTCTCATAAGGAAAACGAA
Source organism: Oscillospiraceae bacterium (assembly GCA_017468365.1). Taxonomy (GTDB): domain Bacteria; phylum Bacillota; class Clostridia; order Oscillospirales; family Ruminococcaceae; genus UMGS1668. The sequence continues at coordinate 160,837 of JAFUIS010000018.1, read as the reverse complement.
ATTTTCCGCGGAATAAAGCTCAGCCGCAACCGCGGCCACCAGAATGCTCTTCTTGCGGGACTTATGGAATCAAAAGAATTTTGCGATGCCGCGATTTCCGTTGATGCCGACCTTCAGGACGATATCGACGCCATGGACGAAATGATAGAAAAATATAACGGCGGCTGCGAAATCGTTTACGGCGTGCGCAACAAACGAAGCACCGACAAATTCATGAAGCGCTTCACCGCCGAAGGTTATTATAAACTCATGGAGTTTTTCGGCACCCACATAATCTTCAATCATGCGGATTATCGCCTTATGAGCAAAAAAGCCCTCGAAGCCCTTTCCGACTTTGACGAAGTCAATCTTTTCCTTCGCGGAATGGTACCGATGCTCGGTTTCAAAAGCGACAAAGTCTATTACGAAAGAAGAGAGCGCTTTGCCGGCGAAAGCAAATACAGCCTTGGAAAAATGCTCGACCTTGCCTGGAACGGCATAACTTCCTTCAGCGTAAAGCCCGTCAGCCTTATCCTTTTCGGCGGCGTGCTCACCTGCGCTCTTTCGGTAATCTCCATGCTCATTATGGCGGTGCTCGCTTTTTGCGGCGTGCTCAAAGGTTCCGCCGGCTGGATTATCGCTTCTGTTTTCCTTTGCACCGGTCTTAATCTCACCGCTCTCGGCGTTGTGGGACAATATGTCTGCCGCGCTTATCTTGAAACCAAACACCGACCTAAATATATTATTGAAGAAAAAATATAAAATAAAAACGGCTCCGAAGTTCCTCTTCGGAGCCGTTTTTGCGTATTATCGCTTTAATTTGCTGAATTATTTTTATTTCCCTATTTTTTGTATTTTTTTAATTCTATATTTTCGTATAGTTATTTTTTCTTTTATTTAAAATAAAATTTAAGATTTTATAATAAAATCGTCTAATAAAAGTATAAAATCTGTTCTGTATTGCGGTCTATAAAACGAAGGTGTATAATGGGCTCAAGTTTTTAAACAACGGAGGATAAAGACCATGACTGACGCACAGATAAAAATGTTAATTTCAATGGTTCTTTATATGGCGGTTGTAATCGCCATAGGCGTTTATTTTTCAAAACGCGCAAACAAGAACAGTAATGAATATTTTCTTGGCGGACGCAGTCTTGGTCCATGGGTGACCGCCATGAGTGCCGAAGCTTCCGATATGAGCGGCTGGCTTTTGATGGGACTTCCGGGCGTTGCATATTGGATGGGACTTGCCGATGCCTTCTGGACCGCCGCAGGCCTTGCCGCCGGCACCTATGTCAATTGGCTCATCGTTGCAAAGCGCCTTCGCCGTTACAGCGTAAAAGTTGACGCAATCACCGTCCCTGATTATTTTTCCAAACGCTTCCATGAACAGGACGGCAAAAAAATTCTCCTCACCATTTCTTCCATTTTCATTCTTGTTTTCTTCTCTGTCTATGCCGGAAGCTGCTTTGTAGCCTGCGGAAAACTTTTCTCCACCCTCTTCGGACTTCCCTACGTTCCGATGATGATAATCGGCGCGGTTTTCGTAATCGTCTATACTTTTCTCGGCGGCTTCCTTGCAGAAAGCGCTTCCGACTTCATGCAGGCCATCGTTATGATAGTCGCCCTTTCCGTTGTCCTCACTCTCAGCACAGTTTCTGCCGGCGGATTAGGCGCAGTGCTTGAAAACGCAAAAAACATACCCGGTTTCTTCGAACTTTTCGGAATAGCAACACCGGTTGTCGGCGAAAACGGACTTCAGCTTATCGAAAACGGCGCACCGGTATTCGGCGAAACCGGAGTCTATGGACTTCTCACCGTATTTTCCACTCTCAGCTGGGGCCTTGGTTATTTTGGTATGCCCCAGGTCCTTCTTCGCTTTATGGCCGCAAGAAAAACCGATGAAATAAAAATCAGCCGCCGCATCGCTACCGTTTGGGTCGTTATCTCTCTTGCCGCCGCCGTTGCTATCGGTATCATCGGCCGCGCATTGCTTCCCACCGAAGAAGCTCTTCTTTCCTCTTCCGGCGCCTAAAACATCTTCATCATCATCTGCGGAAAACTTCTTCCGCCTATTGTTGCCGGCGTTATCATGTCCGGAATCCTTGCTGCAACTATCAGCTCTTCCGACTCCTATCTTCTCATCGCCGCTTCCGCTTTTTCCAAAAATCTTTATCAGGGAATCTTCCATAAAAGAGCCACCGACAAACAGGTCATGCGCTGCTCCAAAATCGTTCTTGTTGTCATCGCTCTTTTCGGAATCATCGTTGCTCTTGATGAAAACAGTGTGATCTTCAACGTTGTTTCCTTCGCCTGGGCAGGCTTTGGCGCAGCGTTCGGACCGCTTATGCTCATAAGCCTTTTCTGGAAAAAAGTCACCCATACCGCCGCCGTCGCAGGTATGCTTTCCGGCGGAGCAATGGTATTCATTTGGGAATATGTTTTCACCCCCATGGGCAAAAACCTCGGCATCAGCTGGCTCACAATTTATGAACTTCTTCCGGCGTTCCTTCTCGGAACCGCGGTCATCTTCATCGTTTCCAAGTTCACCAAAGCCCCCGCCGAAGATATCACCGAGGAGTTCGAAGCCGTCGCGGCAGTTGAATAAAAAATTTATCTCCTTTTCTTTTTTCCCGCAAGGGAATAAAAAATCGCCCGCTCTTGAAAGCGGGCGTTTTTTATTCTTCAATTATTCCGTATTCGCTTACAAATTCGTCAAGGGCGTTTCCGGGGTACATTCAACAAAATATCTTTCGAAATCAAAAGGGCTTTCCGAAGTTGGAAGAAACTTTTTCTGCCTGACGTGAATCACACAGTTTTCATCCACCGGTGAATCAAAAGCACTTTCCAGTGATACTGGAAAGAGATATACAGCAACAACAACCAGCAAAACCGTACCGCAAACACCGGCAATGATTTTAGCCTTTTTGCTCATTTTTATACCTTCACTTCCCCCGCAAGGATCTTTCTGTAATCTTCAAGGTTTTTGATAAGAAGCTGTGCCGCGTCAAGTCCATACGGGCATTTTGTATGGCATTTGCCGCAGTGAAGGCAATCCTCTATCTTTGCCATTTCTGCCTGCCATTCTTCCGATACCCAGCCTTTGGAAGGCGCACGGCGTATCATCAGCGACATTCTTGCGCAGTCGTTGATTTTTATTTCCGCCGGACAGGGCATGCAGTATCCGCAGCCGCGGCAAAAATCGCCCGCAAGTTCCGCACGGTCTTTTTCGATTATTTCAAGGATATCGCCTTTCATTTCAGCGGGCTCTTCAAAATATCCAAGGAATTCCTCAAGTTCGCTCATGCGCTGGATTCCCCAAATGGGAAGCACGTTGTCGAACTGCTGCATCCACGCAAAAGCTGCGGCGGATTTGTTGATAAGTCCGCCCGCCAAAGCCTTCATGGCGATAAATCCCATGTTCTGCTCCTTGCATCTTTCCACAAGGGCAAGTTCCTGTTCGCCGGAAAGATAGCTCAGCGGGAACTGCAAGGTTTCATAAAGTCCGCTTTCCACCGCTTCCTGCGCAACCTTGATTTTGTGTGCGGTGATGCCGATGTGGCGGATTTTTCCCTGTGCCTTCGCTTCAAGCATCGCTTCGTACATTCCGGTTCCGTCGCCGGGTTTATAACATTGCGATGCCTGGTGGAACTGATATATGTCAACATAATCGGTTTTAAGAAGGCGAAGTGAAGTTTCAAGGTCTTTCCAAAAATCTTCCGGAGTTTTTGCAGCGGTTTTGGTTGCGATGAAGATTTTTTCGCGAACGTCCGAAAGAGCGTTTCCGATTTTCTCTTCGCTGTCGGTATATGCCCTTGCGGTATCAAAAAAAGTCATTCCGCCTTCATAAGCCGCGCGAAGAATCTTTATCGAGGTTTCCATATCGTCGCGCTGAACAGGCAAAGCGCCGAACGCATTTTGCGGAGTTTTAATTCCGGTGGAACCAAGGGTCACTGTTTTCATTTTTAACCTCCTGAAATGGAATTTTATAGAATTATTCCAAAGCACATTTTTTAAAAGTGTTCTGCAACGGCATCAACAATCTTTCCGATTCCATCTTCCCAACCGGAATAGCCCATTCCGGCAAGCCTTGCGCTTCCTCGAATGAACGGAATATCTTCCATTCCGTGTTCGGAAAGAAGTTCCTCAACGTCCATTTCCACAAGGTCGATCAGTTCTTCGTCATCGACCCATTCACAGCTGTTCATAAACACTGCTTTTATTTTTATTCCGAGATTTTCGCAAAGCTCAACGGCTTTTTCGGTTCCCATAAGAGGACCGTCGGTTGCCGCAACAACAAGAACTGCGCCGTCTTCCGTTCCGTCAAGGTTTTCTTCATAGCTGGAATCTTCTTCGTAATCAAAAAACAGATATGTCTCTCCGCCGAATTCGATTTCGGTTTCGGTCCTTAAAATTGTTTCCGGGTTTTTGTAAATTTCTTTTTTCTCGCCTTCAAAAATTCTTGAAATTGTGGAAATAAGCGTGGTCTTTCCATGGTCGATATGACCCATTACTGCTATATTTTTCATGGAATCACTTCCTTTTTGTTAATTGAACCAGCTGTGGCAGGAATGAAGGAATGCAATTGTTATATCGGTGTATTTTTTCTTGAATTCTTTTCCGCCTTCAATAACAGCCAAAGAAGAACCCCTTGAAATAGGACAGTTTCCGTCATATCCGTTTTCTTCAAGCATTTCTATAATATCTCCCTCGGCAAAAAAGATAAGGTCATCGTCATCAACAATATCGCACATGCTCATGAAAACGGCAACTTTTTTGATTCCCTTTTCTTTGCAGATTTCCATCTGTTTTCTTGCTTCAGGCATAAGTCCATCCATGGCGGAACAAACGAGAATCGCATATTCTTCTCCTTTTTCGCCGATCTTTTCGCAATAATCCGCGTGTCCCGGATATGCAAAAAGAAGATATTCATCTTCGCCTATCATAAATCTTACTTCTTCCGGGACGCCGTCGGAAAGATTTTCCTTTCCGATTATATTTCTCACAGAATTTATAAAAGTGGTTTTGCCTTCGTCAATGTGACCGATTACTATAACTTTTTTTACCATCTTCAAATCTCTTCTTTCTGTTTCAGGGCTACAGTCACATATTACTCCCACCGAAACTTTCTGTCAACCGACACGATTCTTCTTGACTTTCCCCCGCAAAAGAAACATAATATTTTATAGATAAGCAGGTATAGTTCATCGGTAGAACGGTCGCTTCCCAAGCCACAAAGGCGGGTTCGATTCCCGTTACCTGCTCCAAAAAATCAAAAAAACGGAGGAACTTCAAAATGGAAAAGACCCGTATCCATACCGAAAAAGCACCCGCCGCAATCGGCCCCTATTCCCAGGCTATCGACCTCGGTGAAATGATTTTCACCAGCGGCCAGATTCCCGTTGCACCCGACGGCAGCGTAAGCGAAGATATTTCCGAACAGACTCGCCAGGCGCTTCTTAACCTCAAAGCTGTTGTCGAAGCCGGCGGAAGCAGCTTTGAAAAAGTCGTCAAAACCACCGTCTTCATCACCGATATGGCGCAGTTTTCCGCAATAAACGCAGTCTATGCCGAATTTTTCACCGAACCCTATCCCGCAAGAAGCTGCGTTCAGGTCGCTGCACTTCCCAAAGGCGTTTCGATTGAAATCGAAGCCGTCGCACTCAAATAAATCCAAACAAAAAAGCCGCCTTTCAAAGGCGGCTTTTTTATATCATAACGCTCTCTTCTTTTTTGAAAAAAAGTTTTCCCTCTCCGTTTTCTCCGCAGGTTATCCTGTCGCCGCAAGTTATCTCACCCGAAAGCATCATCTCCGAAATCGGGTCCTCCGCAACGCTTCTGATATACCGCTGAAGCTGTCTTGCGCCGTGTTCCGGCGAAAAACCGTTTTTCACCGCGTCGTCTATCGCCGCTTTCGAAAAATCTGCGGTTATCCCCGCGGAAGAAAGCCGTTCTTTAAGCTTTCCGTAATATTTTTCGGTTATCTTTCTTGCGGCGGAATCGTCAAGCTTTTCAAAAACCACCGTCTCGTCGATACGGTTTATGAATTCCGGCCGAAAAATCTTTTTCATCTCGCCGAAAACCGCCGCTCTGTCGTGTTTTTCTCCCGCTTCGCCAAACGAACAAAAACCCATTCCTCCGCTTTTTCCGATGAATTCCGCGCCGATGTTCGAAGTCATTATCACAACGCAGTTCGTAAAATCCACTTTCACCCCGTGGGAATCCGTAAGTGTCCCGTCGTCCATAAGCTGAAGAAAAAGGTTATAAACTCCCGGGTCCGCCTTTTCGATCTCGTCAAAAAGCACCAATGAATAAGGTCTTCTTCTCACCGCTTCGGTAAGTTTTCCACCCTCGTCAAAACCTACGTATCCCGGCGGCGAACCGATAAGCTTTGTCACCGAAGCCTTGTCGGAATATTCCGACATATCAAACCGCACCATCGCCTTTTCTTCGCCAAAAAGTTCTTCCGCAAGGGCTTTCGAAAGCTCCGTTTTTCCAACTCCCGCAGGCCCCGCAAAAAGAAAAATCCCGATAGGCCTTTTCGGGTCCCTAAGTCCCGCCCGGTTTCTTCTTATGGCTCTGCTCACAGCCTTCACCGCCTTTTCCTGACCGGCAACTCTTTTGTGCAGTTCCTCTTCAAGATGCAAAAGTCTTTGGCTCTCGCTTTCCGAGATCCTTCCGACGCTTATCCCCGTCGCCAACGAAAGTACCTTTGCAATGTCCTCTTTCGAAACCGTTCTGTTGAATCTTCCGCTTCTGTAATTTCCCTCTATCACCTTTTTTGAACAGGCTTCGTCAATAAGGTCGATAGCTTTATCCGGAAGACATTTTTGCGGAAGATACCTTACCGAAAGTTCCACCGCCGCTTTCACCGCTTCGTCCGAAATTTCCACCCCGTGGAATTTTTCATACCGTCCCCGAAGCCCTTCAAGGATTTTCACCGCCGTATCTCTGTCCGGCTCTTCCACAAGAACGCTCTGGAACCTTCTTTCAAGAGCCGCTTCCTTAGAAATATGCTTTCTGTATTCCTCGGTGGTGGTCGCTCCGATAAGCTGAAATTCCCCTCTGGCAAGCTGCGGCTTCAAAATGTTCGAAGCGTCTATCGCACCCTCCGCAGCACCTGCTCCCACCAGCGAATGCATCTCGTCTATAAACAGGATTATATTATTCGCGCGTATAACTTCATCAATAACGCTCTTGATCCTTTCCTCAAAATCGCCCCGATATTTTGTTCCGGCCACCATAAGCGGAAGATCCAGCGAACAAAGTTTTTTGCCCCTAAGGCCCTCCGGAACGTCTCCCGAAGCCATTTTCTGCGCTATTCCTTCAGCTATTGCCGTCTTTCCCACTCCGGCACTTCCTATAAGGCAGGGGTTATTTTTCGTCCTTCTGGAAAGTATCTGTATTACTCTTTCTATCTCCTTGTCCCTTCCGATTACCGGATCAAGAACTCCTTCTCTCGCAAGTTTCGTAAGGTCCTTGCTGTATTTATCAAGGCTCGGCGTTCTCTGTTTCTGCTTTTCTTTCGCAGAATATTCCCCGTAAAATCCTCCCTCGCCCGCCTCTTTTTCAAGGCTCCAAAGGTCACATCCGAACTGCGAAAGATATTTCACCGCCTTACATTCCGGCTCTTTCAGAATCGCGCTCACAATGTCCGAAACTTCCGCAGAAAGTCCGTTTTTCTTCGCCCGGGAAAGGGCGTTTTCAAGAACTCTTCGGCAAACAGGCGAAAAATCCGAAGGCGAAAGGTTTGATTTTGCCCCTCTTCCAACCTCCTCCAAAAGCTTTTCAAGAACGCTCTCACAGCTTATTTTACAGTTTCCTATGCTTCTCATATCGCCGCAGGCTTCCTCTTTCAGCATTCCTAAAAGAATATGTTCCGTGCCCACGAAACAGTGTCCCAGAAGCGAAGCTTCATTCATCGCCGTATTTATTACCGCGTTTGCCTTTTGCGAAAAACCGGAAAATTTGAACATGCTCTACCTCACTTTTTAACTTCGTTACATATTTTAATATTGTCTTTTTAAAAAAACTTATTCCGAAAAAGAAAAAGCGCTCTCCAAAAGAGAGCGCCTCATTTATATTTTTCCGATTATCTCCTCCAGCTTTTCGTCCACCTTCGAAAAATCCATCGCTTTTATGTAAATTTTTTCAAGTTCGTCGTGCACTTCCTTCGCCTCTTTCATACATTCCGAAGCTTTGTCGATAAGGCTTGCCCCAAGCCGAAGAGCAAATCTTATTCTGAATTTATGCTTTCGATATTTTTTATCGTCCGCAAATCTTGAAAAATGTATCGTTCTGTAAGGCAAAATTTTAGAATCATGCCTTTTGTTTTTGGTCACAAATCCAAGCCTAAGCTTCGGGATAATGATATGTTCCGTCTTTTCCAAAGGAAAAACCGGACATTTGCAAACAATGATATCAAGCCCGTATTCAATGGCCTTTTTTCTCACGGTGTTCATAAAAATTCTTGAAGCTGCGCCGCATTCGTCCTCAACCGCGTAAACTTTGTCGCAAAGTTTTTCAACCGTTTTGTCAAGAAAACAAATTCCTTCCCCGGTCACCGCAGAAAGAAAACGCTGTTTTTCCGTGCCTTTGCGGCAAACCTTTTTTCCGAATTCCCTTAAACATATTCTTGCCGCGGTTTTCGAAACTTTTTCCGGGTCAATACATTCGCTTCCAAGTTTCGTCGCTTCTTCAAAAATATTTGCCGCTGCCGAAATATAACGCCTTGCTTCTTCATGAAGCCTTCGGTTTTCGTCAAAAAGCTTTATAACTTTTTCACTGTGCTCAAAAAGCTTTTCCCCGTCCCAAAAATCCGAAAGCGAAACCGTAGTTTCATAAACTCCCGGATATTTCGGCTCCGCAGAATGGGGCAAAGTTGCGTCCGCCATAACGAATTTTCCGTCAAAAGTCATCACCGCGTCAAGCGAATCCGGGTCCGCACTGCATAAAATCAGCTCGGTGCTCAAACCTCTTTCTCCAAGCACCGCCGCAGTTTTTTTGAGCACGGTGGATTTTCCCGTTCCGGGTCCACCTTTTAAAAGATAGCATTTTCCCTCCGGCGCTGCGGCAAAAAGCTGATCAAACCGCGAAAAATAGCCCTTCGGCGCATTTGCACCGAGAAAAAAGCAAGGCATATCCTCAATTTGCATAAAAAAACTCCTCCTTCCTTATAGTTCATATTATTCGGAAGAAGGCTTTGCTGTTAATATGTACCGGCAGGCATCCCTGCCCGCCAAAAAAAGAACTTCCGCTTATCGAAAAATATCAGAGGGAATCGTTCATTCCGGTTTGCGGATCGCAAAAAGACGCATCAAAACGGCGCATTTCCTGTTTTGTGCCTATGGTATGCATGTTGGTAAGGATGCGTTCCTGCTGCATGGGATTAAAGGCAGAAAACCGCGGGGCATCTTCGCCATATCTCGCCGGCACCGTTTTTCTCTTTTGCTTTTGTTCTTTTTTATCGCTTCTCATCTTTCTTCACCTCGATAATATTTTCCGCAAAAACATATCGGTTATTCAAAAAAATTATGGAAGCGCTTTTTTCATAAAACTCATCATTCCGCCGGAAACAAATTTTTCATATGCCGAAACCATAAAACTTATCCCGCACCACAAAAGGCTGTAAACCGGGCATATCTGACCAAGAATGTTCCCCCAGACCGCCGAATAATCCCAGACTTTCATTCCGAGCATAAGGTTAAAAAACACCCCAAAAACAAATTCCACCGCGGTTATAACAGTACCGCCCAAAATCGCCTTAAAATAAAGCGGAGCGTTTTTAAGCTTTTTAAAAATTTTCATCAATACCAAAAGCGAAATTCCGCCTGCCGCAGCCATTGACCAATGGCTGTGTCCCCGCCACAAAGTTTCAAGAAGAACGTAACCAACGGCTCCGAAAAGAAATATCCCGCCGTCTTTTTTTATTTTTTCCATTTCAAAATCACCCTTGGGATATCTTTTCCGAAAACTTTGAAAAAATTCAAAAAAACGTGTTTTCCCTTCACGTTATCTGATATAATTGTTAAAAAGGCGGTGAAAAAGATGAAGCGTGTTCTCGTGATCGGCGGAAACGGAAGCGGAAAAAGCACCTTTTCAAAAGCTCTTTCCGAAAAAACCGAACTTCCGCTCGTTCATCTCGATAAAATTTTTTGGCACGGAAACTGGGAATATATTTCCCGGGAAGAATTTGATGCCTTGCTCGACTGTGAGCTTCTGAAAGAAAGCTGGATAATCGACGGAAACTACGAACGCACCCTCGAAAAACGCCTTCAATATTGCGACACCGTTTTCTATTTCGATTTTTCCACCGTCCAATGTCTTTTCGGAGTCACCGAAAGAGTTTTGAAAAACTACGGAAAAACAAGGGAAGATATGGGCGGAAACTGCCCCGAAAAATTCGATTTCGAGTTTTATAAGGCCATTCTTCGCTTCAACAGATATAACCGTCCAAAAACAAAGGCACTTTTGAAAAAATATAAACCCAAAGTCATCGTTTTCAAAAACCGAAAGGAAGCAAAAAAATATCTTTCTTCCCTTTGATTGACGAAAATAAGTCAATAATGCTATAATATATTATTATCTTTTTTAACAACGGAGGAAATTATGGCAAAACAAGTCTGGAAACCCGCAACTCTTCTTTCTCCTCTTCCCGCAGCTTTGGTATCCTGCGGAACCGTTGAGGAACCCAACGTTCTCACCGTCGCCTGGACCGGAATCATCAACTCCTCTCCCGCAATGACCTATGTTTCCATCCGTCCCGAAAGATGGAGCCACCACCTCATCGCCGAAAGCGGCGAATTCGTTATCAACGTAACCACCGATGAACTTGTTCGCGCGGCGGATTTCTGCGGAGTCCGTTCCGGAAAAGACACCGACAAATTTGCCGAAATGAAACTCACCGCCCTTCCCGCTTCTCAGGTAAAAGCCCCCCTTATCGCTCAAAGCCCCGTTTCCCTTGAATGCAAGGTCACCGAAGTAAAACACCTTGGAAGCCACGATATGTTTATTGCCGAAATCGTTGCCGTTCAGGTCGATGATAAATATATCCAGGAAGACGGAAAACTCGACCTTCGCAAAGCCGGCGTCATGTTCTATTCTCATGGCGAATATTTTGCCCAGGGCAAAAAAATCGGCCAGATGGGCTATTCCGTAAAGAAAAAACGCCCGAAAAATCCCAAATTTGCAAAAAAATAAATTGCAATAAAAAAAAGCCGCCTGCAAAAGCAGGCGGCTTTTTTTATTCTATTTTTGTAAAATCGTAATATCTTTCGCCTTTTTCAAAAAGCTCCATTGCCGCAAACATCTGCATGCATTGGTCGGTGGCCATTGGGTCGGCGTTCATTCCAAGGGTATGGCAGAATTTTCCGTCGCCAAGATAATACTGCATAAGATAGGAACATATCCAGTTTCCGTTTTTGATGAATCTTTCGTCGGTGCGAATGTCGATTCCTATGGAAGAAAGGGCAATTCCCACCTGTGCTACCGTCTGGGAGTTTTCGCTCTCCCATGCAAAAAATCCGCCGTCCGGCTTCTGAACTTCCGAAAGCACCGCCACCGCTCTGTCAACTGCCGCGGTTACTTCTTCATCTTTTCCGTAATAAGGCGCAAAGGCCTGGATAACCTGAGCGGTTATGTCAACGTCCGGGTTTTCGCCTTTAAGCGCCCAGCCGCCGCCTTCATATTCCTCCGAAAGGATATGGTCGATAAATATCTGTCTGTCAACGCCTTCCGGCTCATAGCCGATACTGTCAAGGGATATAAGTGCAAAAATGCTTCCGGGAATTCCCTGGTGAGAAACTCTTTCAAAATCACTGTAAGTTTCAAAAAGGTCATATCCCGCTACGTTCGTCGGGTCTTTTCCGGTTGCGGTAAGAGTAAGCACCGCTCTCGAATAGTTACTGTGCTTTGTTCCGCTCAGTTCCCCACCGTTTTCAATAAGAGTATTGCAAAGGTTGTCGTAATAAATATCGAACCAGCCTTCCGGAACTTCGGCGCCGTATCTTGCTGCGACCATAACCGACCATTCGCCGTTTATGCTGTTGTGTCCCGGATTAGGCGCGCTTTCGATGATATTTTTCATCGTCGCTTCCTTAACTTCTGAAAAATCGTAATCCGTTCCGATTTTTTCACTGCCGCAGGCAGAAAGAAAAAGACAGAGAATTATAAAAACCGCAAGTACTTTTTTCAAAACAGATTCCTCCTCCTTTTCTAAACGGGCAATGTTTTTCATAACATTACTATATCATAACGCGGCTTTTCTATCAAGCCGCCTTATAAAACCGTTTTTGCCGAAATGAGGTGTTCCTTCTGCCAAAAAGCCGTTTTCTTTCCGCCGCCCTTGCTTTTTCTCTTGGGATGATGCTTCTTTTAAAAAGTTCCGACCTTTCCGAAGGGGTGCGAAAAGGTCTTTCCGTCTGTTCCCTTTCTGTTATCCCTTCACTTTTTCCTTTTATGGTTCTTTCTGTCTATATCTGCAAAAGCTCCCTTTCCGAAGCTTTTGCCTTTCTTTTGCGGCCGCTCACAAAGCTTTTTAAAATCCCTTCCAGTTCCGCCGCCGCGCTTTTTTCTTCCCTCATCGGCGGATATCCCACCGGTGCAAAATGCATAAGCGACCTTGTTTCTGAAGGTTCTCTCGACCGAAAAACCGCCTCAAAAATGCTCTGCTACTGCGTCAATGCCGGTCCGCCTTTCGTCATTTCCGCAGTGGGAACAGGAATTTTCAAAAGTGCAAAAATCGGTTTTCTCATCCTTTTTGCCCAGCTTCTTTCGCTTTTGCTCATGGCTCTTTTTCTTTCTTTTTCAATAAAAAAATCCTCCTCTGAAAGTGCTTTCTCCAATATCTGCCGCTCTGACGGTGCTTCGGTTTTCGTCGAATCGGTAATTTCCGCCGCCGAAAACTGTTTCAATATGTGCGCCTTCATCGTTCTTTCCTTCGGCGCTCTCGAAATTTTTCAAAGCGGAAATCTATTTTCCCGCCTTTCCGAAAATCCGATTATCAAATCTCTTTTCTTCGGCTTTTTCGAAGTTACCTCCGGCGTCCTTTCCGCCGGAAATATTCCCGGCTTCGTTGGAATAATAGCTGCCGGCGCTCTTTGTTCCTTTTCCGGAATTTCGGTGATGCTCCAGGTCGCTTCTGTCACAGAAAAATCAAAAATCCCGCTCTTGCCTTTCATAGTTTCCCGCTTTTTCCATGCCGCGTTCACGGCCGGATTCCTTCGGCTTTTCCTTCTCTTTTCAACCGATTCTGCCGAAGTCTTTTCCGTCCGCGGAAACGCCTTCGAAGCAGTTCTTTCTGCTTCGGCACCCGCCGCGGTAAGCCTTCTTTGCATGGCGTCGCTTTTTCTTCTTTCGCTCGTTCCCCAAAAAAGCGAAAAAGAACCTCTTTTTAGCCGAATAAAGTATAAATTTAAGGAATTTAAGCATAGCCAAATAAAATAACTTATGTTACAATATAGTTGTAATCCCAAAACAGAGGTAAAGACTATGTTTGATAAAAAATTTTTCGATAAAAATATCGAACCCCGCTGCGAATATTGCTCCGAGGGTTTTGTTTCCGCCGACGGAAAAAGCGTCCTTTGCCGAAAAAAAGGCGTCGTGGATAAAGGCTTCCATTGCAGAAAATTCAGTTACGATCCGCTTTTAAGAATACCCCATCCAAAGGCACCCGAACTTCCCGATTTTGACCCGGAGGAATTCAAGATTTGAAAAAGCTGTTATCTCTCATTTTCGCCTTCTCCATGGTTTTCATCATGGCAATAACCGCCTTTGGCGCAGAAGATGCTCTGCGCCTTTTTACCGTGTCACCGGATGAAAAGAACACCGATGAAATAATCGGCTATGCTCTCGAAAAAGGTTTTGACGGAATCGCCGTTGACCTTCGCGGCGAAGATTCTCTTTCTTTCTATAAAAAACTTTCTTCTGCCGTTCCGGTGGACTTCGTCTTTTATCTCATGATAGACGATTCCCTTATTGAAAAAGTCGATGGCGGTGCAAATATAATCGCCGATTTTTCCCTTTCGGAAGAATCCCTTTCTTCCCTTGCCGAAAAAACCGACCCCGAAAATATTTCGCTCTATCTTCCCTTCGGCGAAGATTTTTCCTCTGCAGCCGCTCTTTATGAAAAAGAGCTTTTCGGCGGAGTTTTTGCCGAAAACCTTCTTTCCTGTCATTCCGAAAACGGCTACGAAGAATACCTTCTTGAAATAAAAAGCCTTTTCCCCGGTGCTGAAATCACCACTGTAAACGACCTTTCAAAGGTCCTTACCCCTACAACAAAAGGCGATTTTTACGGCGACCGTTATGAACTCAACAATCAGTATCTCATAAATAACACCCACGGTGCCGGCTTTTGCGTAAGCGATTATTCCGCCCTTTCAAAAAACGCCTTCGGCAGCGGAAGTTTTCTTACCGAAAGTTTTAAAAACACCGCGCTTACCGACTATGCGGATTTTTCCGTTTCCCAAGAATTCGCCATAACCCGCCCCACAAAATCAAAACTTAATATCTCCACCGAAAAATATACGATTTTCGGAACATCCGATCCGGATTCTCCCCTTTATCTCAACGGTGAAGAGGTGGAACGCATCAGCAGCGGCGGACTTTTCGCCGTCACCGTCGAAGTTCCGAAAAAAGGAAAAACCTTTAATTTCACCCAGGACGAAAAAACCCTTTCCGTCACCCTCACCCGAAATTCCGGTTCTTCCGGCGGAACTTCCACCACTTCAAAGCTCACTTCCCTTTCGCCTTCTGCGGATAAAGTGATTTCTCCGGATTCTTCCGTTGTGACTCTTTCCTGCGTCGGACCTTCCGGAGCAAAAGTCACCGCGAAAGTCGGTGAAAAAGTCGTCCTTCTCGAACAGGCAAGATATGCCGACCCGGGAGTTCCCGCAACCTTCACCGGAAAGATCGACCTTTCCGGAAGCTATCCTTCGAACGAAGTCACCGACCTCGGAAAAGTTTCCTATACTCTCAAATATAAAGGCATCACCACAAACTTTGAAAGCGCCGGAAATATCTATCACGTCGGCGAAGAAGCCACCCTTTCAATAATGGCAAACTGCGAACTTGCGGGCGTTGAAAAAGAAGCTTCCGAAAAAGGAAACTACCTCACCACCCTTCGCACCGGATGCACCTCCGCCGTCACAGAAATCACCGAAAACGGCTGGTACAAACTTTCAAGCGGCGGATACATGAAATCCTCCCAAATAGACGTTCTCACTGGTAATATCGACCCCATAAAGCATATCTCTTCCGCAAAAAGAGAAATTGCCCCCGACCACGAAAAACTTGTTTTCACCTCCGATTCCATTCCGGCTTTCAGCGGAAAAATCAGCGGAAAAACTTTTTCCCTTACTCTTTATGACACCGAATGGAGCGATTTTTCCTCCACCGATACCTCCTCGAACCTTATGTACCGCATAAATCCGGTGGATAACGGCGACGGTTCAATCACCGTAAAAATCTTCTCAAAAGTTTCCCTTTGGGGCTGGGATATTTTCACCGATCCCGAAAACAACAGTTTTTCCCTTGTTCTCACCCCCGTTCCGAAGCTTTCCGACAACACCGAAAAACCTCTTTCCGGAATAAAAGTTGCCGTCTGTGCAGGTCACGGCGGACCCGATCCGGGCGCACTCAGCGTTGCCGGTGAAAAAGGCGTCAACGAAGCCCAGATAAATATCGCCAACACCATGGCCATTGCCGAAGCTCTTGAAAACCTTGGTGCAGAAACCCTTGTTCTCACCACTTTCGACGAAAAGCTTGATACCTACGGCCGCACCGATCCCGCAAGATACGCTCTTTGCGACGTATATATCTGCTGCCACGCAAACTCCATTGCCGAAAGTTCCAATGCTAACCTCTGGTGTGGAACCTACGTCTATTATCACTTCGACCACAGCGCCGAATTTTCCAAAAAGCTTTGCGATTATATAAGCGCCGAAACAAAACGCGACAACGAAGGCGCCGTTCAGGATTATTATTCCGTCACCCGCCTTACCATTTGTCCTGCCGTAATGCTCGAAGTCGGTTTTGTTTCTAACCCCAAAGAGCTTGAAAGCCTTATCGACCCCGCCGATATCCAGAAAACCGCCCTTGCCGTAACAAAAGCGGTCCTTGAAATCGTCGACAACTGACATAAAAAAAGCCGCGCAAACCGCGGCTTTTTTTAAAAGTGACACAATGAATCTTTTAAAAAATCTCTATTTCCTCCGCCGGTATCTGGCTTCGTTTTTCACCTATCGCTGCGTATCCTGCGGAAAAAACGTCCGCGGAAACTGCCTTTGCAAAAACTGCGCCGAAAAACTTTTGCCCGCGGTGATTCCTCCGGAAAATCTTTCCTGCGCATATTACTATGACGGCCCCGCAAAAGAAACCGTCGTCTGCTATAAATTTGGTGAAAACTACGATTTCTGCCGCGACACAATCTGCGATTGGCTTCTTTCCGCTTTCAAAAAATTTTCCGGGGAAAAGATAGATATCGCGGTCTGCGTTCCCTCTTTCAAAAACGAAAATTCCCGCCTTGCGGAACTTTCAAAAGAGTTCTGTGCCTTTGCCGAAATTCCTTTTGAACCTTCGGTGCTCAAAAAGATACGCGAAACCGAAAAACAGCACAAACTCTCTTACGACGAACGCCGCCTTAACCTTGTCGGCGCCTTCAAAGCCGAATCTTCCGTATCGGGAAAGACCGTCCTTCTCATCGACGATATCTATACCACCGGTTCCACCGCTTTGGAATGCTCGAACACCCTTTATGAAAAAGGCGCAGAAAAAGTTCTGGTGCTCACTGTGCTCAAAACAAAACTCAGCTAAAAAAACAAAAACCCCTGCGGCAAAGCCGCAGGGGTTTTTCCTTTTTATGATGCGCTTTTTTAATTTTCATAAGTAAAAATCTTGTAAAGCTTTTTCGCGAACTTTCCGGCAAACATCTTTTTGAAAAACGCTTTTTCAAAACCCGAAAGTTCGTTTATCATCCCGTCCGGAGTCATACAAAGCTCTCCGCAAAAGCGGATCTTTTCGTTTTCGAAAATCCCGTGCTCAGAAGTTCCGAAAGTTGCTCCCGCGCCCACGTCTTTTATGGGATTTTTGTATTTTGACATCTTCACCGCAAGTTCGGTATAAACGTCCATGACAATTTTCACCTTTCCGAACTTTTCGCTCATCGCTTCAAAAAGGTTTTTTATCGCCTTTTCCGAAAGATACATGCTCACTCCCTCAAGAACGAGCACTGCGTTTTCCGCTTTCGTAAGTTCTTTCACCCAATTTGTTTCCATAGCGGAAGCGCCGAGCATTCTGTATTTTTCATCCTCCGAAAAATATTCTTTTCTCACCGCAATAACTTCCGGAAGGTCAACGTCGTACCAAACGGAACAGGGTGCTTTCACTCGTTCAATTCTGGAATCAAGTCCGCATCCCACGTGGATAACAACGCTTTCGGGGCTTTCCTCAAGTTTTTTGCTCACCCAACCGTCGATGACCGCCGCTCTCATTCCCATAAAATAAGCGAGCCATTTCGAACGGCTTTTGCCTTTAAGCAAAAAACTTTCTTTTCCCCAGATTTCTTCCGCTTTTTTATCGCTCAAAATTATCCCTTTTCGGCTCACAAGCGCCTTTCCGTAAAGCGGGATATAAAGAGTTTTGCTTTCGTTTTTCATCATTTGTAATACATGTAAAGCTGGCATTTTATCATGCCGTTATAAAGTTTTCTGCGTTTGTCTGCTTTCTTTCCAAAAAGGCTTTCAAATTCCTCGTGGGGAGAGATTATCGCAAAGCTTCTTCCCTCGTCCATGGTAAGAACTTTTCCAAGCTGGCGATAAAGTTCTTCCGCCTCTTTAATGTCGAGAAGTCTTTCGCCGTAAGGCGGGTTGCAAAGAACGATAAGCTTCTTTTCCGCTTCCGGGAAAGTAAAGTTTTTCATGTTCTTCTGCTCAAAATGAAGTCTCGAACCGACTCCGGCGTTGTTCGCGTTTTCAATGGAAAGGCGGATAGCTTCCGGGTCGATATCGGAACCGTAACCCACAAAAGTTGCGTCGCGTCTTATTTCGTCAAGACAGGCGCTGCGCTGATGCTGCCAGGTTTCAGAAGGCCAGCATCCCCACTGTTCCGCGGCAAAATGTCTGTTAAGTCCGGGAGCAATGTTGAGCGCCTTCATTGCGGATTCGATAAGAAGAGTTCCGGAACCGCACATGGGGTCACAAACAACGCTGTCCGGATAGATATGCGCAAGGTCCGCAATTCCGGCGGCAATGGTCTCTTTTATCGGCGCCGCAACGGAATTTCTTCTGTAACCGCGCTTATGAAGTCCGGTGCCGGAAGTATCGAGCATAAGGCGGACCTTATCTTTAAGTATCATGAACTGGATCTGAACGGTAGCACCGGTTTCTTCGAACCAGCTCTGGTGATAAACTCCCTCAAGGTGTTTGCAAACAGCTTTTTTGATAATGGACTGGCAGTCGGACATGCTGTAAAGCTGGCTGCGAACGGTTCTTCCCTTTACCGGAAAAGCGTCTTTTCTGCCGATAAATTCTTCCCAGGGTGCCGCAAGAGTGCCCTGAAAAAGCTCTTCATAGCTTCTTGCCTCAAACTCCGCAACGATTATCTGAACTCTTTCCGCTGTGCGAAGGCGAAGGTTTGCCGCTGCTGCATCTTCAAAAGTTCCCTCAAAAGTAACTCTTCCGTCTTCGGCAACGATATTCTGTGCGCCCATGCGTTTCATTTCGCCGGAAAGCACGCTTTCAAGTCCCAAAAGGCAGGGACAGGATATTCTGAGTTTTTCCAATTATATTCTCCTTACTGTTTAAAAATCTGACCGGAAAATCTTCCGGTCAGAAAAATCACATCATTCTTGTTATGGCTTTCAAAAGGCTCCTTACCCCGTCGGAAAAACTTGCCGGCTTCGGTTTTCTGCGAATGGCAGTAACCGGTTTTTTGATTATCTGTGTCGGCTGTTTTCTTACCGGCTGCGGAGCTTCGGCTTCGCCGCCTGCAGCTTGAACGGAAGCTTTCACCGTTGGCTGTTTTGGCGGCTCACTGAAAAAAGCGTTTTTTAAGGAGCTCGGCGCGGTTTTCGTTTTCAGCAACAAGTTCCTCATATTTGGTCTGGATCTCTGCAAGTTTAGCGGTTCTTCCTTCGGAAGAAATTTTTGCGGAATCGGCGGTTTTTCCGATATATTCAAGTCTCTGGCTGAGTACCGCAAGAGAATCTTCCATAAAGCTCTTTGTCTTTTCAAGTTCGATCTTAAAAGCATCAATTTCCGCATTTACGGAATCCGCACTGCTCTGTGCTTCGTCAATGATGCTCTGTGCGCCGTTTTTCGCTGTTGCAAGCATCATCTTTGCGGAATCCGCCGCACTTTCGACAGAAGCGGAAAGTCTTCTTTCTCTGAGATAGATCTCGTCCTCTTTCTGCTTGTCGTTCGCAACGCGTTCTTCAAGCTGGCGGTTAAGTTCTTTTTCGATGCAAAGTTCCTTTTCGGCAATTTCGCAGCGCTCTTTAAGTTTTTCGTTTTCGGCGTCGATATTGTCGCTGTGCTCTTTAAGCATAAGATAATGCTGGCGAAGTTCCTCATAAGCCGCCATTATCTCGTCATATTTGGACTGGATATCGTCAAGCTTTTCGCTTTTTTCCGCAAGTTCCTTTTCCTTTGCGGAAATTTCCTCTTCAGCTTCCTGCTGTTTTGCAAAGCTTTCCGCATTGAGAAAATCTATATATTTAAGAACGTCTTCCTTATTGAAGCCGCCGAAGGTCTGACTTTTGAAAAAAACGGGCTCAGCCACGGAGATCTCTCCTTTTAAAGTATATTTATAATTAATAATATCATATTTCTTTTCCTTTTAACATAGTTTTCTTCCAAATATTTAAGAAAAAATATAAAAAAAGCCGCCGGCAATGCTCTGCCGGCGGTATTTTATTATCTTCCGCAAAGTTTTTTGTATTTTTCCCAGGTTCTCGGAAGTTTTTCTTTCACAAATTTTGCATAAGGGTTCTCTTCATCGTCGATCATTCCCTTTTTCGCAAGATAGCGAAGAATGGAGTTGTCCCAAATAAGAAGTTCCTGTCTGGTGTGCTGGTCAAAGGTATAAAGACGGAATCTTCCCATATCCTCTTCTGCCATAAGCCATTCATAAAGGTCATCTATCGCGGCGCAATCGGTAACCGAAAGCTCCTTTTCCGAATGGAAAACCGAAACTATCTCTTTCGAAGAAACAAGGTCCTCTGCCTCTGCCTCAACGCTATAGATAAAACCTTTTTTTCCTTCGCAGGCCTCTTTAAAAGCGCCTTCGAAAAGTTCGTGATACTGAACCGTTTCGTCGGAACCGAAATCGCAGGGGAACCAGTGATAGGGATCTTCCAGCGGATCGGCAAGGCAAAAAGCCGCAATCATTCTGTTTTCCGTAAGTTTCGTTTTTCCCGGTTCAACTGTCTTCAGATCCGGAACTTCGCTTGTAAAATAATAGGTCATTCTGCCCAGTCCTCCAAAAATAGGTCTTTATCTTTCCGAACAAATTTTTTCGTAATTTTCCCAAACCGCCGGAAATTTTTCTTTCACAAATCTTGCATAGGAACAATCCGGCGTTTCTATCATACCTTTTCGGTCAATATATTCAAGAATGGTTTTTCGCCACCACTGCATTTCCCTTTCGGATTTTTCCTCAAATCGGTTGAGCCTGAAAACCCCAAGCTTTTCCTGTTCAATAAGCCATTCGTAGCAATCCGAAATCTCTATGCAGTCTTTGACTTCCATAGGCACCGTCGCAAGCCTTGCGCAGGGAATGTTCTTAAACGGAAGAACTTCTTTTTCGTCCGCTTCAACAACGTAAATACAGCCGCTTTTTCCTTCCGAAACTTCTCTCAGCGCGTTAGGATACAGTTCATCATACTCCACCGCTCCGTTCTTGTCAAATCCGTAAGGAAACCAGTAATAAGGCCTTTCCACTGCGTTGACCATATAAAACCCCGCAACGATTTCGAGCGTCGACATATAAACGTATGGTCTTTCGTGGTCCGCAAGATGCGGCTCAAGGGTCTTTATTCCAAAAGTATTGCTTCCGTGATATAAAATCATTCTTCCTCCGTCAAAGCTTTTGTTCAAGAATCGGTTTAAGGAACTTGCCGGTGTAAGATTCTTCGCAGGCCGCAACCTCTTCCGGAGTTCCCGCAACAACAAGAGTACCGCCGCCGTCACCGCCCTCGGGTCCCAGGTCGATGATGTGGTCCGCAACCTTTATGACGTCAAGGTTGTGCTCAATAAGGATAACGGTGTTTCCGCCGTCAACAAGGCGCTGAAGCACCTCAATAAGCTTATGAACGTCCGCTGTATGAAGTCCGGTGGTCGGCTCGTCAAGAATATAAACGGTCTTGCCGGTGGGGCGTTTTGAAAGCTCGGTGGCAAGTTTTACCCTCTGCGCTTCACCGCCGGAAAGAGTTGTTGCCGCCTGACCGAGGGTAACGTAACCGAGTCCCACTTCCGAAAGCACCTGAATCTTTCTCTTTATCTTCGGAACGTTGTCAAAGAACAAAAGCGCTTCTTCAACGGTCATGTTGAGAATGTCGTTGATGTTTTTGTCTTTGTAATGCACTTCAAGGGTCTCGCGGTTATATCTCTTGCCCTTGCAGACCTCGCAGGGCACAAAGATATTCGGAAGGAAGTGCATCTCTATTTCGATGATGCCGTCGCCTTCACAGGCTTCACAGCGTCCGCCGCGAACGTTGAAGGAATAGCGGCTTGCGGTGTATCCGCGTGCTTTGGATTCAGCCGTTTCCGCAAAAAGATTGCGGATATCGGTAAAAACTCCGGTATAAGTCGCCGGGTTGGAACGGGGAGTTCTTCCGATAGGCGACTGGTCTATGCAAATTACCTTATCAAGGTTCTCTTCGCCCTCAATTTTGTCACAGTGACCGGGAATACATTTTGCCCTGTTAAGGTCCCTTGCAAGGGTCTTATAGAGGATTTCGTTTACAAGGGAACTTTTTCCGCTTCCTGAAACGCCGGTGACAACCGTCAGTTTTCCAAGGGGGAATTCCACGTCGATGTGTTTAAGGTTGTTTTCATAAGCCCCGCGCACAACAATTTTTTTGCCGTTTCCTTCCCTTCTCTTTTCCGGAATCTCGATTTTCTTCCTTCCGGAAAGATATGCACCGGTAACGGATTCGGGGCATGCCATGATATCATCCACCGTTCCGGAACAAACCACGTTCCCGCCGTGGATACCCGCTCCCGGACCGATATCAACTATATGATCCGCCGCAAGCATGGTATCGGTATCATGTTCGACAACGATAACGGTATTTCCAAGGTCACGCAGATGGCACAGCGTTCCGATAAGTTTTTCGTTATCGCGCTGATGAAGTCCGATGCTCGGTTCGTCAAGAATATAAAGAACTCCCATAAGGGAAGAACCTATCTGAGTCGCAAGGCGGATTCTTTGCGCTTCGCCGCCGGAAAGAGTTGTTGCGCTTCTCGAAAGGGTAAGATACTCAAGTCCGACGTTTTTAAGGAATCCGAGGCGGGATTTGATTTCTTTTACGATAAGATAGGATATCATCTTTTCCCTTTCGGTAAGCTGCATGTTCTCAACGAAATCCAGCGCTTCCTTAACGCTCATCTTTGTAAAATCGCTGATGTTCTTTCCGCAAACGGTAACGCCAAGTGAAATTGGTTTAAGTCTTTCACCGTGACAGTCCGGACAGTCGACCGAACGCATCTGCAAGGCGATCTCTTCCTTTACCCATTCGCTGTTGGTCTCGCGGAAGCGGCGCTCCATGTTGTTGATGATTCCCTCGAATTCGCTCTGGAAATATCCGTGCATGCTGTTGCTTTCGCGCTTGACCATAAGTTTTTTGCCCTTGCTTCCGTAAAGAAGAACGTCGATGACCTCTTTCGGAAGATCCTTTACCGGAACGTCAAGGGAAAAATCATATTCTTTCGCAAGGGCGTCGTAATAATTCTGCGCAATTCCGCCCTCATAATAATACCAGCCCGAAGCATGGATAGCACCCTCTCTTATGGAAAGGTCCTTGTTCGGAATTACAAGATCCGGGTCGACCTGCATAAAAACGCCGAGACCGGTACATTTTTCACATGCGCCGAAGGGGTTGTTGAAAGAAAACATTCTCGGCGAAAGTTCGTCGATTGCCGCGCCATGGTCAGGACAGGCATAGTTCTGCGAGAACATAAGGTCCTCGCCGCCGATAACGTTCACCACCGCAAGGCCGCCGCTTTGCTGCATAACGGTTTCAAGGGAATCCGAAAGGCGGCTTTTTACCTCCGGTTTCACCACAAGGCGGTCAACGATTATCTCAATGGTGTGTTTTTTGTTTTTATCAAGCTTTATCTCCTCCGAAAGGTCATAAATGCTTCCGTCGACGCGCACGCGGACAAATCCGCTTTTTCTTGCGCTGTCAAGTTCTTTTACATATTCGCCTTTTCTTCCTCGGACAATGGGCGCCATAAGCTGAATTTTCGTTCCTTCCGGAAGTTCCAGCACCTGGTCAACAACCTGGTCAATGGTCTGCTGTTTTATCTCTCTTCCGCAAACCGGGCAGTGCGGAATTCCTATCCTCGCGTAAAGAAGACGAAGATAGTCATAAATTTCCGTAACGGTGCCGACGGTGGAACGGGGGTTCTTGCTGGTGTTCTTCTGGTCGATGGAAATGGCCGGCGAAAGACCGTCAATGGAATCCACGTCCGGCTTTTCCATCATTCCCAAAAACATTCTTGCATAAGAAGAAAGGCTTTCCATATAACGGCGCTGTCCGTCCGCATAGATTGTGTCGAAAGCAAGGGAACTTTTCCCGCTTCCGGAAAGTCCCGTAAAAACAACAAGCTTGTCGCGGGGAATTTCAACATCGATGTTTTTAAGGTTGTGCTCTCTAGCGCCTTTTATGACGATGGAACTTTGATTCATACTGTACGTCCTCCAACTGTTCACGGAGTTTCTTTATCCTGTCGCGGAGATATGCCGCATGTTCGAATTCAAGTATCTTCGAAGCGGCTTTCATCTCGTTCGTAAGACGTTTTATCTCCTCTTCGGTTTCTTTATAAGTCATGCGGCGTTTGCCGCCTTTGTCATCATCTTTGTGGCTCGAAATCTCGATGATATCGCGCACATCTTTTTTAATTGTCTTCGGAACAATGCCGTGTTCCTTGTTATAAGCATCCTGAATGGCTCTTCTGCGCTCCGTTTCGGTAATGGCTTTTTCCATGCTTTCGGTTACGCAGTCCGCATACATTATTACCTTGCCTTCGGCATTTCTTGCTGCACGGCCTATGGTCTGGATAAGCGAAGTTTCGCTTCGCAGAAATCCTTCCTTATCCGCATCAAGAATGGCCACAAGGCTCACTTCCGGAATATCAAGACCTTCGCGCAGAAGGTTGATTCCGCAAAGAACGTCAAACTCTCCGAGCCTCAGGTCGCGGATTATCTCCATTCGCTCAATGGTATCAATATCGTGATGCATATATCTGACTTTCACGCCCATCTGGATAAGATAATCCGTAAGGTTTTCCGCCATTTTCTTTGTCAGCGTGGTGATAAGGGTGCGTTCGCCCTTTTCAACTCTCATGTTTATTTCCGAAAGAAGGTCCTCGATCTGTCCCTCAACGGGTCTTACGCTTATCTCAGGGTCAAGAAGTCCCGTGGGACGGATGACCTGTTCGACTCTCTGGGTGCTGCGGTCTTTTTCATATTGACCGGGGGTCGCGCTGACGTAAACTATCTGGTTCAGCTTTCCGTTAAATTCGTCGAAAGTCAGCGGTCTGTTGTCAATGGCCGACGGAAGACGGAAGCCGTATTCGATAAGGTTTTCCTTTCTTGAACGGTCGCCGCCGGACATGGCTCTTACCTGAGGAAGCGTTACGTGGCTTTCGTCGATGAAAAGCACAAAATCCTCCGGAAAATAATCCAGCAATGTTGTAGGACACGAACCCGGCGCTCTTCCCGAAAGAACTCGGGAATAGTTTTCGATTCCCTTGCAAAAGCCCACTTCCGTAAGCATTTCCATATCGTAATTGGTTCGCTCTTCAATGCGCTGCGCCTCGATAAGTTTTCCCTTTTCTTTAAAATATTTTACCCTCTCTTCACATTCCTCGCGAATCTCGTCCACCGCTTTAAGCATCTTGTCCTTCGGAACGATGTAATGCGAAGCGGGATAAATGGAAGCGTGACTCAAAGTACCTTTGACTTCGCCGGTCACCGCCTGAATTTCGGTTATGCGGTCAACTTCGTCGCCGAAAAACTCAACGCGGATAACTTTGTCGTCGGAATATGCGGGACAAATTTCGATAACGTCACCGCGCACCCTGAACTTGTTTCTCACAAGGTTCATGTCGTTGCGTTCATACTGCATGTTGACCAGCTGGTTTATAACGTCGTCCCTGTCCTTCTGCATTCCGGGACGGAGCGAAAGCACCATGGTGCGGTAATCTATCGGGTCGCCAAGAGTATAAATGCACGAAACCGAAGCCACGATGATAACGTCTCTGCGCTCCGAAAGTGCGGCAGTCGCCGAATGGCGCAGTTTTTCTATCTCGTCGTTGATGTCGCTGGTCTTTTCGATATAAGTATCGGTGGAAGCGATATAAGCTTCTGGCTGATAATAATCGTAATAGGATACGAAATATTCAACGCTGTTTTCCGGAAAAAACTCCTTGAATTCGCTGCAAAGCTGCGCCGCAAGGGTCTTGTTGTGCGAAAGAACAATGGTCGGCCGGTTTATCTTTTCGATTACCGAAGCCATGGTAAAAGTTTTTCCCGAACCGGTAATACCCAAAAGGGTCTGTTCCCTGTCGCCTCTTTTGATACCTTCAACAAGCTTTTCTATTGCCTGAGGCTGGTCGCCGGTGGGCTTAAAAGGTGAAACAAGCTTAAAATCCAAGTTGCTTTTCCTCCCTTCGCGTTGTGAACATTTGTTCGTTTATCGTATCCTTCATTATACAATATTATGGAATTTATGTCAACGGGTTATACCCTCTCAAAGCCCCTTTGCGGCATCTGTAATATTTTATTATTCCAACACTTTGTTGCCTTTTGTTGTTCCTTTTATAACGCTCTTGTGATATTCTTAACATTGTAAGTATTTCCGCATTTTATGCGGAATTTTGGCAACGCAAAAGAAAAGAGGAGGCAAATTTTTTATGGAAAATACCCTTTATTTAGTAACCGGCGCCGCAGGTTTTCTCGGAAGCACCACTTGCCGCCAGCTCGTAAGAGAAGGCAAAAAAGTAAGAGGCTTCGTTCTTCCCAATGACCCCGCCGCAAAATATCTTCCCGAAGAAGTCGAGATCGTTTACGGCGACCTTTGCAATAAAGAAGACGTCGAAAAATTCTTCACCGTTCCCGAAGGCACCGAAACCCTTTGCCTTCATATTGCAAGCATCGTAACCGTCACCCCCGAATATAACCAGAAAGTCGTTGACGTAAACGTCGGCGGCACCAACAATATCATCTCTGCCGTTCTTGCCCATCCGGAATGCAAAAAGCTCGTCTATTGCAGCTCCACCGGCGCGATCCCCGAAGCACCCAAAGGCACCCCCATCAAAGAAGTTTATAAATTCGAACCCGAAAAACTCATCGACTGCTACAGCCAGACCAAAGCACAGGCCACTCAGAACGTTCTCGATGCAGTCAAAGAACGCGGACTCCATGCCTGCGTAGTTCACCCCAGCGGAATCCTCGGACCGGAAGACTTTTCCATAAGCGAAACCACCGGCACCCTTATCAAAATCATTCATGGTGAAATGCCCGCCGGAATCGACGGTTCCTTCAACCTTTCCGACGTCCGCGACCTTGCAAACGGAACTATCCTTGCCGCAGAAAAAGGCCGTGACGGCGAATGCTACATCCTTGCAAACGCCGAGATCACCTTCAAAGAATTCTGCAAACTCATCGTTGCCGAAAGCGGCTGCAAACCCATCAAATTCTTCCTTCCCATCAAGCTTGCCTACACCTTCGGAAAACTTGCCGAATGGCACGCAAAACGCACCGGAACCAAGGCTCTTATGACCACCTTCTCCGTTTACAACCTTGCAAGAAACAACACCTTCGATTATTCCAAGGCAAAAGAAGAACTCGGTTATACCACCCGTCCCTGCGCCGAAACCGTCAGGGACGAGATCGCATGGCTCAAAAAAGAAAACAAAATCTGATTTTACCCCAATTCAAAAACCCCGTGCTCAAAAATGAGCACGGGGTTTTTGCTTTTATACTTTCCTTCCGGAATATTCGCTTTTTATGATTTTTTCAATTTCCTCCGGCGTTTCTTTACATCCGTTTTCAAGCCACTTTTTTATCACCGCATTAAGTCCGTTATAAAAAAACTCAATATGATAATCGATGTATTCATTGTTAAAATATTTTTCCGCCTGCTCCGAATCATACTGCATCTCGGTTGCGGTAAAACCCGCTCCAAGCTTAAAATACGCCCTGTAAAGCATCTGGTTATCCTTTATATGATAAAAAAGCTTTAAAAAATCGTTGCTTCCCTTGCGTTTTTTAACTTCGTCCTTATAAATTTCGCGGAATTCATGAAGAAGCCTTTCCTTGATTTTCGCTTCAAGATCGTCAATATCGATATAATTCGAATAAAAAGTGCTTCTGTTTATCCCCGCTTTTTCGCTGAGAAGGGATACTGTTATGTCTTTTCTTTCAAAATCCTGCAAAAGCTCCATATATGCTTTTTCTATCTTTTCAACAGAGTTTTTTCTTCTGCTGTTGTTCTTCGTGTTCACAAAAAATCACCGCCGGGTCTTTTTTATGATTATACACCGCCATAACAAAAAAATCCAGTGCTCATTTTTGAGCACCGGATTTTATTCTTTGAGCACGGCCTATTCTTTCGGCTTCATCCACATGAACCAGGATTCGTATTCGCCGGTATCCGCATGATAAATCCTTTGTTCAACGGCATAATCCCCGTCCGAGACCACCGCTATCCTTCCGCCGACGAAGGAACAGTTGCTGTCGCCGTCCCTGTTCCAAAAAGTTCTGGGCGTTATCCTTTTGATTTCGCCGACGTATTCGTGAACGCTTTCTTCAAGCCAGCTTGCGCCTATGACCGTATAATATTCTCCCTCGAACTTAACGTAGCTTCCATACGCAAATTCGTTGTTGTACCAATAAAAAAACACAAAAAGGATAATCGAAACAATTATGACCGCAAAAATTATCTTTTTCTTTCGCTCCGTCATTTTCATTACCCCCTTTTATATTTTCATTATAATTCCGCCCCGCCGGTTTTTCAATAAATATTCCCAAGCGGAATAAAAAACGCGCACCGAAAAGGCGCGCGCTTAAAATCACTGGAACACAACTTCAAATTCCTCACAAAGGATAAGGGTGTCGTCGTTAAATTCAATTCCGTATTCTTCGCATTTTTTCTCAAATTCCTTGCGATGGACTTTCTGCCAGCCTTCAACTGTCTGGTCGCCTTCACCCTCTTTTTCGGCAAATTCCGCGTCTATTTCGCTGAATTTTTTTATCTCAACTTTGGTATCCTTGATGATAAAAAGCGGAACTTCGTCGCTGTCAAGGATTATGGAATAATCCCCCTCTTCCGGAACTTTCATCTCGTCCATTTCAAAAGTTTCGTAAACGCTGGAAGTTGCGGTCTTTATTCCCGCAAGGCAAAGCGAAGCAAGCCTGTCACAGCCTCTTGCGCCGTCAAGGAACTGCCATACGTCGTAATAAAGTTCTTCTTTGTTAAGGTCCATATTGTGGTCACAGAAGGCCTCCCAGAAGTTCTCAGGAGAAAGTACCTGGTTCATTTTTCCACCCCTTTATGTATCACTGCTGTTTCTGAAATTCGCCCTGTTCACAAAGATAAGTTGCTTCAAGGTCCGCCATATGAAGAAGCACCGCAATGGGATATTTTTCATAAGCATGGCTGATGCTGAAACCGCCGGCTTTTGCGGTATCGTCAAAACCGCCCATATGCCAGCGAATGGCGATAGCCTCATTTTCGCGAAGGCGCATGAAGCGCTCGATAACAAAAACGGATTTTTCGCCGTGGCCGAAGGGGAACTGGTCGTCAACGGTGTAATAAGGAACTTTTTCCCACTGACCGCGTTCGTTTTTCGCGTTGCGATAGCTTATGGTGTAAAAATTTGCCTTGCAGATATCGTGCAAAAGTCCGCAGATGGCAATGGTCTCGCCATCGGTTATGCCATATTCCTCACAGCGTTTTTTAAGAAGCTTATAAACGTTAAGGCTGTGAAAAGCAAGCCCACCCTCAAAAGCGCAGTGATATTTGGTGGAAGCCGGTGCGGTGAAAAAATCGCTCTGGCAAAGCCATTCAAGAAGTTTTTCCGAACCGGGGCGTTTTACGTTTTCTTTAAAAATCTCAATAAATTCCTGTTTTGCTTCCATCTTTTCCTCCGTTATTCTCCGTAAATGGTAGGCATGCGGCGCTTGTGTTCCGAAACGCGGTGATATCTGTCGATTATCGCCTTCGATTTTTCGTCGGTCTCGCCGGTGATAATATATTCGTCGATAGCCTTATAGGTAACGCCCATTTCCTGTTCGTCGGTCTGTCCTTCATAAAGACCTGCGGAAGGCGCTTTTTCAATTATATTTGCCGGCGCACCGAGATATCTCAAAAATTCAAAAACCTCGGTGGCTGTAAGGTCAGCCATGGGGTTAAGGTCAAAAGCTCCGTCGCCCCATTTGGTGAAATAACCCATATATCTTTCGCTTCTGTTGCCGGTTCCGACCACAAGAGCGTTTCTTGTCTGTCCAAGGGCATAAAGAGTGGTCATGCGAAGGCGGGGCGCAATGTTCGAAAGCGCCGCAGGCGAAAGTTCTTTTCCGATAGCTTTTGTAATTTCGCTTCTGGTATCGGTAAGGTCAACGGTTATCATCTCAATGCCGAAAGCTTCTGCAAGAGCCACCGCATCGTCCATATCCTCGCCGTAATTGCGTTTGGAATGACATGGCATCGCCACCGCAAGAACGTTGTCGGTGGCCATTTTGCAAAGGATTCCCACAAGGGCGCTGTCCTTTCCGCCGCTGTTTCCAAAGATAAGTCCGTCCGCGTGTGCCTCGGCCATTTTTTCTTTTATAAAAGCAACTCTTTTTTCGGTTTCAACTTTATAATCGCGCATTTTCGCACCTCATTCGCTGAATTTCTTTCTGATATATCCCGCCGCAGCGTTTGCCGCAACGGCTCCGTCCGAAGCCGCGGTAACAAGCTGACGCAGGTGTTTTTTCCTGGTATCACCGGCAACAAAAACGCCTTCGATCCCGGTCTCACAGTTTTCGTCCGCATCAAAATATCCCGCTTCGTCAAGTTTGAGCACGTCTTTAAAGATACCGTTTTCGGGAATAAGTCCGATAGCCACAAAAACCGCCGAAAGCGGAATTTCGCTGATACTTCCGTTCGCTCTGTTCTTTATTGCCACAAAAGAAACAGCGTTTTCGCCTTTTATCTCTTCAATAACGGAATTCGTGAGCACGGTGACGTTTTTTGTTTTGAGCACCGAATCAACGGCGGTTTTTGCCGCGCTAAAAACGTCTCTTCTGTGGATAAGATAAACCTTGTCACAGATTTTTGAAAGGTATTCGGTCTCTTCAAAAGCGCTTTCTCCTCCGCCGACCACCGCAACGGTCTTTCCGCGGAAAAATGCTCCATCGCAGGTCGCGCAATAAGAAACTCCTCTGCCCTCAAATTCTTCTTCGCCCTTACATCCGATCTTTCTTCTTGCGGCACCGTTTGCAATAATTACCGCCTTTGCCTCAAATTCACCGGAAGAAGTGATAACTTTTTTGATATCTCCGGAAAAATCGATTCCGGTAACTTCGGAAAACTCAATTTCCGCGCCGAGTTTCTGCGCCTGGCCAAAAAGTGCCATGGAATAATCATACCCAGAAACCCCGTACATTCCGGGATAGTTTTCAATGGAGGGAGAATTTACAATCTGGCCGCCCGGAGCATATTTTTCAAAAACCTTACAGGAAAGTCCCGCTCTCTGTCCGTAAATCGCGGCGGTAAGTCCCGCAGTTCCGGCGCCAATAATAATGATATCGTTCATTTTTATCCTCCTTTTTAAGAATCATATATAGACAGTATACCACAAATCTTTTGCAAATAATATATTTTATTTGAGTAAACCTTTCCTTTGTGGTAAAATAATTATATAAAGAAGTTTTCGGAGGAATCTTATGCGAATCGGAATAATTGATTTCGGAACAAACACTCTTCGCCTCAATATTTTTGAAACCGAGGACAGAGAATACCGCAGCATCTATGATTTTGCCATTTATTCAAAAATCGTCGAAAACACCGTCGGCACTTCCCTTTCCCAGGACGGTATCGAACATATAATCCAGGCTATCGAAGAACACCAGCAGGCCTGCCGTCACTACCGCTGCGACAGGGTCGAATGTTTTTCCACCGCCTCTCTTCGCTATGTTGATAACGCCGCCGACGTTCTTGATCAAGTGGAATTCCGTACCGGCATAAAAATAAAAATGATAAGCGGCGATGAAGAAGCAAAATATGACTTCCTCGCAATAAAAAGCGTTGCCGAAGAAAAATCCGGAACGGCCTGCGATCTCGGCGGCGGTTCGATCCAGGTTTTCGTCTATGACGAAAACGGCCCCAAAAAAAGCGCAAGCTTTCCTCTGGGAAGCAGCCGCACCGCAAAACGCTTCGTAAAAGGTTCCGTCCCCACCCCTTCCGAAATTGCGGATATCAAAAAATGCGTTGCCGATTCCCTTTCCGAAGCCGGCTTCACCCCTTCAAAAGGAACTCTTTTTGCCATGGGCGGCACCGCAAAGGCTATCCAGAATCTTTATAACGCCACCGTCAAAAAAGGCGACGAAATTTCCGCCGCCGACCTTGATATAATGATTTCCCTCCTCATCGAAAAACCCGAAGAAGCCCTTGAACTCATTTCCGAAATCGCGCCCAAGCGCCTTCGCACCCTCATTCCCGGAATGGCGGTCCTTGCCGGAGTCATGAAAAAAATGAACTGCCAAAAAATGAAGGTCTATACCGTCGGCGTCCGCGAAGGTTTCATGGAATCCATTCTTAATGATGATTCAAAACCCGAACCCACTCTTCTCGATATGATCCTCGGAAGCATATAAAACAAAAAAGACCTCCGCTTTTTCGGAGGCCTTTTTTTATTTGCTTTTCATTTTTGCAAAAAGGGTTTTTATAAGATAGATTCCACCCGCAAGTATCGCTATTTTAAAAATCATCACTGCAAGATTCGTCAGAATCATCGGCAGTGCGTCCTCTGCGGAAAGTCCGCTCCAAAGTCCGAGGACATCTTTATTTATCCACATTATCGCAATAACGATGATCGAAATCACCGCCACAGCAATTCTTCGCGGTTTTCTTCCTATTTCTTTCATATCAGTATTTTCTCCTCAAAATAAGGTAAGCTATCCAGTAAAAAACCATGATAAGGCAAACGGCATATGCACAGACCTGGGAAAGGACTTCGTTTCCGGCAATTTTAAATCCGATGGTACCCAAAGCGCTCAGTACCACAAAAGCATATCCCGCCCACGCCCAGGCTCTTGCGGATATAAATTTGTTGCGTTCGTCGTTCGCTTCGATTTCGATCTTTTCGCGGTATTCCGGATTTTTGCGGAATTTCACAAACTGGAAAATACGAATAGCACCGATTCCGATAAGCGCACCGCCCATTCCGCTCCAAAAGCTGTCAACTATTTCCGCAATTCCGCAGCCCAGAAGCACCGCACCGAGAATAACATAAACAATATCAAGAAAAATCTTTTTTTCAAATTTCATACTTTTTTCTCCTTTCAGATATCCTCTTCGTCAAAGATAAAAACCTCTTCAATGGTCATCTCAAAATATTTTGCGATTTTATAAGCGAGAAAAATCGAAGGATTATATTTTCCGGTTTCAAGGGAGCTTATGGTCTGGCGCGAAACGCCCATCATTTTTGCAAAATCCTCCTGTCTTATTCCCCGCTCTTTTCTGATTTCTTCAATTCTGTTTTTCAAAGCAAAGATACCTCCTTTGCGGATTTTTTGTCAAGTTAACTTTACAATCACAATATACCACACCCAAAAGCCTATGTCAAGCAAACTTTACAATTTTTTATAAAATTTTCGGCGGGAATTTTTCCCGCCGTTTTTCAAATCGCGTTAAAAAGCCGTGCAACGCTGTTCCATGTCGCTTTTGTAAGAGCGCCGTTTGTTTCTTCCTGTTCTGTTTTTCTGTGGATAAAAGCCACAGCTTTTCTTGTTGCTGCGTCGTTCTTTCCGTTAAGCGAAACTTCGCTCATTCCGGAATATTTTTCTCCGATGGCAATAAGCATCGCCTGAAGAAACCATATCGCTTTTCCCTCTTCATCGGGCAAAACTCCGCTTTCCTCATCGCTGATATAAGGAAAAATCGGAAAAGGCTCGCCGTTTTTTCTTATATATCCGTTCGCTGCCTCCATAAGATGCACCCAAGTGTCATAATCAACGATCCCCGTCACCGAAAGACCGTTTTGTTCCTGAAAAGCCTTTACCGCCTTTTCCGTTTCTTCTCCAAAAATACCGTCCTCAAAAACCGCCGGAATATCCTCAAGGTTCTTGTGGAGGATGCGAAGCGCCCTTTGTATCTGCCTTATGTTGAATTCATGTTCCCCATTCAAAAAAATCAGCTCCTTTGATAATTGTATCCGGGATATTGCCCAACGTTCGGAACGTTCACCGTGTCGTTGAAATATTTCTGCGGAACGCTCCTGAGTATCCCAAGATAAGCGTCATAAAGCGCGTCCCAGGTTCCTATCCCCACTATCCCATCCTGAAAAAGCCCGAACACCCGCTGAAAATTCAGCACCTGCTGCCTTGTTTCCTCGCCAAAAACTCCGTCTTCCCTAACTTCCGAAATCTCCTCATAAAACGCCGCCAGAACGTTTATGTAATATTGCAAAAGCCTTACCCTCTGTCCACTGTCGCCGATTTCCAAAGGCTCCACAAACTGCACAGGAATATCCGAAAGCGCCTCGCTTTCGCCGTAAAGTTCCGAAAGTTTTCTAACCGAAGCATAGATGAACGAAATCTTATACCATGTTGCGGGACCCACTATCCCGTCGGCAGTAAGGTTAAATACCCGCTGAAATTCCCTTACCGCCTTTTCCGTCTGTTCGCCGAAAACTCCGTCCACCGGATTTATCTTCGGAATCGCAGGAAAATTCCTTCCAATGCGGTTCAGCCGCTGCTGGATAAGCCGCACCTCATAATCCCTGCTTCCGGTTTTCAAAGGCTCACCGGGATAAGATTCCATATAAGGCAAAATCGGCGCCGCTTTAATATCGATATCGTCGCCGTAATAATACTGCAAAATCTCATAAGGCGTCATTCCGCGGTTTGCAAGTTCAACAGTCCCCCATTGCGAAAGTCCCCGGCAGGTCACCGTCGTTCCGTTGCAGTATTCGGTAAAATAAGGGTTCTGGCTTCCCTGCTTCACAACGTAGCGGTTGAAAATATCGTCAACTATCTCGCTGATATTTTCAAAAATATTGCGGTTCTTGATGAATTTCTGGTCATAGCTCGTGGAAGAAGTTATGTCAAAAGGATATCCCCTGCTTCTGTACCATTCGGTATAAATGCGGTTCAGCGCAAAGGTCACCTGCGCATAAATGTTTGCCCGCAAAGCGTTTTCCGGCCAGGTTGGATAAATTTCGCTTGAAGCGACGTTCTTTATGTATTCCGGAAAAGAAACCGTAACGTTTTCCGCCGGCGAATCCGGCGCACCCAGATGCACCGTAATGAATTCCGGAACGTAAACGTAAGTTTTAACCATAAAGTCCCTCCTCACCCGAAAGTTTTTCCGCTTTCGGCACAAGGTCTATTTTCAAAATCGAAACCTCGTTTGCAAAAACGTCCGTCGGTCTGTCCCTCACCGGCACAAATCCTTTTTCCGCCGCGCTGACATAATAAGTGGAAAAAGGATCTTTTTCGCCCGGTTCAAGCGAAAGTCCCCTTTCCTCAGCCGGAACAAAAACCTCCGCCGTCCTTCCGCTTTCGTCAGTTTCCCTCACCGCAACAAGTTCTTTCCTGCCCAAAAAGTCATCTCCGTCGGTTCTGTCTATAACTACAGTCACCCCTGAAAGCGGAACGGCTCCTCTTGCAGTGGTAACTTCGACGATTATTTTTCCCTCTTTCTGCGTTTCGCTTTTCGAAACCACTTCTTCTTTTACCGGCACCTCTTCCGTATATACCGAAGTTTCTTCCGCCGGTTCCGAAAAATCCCCGTTCAGCCTTCGGCTTTCCTCAAAAAGCTTCCGCATCTCTTTTTCATATTGCTCTATCATGCTGTTAAAATCCGAAAATCTTTCCGTATAAATAAAAAACACCCTCTTTCTCATAAAATTTTATGAAAAATAGAGCGCCGTTATTCTGCCGAAAAATCAAAAAAGCCCTTTCGCTTTCGCGAAAGGGCTTTTTGCGTTTCGATTATTTTTTTCCGAAAAGGGACATAAGGTCCGGATCGAGGAAAGTGTCGTTTGCCGCAACGGGTTCGTCGTCGCCAAAGCCGCTCATAAATGCGGGGATTTCGGTTGCGGATTTTTTGATTCCGCCGTCGTCAAAACCGGTTGCGATAACGGTAATGGACATTTCGTCGTTCATGTTCTCGTCGAATGCAACACCGAAGATAAGGTTTACGTCGTCTGCGCAAGCTTCCTGAACGGTGGTGGTTGCCTTGTCGATATCTTCAAGGCTTACGTCGGGAGAAGCAAGAATGTTGACGATAGCTCTGTGTGCGCCGTCGATGGAAGTTTCAAGAAGCGGGCTGGAAATTGCAGCCTTGGTTGCTTTTTCGGCTTTGTCTTCGCCGGAAGCTTTGCCCACACCCATGTGTGCAACGCCTGCATCTCTCATAATGGAGCAAACGTCGGCAAAGTCAAGGTTGATGAAACCTTCGATATTGATAAGATCGCTGATGCTCTGAACACCGTGACGAAGAACGTCATCAGCCTCTGCAAAAGCGTTCATAAGGGTGATCTTGGTTTCGGAAACTTCTTTAAGTCTTTCGTTGGGAATAACGATAAGTGCGTCAACGTGGTCGCGAAGAGCAAGAATTCCGCTTTCTGCCTGTTCCATTCTGCGTTTGCCTTCAAAAGCAAAAGGTTTGGTAACAACGCCTACGGTAAGTGCGCCGATCTCTCTTGCAACTTCTGCAACGATCGCTGCGGAACCGGTTCCGGTACCGCCGCCCATACCTGCGGTTACAAATACCATCTGTGCGCCTTTAAGAGCAGCCATGATCTCGTCGCGGCTTTCTTCGCCTGCTCTCTGGCCAACGTCAGGGTTGCCGCCTGCGCCGCCGCCTTTGCAAGTCTTTTCGCCGATAACGGTTTTAAGAGTTGCTTTGGATTTCATAAGAGCCTGTCTGTCGGTGTTAAGAGAGATAAATTCAACTCCCTGAACTTCGGAAACGACCATGTGGTTAACTGCGTTACCGCCGCCGCCGCCAACGCCGACTACTTTTATATTGATTACACGTCCGGTATCGTTATCCATATCAAAATTCATCTGCATATCTGAGCTATCCTCCGTTTTAACTTCCTCAAATGGATAGAATAATCCTATATACAAGATTATCATTTTTTATAAAGATTTGCAAGTGATAACACTTATTTTTTAAATATATTTTATTAAAAAATTTTACCTTTCTCACCCAAAAAAATAAAGCGGTCAAAAGACCGCTTTGTTTCTTAAAAAAAACAATCATTCCTCGTCCTCGTCAGCATAACCGGTGCCCGAAACCCTTCCAAGGGTGTCCCAGGGCGAAACCGTCATTTCCTTTGTCATGACTTCGCCCGGAACTGAAGCGTCCACCAGCTGAAAACCGGTTTTCGAAAGATCCTCGGTAATGACCTTGTCCGCAAACTGAAGTTTATATTCAAGTTCAAGCTCGTTTCCAAGGTTTACTCTCACCCTGTCGTCATAAATCATGACTATTTCAAGAGTCTCGGAAAGGTCGAGGAAGTTATATCCTTCCATCTCAAGTTCGCGCATGGAATTTATAATGCGCTGCATAAGATCCATTCTCTTGACGTCGTCCTCGGTGCTCGTAACGGTGCTCAGCCCGCGAACAAGAAGCATGTCATAAGGCACTTCCTCAAGTCCGCGCTCAAGAACTTTTCCTCCCGCACTCACAAGAGTGAAACCGTCCGCCTCTTCAATTACCGAAAAAGGCACCGCTTCCTCAATGGTAATGGTCACCCCGTTGGGAAAACTGCGTTTTACCTCAACTTCTTCGATATAGTTAAAAACAGAATAAAGCTTGTTTTCCGCATAGGCGGTGTCAACTTCAAAAAGGTTTTCGCCTTTTTCAATACCCGAAGTTTCGATAAGTTCGCGTTCCTCATAAATGGTGTTTCCCACAATGGTAATGCGGTCAACGTTAAAAAGCATTGTAAGACAAAGGTAAACGGCGGCAGCAATCAGAAAAAGGGACACGACGATTAAAAACGGCGTCATTTTGCGGAATTTTCTCGCCCGGCGCTGCCTTTTTTTCGCGTTATCAACAAACCTTCCCTCGGTCTGCTTTTTTCCCTTTTTAAGAATCCTGAATTTCATTTTTACCGTTTATCTTTCGTAAAGAGATATGATTTCTTTTCTGATGCGCTCGTTTGCATCGGTCACGGCAAGAGCCTTTGCGTTTTCCGAAAGTTCTTTAAGTCTTTCGGGGTTTTCCGTAATTTCCTTTACGGTTTTGCAAAGAAGCTCGCCGGTAAGATCTTTTTCTTCAATAACAACACCCGCACCGTGGCTCTGGAGCACCATGGCGTTGTGATACTGGTGATTCTCCGCAACGTTCGGCGACGGAATGAGCACCGAGGCTCTTCCCGCGGCTTTAAGTTCCGCAAGAGTAATGGCTCCGCAGCGGGAAATAACAAGGTCAGCCGCCGCAAGGCATCTGGGCATATCGTTTATATATTCCCTGATGATAAGGTTGTCGTGCTCATGAGCATCGATACCTTTTTCTTTGAGCATGTCAAAATAATAAGAAGGTCCGTAATAGGAACCGGAGCCGTGAATATGCACAAAATCCTTTTCCGCAAGGTGCCATGCCATAAGGTCCGAAACCGCTTCGTTAAGCCTTTGAGCACCAAGGCTTCCGCCGAAAGAAAGAATACATATCCTGTCGCCCACGTTATAAAATTCGCGTGCCTCTTTTCTGTCCGCGCTGAAAATTTCCTGGCGCACCGGGTTTCCGGTCACTACGTATTCCTTTCCTTCCGGAAGGAATTTCTTGCTTTCCTCAACGTCAAGCAAAATTTTGTCAACGTGCTTTGCAAGAAGCTTCGTGGTCATTCCCGGAAAAGCGTTGCTCTCCATGGCAATGGTCTTGTAACCCAAAAGCGCCGCTTTTCTTACCACCGGACCGCTTACGTAACCGCCGGTACCGATGACGATATCGGGTTTGAATCCTTCGATGATTTCCTTTGCTCTCGAAGAGCTGTTCATAAGGTACCAAAGGGCCTTGACGTTGTTTTTGATGTTGCGCATGCTGAGTCTGCGCTGGATTCCGAGCACCTTGATGGGCTCAAAATCATAACCCGCGTTCGGTACAATGCGCGCTTCCATTCCGTTGGGGTTTCCCGCAAAAAGCACCTTCGTGTCCGGGTCGTTTTCTCTCATATAGTTTGCAACCGCAATGGCCGGATTGATGTGTCCGGCAGTGCCGCCGCAGGCAAAAAGAATTTTCATATTTATGCCTCCCGTCAGCCTTTTTTGATAGAGGATTTTTTCGAAACCGAAAGAACAACGCCCATCTCACCAAGGGTCATCAAAAGCGCCGTTCCGCCGTAAGAAAAAAGCGGAAGCGAAATTCCCGTGTTAGGAATGGTGCCCGTAACAACGGCAATGTTAAGCACCACCTGCATGCCTATATGCGTTACGCATCCCGCCGCAAGAAGTGCGCCGAATTTATCCGGGCAGCGCATCGAAATGATGTATCCGCGAAGAACAAGAAGTGCAAAAAGAACAAGGATAAGCGCCGCGCCGATGAATCCCAGTTCCTCACAGATTACCGGGAAAATAAAGTCGTTCTGCGGCTCGGGGATATAAAGATATTTCTGTCTCGAGTTGCCGAGTCCCGTTCCCCAGATTCCGCCGGAACCTATCGCGATAAGCGCCTGAATGGTCTGGAAACCTTCGCCCAAAGGGTCGGAATAAGGATCGAGCCATGTGGTAACGCGGTCGCCGGCATATTCCATGAACGCCGGAACGATAAGAACGATAACGACCGCCGCAACTCCGGCGCCAACCAGCATTCCGAAGTAACGAAGCCTTGTTCCGCCAAACCACATCATCGCAATGCCAAGGGCAAGAATGATGATGGTACCCGAAAGGTGGCGGCTCAGAATAACAAGAAGCGCAACCGTTCCAAGGCATACCGCAAAAGGCATTACGCCGTATTTGAATGTCTGCATCTTATCCGCGTTGGTCGAAGCAAAATGCGCAAAAAGAACGATGATTGCGAATTTTGCAATTTCCGAAGGCTGGAAGCTGAAGGTTCCGATATATATCCACCTTGCAAATCCGTATTGGTCGCGCATGAAAATATCCGCGATAAGAAGAAGCGCAACTGCGCCCGCAAAAAGAAGAAGTGAATATTTCTGAAGGATCTTATAGTTTACCTGCGAAACCGCAAGCATCGCCACAACGCCCACCACAGCGAAGAAAAGCTGACGCTCAATATAATAAAAGCTGTTTCCTTCGTTATAAAAAGCAAAAGCGTAGCTTGCGGAAAAAAGCATCACAAGGCCAAAAGTCAGCAAAACGAGGACAAGAACAAGAAAGGTCACGTCGATCTTTCCGCGGCGATGCTTCGGCTCAAAGATTTTTTCTTTGGCCGCGGCAACCGGTATGAAGCTTTCAAGATCTATGGTAATAGCTTTCATTTTCTGCCCTTTCCGTAAAAGTTAAATGTTTTTTCAAAAAGTTTTACATTGCAAGAACCGCAAGAACGGAAATTGCCGCACCCACAAGTCCCACAAGAGAAAATACGATAACGATCTTCCATTCGCTCCAGCCGCTCATCTCAAAATGATGATGGATGGGAGCCATTTTAAAGACGCGTTTTTTTGTAAGTTTATAGTATCCGATTTGAATGATATCGGAAAGAGTTTCGATGACGTAAACGATTCCGGCAAAAACAAGGATCATCGGAATGTTAAGTCCGAACGCCAGCGCGCAGACCATTCCGCCAAGGAAAAGCGAACCGGTGTCGCCCATAAAAACTCTTGCCGGGTGGCAGTTCCAAAGGAAATATCCTGCGCATCCGCCTGCAAGAACAGCCGCCATGAATCCCATGGAGGTATGTTCGAGAATTGCCGCCATAACGATGAATCCGCAAGCCGCAACAAAGGTTACAGAAGAACAAAGTCCGTCAATTCCGTCGGTAAGGTTGACTGCGTTGGAAGCGCCGACAATGATGAAAACAGCCAGCGGATAATAAAGGAATCCAATATCAAGCTGTCCGATGAACGGAATAACAAGAACGGTGGAAAGAGTTCCCGAAAGCTGAAGTCCCACAAGGAACATAACCGCAAGAAGGATCTGTCCGATAAGCTTCTGCTTTGCGGTAAGGCCCTCGTTCTGTTTGCGAACGACCTTGGTATAGTCGTCGATAAAACCGAGAAGTCCGTAACCAAGAGCCATTGCAAGACCGCTGGCATATTTTATTTTTTCGGTGGAAGGTTCATCCGCAATAAAGAACATTACGGCGCAGCTTGCAAGAAGAATTCCCACAATAAACATGATTCCGCCCATGGCGGGAGTTCCCTCTTTGCTTTTGTGCCAGCTGGGTCCGATCTCAAGAATGTTCTGGCCAAAATTCAGTTTTTTAAGCACCGGAATAAGCCAGTGTCCGGAAAGGGCCGTAATTACAAAAGCGATGAATGCACAAATTGCAATCTGCATGTCAAATCCTCCGTTTTTTATGTTTCTTCATAGAACATTTCCGCAATGTCCTCAAATCTCATTCCGCGGCTGGCTTTAAGCCAGACCATATCGCCGGGTTTTGCGGTTTTTCTGAGTTCTTTTGCAAGTTCTTCCTTGGTTTCAAAATGAAAAGCCGTTGTTCTCATTCCGTTTACCCATGCTCCGGCGGCAATAAGTCTTGAAAGTTCGCCGTAACAGAAAATCATATCGGCGTTTTCAGCCGCAAATTTTCCGATTTCGTAATGTGAGCTTTCCGCAACTGCACCCAGTTCAAGCATG
This sequence comes from Oscillospiraceae bacterium, assembly GCA_017468365.1. Lineage (GTDB taxonomy): Bacteria > Bacillota > Clostridia > Oscillospirales > Ruminococcaceae > UMGS1668. The sequence continues at coordinate 119,653 of JAFUIS010000018.1, read as the reverse complement.
TCGCCGAGCACTGCGATTTTTTGAGCACCGTCGGCAAGTTTTTGAGCACCAAGGGTCTTCATAGCCGCCTTCATGGAATCCGGATTTGCGTTATAACAGTCCTCAACGACCGTTACGCCGCGGCAAACCTTGATTTTCTGCCTCATTCCGGTGTTTTTAAAGTTTGCAAGAGCCGCCGCGCACTGCTCGGGTTCAATTCCCGCCGCAACGCCTGCGCCAAAACCTGCAAGAGCGTTGAGCACGTTGTGCTCACCCATGGTTGGAATGTGCGCCGGATATTCCCCGTCCTTTGTCACAATGACAAAATCCGTTTCGCCGTCGTGTTCGGCAATATCCTTCGCAACAATATCCGCAGAAACGTCCCTGACAGAATAGTATACCACATTATGTTCCGGAAGACAAACGCTTTGAAGCATATCGTTGTCTTTGTTAAGAAGAAGCGTACCGCCCTTTTTAAGTCCTTCGACAATTTCAAACTTTGCTTTCTTTATGTTCTCCCTCGAACCGAGGTTTTCGATATGGCAGGTTCCGATGCAGGTTATCACCGCAATATCCGGTTTTGCCGGAACAGTAAGTTCCCTTATTTCTCCAAGGTTGACCATTCCGAATTCAAGTACCATCGCCTCAATGCTTTCGTCAAGTTCAAGAATAGTCTTCGGAACGCCCACTTCGTTATTAAGATTATTTTCTGTTTTAAGAGTCTTATACCTGCTCTTAATGACCGCAGCGATCATTTCCCTGGTGGTGGTCTTTCCTACGGAACCGGTGACCGCAACCACCTTCGGGCTGAACTTACTGCGATAAAGTCCCGCAATGTCAAGAAAAGCCTGGCGTGTGGTATTTACGAAAAGGAGTTTGTCGGTGCCATAATCTCCCTCTTTCTGTACCACCGCCCAAAGAGCGCCGTTTTCCATGGCAGTCTTAACGAATGCATGACCGTCGAATCTTTCGCCGCAAAGCGCCACAAAAATGCTTCCTGGTCTTACGTCCCTCGAATCGGTACAGATATTCGTTATTTCCACGTCGGGAATCTCAATATTCGTTTTTGCGCCGATAGCCTCGGCTATCTCTTTTAATTTTAACGGAATCAAAGCGTTTTTCTCCTTTCGCTTTATTTTTCCATTTTTTCAAGAAGGTCTTTTACAATGACCTTTTCGTCAAAATAAACCGTGCCAAAATCAAGCACCTGATAATCCTCGTGACCCTTTCCCGCAAGAAGAAGAACGTCGTCCTGCTTGCAGTGCTCAAGCGCCCATTTTATCGCCTTATAGCGGTCCGGCTCGTAATGATAAGGAACTTTGCATTCCTTCATCGCCGGAAGAGTATCCGCCGCAATTTCCTCAACGGGTTCATGGCGCGGGTTGTCGCTGGTGAGTATCATAAAATCGGATTTTGCCGCAACAGCGGCTACCATCTTCGGTCTTTTGGTTTTGTCGCGGTTTCCGGCACAGCCAAAAAGGGTCACGATACGACCTTTTGCACATTCCCTTATGGAATCCAGCACTTTTTCAAGTGCATCGGGACCGTGCGCAAAATCACGTATAACGGTGAAATCACCGGAATGGATAACTTCAACTCTTCCTTTCACGCCCGGGCAGGAATTAAGCCCCTCAACCGCTTCGTCAAAGGAAAGTCCGCAGTTCATCGCGGCGCATCCCGCAAGCATCGCGTTGGTGGCAGAAAATTTTCCCGGCATGGAAAAATTGACCCTTCCGATAACGCCGCTTCCAACCATTGCGAATCTGCATCCCGCAGAGGTATTTTTAACGTCGTGCGCGGTATAATCCGCCAAAACATCGCCGATGGAAACAGTTGCAAAAGGACATTCCAGTTCTTTAACAAGCGCCTTGCCGTAATCGTCGTCAATGCAGACGACCGCCTTTTCACAGTTGCGGAAAAGTTCCTTTTTCGCGTCAAAATAATTTTCCATTGTGCCATGATAATCAAGATGGTCCTGCGTAAGGTTCGTGAAAACCGCCGTTTCAAAATGGCAGCCTTCCACCCTCTTCTGGTCAAGCGCCTGGGAAGAAACCTCCATAACGACGTATTCACATCCCGCATTCGCCATTCTTGAAAAGATAACATGAAGTTCCGCCGCGTCGGGAGTGGTGTATTTTGCCGGAAGCGCAACGTCTCCGATAACGTTCTGGATAGTTCCGATAAGTCCAACCTTTTTCCCTGCGGATTCAAGAATGTGTTTTATAAGATAAGTTATGGTCGTTTTTCCGTTGGTGCCGGTAACGCCTATAAGCTTCATTTTTTCCGCGGGGCGACCGTTGATGTTCGCGCACATAAGCGCATATGCCGCGCGGCTGTTTTTAACGATTATCTGGTTTTCAAGTCCGGTATCTCTTTCCGCAACGATCCAGGCCGCGCCGTTTCTTTTTGCGGCGGCGGCATATTCGTGTCCGTCAATGTTTCCGCCCTTGATGCAAACAAAAACGCTGCCCGGTTCAACTCTTCTGGAATCTCCGGTGACGTCCTTTATTTCAATATCTTCTATTTTACCGGTGTATTCAACGTCCCTTAAAAGTTCGGATAAAAGCAAAAGGGATCACCTCCGATTGTTAACTCAAAATTTATCAGCCGTCTTCTTCCGGCTCTTCTGTATTAATGGTAAACGAAACTTCGATTATCGTTCCGGGCATTACCTTTTCGCCCGCCGCAGGAGTCTGGCTGTAAGCCACCTGGTCGGTGGCGGATTCGGAAACGCCTATCAGTTTAAGGCGAAGTCCCGCGCCTATAATGGCGTTGTTGACTTCGGTAACGCTCATTCCCTCAACGTCGGGAACTTCGATTTCCTTGGGAATAAGGCTCTCGTCGGTATAAAGGGTAATGGTGCCGCCGGCGGAAAGCTGAGATTTTGCTTCCGGCGATTGTGCAACAACGGTGGTGCCTTCGCCCACAAGGGTTACGGAATAACCCTGAAGACGAAGAACGGTCATCGCGTCGTGAACAAGCTGTCCGGTAACGTCTTTTACTTTTCCGGTCATGGCTTCAAGTTCCGCTTCGGTATAATTCGGCTCGATTCCCATATAGGGAAGAATGTCTCCGAGCATCGCGCCTACTACCGGTGCCGCAACAACGGAACCGTAAGGGTTTTCCATCTGCGCTTCGTCAAGAAGAAGAAGTACCACTATCTGGGGATCCTCAGCCGGTGCAACTGCAAGGAAAGAAGAAACGTAACTGTCAACTTCGCCCTCTTCGTTCACCTGGTCAAGTTTTTCCGAAGTACCGGTCTTGCCGCCGATCTTATAACCCGGAACCGCCGCAGTTCTACCGGAACCGTCGCTTACAACGGTTTCGAGGATCTGGCAAACGGTGTTCGAAGTTTCTTCCGAAATTACCTGACGAACAAGAGTGGGTTCATATTCTTCAACAACGCTTCCGTCGTCAGAAATTACTTTCGAAACGATATAAGGTTTATAAAGATTTCCGCCGTTTACCGCCGCAGAAACCGCGGTAACAAGCTGAATGGGGGTAATTTTAAAAGTCTGGCCGAAGGAGCTGGAAGCAAGGTTTATCTCGGTCATACCGTTGTTATAATAAATACTTGCAGCCTCACCCGGAAGGTCGATTCCGGTCTTTTCGGTAAGTCCGAAAGCTTCAAAATAGTTTTCAAAGTTCTGAACACCCATGCGAAGACCGATTTCAATGAAAGCCGGGTTGCAGGAGTTCTGTACTGCATCCGCAAGAGTCTGGTCGCCGTGACCGTGGCTCTGCCAGCAGGAAATTTTTCTGTCCGCAACGTTCGCGTAACCGATGCAGGTGAAATGGTCGCCGATGGTGCTGGTGTTGCTGTCAAGCGCCGCCGCAAGAGTGATGATCTTGAAAACGGAACCCGGTTCATAAGGGTCAGAAATGGCTTTGTTTCGCCACATCTCAAACTGTGCCGCAAGGGTTGCTTCGCCCTGTTCGTCTTCCGGAAGTTTAAGAATTTCTTCCCTCACCGATTCCGGAAGAATGTTGTGCTCGTTGGGGTCAAAGTCGCCCTTGGTCGCCATTGCAAGGATAGCGCCGGTGTTTACGTCCATTACAATGCAGGCGCCGCGTTCTTTAACGGAATGTTCCTTAACCGCAAGCTCAAGATGTTTTTCAACAAAATACTGGATGCCTTCGTCAAGGGTGGTCTGAATGCTGTTTCCGTCCTCGGAAGAATAAAGCTCGTCGTGCTCAAAAGGCATATCCTGTCCCCAGGAGTCCTTTGCCGAAACAAGTTTTCCCGCGGTGCCGCTCAAAATTCCGTTGTAATAGGATTCCAGTCCGTAAGCGCCGGTGTTTTCATCGTTTACAAAACCGATTACTGTCGAAGCAAAGTTTTCATAAGGATATTTGCGCGAAACGTCCTCCTCAAGGTTTATGGCCCTGATTCCGTTGTTGCTTGCAAAAGTCGTTACCTCTTCCGCAAGGTCCTTGCCAACTCTGGTCTTGATGACCTGATAATAGTTGTTTCGTTCGCATTTTTCCTTTATGTAGTCCTCTTTTACTCCAAGAATTTCCGAAAGTCCGGAGATGATAAGAGCCTTTTCGCTTTCGTTTTTGATTTCCTTCGGAGAAACGCAAACGGTCCACGCTGTGGTACTCATGGCCAGCTTGTTACCGTTGCGGTCATAAATGGAACCGCGGTTTGCGGCAATGGTGGTTATCCTCAGCTGGTGCTCAGCCGCCTGACGCTGATATTCCTCCGATTCAAGGATCATCAGCTGAAAAAGCCTTGCAAACAATATTCCAAAACCCACAAAGCAAATGGCAATGCAGGCAAAAAGAATTCTTAATTTAATGGTGGCGCTCGGTGATCTGCTCATTTTTCCGCACTGTTTTCTCCTTTCGCCCAAGTTTCGCCCCTTTTCGGGCATATCCCCAATTATGAAGACAGCGCCGCTCAACAAAAATTCGCAGCGGCGCTACTCGTTTATTATTATTAGCTTAAAACAGCAAGTATTCCGAAACAAACTGAACAAAACTGTCCCAATACTGTTTCATAAGATATTTTCCCCCGGTGTGTGCAACAGAAATTTCGTCGTTTCCGGTAAGGCTCACATATTCCACCTGGCTGGAATCTATTTTTGCAAGTCCAAGTTCGTTTTCTGCCGCTTCCTCAAGAGTTTTGATGGAAGTGCTTGCTTCAAGTTCGCCCTGAAGTCTTACGTATTCAACGTTAAGGTCTGCTATCTGGTTTTCATAAAATCCAACTTCGTTGGTAAGCTCGGTAAGTACCACCTGGCTGTAAATCATAACTACGCAAATGGCAATAACAGCCGCCGCTCCAAGAATAATTTTAAGCGGAGCAACCGTTTTTTCCTGACGGCGGTTTTTTATTAATCTGAGCGAACGGGTACGAAGTTCCTCGTCATGCTGAACAGGAGTTTTTGCGGCAAAATTGCCGAGATCATAAATAACCTCTGCCTGCAAAACATTGTCCCCCTCTCAAAATTTCAAAATCCTCAAACTCAAAGTTTTTCAATAACGCGAAGCTTTGCGCTTCTGCTTCTGTTGTTCATCTCAAGCTCTTCTTTGGTGGGCTCGATGGGTTTTCTCGTGGTAAGTTTTCCCCTCGGGGTCTTTCCGCATACACAAACCGGAAATTCCGGCGGACAGGTGCAGCCTTTGGTATATTCCGCAAAAGCGCGTTTGACCATTCTGTCCTCAAGGGAATGGAAAGTGATAATGGCAAATCTTCCGCCAACCGCAAGTCTGTCGAACACTCTGTCAAGAGCTTCCGCAAGCCTGTCAAGTTCCCCATTTGTGGATATCCTCAGGGCTTGAAAAGTCTGACGCGCCGGATGACCGCCGTTTCTTCTTGCCGCCGCAGGATAAGCGTTTTTTACAATTTCCGCAAGTTCCGTGGTGGTCTCAATGGGTTTCACCGCTCTTGCATCAAGAATCGCGTTGACTATTCTGGGCGTAAATTTTTCTTCGCCGTAATCATAAAGTATCTTCGCAAGCTGAGCGCCGGTGGCGCCGTTTACAATGTCGTAAGCGGAAGTTCCCTCCTGGCTCATTCTCATGTCAAGCGGAGCCTCGTTATGATAGCTGAAGCCCCTCTCAGCCGCATCAAGCTGATGGGAGCTTACGCCGAGGTCAAGCAGGACTCCATCTACTTTTTCTATTCCAAGCCTGTCAAGAACTGCGGGTATCTCGGCAAAGTCGGAACGGATAACCTCGGCGCAAGGGTATTTTGCGAGCCGTTCGGTCGCGGTTTTTATTGCATCCGGGTCCTTATCAAGAGCGATAAGTCTTCCGGTTGTAAGACGTTTTGCAATTTCGGAGGAATGTCCCGCACCGCCCGCGGTGCCGTCAACGTAAATTCCGTCCGGTTTGATATCAAGCTGTTCAATGCATTCGTTGAGGAGCACCGAAATATGTTTGAATTCCATTTCACTCATTTCGTCCACCTCAGAATCCAAGTTCGTCCATGGCTGCGGCAATTTCATCGGAACTCAAAGCCTCGCTGCGTTCAGTCCAAACATCTCTGTTCCAGATCTCAACGTGGTCAGAAGCGCCGATAACTGCGATATCTTTTGCAATTTTTGCAAAGGCACGAAGAGCAGGGCTGATAAGGACTCTTCCCTGCTTGTCCGGGTTAACAACAGTCGCCGCAGAGAACATAAAACGTTTAAGGTCGCGCGCTTTTGCCTGAGGAAGGCCTGCCACCGCAGTGCTGATGCTTTCCCATTTTTCCATGGAATAGGCGGAAAGACAACCGTCAAGTCCCTTGGTTATAACGAACTGTTCGCCAAGATCTTCCCTGAGTTTTGCGGGAAAATTAACTCTGCCTTTTTCGTCAAGGCTGTGGTAAAATTCGCCGATGAACATTGTCCTTCCTCCTTTCATTTTTGGGTGATTTCAGGATAAGTTTAGCCACTTATCCCCACACTTCACCACTTATAACTATATTATAGCAAAAAATATTGAAATTGCAATAGTATTTTGAAAAATTTACAAATTAATTTTTTGGCTTATTTATGCGGAAAATCGACATTTTTTCAACCTTTGTGGATAAAAATGGGGATAATTTTTCAAAAGTCCTTTTTCCAGGTTTTTCTGTGGGAATTTTTACGTTTTTCCGCCGCTTTTTTCGCCCTTCGTGGCAAAAAGTGGGCGCAAAAAAGCATAAAAAAAAGACCCGCTCAAAAGCGGGTCATCTTTTCAGAAAAACTTATTTCTGAGCGGGCTGTGCAGCTGCCTGAGGTTTCTGCTGCTGACGGAAAGTTGCTCTGGTGCTCTTTACTTCGTTAAGAGAAGCGGCAAGAGTTTCCTCGGTGTTTTTAAGAATTCCGTCAACAAAATCTTTTGCGGACTGACGCATTTCGCGGCTCTGCTGCTGTGCCTGCTGGGTGATTTCAGCAGCTTTGTTTTTGCTCTGGCGAACGATCTCTTCTTCCTCAACAAGAGCGGCAGCGCGTTTTTCTGCGCGTGCAATAATTGCTTCCGCCTCTTTTTTTGCCTCTTCAACAATGGCAGTGCGGTCTGCAACAATGGACTGTGCCTGTCTTATTTCGGTGGGCAGGTTAAGGCGAACGTCGTCAAGAAGTTCGCGTACTTTGTCTGCGTCAACAACGCAGCGGCCGCCGGTAAGCGGAAGGGACCAGGAACGGTCGATAAGTTCGTCAAGCTGATCAAGAATCTCTTCAATAGGCATAATATTATGTCCTCCCTAATTTATTTAAGTCTTTTTTCAATTTCCTCAACAATGCTTTTCGGAACAAAATCCGAAACGTCGCCTCCAAAGGTGGCTATCTGCCTTATAAGACTGGAACTTACGTACATATTCTGCGGATCCGCGGTAATAAAAACCGTTTCGGCGCCGGGCGCAAGACTGCGGTTCGCAAGTGCCATCTGGAATTCATATTCAAAATCCGAAGAGGAGCGGATACCCTTTACAATGGCGCAGATTCCGTTGGCTTTCACGTAATCCGCCAGAAGCCCGCTGAAAAGGTCCACCTTCACTCCCGAAATCTCCGCCGTCGCTTTTTTGATAAGTTCGGCTCTTTCCTCCGGAGAAAAAACGCATTTTTTATCCGGATTGGTAACAACAAGAACCGTCACTTCGTCAAAAAGTTCCGCCGCCCTTTTTATTATGTCTATGTGCCCGTTGGTGATAGGATCAAAACTACCCGGGCAAACTGCTTTTCTCATTTTCAGTCCTCGCCGCGTTTATACATAAGCACCTTTGTGCTTCCGTAGCGGTATTCCTTTGCTTTAACAAGTTTTCCGATCTCTTCGGGAAGATCGATAGTCTTTGCGGTTTCGCAAAGCACAACGCCGCCCTGACGCATAACTTTCGAAAGTGCCGGAAGCACCACCGGAAGCTGTTCCGCGGCATAAGGCGGATCCAGAAAAGCGATGTCGAATCTTTCAAAAGCACTGGAAAGATACATCAGAGCATCGCCGGTCTTAAGCTTTGCAATGTCGCCAAAACCGCAGTTTTTGATGTTCTCCGCAATGCATTTCTGCGCAACCTTTGCACTGTCCACAAAAACGCAGGATTTTGCGCCTCTCGAAAGCGCTTCTATTCCAAGCTGACCGCTGCCCGCAAAAAGATCGAGCACGTCAGCTCCCTCTATAAGAAACTGAATGGAAGAAAAAATTCCCTCTTTAACTTTCTCTCCTGTGGGTCTGGTAACGTCCCTTCCCTCCGGAGTAACAAGGCGTTTTCCCTTCGCAGTTCCGGTAATAACTCTCATAAATTACCTCCGCTATAAGATAGTTCTATTATCCTATTTTTCGGTATAAATGTCAATGTTATTCTTCGCTGTCCAAAAACTCCCTCAGTGCTTTTGCCGCCGAAACAGTCATTCCCGGCGCCTCGCAAAGTTCCTCTTCCGTCGCCGCTTTTATGGCTTTCATGGTCTTGAAATGCTTCATAAGAGCCGCCGCGCGCTTCGGTCCTATGCCTTCCGCTTTTGTTATGACCATTTCAAAATTGGTTTTGGCGTGCTTCTGGCGGCTGTAACCGATGGTAAAGCGGTGGACTTCGTCCTGCACCGACGTTACGAAGTTAAAGACCTCTCTGACGGGCGAAATCGCTATCTCACCGCCGTTTTTGGCAATTGCTCTCGTTCTGTGGCGGTCGTCTTTGACCATGCCGAAAAGCGGTACCGTAATGCCCATTCTGTCAAAAAGCTCCTGCACCGCCGCAACATGTCCTTTACCGCCGTCCAGAAGGATAAGGTCAGGCATCCTTCCAAAGCCTGTGCCCTTTTCCTGTTCCTCAAAATAACGATTGAAGCGCCTTTCAAGCATCTCGCACATACACGCATAGTCGTCCGGCGCCACAGCAGTCTTAATGGAAAACTTTTTATAGTCGCCTTTTTTCGGTCTTGCGTTTTCAAAAACGACCATTCCGCCGACCACCGTTTCCGCACCGAAGTTCGAAATATCGTAAGCCTCAATGACCTCCGGCGCCTTCTCCATTCCGAGAAGTCTGCCCAGTTCGTCAAGCACCGCAACCTCTTTGCTCGTGCGGAATTTTTCGTGTGAAAGTTTTTCCGCCGCATTGTTATAAGCCATGTCGGTGACCTGTCTGCGTTCGCCCTTTTGCGGAACGGTTATCAAAACTTTTCTTCCGGCTTTTTCCGAAAGCCACATTTCAAGAAGTTCTTCGTCCTCACATTTTTCATGAAGAGCGATCTCCTTCGGAATATCCGTTCTTTCCGCATAAAAACTCTGCAAAAATTCGGTGACAAAAGCCGGCTCCGTGCCGAAATCTTTAAGGATATATTCGTCCTTGTCCACAAGTCTTCCGCCGCGGAAACTCAGCACCACCGCGCAGCAGTTGTCGCCGCTTTTCGCAATGGCAACAACGTCCTGTTCCTTAACCTTCGAAAAAACGACCTTCTGCCTGCTGGCAATGCCCTCAATGGCTTTTATTCTGTCGCGCAAAGCGGCTGCCCGTTCAAATTCCTCTGCCTCTGCCGCAGCAAACATTCTTTCCGTCAGTTTTTCAACCGAAGCGGTGCTTCCGCCTTTTATGAATTCAACGGCCTCTTCAAGGGTCTCGTTATAATCCTCTTCCGAAATTTTCCCCCTGCAAACTCCCATGCAGTTTTTGATGTAATAGTTAAGGCAAGGTCTTGCCTTTCCGAATTCCTGGGGGAATTTTCTGTTGCAGGTGGGAAGCATGAACGCCTTGTTCGCCTCTGCAACTGTCTGACGCACAACGTAAGAACTGATGTAAGGCCCAAGATATTCCGCGCCGTCGTCGTTTTTCTGCAAAACGCCCGAAAGTCTGCTGTAAGGTCCGGGCGAAATTCTCACGTAGCTGTAACCCTTGTCGTCTTTCAAAAGGATGTTATATTTCGGTGAATACTGTTTGATAAGGCTGCATTCAAGAATAAGCGCCTCAAATTCGCTGTCCGTGACGATATATTCAAAATCGTGGACATGTTCCACCATTTTATAAACTTTCGGAAGATGTTTTTCAACGTTGCGGAAATAACTCGTCACGCGGTTTTTAAGCTTTTTCGCCTTTCCTACGTAAATGACCTTTCCGCTTTTGTCATGCATTATATAGACGCCGGGTTCCATCGGAAGACTCAGCGTTTTTTCGTGAAGATACGAAAGCCTCGGGTTATCCAAAATTTCCCCGACCCCCTTTCAGCATTTTCTCTATTATAACAAAAAGCGCCGCAAATATCACTATCTGCGGCGCAAAAATTCAGATTCTATTATCAGTCTGCAAAACCGGATTCAACAAGTTTTACAAGGGAGTTTACAGCTTCTTCTTCGTCAACACCGTCAGCGATGATGGTGATTTCGGTTCCACCGACAATTCCGAGAGAAAGAACGCCAAGAAGGCTCTTTGCGTTTACTCTTCTTTCGTCTTTTTCAACCCAGATAGAGGATTTGAATTCGTTGGATTTCTGAATAAAGAAAGTTGCGGGACGTGCATGAAGACCGACCTGGTTCTGAACTTTAACAGCATTAGAATACATATTATAAATCTCCTCAATAACAACTTTTATTGTGTTTACATTATAACAGTTTATTTTTTCCAATTCAACGAATTAGGTTATTTTCTCTAAAATTTCCATAACCCCGTTAAATTTATTCGGTTTATTTGTCTAAAATCACCACAAATTTTCCACCATCTTAAGCAGATTATACATCAACGGAACCAGCATGGCCGGAAGAAGATTCGCGGTCTTGATTTTCTGACCCACAATAAAATTTATGCCTATGCAAATGATAATGGCATATCCCACCGCGGAAAACTGAGTCATCATCTCGGGATAAGCCTCGATAAAAGGCTTTATCTGTGCGGCAAAAAGCGATATCGCACCCTGATAAACAAAAAGCGGAACGCAGGCAAAAACAACTCCTATTCCCATGGTAGAAGCAAGCACTGCCGCAGTAATGAAGTCAAGGGTGCTCTTCACAAAAAGAACACTGCTGTCGCCGGAAAGTCCGTCGTTTATCGCACCGATAATGCTCATGGAACCCACGCAGAAAATAACGAAAGCCGAAACAAATCCCTTTGAAAAACCGCCGGAACCGATCTTCTTTTCAATAAAGTTTCCAAGCTTTCCAAGGCCGTCATCGATTTTAAGAACTTCACCGATAAAAGCGCCCAGCGCAAGGCTGATGAGAAGAACAAGTCCGCCGCTTTCCAAAATCTTTCCGCCTTCGCCGACAGAAAGCATGTTAGTCAGAACGCCGTTCATACCGATGATAAAAACAGCCACACCTTCGGCTTTCATGACGTTGTCCATAATTTCGCTCTTAATGCTTTTTTTAAGAAGCATGCCGATAAGTCCGCCTGCAATGACAGTCAGAACATTAACGATTGTACCGATCATCGTCATTCTCCTTTTTTAAGCATATCCGGTCTTTTTTCTGCGGTGCGTTTCACCGCCTGTTCGTGGCGCCAATCGGAAATAAGCTTGTGATTTCCGGAAAGGAGCACCTGCGGAACTTCCCTTCCGTGCCATACCTGAGGTCTGGTGTACTGGGGATATTCAAGAAGTCCGGAATAGTGGCTCTCGTCCTCAAAGCAAACGTCCTCCGAAAGAACTCCGTCGCAAAGTCTGCCGACCGTATCGGTGAGCACCAACGCTCCAAGTTCGCCGCCGGTCATTACAAAGTCACCGATAGAAACCTCTTTATCAACAATTTCCTCGATAATTCTTTCGTCAACACCCTCATAGTGTCCGCATATGAGGAACAGATGCTCGTAATTTTCAGAAAAATCCACAGCCATTTTCTGGTCGAGCACCGCGCCCTGAGGCGACATATAAATGACAAAGGGTTTTGAGCACGCATCTTCACAAACGTGCTCATAACATTTAAAAATCGGATCAGCCTGCATCAGCATTCCGTTTCCGCCGCCGTAAGGCGCAGCATCAACCCTCTGGTGCTTGTCCTCTGAAAAATCTCGGATGTTATGGCAATAAACTTCGATAAAACCCGCTTTCCTTGCCCTTCCTATAATGCTGGTGCTGAGCACCGCTTCGCACATTTCCGGAAAAAGCGTCGCAATATCAATCCTCATCGTCAAAAAGTCCTTTCATAGGAGTGATGCTCAAAACCCCTCCGTCAATGTCAACTTTGTCGATAACCTGCACAATCGCGGGGATCCAAGTCTCTTTGTTGTCCTCACCACGCACACAGTAAATATCGTTTGCGCCGGTGGAAGCAACGTCCGAAACTTCGCCATAAACTCTTCCCTCGCCGTCAACAACACGAAGTCCGATGATGTCCTGAATAAAATAATCTCCCTCTTCCATCGGAATATCGTCGCGGTTCATATAAAGAATTTTACCGATATATTTTCTTGCCTCTTCGGGCTTGTCGATGCCCTTGAGCTTAACAAGATAAACGTTCTTATGCGGTTTTGCATAAACAACGCGATATTCCTGTTCGCCATTCGGGTCCATATACATTCTCACGCTGCGCTCAACGTCGCCCGGATCGCACCAGGGATAAAGCCTCATATCGCCGCGCAGTCCGTGAACGGCAACGATCTCACCCACTTCAAGAAATTGCTTTTTCATAAATAAACCTCGCTAAATTCCATAATTCCCCCGTCAAATGTCTTTGACGAGGGAATATGTTCAAAAATTATTCAATCGTGACAGCAACCTTCTTGCCGGCACGGTTCGCGGCTGTACGCATAAGGGTACGGATAGCGCGGGCAATTTTTCCCTGGCGACCGATAACTCTTCCCATATCGGATGCAGCAACGTGAAGGTGGTAAACAACAGTACCCTCTTCATCAGGCTCGTCAACAGTTACGGAAACAGCTTCCTTATCTTCAACAAGACCGCGTGCGATTACAGCAAGCAGTTCTTCCATTTGGGTACCCTCCGGCATTAGAGAACGCCTTCGATTTTAAGAAGTGCTTTAACGGTATCGGTAGGCTGTGCGCCGGAAGCGATCCATTTTTCAACTTTTTCTTTGTCAACTTTGATTACGGAAGGTTCTTTGGTAGGATCATAGTAGCCAACTTCTTCGATGAAACGGCCATCTCTGGGATAACGGGAATCTGCTACTACGATTCTGTAAAAGGGAGCTTTTTTAGCGCCCATGCGGCGCAGTCTGATTTTAACGGACATTGTTTTTTCCTCCTATGGTTAAAAATAAAATTAAAAACTTGTTTATCATTTGGCTCATCGCCTAAAGACCTTGATCAAAAAGGCATTCCGCTGCCGAATCCTCCGCCCTGATTTTCCATCTGGCTGAGAAGCTGGCGCATTTTTCTGCCCTGTTTTCCGTTTCCGGAAAGCTGTTTCATCATCTTCTGCATCTGTTCAAACTGTTTAAGAAGGCGGTTTACGTCCGAAACTTCCGTACCGGAACCTGCCGCAATTCTTCTTTTGCGCTTTGCATCGATGATGGAGGGCTTTGCCCTCTCCTTTTTCGTCATGGAACTGATTATTGCCTCAGTTCTGCGAAGCTGTTTTTCTCCTTCGGCTTCCTGTTCGTCGGTAAGCTTTGCTTTTGCACCTGGAAGCATGGAAACTATGGAGCTGAGAGAACCCATCTTTTTAACCTGACGCATCTGTTCAAGAAGGTCGTTCATATCAAAGCTGTTTTCTCCCATTTTTTTGGCCATTTCTTCGGCCTTTTTGGCATCCATCTGTTCTTCCGCTCTCTCGATAAGGGTAAGAACGTCGCCCATTCCGAGAATCCTGGAAGCCATGCGGTCCGGGTGGAAAGCTTCAAGATCTGTAAGCTTCTCACCGGTACCGATGAATTTGATAGGTGCTCCGGTAACTGCTCTTACGGAAAGAGCAGCACCGCCTCGGGTATCGCCGTCCAGCTTGGTAAGAATGGTACCGGTGATTCCGAGTTTCTGGTTGAACGCGTCAGCAACGTTTACTGCGTCCTGACCTGTCATAGAGTCGATTACAAGCAAGATTTCTTCGGGCTTGAACTCATCTTTAAGACCCTGAAGCTCATCCATAAGCTCCGTATCAACGTGAAGACGACCCGCCGTATCCAGAATAACGATATCGTTACCGTAATCCTTGGCGTGAGAAACCGCCTTTTTAGCAATAGTAAGGGGCTCTATCTGGCCCATTTCAAAAACAGGAACGTCTATTTGGCTTCCCACAACTTTAAGCTGGTCAATTGCCGCCGGACGGTAAACGTCACATGCAACAAGAAGCGGGCGTTTGCCCATTTTTTTGAAATGGAGCGCAAGCTTACCGGAATGGGTGGTTTTACCGGAACCCTGAAGACCGACCATCATAATAATGGTGGGTATCTTCGAAGAATACTGGATCCTTGCGTTGGATTCGCCCATAAGAGCGGTAAGTTCCTCGTTTACTATTTTAATTACGTGCTGTGCGGGAGTAAGGCTCTCAAGAACCTCTGCACCGACAGCTCTTTCGCTGACTTTTGCAACAAAGTCTTTTGCAACCTTATAGTTGACGTCCGCCTCAAGAAGGGCAAGACGAACTTCGCGCATCGCAGTTTTGACGTCGCTTTCGGTAAGCTTACCTTTGTTTCTAAGCTTTTTAAAAACAGCAGAAAGCTTATCTGATAATCCTTCAAATGCCATATTTTCTCTCCGTTAATCGTTAAGATGAGCCGCAACTTCAACGATTTTCATCGTGTGCTGGGTTATGTCACGGATAGTTGCTCCGCGAATGCTGTCGTCTTCGATAGCATGTGCTTCGCTTATGATGGTGTCAAGGCCGCGCTGAATCTCGCGGAATCTTTTTGCAAGGCCAAGCTTATCTTCCATCTCAAGAAGAGTCGCCTCAGCCCTTTTTATGGAGTCACGAACACCCTGCCTGGTAATGCCGAGATGCTCGGAAATTTCCGCAAGAGAAAGGTCATCGTTATAATAATAATCAATAACGTCCTGCTGCTTTTCGGTAAGAATCTCACCGTAAAAGTCGAAAAGAAGCGAAATATTCATATCCTTCGGCACTGTGTCCACCTCCTTCTTTTGTAAAGTTATTTGCTTTACAACTACCATATTATTATAAAGGAAAAACGCCCAACTGTCAAGCATTTTTGGGCGTTTTTTATAAATTATTCTATAAATTTTTGTCGATTATACAAGACCGAAAGCCTTCGCAAAATTCTCATAAAGTATCATTTTATTATCTTTTTCCGAAAGTCCAAGGTCAAAGAAAAGCTCAAGTTCCTCCTTGTGGTCCCACATGGGAAAGTCCGTTCCCCAAAAGAAACTCTCGATTCCATAGCGGTCAAAAAAGCTGTAAACAAGCTCCTCATCCATAAAATGCATCGAACTGGAAATATCAAAATAGATCGTTCCCGGTTTATAAACGTTAAGCGCCGAAGCCCACCTTCTGTAACCGCCGAAATGTGCCGCTATAACTTTAAGTCCCGGCACTTTTTCAATAACCCTCGCCATTCTTTCCGGCTGGGAATAGTCATATCTGTCGTCACCCACGTGTACAAGCACCCACATGTCGTTGTCACGAATAGCTTTAAACATCTCAATTGCTTTCGGATCATCAAGATAAAATTTCTGAAAATCCGGGTGAAGTTTCACTCCCCTGAGTCCCATTTCCTTCATTCTTGCAATCTCGTTTTCGGTGTCCTCAAACTCTGCATGAAGCGTTCCGAATCCGATGAATTCCGGGTGTTTTTCACATTCCGCCGCGATAAAATTATTTATAGTCGGAACCTGCTGTGGAATAGTCGCCGCGGAACAGACCACGAATTTTTCAATTCCTGCTCTCTTCCCTGCCTCAACAAGTTCATCTCCGGTACCCAGGTGCTGCATATTGATATCATAAAAATCGCCTATGGCGTCGGTTGCTTTGCTGACTATCTTTTCCGGATAGATATGGTTGTGTACGTCGATTATTCTGTAATCAGGCATTTTTTCGCCCCGTTTCTTTTTTAACTATATTACATTCTATCACAAAACCCTTTTTATAACAATAAAAAAACACCGCCGAAGCGGTGTTTTTTTATCAATAATTAAATTACTGATTTGCCCAGTCTGCAGGGTAAGTTACGTAAATGAATCTTACGTAATCAGGGGTAGAGAAATGAATGCTGGTGCCTTTAGGAATATAGGTCATGTCGCCTGCATGTGCAGTTACATTGCCAGCTTCGGATTTGAGTACGATGGTACCGTCGATGATGTATTCAACTTCATCGTAGTTAAGAGTCCAGGGGAACTCTGCTCCTGCTTTCATTTCCATTACGCCAGCGCCAAGACGAGGAGATTCTTCAAGAGAAAGAACGTCGGTTGCAAAAGTTTTGTCCTGTGCATCGCCGATTTCGAAGGGGAAAGGCTCGCACTCAACAGTTGCAGTTTTAATGCTCATCATGCCGTTGGAGAGAACGTTTCTTTCAAAAGGAACGCTATCTGCTTCGTTCATATTTGCGCAGACTTTGGCGACAATCTCTTTAATCAGTGCTTCACTGATATTCATTGATATGCGCCTCCTTCTGTATAAGAATAAGGCTCAATGGAGAGCCATAAATAGCTTTAAGAGGAGCGCCTATCGCGGCAATAGGCGCTCCAAAGGTAGCATTGAAAAATAATTAATTATTTAATTATTATTCGTTTGCGCCGGGGATTTTTGCGAGAAGTGCGGGAGCCATGAACTGGCCGAGAACTACTGCAAGGATACCAGCAACAAGTTTACCAACGATCATCGGGCCGATCATTTCAGCGTTGTTACCAGCGCAGAAGCCGAGGTGGTCGCCGAATACGAATGCTGCGGATACTGCGAATGCGCAGTTGAGGAGTTTTGCTTTCGGGTTCATGTCTTTGAGGATGTTGAACATTGCGATGTTGTTAGCAAGAGTTGCAACAAGACCTGCAGAACCTGCAGCGTTCATGCCGAGCATTGCGCCGAGTTTTTCGAGAGCTTTACCGAATTTGTCGGTGATGAATTTTACCATGGGGTATGCGCCAGCGAGAACGATAGCGATGTTACCGCAGGTAAGAAGACCAGATGCAAGGCCGGAAGTGCCAGCGTCGTATGCGTTTACAACACCGGTTCTGGTAACGTCAACCATGTCGCTGAAGAGCGGGAAGAGGATACCAGTGTTGGTTTCGAAGATTGCGATAGCGGTCATAGCAGTGATGAAGATGGTGATGCCGGTACCGAATTTGTCGAAGCCTTTCATCATTGCAGAAGGTGCGAACCAAAGGCCAGCAGCGATAGCAGCAGCGATGATAACAACGGGGATCATGTTGATGAAGATTTCACCAACGGAGAGTTTGTAAGAGGTCATTGCGTTCATGCAGAAACCACCAGCAATGCAGCCTACGGGGATGGTTACAACACCAACGAGAGTACCAGCGCCGAGGTAAGATCTGTCTTCGGGAGCAATGATGCCGAGTGCTACGGGGATGGTGAATACGATGGTCGGGCCCATCATGGTGCCGAGGATAAGACCAGCGTAGTTACCGATTGCTTCGTTAGCAGCCATAGCCATAGCGAGAGGATAACCGCCCATGTCGCAAGCGAGAAGGGTGGTAGCAAACATGGAAGCGTCTGCGCCAACAAGGCCGTAGATGGGTCCAACGATGGGGTTAAGAACAAGAGCAAGGATAGGAGCTACTGCTACTACACCAGCCATGGAAACTGCGAGCGGGCCCATGCAGTTGAGGCCTTCTTCCCACTGTTCGCCATAACCAAATTTGTTACCCATAATTTTGTCAATTGCGCCCCAAAGCATGAAGAGCATCATGATCATAACAACAACAGAGTTGATTGCAAGGCCGTCAACCCAAGCAGAAACGGAAGCGCCAAAGAGAGGCAGGGTCTCGTTCCATGCTGCAGCGAGTTCAGAGAAATCGAACATAATATTTTTCCTCCTAAAAAGATTTAAGTTATATCTCAAACTATATTCATAAAAGGTAGCCATACGAGCGAAAGACCAAATACGTCCCTTGCGCGGATACTCCGTAAAACGAAGGCCGCTTATCCACAGCGCAAATATGTATTATATTCGCCCGTACGCTTTCCTAGAATGACAGTTATGTACCTGCTTTTATAAAGCAGGATTTTTCAAGGTTCGTTTTTCCAATTACTGAAAAGATTCAAGATTGGAAAGAACGGTGTCATCAATAACACCAACTATCGCGGCATCGATAGGCACGCTGGTTCCTACGGCATATCTTGCCGGGTTACCGTTAACGATAAGGACTCTGTCGCCAATACCGGCGTCAACAACGTCAGCCGCAATATACGGCTCACGGGTAGTGTTGCCTTTCATCTTGTAGTCAAGAGGAGCAACAATAAGAAGTTTGAGTCCTTCGAGTTTGGGTTCTTTTCTGGTTGCCCAAACACTGCCTATTACTACGCCAATTCTCATCAGGTAATACCTCCGTTAAATATCAGAGAAGTTCGATGCCAAGCTCAAATGCGGTGTCTTTAGCGAGATAAGTGATTACAGGCTTCTCAGGAAGCTGAATCTTAGTGTAGTGCTGTGCAGCAGCTGCTTTAATATCTCTCTCAGTTACAACGCGTTTAGTGAGCACAAGAACGGAATCCGAGCTTTCTGCTTTTGCAGCAGGAGCCGGAGCTTCCTCTTTCACAACAGCTTTTTCAGCTGCTTTAGGTGCCGCTGCCGGAACTTCAAGACCGTCGCAAAGAGCGGTTTTTACGTTTTCCTCTTCAACAAGCTCTACGCCGCTGTCAAGGAGAATCTGGAGATTCTTATAAATGTTATTATACAGTGCTTTGGGTGCGGTTTCTGCATATTTGAGAATTTCAACGCACTCTTTAACCATAATTACGCGCTTACCCTTCAGGATCGCTTCGGCCGCAAGGGCAAGGAACTTATTGTCAGTGCAGCCGTTGGCGATCTTGAACAAATTGCTGTTAGTCATGTTGCGAACTACGACTACGTCGTAGTCGTCAACGTTAACTTCGTAATTCTGTGCAAGAGCACAATCAACTTTGCACAGCTCGCTTCCGTAATTTTCGATGGAACAGGTTTCGCCGCAATGTTCTTCGGTAAGAACAAGAGCTTTTCTGGGTTCCACCGGTGCTGCTGCCGCAACAACGCCCTCTTTTTCAAGATAAGCTTTTACGGCACGGACTGCAAGCTCAATTAACAAATCCATATCCATAATTATCACCTTCTTTTTCAATGCATTTCCATTGGAAAAGATATGGTCACTGGTCAGTCGACCAGGCAGTTCATGGCTATACCGGTAGGTGTAACCAGGAACGGGTCAGCAGGTTTAATGGTTTTGATGCCAACTGTATCTTCGAACACTTTCTCCATTCCGGTAAGGCAGCAAGTACCTCCGCAAAGATAGATGGTGTCAATGTTATATCTGGATGTGTATTTTTTTACGATAGTGGCCATCTTTTCGATTACAGGTTTGACAATAGGAAGGATCTCTCTGTGTCTGCTGTAATCGGTCTTGATCTTTTCGGCTTCCTCAAAAGGAATTCCGTAGCTTCCGGCAAGAACGAGAGAAAGGTGGGTACCACCGGTCGGCTCGTCGTCAACTTCAACTACTTTGCCGTCTTTAAAGATCGCAAGGCCTGTGGTACCGCCACCGATGTCAACTACAACACCGTCTTTGATACCATAGATGGAGTTTGCTGCGGTGGGCTCGTCAAGAACGTTAACAACGTCAAAGCCTGCGCCCTCAACGCAGTATTTATGAGTCTTGGTACTGGATTCGGTTCCTGCAGGCATGGCGATTGCAGCTTCGTTAAGCTCAACGCCAAGGCGATCCTCAAGTTTCTTTTTCAGTTCCCTGAGAATTCTGCAAGCGCCGCCGTAATCAACAAGAACACCGTCCTTGACAACCTGTGCAAACTGCTTTTCGCAGGCAACAGGGTTGTTGTCCTCATCAAGAACAACGATTACGATATAAGCGGTACCAAGGTCAACTCCGACCTTAAGCTTATTCGAACACGGCTTGTGAACGATATTTTCAGTCTCGGTAACACGAGCCATGTATGCGTTTATTGTTTCAAGATCGACCATTTTCTAAATACATCCTTATTTAATAATTCTGCCAAGTGCAAAACCAGCAATATGTGCGGCGCCGGCTTCGTCAACGTCAACATGCATTCTGGTGCGGAAATTGGGAGAAACTCTGATTACGGTCTCAGGGAAGATAGTTCTTCTGTCGGTAAGAGCTTCTACGGAAACGATCTGGTTATCAACAAGACCGAGTCTTTCTGCATCTTCGGGAGTCATGTGAACGTGGCGAAGTGCGACAATTGCGCCTTCGTCAATAGTAATTTCACCTTTGGGTCCAACAAGTTTAACGCTTGCGGAACCTTTGGTGTCTCCCGACTGTCTGATCGGGGGATTGATTCCAAGGGCGAAAGCATCGCTGAACGAGACCTCAACCTGAACGTGCTTTCTTTCCGGACCAAGAACGGCGACATTTTTAAAGGTGCCTTTCGGACCGATAACGTCTACCCTTTCCTGTTCAAGATACTGACCGGGCTGGCTAAGTTCTCTTACGTGAGTAAGCTGATAGCCTTTGCCGAAGAGTACGTCAACGCACTCTCTGTCAAGATGCACGTGTCTGGCGGAGACCTCCAATTGAACAAGTCCAGCGGATCTGATCTCGTCAACAACCGCTTCTACGACTTTTTCTACAGCCATGAGTCTCCTCCTAAATTATTTATATTCACCTGCCAGATACATGCACATCATGATGTGGAATGCACTGGAAAGGCGGTTGAGAGTCCTGATGATCTCGGGCTGTTTGACGTTCTTGCCGTCAACAAAGCAATCGAGAGCAGCAAGCTCAAGCTCACGTACCTTCGCACGGAGCACATTAAGTTTAGTGTAGTCAACTCCCATAGTATAGTTAGGGAGAAGCATCTGCTTAATGTTAAAGTACTTCTGCGGATTGTGGGAACGAGCGCGAAGTTCTTCCGGAGTAAGTCCGAGAATGTTCATTACGCCCATTTCTTCATCCATAACTTCACAGTACATGATCTGGTTGAGTACCTTGTTGATATCACCGAGATCATCTATAAGTTTCTGCGGGCCGTTGGTTGCGGCAATTTCTGCCTGAACCTGAACAACAGTGGAACTCATGCTGTCAAGTTTACCGCGGAAAGCAATCCTTGGATGATTTTTATAAACCAATCTATTACCGAAAAGCTGGCACATATACTCCGGCTTTTTGACATAAAAAGCTCCGGTAAGTTCATCAACGTATTTTGCTCCAACAGGAGTATCGCTGATTGCGGAACCTTTGTTAGTGGATGCTGCAGGCGCAGGAGCTGCCGGCGGGTCACCGAATTCAACTTTGATTTTGAGCTGGTTCAGATATTCCTTTGCGGCAGGAGAAAGAAGTTTGTCCTTCGGTACATAGTACACAGGAGGGCATTCGCCTTTCAGCTCATTGCGGAGCACCATCTCGGTAATGACTTTCATAATATCACCCCCATCTAATAATGATAATAATTCTAAATTTTAACGTTCAGAATTATTCGATGGACGGGAGGACATACTCGACCTCTTCGTGAGGTCTCGGGATGACATGAGTGGAGATAAGCTCGCCTACACGGTCAGCTGCAGCTGCACCTGCGTCGACAGCAGCTTTGGTAGCGCCGACGTCACCACGTACGAATACGGTTACGAGGGCGCCACCAACGATTACTCTGCCAACGAGGGTGACGTTTGCGGCTTTGACCATAGCATCGGCGGCCTCAATGGCTCCTACAAGACCTTTGGTCTCGATCATGCCAAGTGCTAATTTCTCAGCCATCTTGTCTTCCTCCTTGAAGGTGATTAATTATTTCTCGAGAGAAGGAAGGATGTATTCAACTTCCTCGTGGGGTCTCGGGATTACGTGAACAGATTTAAGTTCACCAACGCGGTCTGCAGCAGCAGCACCTGCATCGGTTGCAGCTTTGGTTGCACCAACGTCTCCGCGTACGAAAACGGTTACAAGTCCGCCGCCTACATGTACTTTGCCGATGAGGGTGACGTTAGCAGCTTTAACCATGGCATCGGCTGCTTCGATTGCGCCGACAAGGCCTCTGGTCTCGATCATACCGAGTGCTTGTTTATCAGTCATTGTGATAGTACCTCCTTAAAAATTGGGGCAATTCCCCTGGTTCTACCTAAATATAAGATTAGAAAGAGAATTAAAGCTCTTTCAGTGCAGCAATTACCATTTTTGCAATGGCGTCTGCATCGAGTTCGGTCTCAACAGCGGGAGTTTCAGCAAGATCCCAAGCCTCTTTTACACCGTAAGCTACACGGCGAAGGTTGATGAGGTTGAGAGGAGAAACGTTATCGCTGGTTGCAGAACCGCCAACTGCGCCGCATCCAAGAGTGAGTGCAGGCATAAGGTTGGTGGTTGCACCTACGCCGCCCTGTGCAGCAGAGGTGTTAACGAGAATACGGGATACGGGTTTCTTGAGTGCAAACTCGCGGATGATTTTCTCATCGTTGGTGTGCATTGCAAGAGAGTGGCCGATACCGACAAACTCGAGAAGCTGGATGCAGCGTTCGCAGCAAGCAGTCCAATCCTCTTCAAAGTAAAGGGCAAGGCAGGGAGAAAGTTTCTCGATGGAGAAAGGATATTCGTCGCCAACACCTTTTTCAGGATAGCAAAGAACTCTGGTGTCTGCAGGAACATCAAGTCCTGCCATTGCAGCGATCTTGGTTGCAGGACGGCCAACGATAGCGGGGTTAACGCTGCCGGGACGTCTGGTGAAGATCTTGCAGAGTTTTGCGTATTCTTCGTCGTTAAGGATATAGCCTTTTTCAGCTTTAACAGCTTCGATGACCTGATCTTTGATGCAGTTCTCTGCAACAATGGACTGTTCAGATGCGCAAATTACGCCGTTATCGAAAGTTTTGGAAGCAAAGATTCTCTTAACAGCAAGTTTTACGTCTGCAGTGTGGTCAATGTATGCAGGAACGTTACCTGCACCAACACCGAGAGCAGGAACACCGGAAGAGTATGCAGCTTTAACCATTTCGGGGCCACCGGTTGCAAGAATCATGTTGACTCCGGCATTGGTCATAAGCTCATGGGTTCCGGACATGCTGAGGGTGTTAAGGCACTGGAACATGTTTGCAGGTGCACCGGCTTTTTCAGCTGCTTCGCAAAGGATCTCGCAAGTTTTTGCGATACAATTCTTTGCAGAAGGATGGGGGCTGAAAACGACGGGGTTAGCAGCTTTCATACAAATCATGGATTTGTAGATAGCGGTGGAAGTAGGGTTGGTGCAGGGAACAATACCGCAAACAACGCCTACAGGCACTGCAACTTCGAACATCTTCTGCTCAGGATATTCAGCAACGATACCGACAGTTTTCATGTCTTTAATTGCTTCATATACAGCTTTTGCAGCAAGAGTGTTCTTGATAATCTTATCTTCGTATTTGCCCATGCTGGTCTCTTCAACTGCCATTTTTGCAAGCTCTTCTCTGTGAGCATAAGCAGCTTCGGACATGGCTTTTACGATTTTGTCTATCTGCTCCTGACTAAGAAGCTTTGCGGCTTCAAAAGCAATGCGTGCTTTTTTGATCATGTCGCGGGCTTCCTGCACAGAAAGCAAATCTCTATCTTGCAGCATTATTTATTGCTCCTTTTAGTTATTTTTTCTGTGCTTTCAGAATCGCCTCTATGAGCGGATCCTTTTTCGCGTCTCTGATTTCGATCTTGGTAAGACCGATGTCGGGAATCTCGCGAGCAAGTTTTCTCAGATCGGTGGTTTTCATCTCTCTGAGTGCCTGTTCGGTATAGCCGACAGATTCATTAACACTTTCCGGGACGGATTTCGGTTCTTCGGGCTTTGCGGCCGGTTCCGATTTCACAGGAGTCTTAGCAGGGAATTCACGTTTGTGAATACCGGTTCCGCGGCGTCTACCGGCGGGGTGTTCCTTATAGGAAGCAATAATAGAAGTACTTCCTGCGGGCCTCGGGATAACGTGGGAAGATATGACCTTGCCTACTTTATCTGCAGCAATTTCGCCAGCGGCGATTGCAGCTTTGGTTGCACCGACATCGCCGGTTACAAAAAAGCATACAAGTCCGCCCTGTACGTATTTGAATCCGCAGAGAGTGACGTTTGCTGCTTTAACAGCAGCATCGAGTCCTTCGATAGCGGCGATCAGACCATAAGTTTCCAGCATACCCAGTGCGCCAGTACTCATAATCCGTCACCTCCTGTCGTTTAAATTTCAGATATAATGAGTATCTTAAATTAAATCGTCAAAAGGTTTAAATTAGTATTTGAGGGCGTTCTCTACGCAGAAAACAACTGCATCTGCAAATGCATCGCAAGCAGCTTTGCAAGCAGACTGAGTACCGGTGAGGTAACCACCGGAGAAGTTGGTTTCAGACGGAGGCTCGAAATAGCAGCACATTCTTACGTCAGCAGCTTTAAGAGCAGCATCGAGACCATACTGTGCTTCTACAGGCGGAGCGATGAGGTATGCGATAGGAGTGCCTTCAGGAATGCCGCCGCATTCAGAAAGGTAAGAACCGGTTCTGGAGATGGTGTATGCATAGTATGCAACAGAGTCATCGTCGTTTGCAGAATAGAAGGTTGCGTCGCCGTTAATGAGGTCGAATGCAGCTGCAAGACCAGCTTTTACTTCTGCGGGGTTAGGGCCAGAGAGCATGCCGATGAATTCACCAGCATATTTCTGCTGTGCGCAGCCAGCGCCGCCGTACATGGATTTTGCAAGTACGACTCTTACGTCAGCCTTTTTGGTTGCTTCGTCAACTGCAGTGTAACCTACATCATCGCAGTCAGTGGAGAAGAAGCCAACAGATCTGTGGCCTTCGGGCATATTCCATTGTTTCTGGAGGTCAGGGCTTACGCTCGGGATAACCTTGATCATCAGTACAGTAGTTCTAAGTTCATCGTATTTCACGATATGTACCTCCTTTAAATTTTAAGGTAGATAAAATTTGCGTAATACGCATTTATCAAGCAATTAATAATTTATTGAATAAGTTAATATTAGAGCTTGAGGTCAGTACCGGAAGCTTTTTCTTTGAGCATGATGTCAACGATATCAGCGATATGTGCACCAGCTTCAGCTGCAGGGGTACCAGCGTTGTGGATGTTGGAAACAACGGTACGTCTTGCTTCGGACATGCCGATGGTGCCTTTGTAGGTGATGTATGCAGACATGGATTTTGCAGTTGCAAGACCGGGTCTTTCACCAACGAGGCATACGCAAACGTCGCATCCGGTTACTTCAGAAACTTCGTCCTGGCAAGCAACACGGCCATATCTTACGAAGAAGGGATCGCCAGCTTCGATGCCGTGAGCTTTAAGACCGTTCATGATTGCGGGGATAACGATGTCGTAGTTAGCTTCGATTGCAGTGCCGGAAAGGCCGTCAGTTGCGAATACAACAACCTGAGGAGCTTTTTTGTAGAAGCCTTTAAGGGTGTTAGCAGATTCTTCGCAGAGTCTTCTGCCAAGGTCAGGTCTGGTAAGATAAGTATCTTTGCTGTCGCAACGAGACTGGAGTTCGAGGATTCCACGTTCTTCGAGGAATGCTTTGGGGAACTCATTGAAAACTGCATCCTGTGCTGCAGCGTGGTCAGCACGGAAACGGAGCATGGTGTTGGTCATTTCACGAGGACCGCAGTGCCATACACCAAGACGTGCAGGGGTAACCATTTTAAGTCTTCTGTACTCTGCTTCGTCTTTTGCGTTAGGAACCTGGTACCACTCGTTAAGCTCATAAGCGGTAAGATCTTCAAGATCGTCATCAGAAACATTCTCGCAGCAGCAAGCTTTGGTGGTAGCTTTTGCAGCGGGAGCTTCTTTCATCATTTCACCGACAACCTGAGCGATAATCTCTTTAAGTTTGTCATCAGATACCATTATTTATATATCCTCCCGTCAAATAAAATTTACGCACATTTCTTTAAATTAGAAAAGTACGGAAGCGTCACCGGCGTTCGGGCCAAGGGTGAGGCCGTCTTCCTCAAGGAAGCCCATCTTCTGAGCCCATTTTTCGAACTCAGCAAGAGGTTTTTTGCCAAGAGCCTGGCGGGTTGCATGGTTGTCATGGTAACCAGTGGACTGATACATGAGCATGCAGTCGTCTGCGCAAGGTACGCCCATGAAGAAGTTGCATCCTTCAGCAGCAAGGAGAATCTGGAGGTTCTCGTTGTCGTTCTGGTCGCATTTCATGTGGTTGGTGTAGCAAGCGTCGCAGCCCATGGAAATGTTGGAAAGTTTACCCATGAACATATCTTCCATACCTGCACGAGCAACCTGTTTTGCATCATAGAGGTATTCCGGGCCGATGAAACCTACAACGGAGTCGTTGAGGAACGGATGATATCTCTTTGCAAAGCCATAGCAGCGAGCTTCCATGGTAAGTTCGTCAGCACCCCAGTGACCGTCGGAAGAAAGCTCTGCGCCTTCACCGGTTTCAAAGTAGAGTACGTCGGGACCATCAGCTACGCCGTAATGGTGCATAAGGTCTTCTGCTTCATCGAGCATTTCGGGGGTGATACCGAATGCTTCGTTAGCGATCTGGGAACCAGCGATGGACTGGAAGCAGAGAGCTTCACGAGCACCGTTCTTGATGCATTCCATAGCAGTGGTTACGTGGCAGAGGCAGCAGGACTGGGTAGGAATTTCCCATCTTTCAACGAATTCCTGATAGCTGTTCATAGTTCTTTCAACAGCACCGAGGGAGTCGTCAACAGGGTTCATACCGAAGAGTGCGTCACCGGTGCAGTAGGAGAAACCTTCGCAGTAGGAAACTTTCATACCTTCTACGTCGTCGGTGGTGTGGTTAGGCTGAAGACGGAAAGAAAGTCTGTCAGGTGCACCGCAGGTAGTAACACAAGTTCTGTAGATGGGGAGTTTTCTTGCACCGATCATAAGGTCGAGAGAAGACATAAGTTTGGTAACAGCTGCAACAACCTCAGAAGAAAGGCCAGCAGAGATATGTCTAATCTGATCGCCGGTTACGTGGTCATCAAGGATGAATTCACGAAGTTTTGCAATAGTCCAGTTTTTGATCTCTTCATAAATGGTGAAGTTGATGCCGTCCTGGATAATACGGGTTACAGAGTCCTCTTCATAAGGAGCTACGGGGTTCTCGTAGATGTCCTTAATAGTGAGGTTTGCGAGGCACTGTTTTGCAGCAATGCGCTCCTGCATAGTTTCTGCAGCGATACCAGCGAGCTGGTCACCGGATTTGAGTTCGTTTGCTTTAGCAAGTACGTCTTTAACGTCTTTGAACTCATAGACCTGTCCAAATAATTTTGCTTTCAGAATCAAAAATTCTCACTCCTTTATAAAATTTGGATGCCTAGTGGTGGAAAATTTATTGTTTGCGGGATTTCCCCCTTTCCCAAACCTTATTAATATAAATAAATCTTATTTATTCCTTAATTAAATACAAGAGTCTTTACTACAACAGGAAGGATTCTTCCGTGCATAAGCGGTTCGCCAATGTCGATGTAGTCGCCCTGATTGGTTCTTACAGAGTCAATACAAATAATGTCTTTGCTTCTGTTAAGTTTGACCATCAGGTTCTGGCCAAGGCTCTTACCCATATCCTCCTCAATAACCACGATGAGGGGATGCTGAGATTTAATAATAGGCTGCATACCTGCAATAATAAGGTCTGCATATCGCTCGATCTCTTTGAACAGCGGGCAGTTGGCGCCTTTAAGCGAAAGTGCAACGAGTTCCTGACCTTCATCAGGGTCGTTATACCATTCAAGCATGGGCTCGAGGTGTTTTGCAAAATCGCTGGGGCTGAACTGCTCTGCTTCTTCAGCAAGCTTGATGACCGGAATGGTCTTGATCGGAAGCTTGGTGTTCTGAGAGAAAGCGATCGTGGAACCGGAGAGTTCCATAGTCTGGGTTCCCGCACCAATAACGGTTGCGCGGATGGTTTCTGCCGGCTCAACAACTTTGTCCATAAACGGAGCAAAAACTTCGTTGATGGCTCTTGCGAGTACAACGCCGATGTCGTTGTAGGGGAAGTCGCCGGTTCCTTCATAAGGATGATAGATGAGGTTACCAACACCGCCGGAGAAAGTTACGTACTTGATTTCTTCAAGATCGTGGAGCGGATGGTCGGTGGTCATAATCTCAAGGTCGTCCATATCGAAGGTCTTGAAACCAAGAGTGGTTGCAAGGACCTGTGCCATGAGCACACAGGCTTTGTAGATCTCTTTGTACTGGATCTTTTCGCCAACCTTAAGGTTGATGTTATGTTTAGCACAAAGTTTTCCGAGATGATCGGATATGTAAAGGACTTTGCCGGTGGAATCGAGTTTAACAAGGCGTCCGCCGATATCGAAGCATCCGGTATCTATGGGACGGTTTTCCTTGAACACAGCGATGTTGGAAGTACCGCCGCCGATGTCGCAGTTTGCGGTTACGACGTGCTGCTTAATGGACATTGCAGAGGTACCTGCGCCGCGTCCTGCAATAACGCCTTCAAGGTCGTTACCTGCGGTTGCAACAACAAAGTCGCCCGCCATGCCGGACATGAAGTTAAGAACGGTTCTTGCGTTCTCTTTTCTTGCGGTCTCACCGGTGATGATAACCGCACCGGTATCGATGTCTTCTGCTTTAAGTCCTGCAGCTGCATACTCGCTTACAATGATGCTGTGAACAGCATCTTCATCGATGGTCCTCTCGTCGATAAGAGGAGTGGTGTATATTTTGCTTTCGTAAACGACCTCTTTGTTGGTGATTTCAATACGGGGAACCATGTATTCGCCGGAGGTGTTCTCGATAGTGAATCGGCTGAAAATTACCTGTGTGGTAGAGGTGCCGATATCAATACCTGCGCTGAGAATCTTTTCTTTCATACTTTCAATCTCCCTTGATTTGTCATTTTATAAAAACGCAAAGCCAAATGTACTTAATAGTCGCTGAGGTCAAGGGTCTCAATAAGCTCGATAAGCTCTTTAAGCCCCTCTTTTGTATAGGCGCTTGTCCTTACGATCTTGCTGGCACCGGACATTTTGAGAAAATTTTCCGCAATTTCAATTTCCTCTTCCGTTTTGCCGTCGATCTTGGTGACAACTCCGATGGTCGGTTTCGCAAAAGTCATGCTGAACATCTGCGGAAGCCTTCCCATAGTGTTTCCGGCGTCATGCACAAGAACAACAATATCCGCATCACATGCTGCTATTATGCAAGCGCGCCAGAGACTGCTCTGATCGATGTATTCCCCGGGAGTATCGATCGCATCATCGTGAACGATAATCTCCTGGGTTTTCTTGTACTCAATAACCTCATTATGCATGGCCTGAAGAAGAGTGGTCTTGCCAACCCTTGAACGGCCCATGAGGATTATCTTTCTCGGTTTTTTTGCTTCGGTCATCAGCTTCTGGTAATCTTTACAGTGGAATATTTCATATCCTCAAAACGCTCGACCACCGCAGCAAGTGCTGAATCGACTGCGCCGATCTCGCCGACGAATACTACCGCGCCGGAGAAACGGTCTACAAAACCGAGTTTGATTCTCGCGGCCTTGGTGCAGATATCCGCAGCAATGATGGCGCTTTCAGAGGGTGTGATGGTGATGATGCCTATCGCCTCGGTAAACTCATCGGTAAGTCCGAGTTTTTTATAGATCATTCTGTCCGGTTTCGAAATACGGTGAGCAAGAGTGACCTGTTTACCGGGAACGTATTCCTGTATCGAGCGAGGCGGCAAGGAGTATTCAGTGTTCTGTGACATGATGTACTTCCTCCTGTTCCAATAATCCGGAGTTTTGCCTAAGGGCGCACCTATAGACGCACTACGGTCCTATACAAATAATATTATAATGAGTTCGCCCCCATTTGTAAAGTCTTATATAAGAAAAATAATCAAATAAAATAAACTTTTTTTCATCAAAACCTATTGACATTTCAGCAAGTTAAAGTGAATTCGCTCTTTTTGAGCATCAAATTTTTCACATTGAGCACCGAACCGAAAATTGTAAACTTTTTGTTAACTTTTTGAGCACGCATATACTTTCGGGTATAAAAAAAGGGAGCCTTCCCGGCTCCCTGATATTTTTTGCAGCTTTTGCTATAGTGCTCAAAAGGAAAATTCGATATTTTTTATGTGCTCAATACAAAAATCGAAGTATTTTTCATAAAGTTCTTCGCCGAATGCAACGGTTGCTTCATTTTCCGGTTTTCTCAAAACGTCGGCATAAACTTTGCCCACTCCGGTGTATCTTCCGTCTCCTCTTCTTCTGCAAAGAAGGTACATAGAAAAAGCTCCCGAACGCGAAATGGATTCATAAAGCCCGATATCCCTTTTTCTGATGCCGTCAAAGAATTCGTTCTGCGCAGAGCGTGCGATGATGTGGTTCGGCATAAACGTGCTCAGCACCCTGTCCGCAGTGAATGCAAAAAGAATGCTTCTGTTTCTTGCCTCAAAATCGGAAGCACGGTTTTTCTCATAGGCAAAACCGTCCGTTTCCATAAGTGCCTCGGCAAAAAATCTTCCTATCTCATGGGCTTTTTCAAGGTTTCCGTTTTCCCGCTCATGACTGTAAAGTTTCGCCTCAATGTCGCTTTCGTCCATCGGCTGAATCTTCTTTCCGACGATCTTCATATCGCTGTCGTCAGTTCCGTACATTCTTTCCGCCTCCTTTTTGTGGAATAAAAAAAACAGAGTGCGTTTCTGCACTCTGTCCGGAAATTTACTTATTGAGCTCTTCTCTTACTTTCATTAAAGCATCAAGAGCCTCACCCGGCGTTGTGCAGGTTCCCAGCGGATGAGGGTAGCTGATGTAATAACCGTGATAATCGCTTCCGCCAAGAGGAACAAGCCAATACTGCTTGATGATTTTTTCTATCTCTTCCCTGTCGCTTTCGCTGTTTGCCGGATGAGAAAGTTCGATAGCCTGAATCTTTCCGGCTTTTGCAAGTTCCCATGCAAGTTCGAGCGAATCGTATCTTCCGGGGTGAGCAAGACAGCAGATGCCGCCGGTCTGGTTGATTATCTCCGCCGCTTCCCAAACTTCCGGGAAGTTCACTTGATAAGGAATGTCGCCGAATGCCTTGCCGTAAAGGTCGGAGAATACCGCATAGGTATATCCCCTTTCCATAAGGGCGCGTGCCACGTGCTGACGGTAAAGGCACTGCGCGCCTCCCGCAGCTTTGACAACATCGTCATAGGTAATGGGGTATTTCTTCGCAACCTCTTCAATAACGCCTTTGATAGCCTCGTTGCGTTCTTTAAGAGTGTTGTTTATCATCTTCTCAAGCTTTTCGGTCTTTTTGGGCATATAGCAAAGAAGATGAACGTTGCGTCCGGTCTTTGCGTCATAGGTCGAAACTTCAACGCCGGGAATAACTTTAAGTCCCTTGCGTTTTCCAAGGTTGACCGCTTTCTGAGTGCCAGCCATGGTATCGTGGTCGGTGACCGCAATAAAGTCGAGTCCCGCATCGATAGCGTAATCAACAAGAAGTTCCGGTGTGGTGGAACCGTCGGACATAGTGGTATGACAGTGCATATCGCCGATCATAATGCGAAACCCTCCTTTTCTGCAAACTTTCACATGGTTATTATACACCCATATAACTTTTTATTCAAGTATGCCCACCCAAAAAAGCTTTTAAAAAATAATAAAAAATTTTCCAAAACAGTGTTGACAAACGCCTTTGGATTCGCTATAATAGTCAAGCAGTCAAAAATGACATGCGGGTTTAGCTCATCTGGTAGAGCGCGACCTTGCCAAGGTCGAGGTAGCGAGTTCGAGCCTCGTAACCCGCTCCAGAAAAAAAGCTCATTCTTCGGAATGAGCTTTTTTGTTTATCCAAAGGTTTTTGCCGAAATATTTTGCAAATCACTAGTGCAAAAACCTTTCCCCCGTGGTATAATAAAATTTACTTCGACAAAATAATCGGAAGGAGGGCGAAAAAATGGCATACCGCGTTGTCGTAAAATGCGGCGGAGGCGCATTCTTTGTGCCCAACGAAGCCGCCGAAAATTTAAAACTCTGCACCGCCGCCCAGCTTCGCACCCTTCTGTTCACTTTAAGCCGCGGCTTTTCCGAAACCACACCCGATATCCTTGCCGCCGAATTCGGAATCGATATCGGCGACGCAAAGGACCTTCTCGATTATTGGACCGCCCGAGGCATACTTGAATGCGACGGAGTTTCCGCCGTCGTTTCCGTACCCGCAGCGCCAAAAACCGTTTCCGTTCCCGTAGAAAAAGCACCCTTACCCAAACCTCCGGAAACAAAACTCACTATGAAAGAAGTCCAGCGCCTCAAAGAGGAAGACGCCGGAATCGCCCACGTCCTTTCCGAAGCGGAACGCATCCTCGGCCGTACCTTCACAAGTTCCGATACCGAAACCGTCGTCTGGCTCATCTCCTACGCCGGAGTTCCCGCCGAAGTGCTTGTCACCGTCATGGCCTACTGCGCCGGCATAGGAAAGAACAACCTTCGCTATATCCAAAAAGTTTCACTCGAATGGCTTGATTCCGGAATCGATACCATCGAAGCCGCCGAAGAGCGCATCCGCGCTCTCAACGAGGCAAAAAGCTGGGAAGGCGAGGTAAAACGTTCCCTCGAAATCTACGGAAGAAACCTTGTCACCAAGGAAAAAGAGTTCTGCGAATCCTGGCGCCTTTACGGAATCTCTCCGGAACTTATACATTTTGCATACGAAAAATGTATAGAAAAAACCGCAAAACTTTCCTTTCCCTACATAAATAAACTTCTGCTCAGCTGGCATCAGAAAGGTTTCAAAACCCCCGCTGAGGCCGCTGCCGAAAACAAGCCGAAGGCAGGATCCGAAAAGCCTTCCTTCGATCTTGAAGAACTCGAGCGCCGCATGATGCTTGAAGATTCCGTTCTTTGAGCACCGTGAGCACCATATTAAAATTGTATTATTTTTATAATAAAAATCTTTAGAAAGGACGTTTGCAATAATGGCTTATTCAACCGATGTATATGCAGCCGCAAAACGCGTTCTCGAAGAGCGCCGCACCTCTGCCGAGCGACTTGCAAGCCTTAAAAAAGCCGATGTTTATGCCAAAATTCCGGAAATTGCCAAAATCGATTCCGCTCTTTCCCGCAATATGGCACAGCTTTCCGTGCTCGTTCTCCGGGGACAGAAAAACCTCGAAAGCGTCCTTGACGAAATGAATGCTCAGAACGATGCCAACAAGCGCAGAAAGGCCGAACTTCTCTCCGAAAACGGCTATCCCGTCGACTATCTCGAACCGCAGTATACTTGCAGCAACTGCTGCGATACCGGAAGAAAAAGCGGCATTCTGTGCTCGTGTTATAAAGAAGTCTGCCGCGCCGAAGCCCAGAAAGAACTCGCCAAAAGTTCCGGCTCCGCCTCGTGCTCGTTCGATAATTTCAACCTTTCCTACTACGTGGATAACGGTGCCGAAGACGGCACCAACCCCCGCAGAAAAATGAATAATTATTACAATTTCTGCGTAAACTACGCAAAAGATTTTTCCCTTGCTTCTCCAAGCATCATCATGATGGGAAAAACCGGTCTCGGAAAAACCCACCTTTCCCTCTCCGTTGCAAAAACCGTTATCTCCAATGAAAAAGCCAATTTCGGCGTCGTCTATGCTCCCGCCCAAAAACTTGTTTCAAACCTCGAGCGTGAACATTTTTCCGGTTCCGGAAGTGACGCTCTCCTGAGAAAATATACCGATTGTGACCTGCTTATAATTGATGACCTCGGTGCGGAATTCCCGTCCTCGTTCACCACTTCCGCCATTGGAAATCTCATCAACGAGCGCCTTTACGAAAACCGCCCCACAATCATAAGCACCAACCTCACCGGCAAGGAACTTGCCGACCGCTATACCGAAAGAACCGCCAGCAGGATCCTCGGCGAATACCGAAAACTCTATTTTGTCGGCGAAGATATACGTTTTCTCAAAAACCGTTAACGAAAGGAAGTAATAAAAATGAAAGTCCGTCCCGCATCAAAACCCGATATTCCCTCTGTTCTCGGCTGTGTCCGCCGCATCAAAAACGAATATTTCGAAGCGAACAACATCAATCAGTGGGTCGGCGACTATCCTTCCCGCGAAATCTTCGCTTCCGACGTCGACAAAAAAGCCCTTTACGTAATGTATATGGGCGAAGTCCTCATCGGTTTCGGCTCCTTCCTTTGCGAAGCCGAACCCACCTATGAAAAGATCGACGGCGCATGGCTCACCGACGGCGAAAAATATCTCGTTGTCCACCGCCTCGGAATCAACCCCGACTGGCACGGAATGGGAATGGGCACCGCCCTCATGGGTCTTGCCGATAAAATCTGCGAAGTCAAAAAGATCCCTTCCATCCGCGTTGATACCCACGAAGACAACATCTCCATGCAGAAACTTCTCGAAAAATGCGGTTTCACCAAATGCGGCACCATCTATCTCGAAAACGGCGACCCCAGAATCGCCTATGAAAAAGTTATTTAAAAATTATATCAAAAAAACCCCTGCGGATTTCCGCAGGGGTTTTTTTATGTCTAAAATGCATCTTTAAGATTGTTTACCGTTCCCATAAGGCAGGCTTTCGTTATCTGTGCCACTTCTTCTTCGCTCTCTCTCATACCTCCTGCGACCCATTCCTCAATAACGCCCGCAGAAAACCCCATTACCATTGCGCTGAAATATCTGCTCTCGTCAATATCTGCCACCAGAAACTGCTTTTTTACTTCAGGAGCCATTTTAACCAACACATTATATAAAATCCCATTTTTACGAAGAGCCACAAAAACATCATCATGATTTTTTATAAACCTAAATCTTTGCTTAAGAAAAAAAGAAAAATTGGATTTTTTATAGGCATTGGGATTCACAGGATTATTTTTGAAATATTCTCCGTATATTCTGTTTACATAGCTTACCGCAACATCCTCAAAGTTTTCAAAATTTCTGTAAAAACTGCTTCTTCCGACTCCGGCTGTCTCACAAAGTTCCGTAACCGTTATTTTATTTATATCTTTTTTCTTCAAAAGTTTTATCAAAGCAATTTCTATTGCCTCTTTTACGCTTTCGTTAAGGGTAATTTCGCTTTTCATGACACATATCGCCTCTGTTTGTTTCAGTTTCTCGTTAAAATATTTACATCTATAAGTCATTTGATTAGGATTAAGCCATGACACAAATGTGTCACCAAAATTATAGCGCAAAGGCAGGTATTTGTAAATGGAACTCGAAGGCAAAAAAATCATAGTAACCGGCGGCGGCAGCGGAATTGCAGCAGGCTGCGTAAGAGGATATGTTCGTGCAGGCGCACAGGTCGTTTTCTGCGACGTTAACGACGAAGGCGGCAAAACCACCGAAGCAGAAGCAAACGCACAGGAAAACGTAACCGGAAAAGCAACATATTTCCACTGCGACATCACCGATAAAACCGCTGTTCAGGAATTCTTTGCAAAAGCAATCGAAATCATGGGTGGACTCGACGTTCTTGCAAACATTGCCGGTGTTGAACGCAACAAACCCGCAGAAGATTTTGAAAAAGAAGACATTGATTTTGTTTTCGGTGTAAACTTCAACGGAACCGTCTGGACCAACCAGGAAGCTTATAAATATTTCAAAGCTAACGGCATCGAAGGCGCAATCATCAACTATGCTTCCGACACCGGCCTTACCGGTATGCCTAACGGAGCAGTATATGCTTCTTCCAAAGCTGCTGTTCTCGGTTGGACCAGAACAATCGCCATGGACTGGGCACGCGAAAGCAACGTTCGCTGCAACTGCGTAAACCCCTCTATCAAAACTCCTATGTATAAATATTGGCTTGAAACCGCAGACCCCGCTGTTGTTGAAGCATACAAAGCAAGCCTTAAACAGCAGTTCCCCATCGACGGCGATATGGGCGAAGTTGATACCGACCTTGTTCCCGTTATGGTATTCCTTGCTTCCGACGGTGCACGCTATATTAACGGCCAGACCATCTGCGTAAACGGCGGTCTTGTAATGGTAAGATAATTACCCCCCCAACTCTTTTCTATAACCAGAAAAACAAAACCCTGCGGAAATTCCGCAGGGTTTTGTTTTATATGATATTTTTAATTTCATCCAGGCTCTTTATCTCAAAATCGACCCATTCCGGCTTTTCCTCACCTTTAAGGTTGAGCCAAACGGTCTTCATTCCGGCTCCTGAACCGCCTTTCATATCCGAAGTCAGCGAATCTCCAAGCATAACGCAATCTTCCGCTTTCGTTACGCCGGCTTTTTCAAAGCAATATTCAAAAAATTCCTTCGCCGGCTTTTCCGCGCCGATTTTTCCGGAGGTAAAAACCTCCTCAAAATATTTGAGCATATCCGCCTTGCGAAGCCTTTCCACCTGCTGTTCATGCGGACCGTTGCTCGCGGCAAAAAGTCTGTATTTCGGTTTAAGATATTCCAAAACCTCAAAAGCTCCCGCCATGGGAATAGCGCTTTCGTGAAGTCTTGCGCGGAAATATCTTTCAAATTCCGGTCCGTCAAGGTCTATTCCCAGTTCCTCAAAAACCGTCGCCCACCTTATTCTGAGAAGTTCCTCAAAAGTGAGTTTTCCTTTTTCAAGATCTCTCCAAAGTCCGTCGTTTATGCGGTGAAAAGTAACAAGCATTTCGTCCTTATAATCGATTCCCCTCTCAATAAGTCCAAGGCGCATAGATTCCTCAACGCAGGCCTCAAAATCAAGAAGAGTGCCGTCAATATCGATAAAAACCGTGTCAATCATAAAAATCACCCTATAAAAACGGGCGGCATTGCCGCCCTGTTTTTTATTATGCCATGTCGGAATCTCCGCCCTCAAACTGACCTTTGTTCATCTGTTTAAGATAAGCGTTGATGAATCCGTCGATCTCGCCGTCCATAACTGCCTGAACGTTGCCCATTTCAAAACCGGTTCTGTGGTCTTTAACAAGGGTGTAAGGCATGAAAACATAAGAACGGATCTGGCTGCCCCAGGCGATCTCTTTCTGAACGCCTTTGATGTCCTCAATTTTTTCAAGGTGCTCGCGTTCTTTGATTTCAACAAGCTTGGAACGGAGCATGTTCATACAAACCTCGCGGTTCTGATACTGGGAACGCTCAATCTGGGAACAAACGGTGATGCCGGTGGGGATATGGATAAGACGTACCGCAGAAGAAGTTTTGTTAACTTTCTGGCCGCCTGCACCGGATGCACGGTAAACTTCCATTTTGATATCGTCTTCTTTGATCTCAATGGATTTATCGTCCTCGATTTCGGGCATAACTTCAAGAGAAGCAAAAGAAGTCTGGCGTCTGCCGGAAGCGTCGAAAGGCGAAACCCTTACAAGACGGTGAACGCCGTTTTCGGATTTAAGGAATCCGTATGCGTTGGGTCCCTCAACGATAATGGTTGCGGATTTAACGCCCGCTTCATCGCCGTCAAGCCAGTCAACAACGCTGTATTTAAGGTCGTGTTTGGTTGCCCATGCGGTGTACATGCGGTAAAGCATCTGGCACCAGTCCTGAGCTTCGGTGCCGCCCGCACCTGCATGGAAAGTGATAATGGCGTTTTTGTCGTCATATTCACCGGTGAGAAGGGTGGTAAGTTTAAGCTCCTCAATATCCTCCTCAAGTTTTTCAACTTCAGGAAGAGCCTCGTCATAAACGGAAGGATCGTTTTCCTCAAGAGCGATCTCGATAAGAGTCATGGTATCCTCATATCTGGTCTCAAGATCTCTGTGTGCGTTGATTTTTCCGTTAAGCTGGCTGAGCTGGCGCTGAACTTTGGTCGAAACCTCAACGTTGCTCCAAAAATCCGGGTCAGCCTGCTGTGCCTCAAGTCTTCTGACCTCGGCTCTGCACTGGTCAAGTCCAAGCGCATCTTTAAGGTCTGCGATCTGCGGCTCAAGCGCAGTAAGTCTTAAACGCAGTTCTTCAAATTCAAGCATTTCTATTCCTCCGAATCGGTCAAGCCCTTTCGGGCGCAATTTTACATTATACAATAGTTTATTATATATGATTTATGCGCAATAGTCAAAGAAATATTTCTTTTTCCGCCAAATTTTTTCCCGCATCCTGCCGCTTATGTAAACCATTTATTAACTTTTCCCAAAAATGTTTGCTTTTCCGATAATAAAACCTTATAATTGTTTATTGTACAAAAAATTCCAAGCTAAGAAACGAAAGGACAAATTATGCAAAGTTTCTACGGTTCCCCTTGTCCGTATTGCGGAAAAACCTTCGCCGAAGGCGATGATATCGTCGTCTGTCCCGAATGCGGAACTCCGCACCACAGAGAATGTTACAAAGAAAATTCCGCCTGCGCAAACGAGGCAAAACACAGCGAAAATTACGAATGGAAGGCCGCTTTTGCTCCCGCAAAACCTCATGTCCATGAACATCACACACCCGAAACTTCTTCCGAAATGACCGTTTGCCCCACCTGCGGAAACGAAAACCCCGCAGATTCCCGCTTCTGCCTTTCCTGCGGAAGCCGCCTCGGCCATGCCGATACCCATACCCCTTCCGAAGAAGATTTCCGCCGCGAAAGACAGCGCATGTATTCCGAAGCCTTCGGCGACAGCCTCAACGGAATTTCCGCAAAAGAAGCCGCAATCTTTGTGCGCTCCAATATTGAATATTTTCTTCCCCGTTTTGCCGCTTTTTCAAAAGGCGCAAAATTCGATACCAACTTTTCCGCCTTCATCTTCTCCTATCTTTATCTTTTCTACAGAAAGATGTACGGCCTCGGAATAATGGTCTTTATCGCGACCTCAATTCTCAACATTCCCACCCTTCTTCTTGATCTTGTCACCATTCAGGAACAGTATGTCGAAATGGGCCTTCTTTCCCAAATCATCTGGGAGATTCCCCACCAGGATGCCCTTACGATCTATGCAATAATCGCAAACCTTCTTGTCTGGATGATGCGCATCGCCCTTATGATGTTCTTCAACCGCCTTTATTTTGCAAAGGTGACCAATACCATAAAATCCGAAAGAGAATCCCTTGCCAAAAAGTCCGAAACCGAAATAAAAAGGTTCTTCGAAAAGAAAGGCGGAACAAGCCTTGTTCTTCCCCTTATCCTCATCGCGCTCACCTTTGTCGCAAGTTTTGTTCTCGCCGGTTTTATCGTAACTTCCGAATTTTTCATAATGCCCGAAATGGCCGGAATTATTTGAAAAAAAGTCGATTTTTCCTGTTGACAAGGCGGTTTTCGCCTGTTATAATAAACAATGTTGCTTTATGACTTAAAGCGAACATCCTTGCTCCGCCAAGCGGGGCCAAAGTCCAAAAGGAGGTGTATCAAAGATGGCAAAACTTTCCCAGAGCTACGAGACCGTTATGGTTTTCAGCTGCAAGAATGAGGAAGCAATCCCTGCTCTCGTTGAAAAATTCACCACTCTTATCTCCGAAAACGCAACCGTTGACGGTGTAGAAGAATGGGGCAAAAAGAGACTTGCTTATCCTATCAATTACGAGACCGAAGGTTATTATGTGCTTGTTAACTTCACCAGCGCTCCTTCCTTCCCGGCAGAGCTCGATCGTCACTACAACATCACTGATGGCGTTATCCGTCACCTGATCGTTGCAAAAGCAGACTAAGGAGGATTCCTATGAACAAAGCGTTCCTTATTGGCAGACTTGCCGCCGATCCCGAACTTCGTCAGACCGGCAACGGAACCGCCGTAACCAGTTTCACCATTGCTGTTGACCGTCCCTATTCCAAGGGCGCCGACCGCCAGACCGACTGGATCGACATCGTCGCATGGAGAAACACCGCCGAGTTCGTCTGCAAATACTTCCAGAAAGGTTCTCCCATCGTCATCGAAGGTTCCATCCAGACCAGAATGTGGGAAGACAAAGCCGGCCAGAAACGCAAATCCGTCGAAATCGTAGCCGATAACGTCGAATTCGTTCCCAGAAGCAAAGACGCAGGCGCTCCTTCTTTCCATACCGAAAGAAACGAGTTTGCACCGCCCATTGCCGAACCCGCTCCCGTCGTTTATTCCGCAGGATCTGCCGATGACTTCACCGTCGTTGACGACGAAGATCTCCCTTTCTGAGATAACGAAGCTCAAATCTTGTATTACTGAAAATCTATAAGGAGGAAAATATCGTGGAAAGATCTGAAAGACCCATGAATCGCAACCGCAGAAGCCGCAAAAGAGTTTGCGCATTCTGCGTAGATAAAATCGCTGAAATCGATTACAAAGACGTTCCCCGTCTCAGAAGATTCCTCTCCGAAAGAGGTAAAATCATTCCCAGAAGAGTAACCGGAACCTGTGCACGCCATCAGCGCCAGCTGACTACCGCTATCAAACGCGCACGTCATCTCGCATTCCTTCCCTACGTTTCTGACTGATTCAGAACATCGGGAAAACTCGAAAACAGCAAAAAATTACGCCCTGCCAAATCGGCAGGGCGTTTTTTCGTTTCCGCGCATTATTTACAAAACCGCCTCAATATGATAAATTAAAATCATGATTCCAAAAGAAAAAGAAAGGTGCGCCAATGAAAAAAGCTCTTGTCCTTATTCCCTATGACGAAAAATCAAAAGAAAACCTCGTCCTTTCCGCAAAAGGCAAATGCGAATTCACCTTTTTGAAC
Organism: Oscillospiraceae bacterium; assembly: GCA_017468365.1. Classification (GTDB taxonomy): domain Bacteria; phylum Bacillota; class Clostridia; order Oscillospirales; family Ruminococcaceae; genus UMGS1668. The sequence continues at coordinate 78,743 of JAFUIS010000018.1, read as the reverse complement.
CGTCGCAAAGAACCCGAAAAATATCTCGCCGCCCTCAAAGAAGCGAATCTCATCATTGGCGAAGTGCCAAACCCGGACTTTGAATATTGCGAAAACCTTGAACTTCTCCAAAGTTCCTCTTCCGGAATCAACTATTATATCGACGGCGGAAAATTCCCAAAAGACGCAAAACTCTGCTGCATGACCGGCTGCTACGGCAACATAATCGCCGAACATCTTCTCGCCCTCACTCTTTCAATTTGCCGCCGTCTTCCCGAATACCGCGACCAGCAAAACGAGCGTAAATGGAAAATCATAAAATACGATAAACAGCTCGAAAACAGCACCCTCCTTATCCTCGGCGCCGGCGATATCGGAACCACCCTTGCAAAATGGATGCGCCCCATGGTCGGAAAAATCATCGGCGTCCGCCGCAGCAAAATGGAATTCCCCGATTGCTACGACGAAATGGTAACCCTGGAACAGCTTGATGAAAAACTCCCCGAAGCTGATTTCGTCATCTGCGTCCTTCCCCAGACCCCCAAAACCAAAGGCCTTCTTGACGAAAAACGCCTTCGTCTTATGAAAGACGATTCCGTTTTAATAAACGGCGGCCGCGGAAGCCTTATCGACCAAACTGCCCTCACAAAACTCCTCAACGAAGGAAAATTCTTCGGCGTCGGCCTCGATGTCACTTCTCCCGAACCCCTTCCCGCGGAAGAGCCGCTCTGGAATCACCCCCGCGTGGTCATAACTCCCCATTCCGCAGGAAATTCCGCCTCCGTCGAAAGTCCTCTTGAACAAAAGATCCGCGTCTTCATCCAAAAAAACGTCCTTCGCTGGCTAAATGGCGAAGAACCGGAAAACTTAATAGATTTTTCCCTCGGCTACAGAAAAAACGATTAAAAAAAGCGGGCATCTGCCCGCTTTTTTTAATTCTCGGTTTTTTCCCGATAAATTTTTTCAAGAATATCAACGACCCCGTCGATACCCAGCATTCCGGAATCAAGCATAATGTGATAACTTTCTTTCATGCCCCATTTTTTCTTTCCGCTGTTCATGTTGTAATAACTCGCGCGGTATTTGTCCGTCTGCTGAATGGATTTAAGCGCCTCTTTTTCCGAAAGTCCGTAACGCTCCATGGCTCTGTCAAGTCTGCTTTTTGCGTCAGCATAAATAAAAACGTTAAGAACGTCTTTCCTCTCGCCAAGAACGCTGTCTGCACAGCGTCCCACAAAAATGCAGGGACCTTCCTTCGCTTTTTCAAGAATATAGTTTGTCTGGTCCGCTGCAACGGCAATTCCCGCGGGTATCATGTTGTCTGCGCCAAAATCAACATAGGGGAACATCGCCATGGAATAAAGAAAACTTCCGGTGGGCGTTTCTTCGATCTCTTTGACATATTTCGTGCTGAATCCCCTGTTTTTGGCGGCGTATTCATAAAGATTCTTATCATAGTAAGGAATCCCGAGTCTTTCCGAAAGCTTTCGTCCGATTTCGCTTCCGCCGCTGCAAAACTGTCTTCCGATGGTGATGATCATTTTTGTTCTCCCCTTTCCGATAATTGATGTTTGTTGCCTTTTTCAACTACATTATACCAAGCGCTTTTCCTCTTGTAAAGATTTTTTTATTCCAGTTTTCCAAAGCCGTAACCCAGTCTTCTGAATTCTTCAATAAGAATTTCAAGAGCCTTTGGCGACGTCACTCTTGCGGCGCTGTCATGCATAAGAACGATAACGTCACCCTTCCCCACCGCCTCCGAAGAAAGCACGTTTTCCGCTATCTCCTCCGCCGAAAGAATTTCTCCAAGACTGTCCCTTCCGTCCGCATTCCAGTCATAAAACCTCAGCCCAAGGTTCTTCGTCCTTTCTTTCACCTCTTCCACAAGCCATTCTTCCACCGCCGAATTATTGCTCCCACCGGGAAATCTGAAAATCTCACATTCTTTTCCCGTCACCGAATATATCCAGTCCATTTCATATAAAAGGTCTCCCATAAAATTTTCCGCCGAAGAATATATCTTTTCATAATCGTGACTCATGGTGTGAAGCCCGATCGAATGTCCTTCCTCAAAGATCCTTTCAATTCTTTCGTCCGTTTTTTCTCCCGAAGGTCCGATAACGAAAAACGTCGCCTTTATCCCCTCTTTCGAAAGCACCTCAAGAACCTCTTCCGTCACCTCCGAAGGCCCATCGTCAAAGGTGAAATAAACCGTTTTTTCCGCATTAGCATCAGCTTTCTCGCTTTTCACCACCGGAATCGCCGCTGCGGTGCTCAAAATGAGCACCGCAGCAAAAGCCGCCGCTTTTCTAAGGTCTATCACACCGAAAATTTTCTTCAGAAACATCGCCCCCAAAAAGTTTTTCTATTGACTTAGCCGAAATATAAGGTTAATATTAACTATATGCTTACAAAAAAGGAGATATTTCCATTGAAAAATATAAACGAAATCACCGCAAAAGAAGCCCTTTCCATTAAATACATCCTCACCGATATCGACGGCACCCTCACCGATGAAAACGGCCGCATCGCGCCCAAAACCTACGAAATGCTCTGGCGCCTCAAAGAAGCCGGCTATACCCTTATCCCCGTCACCGGAAGGACCGCGGGCTGGGCGTCTGTTGCAATAACCGATTGGCCCGTTGATGCAATAATCGTCGAAAGCGGAAGCGTCGTCTATTATCTTGAAAACGGCTCCCGAAAGGAATTCGTTCACCCTTCCGTCCCTTCCGACAGATATTCCGTCCACGAAAAAATAAAAGAGACCGCCCTTGCCAAAAACCCCAGAATCAAGGTCAGCATCGACCAATACAGCCGCTTCAACGATTTCGCTTTCAATTATGCCGAAGATGAAGACGACAAACTCACCTTCGAAGAGGCAAAGGAAGTCCTCGAAGCCGTAAAAAGCATCGGCGCAAAGGGCAACATAAGCTCCATCCACGTCAACACCTGGTTCGGCGATTACGATAAGCTTCCCATGAGCCTTCTCTATCTCAAAGAACATTACGGCGTCGAAAACCCCAAAGACTGCGTCATCTATTTTGGCGATGCCGCCAACGATGAGGAAATGTTCTCCTATTTTCCCACCGCCTGCGGAGTCGCAAACCTCATGAAATACGCCGAACATATGGAACATCTTCCCTCCTATATCGCATCTTATAACGGCGGCGAAGGCTTCTGCGAAGCAGCCGAAATACTCCTCACCGCAAAGAAAAATCAAATTTCCGAAAAATATTCCCTCGAATAAAAAAAGACCGAAGCCAAAAGGCTTCGGTCTTTTTTCGGTCGTTGTTTATTCGGCGCTTACATTTATTCAAAAAAGGCTGCGGGTGCCTTTTTCACTCTCAATCGGTGGGTTCAAGAACGCCGTATTTTTCGTCGTTGCGTTTATAGACAACGTTGATCTCTCCGGTCTCGGTGTTGCGGAACATAAAGAAATTGTGTCCGAGCATGTTCATCTGAAGAATAGCTTCCTGAACGTCCATGGGGCTCACGCGGAATTTTTTGGTTTTTACAACGCCGTATTCGCCTTCCGGCTCCTCATAAAAATCGACGGCAAGTTCAGAAAATTTCGCTGGGTGGAATTTGTGCTCAAGTTTCTTTTTGTTGCGGGTTATCTGCTTGGTAAGAGCGTCAACAACCGCTTCAAGAGAATCAAGTCTGTCGGAGGTGGTTTTTTCTGCCCTGAAGAACATTCCGCCGGCGGTGATGGTCGCCTCGACCGTTTCTCTTCCGTTCTGGTTGGTAACGGTCACGGTCGCTTTGGCATCTTCTCCGAAAAAGCGATCCAGCTTTGCAAGTTTTTTCTCGCAGCGCTCACGGAACGGGTCACGGACGGAAGTGTTTTTCGAAATGATGCTGATGTTCATTAAATTACCCCCTTTTGGTTACACTTCGGGAAGTTTTTAACTTCCTTCTGTAACTTAATTATATCATTTGAAAAACCCCGTTTCTACTGTTTATTTTTACGAGAATATTAACTTTTTATTATGCTAATCAGAGAATTTATCTTTCCGTTATTGACCCTAAAATCAAAGAATGATATAATAAAAATGTTGTGTGGCATATATAATAAAAACCCCTTTTCCGAAAAACGGAAAAGGGGTTTTTTGTTATTCAAAATATTCCGAAACGTCGGTCTTGTCGTTATACTGTTTTCTTATCCTTACAACAACCGAACCGTCCGCTTCTTCGCTTTCCGAAAGCACTTGATAACGGGTGTTCACCCTTTCAAGGTCGGCTTTATATTTTTCATATTCCGCCCTGTTGAGTTCAAGTGCCTTTTCCGCAGTAAAACAAAGTTCCTCCCTCTGAGTAAAAACAAGGGTCTGCATAATGCAAGCGCTGCGCACTCTTTTCACCTTTCCGTCACCTCCCTTTTCTTTCATAAAAAACAGAGAGATGATGCGAAACAAAAAACTTTATATAATACCTAAAAACGGCTTTATACAGGCATAAAACACTCCCGTGGCGGTTCCCCGCAATTTGATTTTATCATTTTTTCAAAAGAAAAATCAAGTAAAAAAACGGCGGAAATTTTCCGCCGTTTTCAAAAATTTTAAGGTTTTTTAACTATCTTTCCGCCGATAATTACCCATTTCGGAGTTTCATAAACCGAAAGCGGATCGCCTTCAAATACCGCAAGGTCTGCGTCAAGTCCCGGTGCAACGGAACCGATTCTGTCCGAAAGTCCGAGTATCTTTGCCGGAACGCTGGTAATGGCTTTTATCGCTTCGTCGTGGTCCATTCCCGCTCTTACAGCAATTCCCGCCGAAAGCGCAAGGTATTGGATAGGCACTTCCGGGTGATCGGTGCAGATAGCTACCTCAACTCCCGCCTTGTGAAGTATTGCCGGGTTTTCATCCCTTTCGTTCGAAAGTTCAGGTTTCGTCCTTGTGCAGATGAGCGGACCTACGATGGCTCTCGCCTTTTCTTTCGCAAGTTTTTCCGCGTTAAGGTATCCCTCGGTGCAGTGAACGAGTACCAAATCAAGTTCATATTCTTTCGCAAGCCTTATGGCGGTAAAAATATCGTCGGAACGGTGTGCATGGAAATGCGACTGAATGCTTCCGTCCACCGCAAGCGAAAGAGCCTCGCTCTTTACGTCAACGTCCGGCTCGTCGGTGTCCTCGTCCTCTTCCGCTGCAAGAATATCCCTCTGATATCTCTGTGCCTTTTTAAGCTGCTCGCGGATAATAGCCGCCGTCGCCATTCTGGTGGTCGGCGTTTCGTCCTTGCTGTGATAGGTGTTCTTCGGGTTTTCGCCAAGAGCAAACTTCATTGCAACGGGCTCTCTGATAATCATATCGTCTATCCTGTCGCCGAAAGTTTTCATGGCTACCATTTGTCCCGCAACGGGATTGGCGCTTCCCGGGCCGGTCACAACGGCGGTAACGCCCGCTTCCACTGCTTCCTTAAAACATCTGTCGCCCGGGTTTACCGCGTCAACAGCGCGAAGGTGGGGCGTCGCAGGGTCGGTGTCCTCGTTTCCGTCGTCACCCTCAAAACTGAGTCCGTCCTCCCACATTCCTATGTGGCAGTGCGCGTCGATAAATCCCGGATATACCGTAAGTCCCGAAAGGTCATAGCTTTCGCTGTCCTTCGGACAAAAAGCCATAGGGCCGACGTCAATAATGCGTCCGTCCTTTATAAGAACATATCCGTTTTTGATTTTTCCGGAACAAGCCGTAAAAATATCAGCATTATAAAGAAGCATTTGCCCTACCCTTTGTTCTTTCTAAAATTATGGCGGGAGAAAACTCCCGCCTTTTTATCACTGTGGTTTTCTTCTGCTCTGAGCAGTGCGGCGGTTGTCCGAAGCCTTTTTAAGGTCGCCGAGCTTTTCGTCGCTGGACTGTTTAAAACGGCTGAGCATATCCTCAAAAGAAAGGTTTTCCTGCTGTTTCGGGCGGAATTCAAAAGAATCCGCACCTCTTGAAATCTGGGCTCTTTCTCTTTCTCTTCTGGGTGCGCGGCGTTCTTCTTTGGGCAAAGGTGCTTCCGCCTGTTTCATCGAAAGACTTATCTTGCCTTCCGGGCTGATGGAAATTACTTTGACCATAACCGCCTGTCCCATATGAACGTACTCTTTAAGGTCTTTTACGTAATTTTTTGCAACTTCGGAAATATGTACCATTCCGGTGGTTCCGTCCATATCGACAAAGACTCCGAAATTAGTGATTCCGGAAACCTTTCCTTCGATAATAGCTCCTACTTCTACGTCCATTTTTTAGAAATTGTCCCCCTCAAAAATAATGCTCAGTCCGTACCGGAAACGTCGATATAAAAATGCTCTTCCGGATAGGCATAACCAAGTTTTTCTCTTGCCTGTTCCTCGATAAAATCGTCGGTTCCGTAACTGTCAAGTGTCTTCTGGAGCTCTTCGTTTCTGATAAGATTTTCGGTATATTCCTGACGCAGCTGGTCAAGTTCGGTCTGCTTATCGTTTATGCTCGCCTGAGTCGAAATCAGGGAATAAAGAACGTAAATTCCGAATGCAACGGCCGCTATCTTCAGAAAAAGGCCTTTTCTCGGTTTTCGCTGTGTTGTGGCTTTCAAAAATCCCGCGCTCCTTTCCGGCTTTTTCTCCGCAAAACGAAAAAGCCTTTGATATATTTAGACACAATATATTATATACCAACCTGCACCCTTTTTTCAATAGCCTTTTCTTCTTATCCACAGCCTTTTCAAACGATTTTTTCGCTTTATTAAGGGATTTTTCGACATTTTTGCCGATTTTTCGGAATATTTTTCCAAAAGGTGAAATTATCCTTCTCAAAAATCTTCCCAAAGGAACCGCAATTCGTCCGACCGTCAGATACCAAAAAATTGCCCCCGCTCCTTCTCCCAAAAAGATATAAAGCCTCGGTATCCCGTAATTTTCGTTGAGAAGAAACGAAAAGGTCAAAAAACCTCCCCAAAGGCAAAAAACATAATCGCTCAAAATATAAAGCCTTTTTCCGAACGAAAAAGCCACCCTCAGAACCCTCAGAATGTCATAGCATCCGCCTATAACAAGCCCCAGTTCCACCGCGCCGATAAGTATCTTCCACTGGTCCCCAATAATATCCGTTGTGTAAATCATCTGAATATCCTTGCAAAAATTCCCGCTCTTCTCGAAATATCCGCCACGTAATTCACCGAATCGATTTCTCCCTCTATCCTCAGCTCTCCGCTTTCCGCCGAAAAACCGATAACTTTAAGCCCCTTTCCCCCAACGGTAAAAGCCGTCCCGTCAAGCATCGCAAAAACCTTCGTACCGTCAAATCCTTCCACGTCTGCAACTCCCGTCGCTTTAAGCACCTTTCTGTCCTCGATGATAAGGTCGTGTTTTCTTTTCGGCTGTTCATTTTTCTGCATAGCCCTTCCCCCTTTCTTCTTAAAAACTATGTCTTTCAAACAAAAAAAATTCCGGAAGCAAAAGCTTCCGGAATTTTTTCATCTTTCGCAGTCCTCGGTCTTTCTCTGCGCCGCGTTCTGCTTGCTCATGGGAGTTTTCACAACATTCGAAGCTTCGTTCTTTTTACAGTTCTTACAGCTTTTTCCGTTGGTGTTCTCTCTCGCATAGTTCTCAGCCATTTTTTCTTCTCCGTTCAAAAAACCTTTTCGGGAATCTCTTCCCGAAATATATTATCCGCTTTTTCCGAATAAATATTCATGTTGATAAAAACCCTTCCAAATGGTAAAATAATACCATACAGATGAAAGGCGGCGACTATAATTTGACTGAAATTTCAGAAAAGAAAATCGACGGAAATACCCTCAACGGTCTCTCCCTTGCTTTTATCGGAGATGCCGTTTATGAAATCCTCGTTCGCGAGCACCTTCTCGAACACGGCTCCCTGCAGGTCGGAAAACTCCACAAAATGGCTGTGGAATATGTCCGCGCAAGCTACCAGGCAAACGTTTTCGATTTTCTTGAACCCATAGTCACCGAAGAAGAACATACCATTCTTCACCGCGGAAGAAACGCCAGTGCCACCCATATCCCAAAAGGCGCCAACGCCATCGAATACCGAAAAGCCACCGGCGTAGAATCCCTTTTCGGCTGGCTCTATCTTGAAGGAAAAAACGAACGCATAACCGAACTTTTCAAAATGATCCTTGACCGCAGCAAAGAGGAGGCAAACGTTTGAACAATAACCGAACTGTCGAAATCATAAAAAATATCAGTGCCGATATTTTCGGCTCGCTGATTTTTGCCCTCGGCGTAAATATGTTCACCACCCCCAATAATATTGCTCCCGGCGGAGTAACCGGACTTGCCACCGTTTTACATTCCATAAGCGAAATCCAGGTGGGCACTCTCACCTTCCTTCTCAATATTCCTCTTGTGATTCTGGGGCTTGTTGTCATCGGAAAACGCTTCACCCTCAGCACTTTCCGTACCCTGCTGATACTTTCCGCCATCACCAACATCACAGAATTGTTTCTTCCCGCCTATACCGAAAACATCCTTGTCGCATCAATTTTCGGCGGAGCGGCAATCGGCATCGGAATGGGAATAATTTTTCTTCGCGGTTCAACCACCGGCGGCACCGATATCCTCGGAAGAGTGCTCCTGCGCTATTTCCAGCATATCCCTTTGGGAAAGATACTTCTCGCCATCGACTTTGTTATCGTCACTTTCGCCGCCATATATTACGGCACCCTTGATGCCGCCCTCTATGCGCTCGTTTCCGTCTATGTAACGGAGCGCGCCATGGACAGCGTTCTTTACGGATTTAACGAAACCCGAATCGCTTACGTTGTTACGGAACACCCGATCGAAGTTGCCGAAAGAGTAATGGAAGAAACCGACCGCGGAGTTACCTATCTTAACGGCGAAGGCGGCTATCAGCGTGATAAAAAGCTTGTTATTATGTGCGCCATGCCAAGCCGCCAGTTTGCCAAATTCAAACGTATCGTGCTCGAAGTCGACCCCGCCGCATTCATAATGGTTGCCCCCGCCAGCAATGTCATCGGCGAAGGCTTCAAAGAAACTTTCGACAATTAAAACATTAAAAAAGCGCGGATTTTCCGCGCTTTTTTGTTGCACTTTCCCCCTTTCAGGTTACTTTATTTTTGAAAGGAAGTGATTTCATGAAAAAACTTTTCGCCGTGCTCACGGTGCTCATTCTCGTTTTCACTGCGTGCTCAAATCAAAAACCGTTAAAAGAAACCGAAAATCCAATCTCCCGACCTGACGAAACCGCCGAAAAAGAATTTTCCATACACGATATTGATACGTCTTCTTATGACGAAATCGAAGACCTCGGCTTTATGTACGTGCTCACAAAAACCGAAGGCACAAGGGAATATCTTATTTACGAAAACGAAACCGTTTCCCTCGGCGAAAAACCCAATGAACAAATCTGGCTCCTTTCCAAAAACGGCGAATTTTTAAACGAAGAACCGTTCCAAAAATACGACGCTCTTATGAATCACCCCGACCCAAAGTGGTGGGTCTTCGGCATACGCGAAGGTGTGCTTTATCCTTTCTATGTTAACGAAAACACCGGCGAAGTCACAAAAGAAGAGCCCTGGGGTCCGAATCCGCAGGAATTCTTCGGATATTCCGTTTATAAATATTACTGGTCCAATCACTCTCCGTATTACGGCGTAAACTCCCCGAACGGAAGCTCTTTTGCAAAACCCGTTTACAGCAGAATACAAATTCCCTTCGAGGACCGCATTGTTTTATCTTTTGGAAATCAGCAGATACTCGGTCTTTGGGTCACCGAAATTCTTACCCCCGAAAAAGAAGTCCTTTCCGATTGCTTCAACTATATCAATTTCAACGTTTACGAAGACGGCAGCTATTTCGCCATAGCTTTCTGCGGCGGCAACGGAGTTGACGGACACACCCAGACTTATGACAAAGAAGGCAACCCCATGCCGGACGGCTATTGGTTCATCGATAAGGACGGAAACATCGTCAGCGAGCGCTATGAATCCATTTTTGTAAACGAAGAATGGCACCACGATTCCGAGTCAAAAGACGATATCATCATCGCCGTGACCGAAAACGGCGAAGAAATCACCTTCCCCGTAAAAGACATACTTATAAAATGAAAAAAACCGCATAAATAAGGCAAAAAACACAAATTTACCCCTTGACTTTCGTCATTCATGCTGATATAATATTTCATGCCGCATGCCAAAGGCTCTAAAAGTGCGTCCTTTTTTAGGGAAGCCGCCTCAAGTCAGCGAGTCTATTGAAAAGAAGGAATATCATGTACGCAGTAATCGAAACCGGCGGAAAACAGTATCGTGTAGAACTTAACGATACTCTCTATGTCGAAAAACTCGAAGCCAACGAAGGCGAAGAAATCACCCTTGATAAGGTTCTTGTTCTCGGCGGCGAATCCCTCAAAGTAGGCGCTCCCTATGTTGAAGGTGCAAAAGTTGTCGCAGAAGTCGTTAAAAACGGCAAAGGCAAGAAAATCAATGTTTTCACCTATCGCACCAAAAAAGGCAGCAAACGCGCTCTCGGTCATCGTCAGCCCTATACCAAGCTTCTCGTAAAAGCTATCGAAGGCTAATTAACGATGATCCGCGCTGAATTCTTTTATAAGAAAGGCGAACCCCAGCGCTTCGTTGTAAGCGGACACGCGGGTTATGCCGAAAGCGGAAAAGACATTGTCTGTGCTTCGGTAAGTTCGGCCGTGCAAATGGCCGTCAACGGAATGACCGAGGTCGTGAAGATAAACTGTAAAGTAAACGTTTATGAAGATACAATCGAATGTATTCTTCCCCCAAGCCCCAGACCTGCCGCATGGCATTTCGTATCGGCTTTAAGGCTTCACCTCAAACTTCTTTCCGAAGACTTTCCGAACACGATCAACCTTATAATTACGGAGGTATAATAACATGCTTAGACTTAGTATGCAGTTCTTCGCCCATAAAAAAGGTATGGGCTCCACTAAAAACGGCCGTGATTCCGAATCCAAACGCCTTGGCCCGAAAAGAGCCGACGGTCAGTTTGTCCTTGCTGGCAACATCCTTGTCAGACAGCGCGGAACTCACATCCATCCCGGCGTAAACGTTGGCAAAGGTTCCGACGATACCCTCTTCGCTCTCACCGATGGTGTTGTAAGATTCGAACGCCTCGGCGCAGACCGCAAAAAGGTAAGCGTATATCCTGTTGAACAGTAATAGTTCAGCTTGAAAAAAGGGACGGCTAACCGTCCCTTTTTATTTTCAGGAAAGAAGGCTCCCCTATGAATATCCGCAAAGCCGATTTAAAAGACGCAAAACTTCTTTCAGAAGTCCGAAAACTCCAGCTTATTGACGAAGGAATCGATCCTTCCTGCAATATCGACGAAGAGCTTGCCGCGTTTTTTAAAAAATGGCTCCAAAGCGAAGATTTCATCCAGCTTATCGCTGAAGAAAACGGAAAGCTCCTTTCCACCGCGGCGGTGGTCTATTATGATCTTCCGCCGTCTTTCACCAATAAAATCGGCGTTCGCGGCTATGTCACAAATGTCTATACCGCACCCGAACACCGCAGAAAAGGCCTTTCAAAAAAGCTCCTTACCTTGCTTATCGAAGACGCAAAAAGCCGCGGCATCAAAAAGCTCTGGCTCGGCGCATCAAAACTCGGAAGACCGCTATATGAAAAACTCGGTTTCATAAAGCAGGAAAGCTATATGGAACTCACACTCGAAGATTGACCGGAGGTATAAAAATGTTTGTAGATACCGCGAAAATCCGAATCAAGGCCGGTGACGGCGGCAATGGCGCAGTTACTTTCCACCGCGAAAAGTACGTAAATGCCGGCGGTCCCGACGGCGGTGACGGCGGCAAAGGCGGAAACGTTGTCTTTGTCGGCGATACCAACATCTCCAGCCTTATCGATTTCAAATACAGAAAACGCTATATTGCAGAAAACGGCAAAAACGGTTCCGGAAGCAACATGACCGGAAAATCCGCGCCTGATCTTGTAATAAAAGTTCCCGTCGGAACTCTTATCCGCGAAGCTTCCACCGGAAGGATCCTTGCGGATATCTCCGATAAAGAACCCCATATCGTTGCAAAAGGCGGAAAAGGCGGCTGGGGCAACCAGCATTTTGCTTCCGCAACCCGCCAGATCCCCAAATTTGCAAAACCCGGCTTCCCCGGTGAAGAATTCGAAGTAACTCTCGAACTCAAACTTCTCGCGGACGTCGGTCTTGTCGGTTTCCCCAACGTCGGAAAATCCACCCTCATCTCTGTGGTTTCTGCCGCAAAACCCGAAATCGCAAACTACCCCTTCACCACTCTTACTCCCGTTCTCGGCGTAGTAAAAATGGATGCGGGCAACTCCTTCGTAATGGCCGATATTCCCGGTCTTATCGAAGGCGCTTCCGAAGGAATCGGCCTTGGCCATGACTTCCTTCGCCATGTCGAACGCTGCCGCCTCATTCTTCACGTTGTGGATATCTCCGCAATGGATGACCGCGACCCCATCGACGACTATAAACAGATCAACTACGAACTTGAAAAGTTCAACCCCGAACTTGCAAAGCGTCCCCAGATCGTCGCACTCAATAAAGCCGATGCCGCCATCGAGGAAATGATTGACGAGTTCAACGAATTCGCAGAAGAAAACGGCTTCAAAACCTATCTCATCTCTGCCGCAACCGGCGAAGGCGTACGCGAACTTATCAACGCCGTTGCCGCCGAACTCGCAAAACTTCCTCCCATCACCAGATATGAAACCGAAGCACCCGTTCGTGAAGAGATCACTTCCAAACAGGAATTCCAGATCCATATCGAAGACGGCATCTACGTTGTCGAAGCTCCCTGGCTCATGCATGCTCTCGGCTTTGTTGACCTTGATGACTATGAATCCCTCCAGTATTTCCAGCGTGTTCTCCGCCTTTCCGGAATCATCGATAAACTTGAGGAAATGGGCATCAACGAGGGCGATACCGTAAGCATTCTCGATATCGAGTTTGATTATATGAGATGATCTTGCATTTTTCGCAGAATGCAGAAAAAAGCACCGCAACCGCGGTGCTTTTTTTTATTTTTTCAAAAACCTGCAACGTTTTCCGCCCTTTGTGTTACTATATAGTTGAAAGTAAAAAAGGAGGGAAGATCATGAAAAAATCACTGCTTTTTGTCCTTGCCGCAATAATTGCTCTTTCTCTTTGCGCCTGCGGCGAAACTCCGCCGAAGGAACCCGTTTCCGAAATTCCTCAGGAAGAACCGGTTTCAAAATCCGAGTTTTCGGAGGAATCCGTTCCCGCTGAAGAAAACGAACCCGTTTCCGAACCGGAATCCACTGTCGAACCCGAGCCGGAACCCGAAAAAAAGCCCGTTCCCGAAGGCTACCCCGAAAACTATATGACCTTCGATGAAATAAATGCCGAAGGCTATTATCCCCTTTGGATGAAACCCTTCACCGAAATCGTCTATGACGAAAATAAAGTTCCCTCCATAACCGAAGGCGGCGAACTCACCGACCAGTATATCCTCGGCCGCGAAGATTTGAAAGACTCCGCCTTCATAGACCGAAGCGTCACTTTCAGAGTAAGACCCAATACCAAAGTGGAATATGACCTTTGGGGCTCCATCGTCAATATCTATTTCAAATGGCCCGACGGAAGTTATAACCTTTCCCCCTACTCCAAAACCGAAAACGCCGAAATAACCTACTACGAAGATATAGACGAATATGAACACGACAAAGGCAAAACCGTAAAAATGGACGATTATAAATCCCACGGCGTTTTCTGGCTTGCGGATGAACTTTCTTTTGCCCCCGAAAGCACCTCAAAGCCCATGGATTTCCCCAGATATAAAATCACCTTCACCTATGTCGGCACCGAGCATTGCATCTATATCGACGAAAACAACGTTTTCACCTCCACAATGCTCGATGGCGGAAACTACATTTCCACCCTCGGCGAAGACCACTTCTCCACCGCCGCCGAACTCTTCGGTGAATAAACTTTTAAGCCTTTTCTGAAACTCAACGTAAACAAAAAAGCTCCCTCCGAATCCCGGAAGGAGCTTTTCTTTATTTAATCTTCATTTCCGCCGCAGTAACTGTGTTCTGCATAAGCATCGCAACCGTCATCGGTCCCACTCCGCCGGGAACGGGAGTGATAAAACTTGCCTTCGGCTCAACGTTTTCAAAATCCACGTCGCCGCAAAGTTTTCCGTTTTCGTCCCGGTTGATGCCAACGTCTATTACAACGGCGCCTTCTTTTACCATATCCGCAGTGACAAATTTAGGTCTTCCCACCGCCGCCACAAGAATATCGGCGGTTTTTGTTTCTTCCGCAAGGTTCGGGGTTTTGCTGTGACAAATTTCAACCGTTCCGTTTTCGTGAAGAAGCATCATCGCCATAGGTTTTCCAACAATGTCGCTTCTTCCGATAACAACGCATTTTTTGCCCGCCGGAGAAATTCCGTATCGATGCAAAAGTTCCATAACTCCTGCAGGAGTGCAGGGAAGAAATCGGTAGTCTCCACGCATTATATGTCCCACGTTTTCCGGATGAAAAGCATCAACGTCTTTTTCGGCAGGAATGCATGCAAGAGCTCTCTCGCCGTCAAGACCTTTGGGAAGAGGCATCTGAACAAGAATTCCGTCAATGTCCACTCTCGCAGCATAAGAATTTATGATATATTCCAGCATCTCCTGGGTGATATCAGCCGCAAGAGTAACAACTTCGCTCGCAACGCCGATTTCTTCACAAGCGCGCTGTTTGTTCCTTACATAAACCTGCGAAGCCGGGTCTTCACCAACAAGAATCACCGCAAGAGCGGGTCTTCTTTTTGTTTCGGCAACCATTTTTTCAATTTTTTCTTTAAGCTCGGCGCGAACCTCTGCCGCAACCTTTTTTCCGTCAATTATCGTTGCCATTCTCGTCTTCCTCCTCCGCCGTCTTTTCACAAACTGCACCTTTTTCGCAGCCTTTTTTATAATCCCATTTCTGTTCGCCCATAAGTCTTCCCTGCTCGGTCTCGCCCCAGATTCCAAGCCATTCCGGACGGTTCTCCGAAGAAAGCTTCTTGTTAAGAACAATAAAAGCGACAACTGCAAAAACAAACATCGCCGCGCCCAGCATCTGGGAAACGCGGAAAGGTCCTATCATAAGGCTGTCGGTGCGAAGTCCCTCAATAAGCATCCTTCCAAATCCGTTCCAACCGATATAGAAAAGGAACATCTGTCCGTCGAACTTTCTTCTTTTCATAACATAGCAAAAAACCAAAAGTCCAATGGCGCACCAAAGAGATTCATAAAGAAAAGTCGGATGTACCGGAACCGAAGGATCCATAACTGCACCCATCGCTTCAGCGGAATGTCTTTCAATATAAGAAACGATTTTAGGACTGGTCATTCCCCAGGGAAGAGTGGTGTTGCAGCCAAAAGCCTCACTGTTTACAAAGTTTCCCCATCTTCCAATACCCTGACCGATAAGTACCGCGGCGCCCGCAAGGTCAAGAAAAGGCAGAATCTTCTGTCCGCGAAGCTTCGTTCCAATAATAAGTCCGATAACTCCGCCTATTATTCCGCCGTAAAAACCAAGTCCGCCGCCGCGAATGTTAAGGATCTCCGCAAGGTTGTCTTTATACATATCCCACTGGAATGCAACGTAATATGCCCTTGCGCCGATAATTCCGAGTATCATGGCAAAAAATATAACGTCAATGGCCCTGTCCGAATCAACTCCGAAGCGTTTGCAATTTTTAAAAACAAAAGCCAGCGCAAGAAGAAAACCGGTGGCAATTATCACCGCGTACCAATAAATATCGACCGAGCCGAAAGAAAATGCAACGCGGTTGATGTTGAATTCAAGTCCCAATCCGGGAAAACTGATAATGTCCGACATAAAACACAATCCTCCTTTGCGTCAGGGTCTGATTACCGAAAGTGCGGAATTTTCCGCACCATAGGTGTTTTTTATGCGTTCAATAACGCTTTCGGGTGTGGCGTTTGCCGCAATTTCAATAAGCTCATACATATCAACTCCCGGAAAATGGCAGTTGAAAAGCGAAGTCGCAACGCCGGTAACTCTTTCCGAAGAGCGCATATAGTGGCCGTAAACGGTTCTTTGAGCACAGTCAAAAACCTCTTTCGGAATTCCGTGCTCAACAAGGTGCTCAAATTCTTTTTTAAGCCTTTCAAAAACCTTTTCAGGCTCCCTGCTCTCACCGGAAATGAGCATTGTGATATAATCTCTTCCGCAAAAAACTTCGCTTCCGAAAGTCGCATTGATGTTTCCTTCGTCATAAAGTTCGCGGTAAACCGCGGTATAATCGTCGCAAAGCGCCGCAAGGAAGATTTCATCAAGAATACTTCCCCTGAAGTTATCCGCTTCGCTTCCGGTCTTTCCTTTAAAACCGATGTTGAAAAGCGGTACCGAAACCGGAAGATGCTGTTCAACGTAATTTTCGACTACTTCTTCCGGCTCGTCACAGATCCCGCGCTCAAGATAAAAATCCTTTGCCGGTTCGAGCACCTTGTCCGCAACTTTGAGCACCGTTTCCATATCGAATTTTCCCGCAACGGTGAGCACCATGTTGTGAAGGTTATAGAAGGTGTTATAACAGTCGTAAAGAAGGTCCGCGGTGATTTCCGCAATGGATTCCACCGTTCCCGCAATATCTATCTTTACCGGGTTCTTGTGATATATCGCTCCCAGAAGGTTGAAAAGAACTCTCCAGTCCGCCGAATCGTCATACATTCTTATCTCCTGACCGATGATGCCCTGCTCTTTCGCAACGGTCTCGGGGGTGAAATAAGGATGAGTGACAAAGTCCAGCAAAATCTCCATGCTCTCCTCAAAATTATCGGAACAGGCAAAAAGATATGCCGTTCTGTCAAAGGCGGTAAAAGCGTTGGCGTTGGCGCCGGTCTTTGCATAACGGTCAAACGCGGAACATTCCTCGCTTTCAAAAAGCTTGTGTTCAAGGTAATGGGCAATTCCCTCCGGAAGCTTTCTGAATTCGCCGTTTTCGGCGGTTTTAATGGTGGTGTCAATAGAACCATATGCTGTTCCGAACATGGCATAAGCTGTATTAAAGCCTTCCATGGGCGCCATAAGAATGGTAAGTCCGCTGGGGTGCTCAACCTTGTAATAACAATCTCCGAGGCGTTTGTTTTCTATTTTTACCATATCGCTCATTCTTTTTCGCCTCCTTTAAGGAAAAATACCGCCGCAAGTTTTGCCCTTTTCGCCATAGCAATAACATTCTCTCTTGTTACCGCTTTCATTTCGCAAAGGTCCTCTTCCGGAGTGACTATCTTTCCTTCAAGAATTCCCGGCATAAACCAGCTTTCAATGGAATAAAGGGTGTCACCGACTGAACCGAGGCTGTTCGCAACAGCCATTCTGGTGTTCTCAAGTTCCTCGTCAGAAAAATCTCCCTCGCCCAAAAGTTCCAGCTGACGGATTATCTCATTCTGTGCCGCCTCGCGGTTCTCAAATTCTATTCCGCAGTCAACTATAAGCACTCCGCTGCTGCGTTCAAAATGCGAATCCGCATAGTAGCAAAGGCTCATTTTTTCGCGAACGTTCATAAAAAGCTTCGAAAAAGCCGTTCCGCCGTAAATTGCCGAAAGCATTCTCGCCGCGTTCTTTTCCTCTTCGGTTTCCGGTGCGCCAAGCCTGAAAGCCATAACAAGCTTTCCCTGAACGATGTCAAGGCTCTCTTCTCCTTCTTTAAGCGGAGAATAATCCACCATTTTCGGTTTTTTTGCGGTTATCGGCTCTCTTTCAAGAAGAGCAATCCTCTCCTCAAAAACCTTTTCCGCTCCAATGGGATCTCCCGGACCCGCAAACATTATTTCAATTCTGGAATTTTTAACAAGATCCTTCCATGCCTTCGCAAGGCTTTCGGAAGTGACAGCCTTCGCGTCCTCAACGTAACCGTATCTTTTTATGCCGAAAGGCTCGTCCTCATAAAGAAGTCCAAGCGCCTTTCCGATGGCATATACCCTTTTGTCATTAAGGTCGCTCTCGATGGTATCGATAAGGAACTCTCTCTCAAGTTCAAGGTCGATTTCCGGAAAAAATCCGTTTTCGTCAAGGTTCGGGTCAAAAGCAATGTCCGAAAGAAGCTTTGCCGCGGTTTCCGCCATTTTTTCTCCGCCAATGGCGAATCTGTCGTCGGTAAACTGAAGCGAAACCTGGATTATCTGGTTTCCGCCGTGTTTTGCAACGTCCGCATCAAGAATAGCTCCATACATAAGCGCAAGCCTTTTGTTAAGCTCCGTAAAGTCCGGACAGCTTCTGCATCCCTTTCTCAAAACAAAAGGAACCAGCGCGTTGACCGTCGCGGTCTCTTTTTTAAGCGGAGTAACAAAACAAAGGCTTATTCTGTCCGATTTGAATTTCGGGTCGGTAACAAAGCTGAAAAAAGCTCCGTTTCCAATCTCTTTTCTGCAAAGTGTTCCCTGCATTTTTATCTCCTTTATTTCATATGAACATCTATCTGGTTATAAGGAATATTTATTCCGTTTTTATCAAAAGCAATTTTGATTTTTTCGTTAAGGCTGCATCTTAATTTTTCATAGCTGTCCCATTTAACGTAAACCTTGCAGACAATGTCGATTCCGTTCGGGGCAAGCGAAGTGACCATAATAAAAATATCCTTTTCCTTTTCAACAAGGGGCTCGTTCTCGACCACTTCTCTGATGATGCTTTTCGCCTTTTCAAAATCCTCGCCGTAATCCACCGAAAAAACCGCATCAAGCCTTCTGAGTCCGATTTTGCTGTAATTTATAATGGTGTCCCCAGCAACAATACTGTTCGGAATGATTATCTCTTTGTTATCCGCGGTAAAAAGGTGCGTGTGGATAAGTCCCACGTCCGAAACAAATCCCGAAATACCCTCTTCCGGAATTTCAACAAAATCCCCGGATTTAAAAGGTTTCGATGCAAGAATGGTGATTCCGCTTGCAAAAAGCGCAATGATATCCTTGATAGCGAGGGAAAATGCAAGGGTGAATACGCTGAAAATCGCAAGAACGGAGGTTATCGGAATTCCAAGAGTCGAAGCCACCGTAAGAATAACAATGAAATAAAGCAAAAACGCGATTATTCCGTGAACAAATTTCGTTGCTCCCGCTGCAAGATTGCTTTTTTCAACCCTTTTCATAATAAAATTCAGCGCCCATTTTACAAGAACAAAGCCGATAATAAGTATAACCAGCGCCCAAAGCAATCTTTCTCCGTATTTTGTGACAATTTCGCTGGGCTCCATTTTTTCAAGAGAACCCAGAAAAGCGTCAAGAGTCTTTTCAGATTCTTCGCCTATTGCCGTCGTAAGCAGGATCCTTTTCAAACAGTATCCCTCCTTTTTATGTTTATATAAAAACCTTTACTCTTTTTTAAGTTTCGCAAAGTTTGCCATAAGCTTTTTTGTGCCCACTTTTTCAAAAGCAATTTCAATAAGGGTGTCGCCGCTCATAGCCTTTGCCGAAAGAACGGTTCCCTTTCCAAAAACCTTGTGCCAAACCGCGTCGCCCGCTCTGTAAGTGTCGCCGCTTTTCGGTGCTTCCGAATAGGTCTTTTCAATATGTACCTTTCCGCCGGAAGTTTCCTCAAAATGATAACTGACGTTTCTTCTGCGGCTTTCGCTCTCATCAAAAAAGTCCTTATATTCCTCCGGAATCTCCTCTGCAAAACGCGAAAGTCTGTTGTGGTTCGTCTGGCCAAAAATCATTCTGCTGGCCGCCGCGGTAAGATAAAGGTTCTTTTTCGCTCTGGTAATTCCAACGTACGCAAGGCGTCTTTCCTCTTCCATCTCGGTCATGTCATAAATCGCCTGCATTCCGGGAAAAACTCCCTCTTCCGCTCCGATAACGAACACATTCTCAAATTCAAGTCCCTTTGCGGAATGAAGCGTCATCATAAGAACGCTCTCGCTCTCTTCCATTCTGTCAAGGTCGGTATAAAGCGCCACCTCTTCAAGAAATCCCGAAAGTTCCGCGTTTTCCGCTTCCGCCTGATATTTCATAAGGTTGGTTTTAAGTTCGCCCACGTTCTCAAGCCTTGTTTCGCCCTCAAGTCCCTGAGCATGGAGCATCTCGGTATAACCGGTCTTTTCGCAAAGCTCATCAAAAAAGCTCTCCGCGTCAAAATCCTCCGCCGCTTCTCCAAGGCTCTTTATCATGTCGGTAAAATCTTTGAGCACGGCGCTCTTTTTATAGATATCCGCATATTCGTCCGCGTGCTCAAAAACCTCAAAAAGGCTCATGCCCGTAACGTCCGAAATATGTTCCGCCGCCGCAAGAGTCGTCGCACCGATTCCTCTTTTCGGCTCGTTGATAATTCTTTCAAGCCTAAGGTTGTCCGCCGGGTTTTCTATAACGGACATATATGCCAAAAGGTCTTTAATTTCCTTGCGCTCATAAAAGCGAAGTCCGCCGATGATTTTATAAGGTACCCCCGCTCTCATAAAAGCTTTTTCAAGGCTGTTCGACTGCGCGTGCATTCTGTAAAGCACCGCAAAATCGCTGTATTTCGCGCCTTTTCCAATGCCTTCAAGAACCTTGTCCGCAATAAATTCCGCTTCTCTGTCCTCGTCAATGCATCTGCGAACGGTAATTTTGCTTCCGTCGCCGTTCGAGGTCCAAAGGTTTTTTCCCTTTCTTTCGGTGTTGTGGGCAATAACTTCGTTCGCCGCCGAAAGAATATTCTGGGTCGAGCGATAGTTCTGTTCAAGCCTTACCACCAAAGCCCCCGGAAACTGTCTTTCAAAAGAAGGATATTTTCAATGGTCGCTCCGCGGAATTTATAAATGGACTGGTCGTCGTCGCCCACTACGCAAAGGTTCTTGTTCTTTTTCGCAAGAAGCGCCACCAGCATATACTGCACGTGGTTGGTGTCCTGATATTCGTCCACCATGATATATTCCCAGCGGTTCTGGTAATATTCAAGCACCTCCGGATGGGTCTTAAAAAGCCTTACCGTCTCACAAAGAAGATCGTCAAAGTCAAGGGCGCCCGCTTCATGAAGTTCCTTCTGATAAGCCGCATAAACCCTCGCGGTGACCTTCATTCTGTAATCGCCGTTTCTGTCTGCAAGGTCCGCAAGGTCCTGCGGATCCTGAAGTTTTTCCTTCGCATGGCTTATGGAACCCAAAAGCGGCTTCGGCGGAAACTGTTTTTCCTCCATGCCAAGGTTTTTAAGACATTTCTTTACCACCCTAAGGCTGTCGTCCGCATCATAAATGGTAAAACTCTTCGGAAGGTCAAGAAGCTCCGCATCTCTTCTCAAAATTCGCACGCACATGCTGTGAAAAGTCGAAGCAAAAACTTCCGCCGCATCCATACCAAGCTTTGTGATAAGCCTGTTTTTAAGCTCGTCCGCAGCTTTGTTTGTAAAAGTTATGGTAAGAATATTCCATGGTCTTACTCCGCTTTCAATAAGCTTCGCGACCCTCGCAATAAGAACAGTCGTCTTTCCGCTTCCCGCTCCCGCAAGAACAAGAAGAGGTCCGTCTTTATGCATCACCGCCTCCATCTGGCGGGCGTTTAAATTATCATAAGAAAAAGCCATCGGTTTACCTCCGGTTATAATAAACTAAATATATATTATATTATATAATTATGAATTTTTCAACAAAAACACCTTTTGCATCTCCCAAAAATCAATCTTGCAAAAAGCTCTGTAATATGCTATATTAAAGTGTAATATTATTAATTAACTATGAGGTGATCACCATGAAAAGAACGGAGCTGAGGCTCATTTTTGCCTCTCCGGAAGATTATGCTGACCAGAGCGTAATGATTTGCGGCTGGCTCAGAACTTCCCGCAACTCCAAATCCATCGGCTTTATAGAACTTAACGACGGAACCTGCTTCTCCAATATCCAGGTCGTTTACGAAGAGAATAAAGTCAATAATTTCAAGGAGATCAATAAGCTCAACGTTGGCTCCGCCGTTTCCGTAATCGGCAAAATCCTTCTTACCCCCGATGCAAAACAGGCATTCGAGATCCACGCTGACGAAGTCATCATCGAAGGCGAATCCACCCCGGATTACCCCCTCCAGAAAAAACGTCACAGCCTCGAATATCTCCGCACCATCGCACATCTCCGCCCCAGAACCAATACCTTC
The DNA here is from genome assembly GCA_017468365.1 of Oscillospiraceae bacterium. Taxonomy (GTDB): domain Bacteria; phylum Bacillota; class Clostridia; order Oscillospirales; family Ruminococcaceae; genus UMGS1668. The sequence goes on along the minus strand of JAFUIS010000018.1, from coordinate 56,719 downwards.
TCTGCGGCTTTCCGTGTAAGAAGCGCCGCCGCTTTCGCTATCCACCAGTTCTTCCAGAGCAGAGGATTCGTCTATGTCCACACTCCTCTCATCACCGGTTCCGACTGCGAAGGCGCAGGCGAAATGTTCCGCGTAACCACCCTCGACCCCTCCAATCCTCCCAGAAACGAAGACGGAACCGTCGATTTCAGCCAGGACTTCTTCGGAAAAGCCACCGGTCTTACCGTTTCCGGCCAGCTTGAAGGCGAAGCCATGGCAATGGCATTCAGCAATATCTATACCTTCGGCCCCACCTTCCGTGCAGAAAAATCCTATACCCAGCGCCATGCCGCCGAGTTCTGGATGATCGAGCCCGAAATCGCATTCGCCGACCTTGCTGACGAAATGCAGCTTTCCGAAGATATGATAAAATACATCTTCCGCTATGTTCTCGATAACTGCCCCCGCGAAATGAAATTCTTCAACGATTTCTATGACAAAGGCCTTATCGAACGTCTCGAATCCATCTGCAAAGCCGATTTCGTCCGCGTTGACTATACCGACGCCGTCGAAATGCTCACCAAGGTAAAAGACCGTTTCGAATATCCCGTATATTGGGGCTGCGACCTCCAGACCGAACACGAACGCTACCTCACCGAAGAAGTCTATAAAGCTCCTATCTTCGTAACCAACTATCCCAAAGAGATAAAAGCTTTCTATATGCGCCAGAACGACGACGGAAAAACCGTTGCCGCCGCTGACCTTCTTGTTCCCGGCGTTGGCGAAATCGTCGGCGGAAGCCAGCGTGAAGAACGCCTTGACGTTCTTATCGACCGCATCAACGAACTCGGTCTCAAAGAAGAAGATTACAGCTGGTATCTCGACCTTCGCCGTTACGGCGGCTGCAAACACGCAGGCTACGGTCTTGGTTTCGAGCGTATCATCATGTATCTCACCGGAATCCAGAATATCCGCGACGTTCTCCCCTTCCCGAGAACCACCGGATCCGCAGAATTCTGATAAAAAAACCAAAGCCGGAAGGAAAATCTCCTTCCGGCTTTTTGCATATGCCCCGCAAATGAGGTGTTTTTTTGAAAAATATAATCACCGTCCAGCATACTCAGTCACTCCACCATGTCAACGGAATGGTCGGTTCCTGGACCGATTGGGAACTTTCTCCCCTTGGAAAAACCCAGGCTGAAAACATAGGCAAAAATCTTTCCGCCGAACTTTCGGAAAAATACGTGATATATTCTTCCGATCTTCTCCGCGCAAAAGAAACCGCCGAAATCGTTTCAAAATATCTCGGCGCCGCTCCGATTTTAAAAACCGAACTTCGCGAGCGAAATCTAGGCGAGGCCGTAGGAAAATCTGTGCAGTGGCTCCGCAAAAACATGGAAAAACCGGAGCGCACCGTCGATGACCGCCTTTTTCCTTCCGCAGAAAGCCGCCGCGACGAATGGAACCGCCTGAAACCTTTCTTCGACGAAATAGCCTCAAATTCCGAAGAAAATATAATAATCGTCTCCCACGGCGACCTTTTAAGCGTTTTTAACGCAATGTGGCTCGGTCTTCCTGTTGAATCTCTCGAAAAAAACCGAACTTTTCGGCGTTTCAGGCGGCGTTTCCTTCCTTTTCGAAAATTCCGACGGAAAACGCTTCATCAAAAAACTCAGCGACACTTCATATATGAGATAAAGAGGTGATATCCATGAAAAAATATTCCGAAATGACCCGCGAAGAGCTCCTTGCAGAAAAAGAACTCCTCGAAAAAAGATATGCCGAAAAAAAGTCCCTCGGCTTAAAGCTTGATATCTCCCGCGGAAAACCCTGTCCGGAACAGCTGGCTCTTTCCCTTCCTATGCTCGATATCATAAATTCCGAAACCGAAAGTTTTAAATGCGAAAACGGCTTCGATATCCGAAACTACGGCGTCGTCGAAGGAATTCCCGAATGCCGCCGCCTTTTCGGCGAAATTCTCGATGCACCCGCCGAAAACGTCATCGTCACCGGAAACAGCTCTCTCAATCTTTTCTATGACCTCATCGCCCATGCAGTCTGCCACGGACTTCCCGGCGGAAATTCCCCCTGGAGCGAATGTAAGGAGCGAAAACTCCTCTGTCCCGCCCCTGGATATGACCGCCATTTTGCCGTCGGCGAACTTTTCGGCTTCGAACTCATAACCGTCCCCATGAATCCCGACGGTCCCGATATGGATACCGTCGAGGAACTCATAAAAGACGAAACCGTAAAAGGCATCATCTGCGTCCCCAAATATTCCAACCCCCAGGGTATCACCTACTCTGATGAGGTCGTAAAGCGCTTTGCAAATCTTTCCCCCGCTGCTCCCGATTTCCGAATCTTCTGGGATAATGCCTATACCGTCCACCACCTTGATTTCAGCGGTGAAAAAGACGAGATTCCTTCTCTTCTCCGCCTTGCCGAAGAAAACGGAAAAGGCGATATGGTCTATATGCTCGGCTCCACCAGCAAAATAACTTTCCCTTCCGCAGGTCTTGCTGCCGTTGCCTCTTCCGAAAAAAACATCGCCGATTTCAGGCACACTCTTTCCTTCCAGAACATCGGCCCCGATAAAATCAACCAGATGCGCCACGTCCTTTTCTTCAAAAATCTCGAAGGCGTGCTCAGCCATATGAAAAAACAGTCGGACATCGTACGCCCCAAATTCGAAACCGTGCTCAAGGTGCTCAAATCCGAACTTTCCGAAAGCGGAAACGCAAAATGGAACACCCCCAAAGGCGGCTATTTCATCTCCGCCGAACTCATGGAAGGCACCGCAAAACGCACCGTCACCCTCTGCAAGGAAGCCGGCCTTACCATAACCGGCGCCGGCGCCGTCTATCCTTACGGAAAAGACCCCGCCGACAGCATACTTCGAATCGCCCCCACCTTTGCGCCCGTTTCCGAACTTCCCGACGCAATGGAGATCTTCTGCATCTCCGCAAAACTTTCCGCCGTCGAAAAACTGCTTAAATAAGCCAAAAAAAGAAAGGTTTTCCAATGTATGTTTTAGCTTCCGGTTCCCCCCGAAGAAAAGAACTTTTAAGTCTCATAATCCCCGAATTTGAAATCCTCGTATCCGGCTGCGAAGAATCCGTACCCGAAAACACCCCCGCAGAAAAAGTCCCCGCTATCCTTGCGGAACAAAAGGCTCTTTCCGTTTCCAAAATCCGTCCTGACGATATCGTTATCGGTTCCGATACCGTCGTCGTGCTCGGCGGCAAAATTTTCGGCAAGCCTAAGGATAAATCCCATGCTCATTCCATGCTCAAAGCTCTTTCCGGCAAAAAACACTTCGTCTATACCGGCGTCGCCGTTGCCGAAAAAGGCTCCGTCCGTTCCTTCGTCCAAAAAACCGAAGTCGAATTTTACGAACTTTCCGATGAAACAATCGAAAGCTACATCGAAACTCTCGAGCCAATGGACAAAGCCGGCGCATATGGGATCCAGGGCAAAGGCTCCGTGCTCGTAAAAGGAATCGCCGGTGATTATTTCAACGTAATGGGTCTTCCCGTTGCCGAAACCGCCCGTTTCCTCGGCCTTGTAAAATAAAAACATAAAAAATAAAAGCCGCCAAAAAGGCGGCTTTTTTTATTCTTATTTTCCGGTGGAACCGAATCCGCCCTCGCCTCTTTCGGTATCCGAAAGTTCGTCGCAAAGAACGTATTCCGCCGCCATTACCGGCATAATCGCCATCTGCGCAATGCGGTCCTTCGGCTCAACGGTATAATCCTTGTCGGAATTGTTCATAAGCCCAACGCAAACTTCGCCCCTGTAATCCGAATCGATAACTCCGACGCAGTTTCTGGGCGCAACGCCGTGTTTTATTCCAAGTCCGCTTCTGGCAAAGATGAATGCCCCGTATCCTTCCGGAACAGCAATGGCGATACCGGTGGGAATAACTGTGCTTCCTCTTGCGGGAATGACCACCGCTTCGTCAATGCAGGCATAAAGGTCCGCCGCAGCGGAACCCGCCGTTGCAATTTTCGGAACAACGGCGCCCTCGCGCATTATTTTAACCTTTACCTCAAACGCCATAACGTCTGCGAAGCTCCTCTAATTCTCTTCCGAGTTTATCAGCGCGGCGGTTTGCCTCATCAACTTCCATTCTTGCTCTGGCGGTGTCACCGAGATATTCTTTAAGCTGAGAACGGATGTGGTCGCTGTTTGCGGCCTCTTTTTTATATTCGCTGAGATAAGCAATAGCGCAAAGAACAAGTGCATCGTTCATGGAAAGAGTGCTGTTTCTTGCCATAAGTCCTTCAATGTCATCGCTCATCTCTTTTGCAAGGTCGCGAACGTATCCTTCCTGTTCAGAAGTCGCAATAGTATATCCCGCTCCCGCAATTTCTATTTTAACTTTATTAAGATTTCCCATATCAATTTCCTCCGATTCGTCAGTATTCGACTTATATATTATAGCACGGAAAAAGCCGCGGTTGCAATGCTTTTAACAAAAGCCCTCAAAAGAAATTTATTCTTTTTCCGAAAGTTTTTTCATATATTTTAAAAAACTCAAAAGGAGGAAAAAATGCCGCTTACCGAACTTCCCTATAACCGTTCTGCCGCAGTGGAATATGCAAACCGCTGGGCATATTTCCGCAACCCCGAATACTATGATTTCAGCGCAATCGGCGGCGATTGCACCTCTTTCGCAAGCCAGTGTATCCTTGCCGGCGGTGCACCAATGAATTTCACTCCCACCTTCGGCTGGTATTATAAAAGCCTCAGCGACAGAGCACCCGCCTGGACCGGAGTAAAATATCTCTTCAATTTTCTTGTCAATAACAAAGGCGTCGGCCCCTTCGGACATCCGGTCTCGATACGCGAAATCGCTCCCGGCGATATCTGCCAGCTCATAATCGACACCGAAGACTGGCAGCACACCCCGGTTATAACCTCCGTCGACGGCGATATTCCCACCTTTGATACGGTTAAAATCGCCGCCCATTCCTATGACTGTGCCTGCCGCCCTCTTTCAAGCTATAATATCGCCGCCGTCCGCTTTATCCATATCGACGGAGTTCGTGTCGAAGAATAAAAAAAGCATCTGCAATATGCAGATGCTTTTTTCTTTATATCCCCTTTTTATAAAGAACGTAAGAATAAATTATCGGAACGACCGCTGCGATAAAGCAGGCAAGAAGCACCCATTCCGAAAGAATAAATGCGTTGATGATAAAAATAAATCCGCAGATCACCATAAGCCAGCCCGCAAGTCTGTGGGTCCTGTTCCAGTTTTCCTCACTGTTAAGAGTCCAGGGAATCTTATATCCGAATGTATAATTCAGCCTTGCCTTCGGCAGATAGTTTCCCAGAGCAATAAAAATAACTCCCATCAAAAGGCAGCATATCATTCCGATGTTCACGCTCATTCCAAGCGCATAAGCATAAGTGGCACCCATTACCATAAGCGCAGTTACCGGAAGGATCCAGTAAACGATCCCGATAGCTTTTTTACCGATATTGCTTCTTTTAGGGTCGGCATAAGTCACCGCAAGACAAATCACGTGAAGCGCCGCAATAACTGCCGGAATTCCGAAAACGGTAAAAGCCTTTGAAGTCCAGCCGTTCGGTTCATTCTCCGTTCCCCAATGTGTTGCCATAGTTTCCGGAAGCTGATCCCAGAAAATAAGTCCCACCGCTATCGGCAAAAGAATAACAATCGTCGTTATAACAAGAAGTTTTTTATTGATTTTCATCGCTGTTCTCTCCTTTAAACTGGGCAAACCAGAGCATGATCTCCTCAAAAACAGAGGTGTTGAGTTCGTAATAAACAAAGTTCTTCTGCTTCGTTTCATAAACAAGGTCCGCTTTTTTAAGCACCGAAAGATGGTACGAAACCGTTGCGCCGGTCATATCAAAATGGGAACCGATTTCTCCTGCGGACATTTTCTTGTTTCTCAACATCAGCAAAATTTCTCTTCTTGCCGGATCGGAAAGCGCTTTGAAAGTTTCGGCAAAGCTCATTTTAATTCACCTCAAATGAATTTTACTGCGGTTCCGTATGCAACAACTTCCGCCGCTCCCTGCATGATTGCCGAAGAAGAATAGCGGATATTGATAACTGCATCCGCACCTTTTGCTTCCGCTTCTTCGACCATGCGCTTTGTTGCAAGAGCCCGGGCTTTGTTCATCATATCGTTATAAGATTTAAGCTCGCCGCCAACAAGGGTTTTAAAGCTTTGGGTAATATCTCTTCCGATGTTTTTGGTCTGGATGGTGCTTCCGCAAACAAGTCCGAGCATTTCAAATTCTTTTCCGGTGATGTAGTCAGTATTTACCAAGATCATTTTCTTCTCCGCTCCTTATTTCTGTAATTCTTTCAATAAGTACATATATCATAATTCCGCTGAAAATTGCGGGAATTATTCCAAGCAAAACCTTGAAAACAGGGTTTTCGATCAGCATTATCAGAACGCCGAAATAAACTATAAAATATATTATCATCAAAACCGCCACCATAAACGGCGCAAAATATTTTTTCATACAGCCCTCCCCGATTTTCAGCAATTTTCAAAAATCCAGCCGGCAATATCTGAAATAACGTCCTCGCCGATATGTCTTTCGACCGAAAATTCTTTCGTTGCTTTCGAAATATCGTCATAAAGCGCCGGCACAAAGCAGTGGTTCAGTCCCTCATAAAGCTTAAAACTCACGTTTTCTTTTTCGCCCAAAAGGTTTTTATATCCTTCAAAATCCTTTTTGCTCACCTGAAGGTCGCCGCTTCCCTGCATTACCAGAACCGGCTTTTCGATGTTTTCAAGATACTTTTCCGCCGGATGAAGACCCATTTCCTTAAAATAATAAAGATCGACTCCGCCGGCATATTTGCGTTTTTTTGCTTCCTCATCGGAAATTTCATAAAGATTTTCAAAAGATTTTCTGAATTTTTTATCCTGTGCCGAAGCGACCCAGCTCATGATTTTGCTTTTACCGTTTTTCATTTCATCAAGCTGGCGAAAAAGCACTTCCTCAAGTTTTGCAAGCGTTCCCGCCATAAGAATAAGTCCCCTGAAGTTTCCGCCTTCGGCATCTATCCTCGGCGCAAGCATCGCTCCCATACTGTGACCTATGATAAAAACCTTTTCCGAATCAATGCGCCCGTCGTTTTTCAAAAGGTTCGCCGCCGCCACCGCGTCTTCAATAACTTCCTCTTTAACGGTAAGGCTTCCCGCTTTTATCATCTTTCTTCCGTGAACAAAACTTCTTTTGTCATACCTCAGCGAAGCGATACCCTTTTTTGCAAGTCCCTCCGCAAGGTCCTTGAAGGGTGTCATCTTCATCACCTTTTCATCCATGTTGCTGGAACCTGAACCGTGAACAAAAACCACTGCCGGAACCGGCTTTTCGCTTTCCGGAATCAAAAGCTTTCCGTCAAGCGGAAAATCCGTCCCCATTCCGAGAACGATTTTTTCCTCTTTCATATTTTTCGCCTCCCAAAAACTATTTAGAAATTTTTCTAAATAGATTATACCATTCTGAATTTCTGTCTGTCAATAGCTATTTAGAATTTTTTCTAAATACTTGTCTGCAAAAAAAGAGTGTCCCTTCGGACACTCTTTTAATATTGTTATAAGGATTATTTTGCGTAATCGACCGCTCTGCTCTCGCGAACAAGGTGTACCTTGATCTGACCGGGATATTCAAGCTCGCCTTCGATTTTCTCGGCAATGTCGTGTGCAAGAAGCACCATTTTTTCGTCATCAACGATCTCGGGTTTAACAACGATTCTGACCTCGCGTCCTGCCTGAATGGCGAAGCAGTTGTCAACGCCTTCAAAGGAGTTTGCGATCTCTTCAAGTTTTTCAAGGCGTTTGATGTAGTTCTCAAGATTTTCTCTTCTGGAACCGGGTCTTGCAGCAGAAATTGCGTCTGCAGCCTGAACAAGCCATGCAATGGTGGTTCTGGGCTCAACGTCGCCGTGATGAGCTTCGATAGCGTGGATAACAGCTTCAGGCTCTTTATATTTTTTCGCAACGTCAACACCGATGGTAACGTGGCTTCCTTCGATCTCGTGAGTAAGAGCCTTACCGATATCGTGAAGAAGACCTGCTCTTCTTGCCATGTTGGGGTCAACACCGCCCATTTCGTTGGCAAGAAGTCCCGCAATCTGAGAAACCTCAATGGAATGCATAAGAACGTTCTGTCCGTAACTGGTGCGGTATCTCATGCGGCCGAGAAGACGAACAAGTTCGGGAGCAACACCGCGAACGCCGCATTCAAGAACTGCGTGTTCACCGTCCTGCTTGATTTTTGCGTCAACTTCCTTGCGTGCTTTCTCAACGGTCTCTTCGATTCTTGCCGGGTGGATACGTCCGTCCTGAATAAGTTTTTCAAGAGAAAGACGTGCAATTTCACGGCGTACCGGGTCAAAGGAAGAAAGGGTGATAGCTTCGGGAGTATCGTCGATGATAAGGTCAACGCCGGTAAGGGTCTCAAGAGCGCGGATGTTGCGTCCTTCACGACCTATGATGCGTCCTTTCATCTCATCGCTGGGAAGCGGAACAACGGAAACTGTTGCCTCGGCAACGTAATCCGGTGCACAGCGGGAAACTGCGGTTCCGATAATTTCGCGAGCTTTTTCTTCAGCTTCGTCTTTAAGCTGCTGCTCAAACTGCATGATGCGAAGAGCTTTTTCGTGAGCAAGTTTGGCTTCAACTTCTTCAAGAAGCTGAATTTTTGCCTGTTCCTCACTGTAACCTGAAATGCGTTCAAGCATTTCGAACTGGCTTTTTTTGATCTGTTCAGCCTCAGCAAGTCTTGCGTCTGCTGCCTGAACTTTTTCCTGCAAAACTTCCTCTTTTTTATCAAGGTTGTCAGCTTTTTTCTCAAGGGATTCTTCTTTTTGCTGAAGTCTGTGTTCGCTGCGCTGAACTTCTGCACGGCGTTCTTTAACTTCTTTGTCCGCTTCACTGCGAAGACGGTGAATTTCGTCCTTTGCTTCAATAAGGGCTTCTTTTTTGCGGCTTTCAGCAGTTTTGATTGATTCGTTTACAATGCGTCTTGCTTCTTCTTCGGCGGAACCGATTTCGGCTTCCGCAACTCTGCGTCTATATGCAACACCCACCGGGAAAGCGATTATCAAACCAACGACCAAAGCAATGATGCAAGCGATCACGCAAACAAGAATATCGCCGGAAGTCATATCGGCAAAGATATTCATGCTTTTGATAAAGGTCATGATTTCCATGGTGCTAAGAATATTCCTTTCTTATATATATTAAATGCCAGAGGTCTGTTAAAAAAAGATACACAGACTTATACATATTAGTATAATAATAAACCTATTTATAACCTCTGTCAAGAAATATTACCCCAAAATGCATTATTCAAGCTCACTTTTATTCATTTTTAAGAAAAATATTCATCTTTTACCAGATTTATATAATTTATAATATAATACTGTAAAGTAAATTATCAACTTTTTGTGCGTCTGCCGTTGACAAATGTCCTTTGTGGTGTTAATATTTACTTGATATTTTAAAAAACGTTGATGGGGAACCCGAAGCGCTTTTCCTTCCCAGAGAGGGCTTCATTATTCTGAAAGAAGTCTGTCGGAAATCGTGAACAACCATCCCCGGAGCGTGTGCAAGCGTTCGCGCGAACACACCGTCACTGCCGCGTTAAGGCGGAACTTTGAGTGCGGCAAAGATTTGCCGTAAACAAGGGTGGAACCGTGGAGCTAATGCTTCGCCCCTTAATTTTTGGGGCGAAGCTTTTTTTATTGCCCCGTAAAAAAACAGGAGGTAAATTTATGGTTAAAGTATCCCTTCGTGGCGACGTTCATGAATACGAAAACGGCGTCACCCCCTATCAGATTGCCCAGAGCATCAGCGCAGGTCTCGCAAGAGTCGCATGCGCAGCAAAAATCGACGGCGAAGGCTGCGACCTTCGTACCCCTATCGAAAAAGACTGCGAAGTAGAGATCCTCACTTTCGACGATCCCTACGGCAAAAAAGCTTTCTGGCATACCACTTCCCACGTCATGGCCCAGGCCGTTCTTCATCTTTTCCCCGATGCAAAATTCTCCATCGGTCCCGCCATCGACAACGGATTCTATTATGACTTCGACGTAGAAAAACCCTTCACCGTTGACGACCTCAAAAAGATCGAAGACGAAATGGCAAAGATCATCAAAACCGGTCTCGAACTCAACAAATGCACCATGTCCGCTGAAGAAGCAAAAGAGATCATGAAAGACCAGCCCTATAAACTCGAGCTCATCGATGAACACGCAGGCAAAGGCGAAGCACTCTCTTTCTATAAACAGGGCGACTTCTGCGAACTTTGCGCAGGTCCTCACCTTATGAACATCTCTCCCATCAAAGCTTTCAAACTCACTTCCACCACCGGTGCATATTGGAGAGGCAGCGAAAAGAACAAAATGCTCTCCCGTATCTACGGAATTTCCTTCCCCAAAAAAGCCGAGCTTGAAGCTTATCTCGAAGCTATTGAAGACGCAAAACGCCGCGACCATAACATTCTCGGCCGCCAGCTCAAATATTTCTGCAACAGCGATTATATCGGCCAGGGTCTTCCGCTTCTTATGCCCAAAGGCGCAAAACTCTTCCAGATCCTCAACCGCTACATCCAGGATAAAGAGGAATACGAGTACGGTTACGTCATGACCAGAACTCCTCTCATGGCAAAATCCGACCTCTATAAAGTTTCCGGCCACTGGGATCACTATAAAGAAAATATGTTCGTGCTCGGCGACGAAGAAAAAGACAAAGAGGTCTTCGCTCTTCGTCCTATGACCTGCCCCTTCCAGTATCAGGTATATCTTAACGACAAACATTCCTATCGTGAACTTCCCTTCCGCTATGGCGAAACCTCTACCCTTTTCCGTAACGAAGCTTCCGGCGAAATGCACGGACTTATCCGTGTCCGCCAGTTCACCATTACCGAGGGTCACCTTATCATCCGCCCGGACCAGCTTGAAGAAGAATTCAAAAACTGTGTCAAGCTTATGAAAGAGGTTATGACCGACGTTGGTCTTTATGAAGATCTTTCCTTCCGCTTCTCCAAATGGGATCCGGACGACAGGGAAAAATACGAAGGTACCCCCGAAATGTGGGAAGAAGCCGAAAACGCAATGAGAAAAATCCTTGACGATATTGGTCTTGAATATACCGAAGAAAAAGGCGAAGCCGCTTTCTATGGCCCAAAACTTGACGTTCAGGGCAAAAACGTTTACGGCAAGGAAGATACCCTCGTAACTATCCAGATCGATATGATGCTTGCCCAGCGTTTCGGAATGACCTATATCGACCAGAACAACCAGGCAGTATATCCCTATATCATTCACAGAACTTCCCTCGGCTGCTACGAAAGAACCATCGCCCTCCTTATCGAAAAATACGGCGGCGCACTTCCCACCTGGCTCTCTCCCGAACAGGTTAGAATTCTTCCCATCACCGAGGACCAGAACGAATACGCAGAAGAGATCAAAAAGAAACTTCTCCGCTGCGGTTTCCGCCCCGAAGTCGATTCCCGTTACGAAAAAATCGGCTTCAAGATCCGCGAAGCACAGCTTGAAAAAGTTCCTTACATGCTCGTCGTCGGCGCAAAAGAAATGGAAGAAGGCAAAGTTGCCGTCCGTTCCAGAAAAGAAGGCGACCTCGGCGCAGTTGCTCTTGATGACTTCATCGCAAAACTCCACGAAGAAGTTGACAACAAAGTCTGCAAATAATTTCCCTATAACCAAAAAACCGCGGCGGTCGTCTGACCGCCGCTTTTTCTTTTTCCCGTCCTTAATGTCCGCCGCCGCCATTTCATCAAAACCGCGGCCAAAGGAATGTTGACCATTGACACCCGGCTTTGTTTGTGATATCATCTCATCAATGAACTTAATGTTTCCGGCAAGGCTCCGAAGGTTATTCGTGACACCTACCGTTTCATTAAGTTCATTTTTATTTGCAAAATAAATTTTTGCTTCCGCCGCCATTTCATCAAAACCGCGGCCAAAGGAATGTTGACCATTGACACCGGGTTGATTCTGTGGTAAAGTAACAATCGGTGAGGATGTGGCTGATTTTCCAGCCTGCCCCGCCTTTTTTTCTGCAATTTTGCTTGCGTCTTTTGAAGCCAAACTCGAATCATGTGCTTTGACAGCTTTTGCAAAGTCTGCTTTGCTATGTATGGCATTCTCCGCAGGTCTTCTCAATAACCAAAAACCGCGGCGGTCGTCTGACCGCCGCTTTTTTGTCAAATCTTTAACTCAACCAAAAATACCCAACGTTTTTTGTGCATTTTCGACCCCAATGCCGTTTTTGCCCCTTGTTTCCTTTTCCAAAAATCTGTCAAAACTAACTAAACAAAACAAAAAAACCTTATGCAAAAACAGTAAAAAACGCCTGTTTGGAAACGATTCCACCCTTTTCCGATATATTATATAATTATTGACTAACACACCCATTTTGTGTAAAATATAATGGTCTAAAAATGTACCCCATTCAAGGAGGAAAACCACGATGCAAGGTGTTGAATTCTGGAAATCAAAAATCTCCGAATCCATCCGCACCGCTTACGGTGAAATCCCGGAAAGTGCCGATTATTCCCATATCTATGATGCCGCCGCAGAAGTCCTCAAAGGTCTCCTTGCCGAAAAATGCGCATCTTCCGCCGCAAGACACGCTTCCCGCGGCGAAAAAAGAGTTTACTATATGTCCATGGAATTCCTCATGGGCCGTTCCCTCAGAAACAACCTTCATAACCTCGGAATGACCGAAGATTTCGAAGCCGCCGTTGCTTCTTTCGGTGCAGATCCCGAAAAAGTCTATGCCCAGGAACCGGATGCCGGTCTCGGAAACGGCGGTCTCGGCCGTCTTGCAGCCTGCTTCCTCGACGGTCTTGCCACCATCGGAAAACCCGCCATGGGCTATTCCATCTGCTACGAATACGGAATCTTCCGCCAAAAGCTCACCGAAGGCTGGCAGACCGAAAAACCCGACGATTGGCTTCCCGGCGGAAAAGCATGGCTCGCCGAAAAACGCGAACACGCGGTCGAAGTCCGTTTCGGCGGTGAAATCGAAGAATCCTGGTATGACGGCTATCACCAGATACTCCATAAAAACTATGACAGCGTCCTCGCCGTACCCTTCGATATTTACGTTCCCGGTTATGACAGCGACGATGTTTCCCGTCTTCGCCTTTGGCAGGCAGAAGCTTCCGGCTTCGATATGGAACTTTTCAACCGCGGACTCTATGCCGAGGCAATGAGAAAAAGCTCCATGGCAAAAGCCATAAGCTCCGTTCTCTACCCCAACGATAACCATTCCGACGGCAAAAATCTCCGCCTCAAACAGCAGTATTTCCTCGTCTGCTCTTCTATCGCGGATATCGTCCGCCGTCATCTTGCCGCCTATGGCACCCTCGAAAACCTCGCAGAAAAAGCCGCTATCCATATCAACGATACCCACCCCACCATGGCTATCCCCGAACTCATGAGAATCCTTCTCGATGAATGCGGCTACGACTGGGAAAAAGCAGCAGACATCTGCTTCAACCTTTTCAGCTATACCAACCATACCGTTCTTCCCGAAGCTCTCGAGCGCTGGGACGTCGGAATGTTCCGTTTCCTTCTCCCAAGAATTTACGTCATCATCGCCGAATTTGACCGCCGCCTTCGCAATATACTTCGCGAAAAAGGCTTCTCCGACGATGAGATAAAACGTATGGCAATCGTTGAAAACGGCGAAATCAGAATGGCAAACCTCTGCGTTTTCGCGACCCATAGCACCAACGGCGTTTCCAAACACCACCTCACCGTTATGGAAAACAGCGTTTTTGCCGATCTTTACCGCGCATTCCCCGACCGCTTCACAAGCGTCACCAACGGAATCGCCGCAAGAAGATGGCTCTGCGCCGCAAACCCCGAACTTACCGGCTTCGTCAAAAAATATTCTTCCGAAGATTTTGAAAAGGACTATGAAAAAATGTCCCTTCTCAAAAACTGCGTGAAAGATTCCGCCGCTCTCGAGGAATTCGGAAAAGTAAAACTCCGCAGAAAAGAACTCTTCGCTGCGGAAAACCGCGACGTAATGGGAAATCCCCTCGATCCTTCCTCTCTCTTCGACGTCCAGGCAAAACGCCTTCACGAATATAAACGCCAACACCTCAACGCCCTTCGAATCATCTCTCTTCTCAACGAGATCGAAGCGAACCCCAACGCCGATATCGACCCCAGAACTTTCATCTTCGGCGCAAAGGCGGCACCCGGTTATTACGTTGCAAAACGCATAATCCGCCTTATCTGGTGCATCGGCAAAGAACTTTCCGAAAGCAGAGCAAAGGATATCCTCAAACTCTCCTTCCTTGAAAACTACAGCGTCACCACTTCCGAACTTCTTATGCCCTCCGCTGATATCTCCGAACAGATATCCCTTGCGGGAACCGAAGCTTCCGGTACCGGCAACATGAAACTCATGCTTTCCGGCGCAGTTACCCTCGGAACTCTTGACGGCGCAAACGTCGAGATCCTCGACGCAGTCGGAAGCGAAAACTTCCTCCGGTTCGGAATGACTTCCGATGAAGTCGATGCCCTTCGCGCAAAAGGCTATGACCCCATGGAATATATCGAAAAGAACGACGAACTCAAAGCCGCTCTTGACCGTATGCGCCACGGAATTGCCGGCGAAGATTTTTCCGACCTTGCAGACCTTATCAAAGGCAAGGATTTCTATATGGCGGCTGCCGACTATGCCGACTATATGTCCATCCACAATAAGTCCCAGCAGCTTTTCCGCGACAAAGATACCTGGAACCGCATGGCGATAATGAACGTTGCCGGTTCTCCCACCTTCTTTGTTGACCGCACCGTAAAAGAATACTGCGACAACATCTGGAATATGTAACAAAAAAGCCTCCTTCAATAAAAGGAGGCTTTTCTTTACGAATAAAAAACTCCCTCCGAAAATCCCGAGGGAGTTTTTATTATACAAGCTGCTGTTCGTTGATGATAAGTTTAAAATCAAGACCAAGCTTTTCCGCCGATGCCTTGCAAAGCACCATTCGGTCCATGAAAATTCTGAAGTAATCCATGACCGAACCGTAACGGGTATCGACAGAAAGTTTAAGTTTGATAAGGGTCTTGTTTTCGTTGATTTTAAGTTCCGCTTTGGTAACGGAATAGTTGACCTTGTCATGAGCGTCAAAAGTTTCGATACTTTCGTTCTGAACACGGTTTCTTCTAACGTCGGATTTATCCGCAATGATAAGAGCCGCCGCCATGGGGCTTATGGGTCTTCCGGTGCCTTCGTCGTGGTTTCCGATAGCCATAACTATATCCGAAATCTCGGCGGGATCCATGCCCATTCTGTCAAGAAGCCTGAACGCCATAATAGCACCGCTCTGGGAATGGTCGCTGCGATTCACAACGTTTCCGATGTCATGAAGATATCCCGCAATTTTAACAAGCTCCACTTCCCTTTCGGAATAGCCGAGGGTCTCCATTATGTATCCCGCTTTTTCCGAAACAAGTCCTACGTGCGCAAAGCCGTGCTCGGAAAAGCCAAGGGCCTTAAGTGCCTCAGATGCTTTCTGTATATAAACCCTTACCGCGGGGTCATTTTTTACTGTTTCAAGAGTTACCAAAATAATTTATAACCTTCTTTCTGTTAATTTTCTCTGCAAAAATAATTATATGTTTTTTAAATGTTGAAAATTCGAAAATTTCCTGAATTTTTTGTAAATTCTGTAAAAATCTTTAAAAATCGGTGCTCAAAGGCTGATAACCAACCTTTTTCCAACCTAAAAAAGACGGCAAAAGCCGTCTTTTGGGGTCATAAAAGCTCCGCCGCTTTTTCAAGAACAACTTTCGCCAGTTCCTCTTTGGACATAAGTCCGGTCTCGTGCTCGTCAGTTCTTGTAATGAGCACGGCAGCGTTGGTATCAACACCGAAACCGGTGTTTTCGCTTGCAAT
The DNA here is from genome assembly GCA_017468365.1 of Oscillospiraceae bacterium. GTDB lineage: Bacteria > Bacillota > Clostridia > Oscillospirales > Ruminococcaceae > UMGS1668. The sequence continues at coordinate 40,793 of JAFUIS010000018.1, read as the reverse complement.
GGAGTTTGCAACGATCATATCCGCGTTCTTCATAATAAGCTTTTTGCGGCTGTTTTCAAGAAGGTTTTCGGTCTCCATGGAAAAACCGACCACCACCTGACCGGAAGGTTTCGTTCTTCCGATGCTCGCAAGAATATCCTTTGTGCGTTTGAGCACCAGGGCGTTGTCGCCCTCCGCTTTTTTGATCTTCTGCTCTGAATATTCCGCCGGAGTATAGTCCGCCACCGCCGCCGCCATAATGATGATATCGGCGCAGGCTGCTCTCTCAGTCACCGCGTTATACATATCTTCCGCAGATTCCGCAAAAATGGTGCTCACTCCGTGGGGCGGTCTTATTTCGGTCTTTCCGCTTATAAGAGTGACCTCGGCGCCCATTGTTTTAGCCATTTTTGCGATGGCGTAGCCCATTTTTCCGCTTGAGCGGTTCGTGATGAATCTCACCGGATCAAGGCTTTCGCGGGTTGCTCCCGCGGTTATGAGCACGCGTTTTCCCAAAAGCTGCTCATCAGCAAAAAGCGCTTCTTCCGCCGCTGAAATAAGTTCCGCAACGTCCGCAAGTCTTCCGCTGCCCACTGCTCCGCAGGCAAGTCTTCCGCTTTCGGATTCGATAATTTCCCAACCGTCCTCTTTAAGCTGCGCAAGATTGCGCTGTGTCGCCGGGTTTTCGAGCATACCGGTAAACATTGCCGGTGCAATTATCTTTTTGCAGGAAGCCGCGAGCACCGTCGAAGTGAGCATATCGTCCGCAATGCCGTTTGCCAGCTTTGCAATAACGTTTGCCGTTGCCGGTGCAATAAGAACCGCGTCTGCGGTCCTTCCAAGGTTGACGTGTGCAACCGGGTCGTTTCCTTTTCCGTCAAAAAGCGATGTATAGACCTCGTTTTTAGTAAGCGCCTCAAAAGTTAACGGCGCAACAAATTCGGCGGCATGTTCCGTCATTACAACGTTTACGTTGACGCCTTTTTTGGTAAAATATGAAGCGATCTCGCAGGCTTTATATGCCGCGATACCGCCGGAAATGCCAAGAAGAAGATTCTTCTTTTCAGGCATATCAGTCTTCCTCCACGTTGACTTTGTTTACGCGATATCTATCGTCAATAAACTCGGCAATGGCGAGTTTAAGCGGTTTTTCGGAGATGATCTCGTGGTTTGCTTCAGCGTCTTCGCTGATCTGGCGTGCACGTTTTGCAATTGCAACAACGTTTGCATAGGGGCTGTTGAGCTGGTTGAGATTGTAAGTATCGTTCGGGTTAAGCAAGGGTTTCTGCCTCCTCTATAATTAGTTTAAGAGCTTCCTGCATTGCGGTTCTTCCGTAATGTTTGCCCTCAATAATATTTTTTATTTTCATGGCGGCTTCATCCACCATGTCGTTTACAATAAAATAATCATAAAGCTCCGGAGCTTCGTGAAGCTCGGTATACGCCGTATGTAAGCGCCTTGAAATGCTTTCCTTATCCTCGGTGTTTCTTCCGATAAGGCGTTTTTTAAGTTCATCAATGCTGGGCGGAAGAATATAGATAAGGGTGGCTTCGGGCATAAGTTTTTTTACGTTTCTTGCACCCTGGATCTCGATATCAAGAACCACGTCTTTTCCTTGGGAAAGCTTTTCTTCAACGGCACTTTTGGGGGTTCCGTAATAGTTTCCGCTGAAAGACGCATGTTCAAGCATTTCGCCGCTTTCAATATCGTTTTCAAACTCTTCTTTGGTTTTAAAACTGTAATGAACTCCGTCAATTTCGCCCGCTCGGGGTTTTCTTGTGGTTGCGGAAACGGAAAAATAAAGATTTTCGTCAAGTTCAAAAAGTCTGTTTATAATAGTGCCTTTTCCCACACCGGAAGGACCCGAAATGACGGTAAGAACTCCTCTTTTATTCATCTTCACCCTCCGTAGTAATTCTTGTTCCTACGGTTTCCGGCTGAATTCCCGAAAGAATTACGTGACCTGAATCCATTACAAGAACAGTTTTTGTTTTTCGGCCAAAGGAAGCATCAATAAGAGTACCTTTGTCGCGGGCTTCCTGGATTATTCGCTTTATCGGTGCGGATTCCGGCGAAACCACAGCAATTACCCTGTTGGCATTGATGAGGTTTCCGAAACCAATGTTGACAAGCTTCATATAAAAGCCTCCGTTTTTACTCGATGTTCTGGATCTGTTCGCGGATTTTTTCGATTTCGGATTTTACGTCGACAACAACTTGTGCGATTTCAACGTCGGAACATTTGCTGCCGGTGGTGTTGATCTCGCGGTTGACTTCCTGTATAAGGAAGTCGAGTTTTCTTCCGACAGGTTCGCTCAGTTCAACGATTTCACGAAGCTGGGCGATATGGCTGCGAAGGCGTACGGTTTCTTCATCAACGGCAACTTTGTCGCTGTAAATGGCGGCTTCCTGCACTATCCTTGCTTCATCGATCTGTTTTCCGTCAAGAACTTCGAGCATTTTGTTATAAAGACGTTCGCGATATTCTTTAACGGTTTCGGGGCTGCGTTTTTCGATGAATCCGACTTTTTCTTCGATATATGCGGCACGGCTAAGAACGTCGGCGTTCATTTTTTCGCCTTCGGTCTCGCGCATTTCAACAAACGCGGCGGCGGCTTTTTTTGCGACGGATTCAACGTCTGCCCAAAGAGCATCTTCATCGGTCTGTGCTTTTACAACGGTGAAAACGTCGGGGAATTTTGCAACAACGGAAAGGGAAAGGTCGTCGGTAAGACCGAACTCGTCCTTTACGCTGCGAAGAGCATCAACATAGCTTTTTACAACTTCTTTGTTGATGGTTATTTCTTCGTTGGTGCCTTCAACGGTCTGGATCATTACTCCGACATCGACTTTTCCGCGGCTGATTACGCCGGAAAGAAGGCGTTTTAATTTTTCTTCAAGGAATCCGCAGGAACGGGGAACTCTTGCGGAATATTCAAAATAGCGATGGTTTACGGATTTTATTTCAACTCTGATATTGCGTCCGTTGAGAATCTCTTCTGCGGCGCCGTATCCGGTCATGCTTTTAATCATGTTTATTTCCTCTCTTTTTTTGCACAAACCTAATATTTTTCTAATATATAATATAATACTTTATAAACGGAATTGTCAAGGAAAAGGGCGTTTTTTTAAAGCTTCATCTCATTAAAAAATGGTTTGCTCTTGACTTAATCGCTTTAAAGGAATATATTTATATAATAAGGCAACTTTATGTTAATAATACTTTTTTGAGGAGTGTTAAAATATGTTGGCAACCGAAAAAACCATGGAAAAAATCGTCGCTCTTTGCAAAGGCCGCGGATTTGTTTACGCAGGTTCTGAAATTTACGGCGGTCTTTCCAACACCTGGGACTATGGCCCTCTTGGTGTAGAATTTAAAAACAACGTAAAACGTGCATGGTGGAAAGCATTTGTTCAGGAAAGCCCCTACAACGTAGGTCTTGACGCTGCTATTCTTATGAACCCCCAGGTTTGGGTAGCTTCCGGTCACGTTGGCGGCTTTTCTGACCCGCTTATGGACTGCAAAGCCTGCAAAACCCGTCACAGAGCTGACAAACTTATCGAAGACCAGACCGGCGTTTCTCCCGAAGGTTGGGAATTCGACAAAATGCGTGCATTCGTCGATGAAAAGAACGTTGTATGCCCCAACTGCGGCGCACATGACTTTACCGATATCCGTTCTTTCAACCTTATGTTCAAAACCTTCCAGGGCGTAACCGAAGACGCAACCAGCCAGATCTATCTTCGTCCCGAAACCGCACAGGGTATCTTTGTAAACTTTGAAAACGTTCAGAGAACCACCCGTAAAAAACTTCCTTTCGGTATTGCACAGATCGGTAAATCCTTCCGTAACGAAATTACTCCCGGTAACTTCACTTTCCGTACCCGTGAGTTTGAACAGATGGAACTTGAGTTCTTCTGCAAACCCGGCACCGACCTTGACTGGTTCGCTTACTGGAAAGACTATTGTGAAAACTGGCTTCTCCGTCTCGGCATGAAAAAAGAGAACCTTCGCCGCCGCGACCATTCTCCCGAAGAGCTTTGCTTCTATTCCGTCGGCACCACCGACTTCGAGTTCCTCTTCCCCTTCGGCTGGGGTGAACTTTGGGGTGTAGCGGACAGAACCGACTATGACCTTACTCAGCACACCAACCATTCCGGCAAAACTCAGGACTATTTTGATCCCGATACCAACGAAAGATATATTCCTTACGTTGTTGAGCCTTCTCTTGGTGCAGACCGTGTAACCCTTGCATTCCTTTGCGATGCTTATGATGAAGAAGTTGTTGGCGAAAAAGATGTTCGTACCGTTCTTCGCCTTCATCCCGCTCTTGCTCCTTTCAAAGCAGCTGTTCTTCCTCTTTCCAAAAAACTCAGCGAAGGCGCACTTAAAGTTCACGACGAGCTTGCAAAACACTTCATGGTCGATTATGACGAATCCGGTTCCATTGGTAAACGTTATCGCCGTGAGGACGAGATCGGCACTCCCTTCTGCATCACTTACGACTTTGAATCCGAAGAGGACGGCTGCGTAACCGTTCGTGACCGCGATTCCATGGAACAGGTAAGAATGCCTATCAGCGAACTCGTTTCCTACATCGAAGAAAAAATCGTATTCTGATTTTTTGACGAACCTTAAAAAGCCGGAAAAGCAGTGCTTTTCCGGCTTTTTTGCCTTTGCAACCGGCAGTTGCAACCGTCGGTTGACAAATTGACTTGTTCGGTTTATGGCTTGACACCGCAAAAAGACGTATGATTTCATCGAAGGGAAGAAATTCTTCCGATTTTTTCAGACGAGGTGAAAACATGATTCTTGCAGACAAAATTATAGAACTGAGAAAAAAGGCCGGCTTTTCGCAGGAGGAACTTGCGGAAAAAATGGGCGTTTCGCGCCAGAGCGTTTCGAAATGGGAAGGCGCTCTTTCCATTCCCGATCTTGATAAAATTCTTCTTATGAGCGAGATTTTTGGAGTTTCAACCGATTTTCTTCTTAAAGACGAACTGGGCGAAGAGATGCCTTTGCCGAAGGAAGAAATAAGTGAAAGCACCTTCCGGAAAGTTTCTATGGAAGAAGCCAACGAATTTATTAAGGTAAAAGATGAAACGGCACCCATGGTTGCCCTTGGCGTTGCGCTTTGCATACTTTCGCCCATTACAATGTTCTTCCTTATCGCAATGCAGATTTCCGGAAAAATAGGAATTACCGAAAACGGTGCAGGCGGTATCGGACTTATCACGCTGGTGCTTATCGTAGTGCCCGCGGTGGCGCTTTTTATTTCCAGCGGCATGAAGACAAGCAGATTTGAATACATCGAAGAAGAGCCCATAGAGCTTGCCTACGGCGTTGCGGGAATGGTGAAAGAGCGCCAGAACAAACTTCGCGAAAAACACATTCGCGACTGCGTAATCGGAATCTGTCTTTGTGTTCTTTCTGCAATTCCGCTTTTCATCGGTGCTTTTTTTGAAAAAGCGGACGGCGAGGTTTTGATCGGTCTTTGCCTTACTCTTATGATAGTTGCCGCGGGAGTTTATATCCTTGTTCGCACCGGAATCCCCTGGGCAACCACCGAAAAACTTCTTCAGCAGGACGATTATACGGTTGAAAAGAAAACTTTTGAAAAGAAACTTGATCCGATTTCATCAATATATTGGTGCATTGTGACCGCGGTTTATCTCGGCTGGAGTTTTTATACCATGAAATGGCAAATGACCTGGATAATCTGGCCCGTTGCCGGAGTTTTTTTCGGAGTATTTGAGGGAATAGCACATTATATCGACAAAAAATAAGATAAACCGGGCGGGATTTTTCGCCCGGTTTTATTTTTACAAAATATTGCATTTTTCGTCTTAAAAACTTGATAGTTTACAAAATATATGGTAAAATAAAATGTAATATTTTTTCGCAAAGGTGGTTTTGATTATGTACGAAATCAAAAAGATCCTTCCCGATAGCCCCGAATATCAGCAGATCGAAAAACAGCTTTTTTTCAAAGGCGAAGAGACCATTTCTCTTATTGAGCATTTTTGCCGCAGTGAAAGCTCTTCCATTTACGTTGCGCTTGAGGGCGAACTTGTAACCGGTTTTTGTGTTACTGACCCTTCCACCGGCGACGTTATGCATCTTCTTTTCATCGGCGTTCACCGCGATTACCGCAAAAGCGGCGTAGCTTCCGCTCTTCTTGACGGTGCCATTGCAGACCAGAAACCCAAAGCTGTTGTTGCTGAAGTTCCCCAGAACTCTTTGGATTTCTTTACCAGATATGGTTTTTGGGCAGTAGATTTCGGCGAAGACCTTTCCGGCAAAAACGTATATTACGCAACTTACAGAGTAAGATAAAAAAACAAAGCTCCCGCAAAAACGGGAGTTTTTTTATTTTTTAAAAAAGAGGTGACGTTCCATGCTTGGAAGCGAAGGTTTTGATTTATGGGCGGACGGATATGATAAAAGCGTCGGCCTTTCGGACGAGGAAAAAACTTATCCTTTTGCGGGATATAAAGATATATTAAACAAAATTTATAACCGAATTCTCGGTTCGGACGCAAAAAGCGTTCTTGACATAGGATTCGGAACGGGCACTCTTTCTTCAAGACTTTATGAAAAAGGGATAGATATTTACGGCCAGGATTTTTCTGAAAAGATGATAGAAGCATCGCAGAAAAAGATGCCCGGCGCAAAACTTTTTTGCGGTGATTTTTCAAAAGGCCTTGCAAAAGAACTTAAAAATCAAAAATATGATATGATAGTCGCCACCTATTCCCTGCATCACCTTACCGACGAACAGAAAGTGGATTTTATAAAAAACCTTGTTCCTCTTTTAAATGACGGCGGAACGATATATATCGGCGACGTTGCTTTTAACACCCGAGCCGAACTTGAAGAATGTAAAAAACTTGCCGGTGAAGAATGGGACGACGAGGAAATTTATTTTGTGTTTGATGAGATGAAAAAAGTTTTTCCTAAAATGGAATTTGAACGTATATCTTTCTGTTCCGGTTTGCTTTCGCTTAAAAAATGACAAAAAGAAAAGCCGCTCTTTCGAGCGGGACTTCGCAAAACAGTGAATCCTCCCTATGAAATCTTCATAGGGAGGATTTTTTCGTAATCGTGTTGCAGCACCATACGCACCACACTGAATAGTGTATAGAAGTGCGCTCTTTATCCGTTCGACAAATTGGAATTGGTTATGCTTTTTTGATTGGATGTCTAATAACGGTTTTCCACTTGTCGGGAGCAACCTTTCTTGCATCGGACATATAAATCTCATGGTGCAATCTGCTTTCGCTGAAGTCATTTGCATATCCGTTTTGCTCCAAATAGGCATCCATCAAGGCAACTGTTGCTGGCTCATCATCAAACGAACCAGCGTGCATAATTTGAACACACAAACCCTCATCAATGGTCATAAATTCCGCTGATGAACAATCCAATTTTTTCTTTTTGGTTGCTGTTATTACTGCCCATTCAAAATCCGCTTTAGAAACAAAATCTGGCAGGCGAATTACAGAAATCCAGTTAAAGGTTGACTTGTCGGAGTAATCAACACCATCGACATCATCTTGCCACCAAAATCCCTCAAGCGGTGGAACAACATACTCAAAGAATCCCTCAATTTTGTAGTCTGTTTTATAACTCATTTTCAAGGTGTATGCAACAGCATATAAAATGCTGACTGCCTGCTGATATGCACCACCTTCTTCGTTGGGATTGCCTTTACCTCTTACGGCTATATAATTTGCCTTTGGAACATTTACAATCTGTGGTTTGTTCTTAGGCATGTAAAATTCTTTGTATTCTCTTTTAAAATCAAATGCCATAACTGCCTCCGTCAAATTCAAGTTTATCGAACTGTTTGCTTTCATAGTATCACACTAAAGGAAGTTATACAAGAACAGGCACAGCAGTAACCTGCTGTGCCTGTCAACTGTTTCATGCGTACCGCTCTTTCGAGCGGCTCTTTTTTTGTTAACCTTTAATCAGAAAACCGGAACAACGGATACGCCGTAGGTTTCTTCGATGAATGCTTTAACTTCTTCGCTCTGAACAGCTTCGACAAGAGCAAGAGTTTTTTCGGTTGCTTCTTCGCCGTTTCTTACTGCGATGATGTTGCCGTAGATCTGTGCTGCTTCGGAGTCTTTTGCTTCGGTTTCAAGAACGGAACCATCGATGCCTGCGCCGATTGCATAGTTGCCGTTGATTACTGCGAAGTCAACGTCAGCAAGGATGTTGGGGAGCTGTGCAGCTTCTGCTTCAAGGATTTCGAGGTTTTTGGGGTTATCAACGATATCGAGAACGGTGATGTTGAAGCCGTTGGTGTTATCAACAGTGATAAGGCCAAGATCCTGAAGGAGATAAAGAGCGCGTGCTTCGTTGGAACCGTCGTTGGGAACAGCAATGGTTGCACCGTCTGCGATTGCGTCAAGAGAAGCGGTTTTTCCGGGATAAATGCCAAGAGGTTCGTAGTGGATTACAGCAGCGGAAGCAATATCGGTTCCGTGTTCTGCGTTATAGGTATCGAGGTAAGGGGTGTGCTGGAAGTAGTTTGCGTCGATTTCGCCGGCGGTGAGGGTTTCGTTAGGAAGAACGTAGTCGGTGAATTCAATGATTTCAAGGGTCCAGCCGTCTGCTGCAAGAACTTCTTTTGCAACTTCAAGGATTTCTGCATGAGGAGCAGGAGAAGCGCCTACTTTGATGGTTTTTTCATCGGATTCGGAAGAGCATGCTGCAAAGCTGAGGGTGAGGATAAGTGCGAGTGCAAGAGCGATGAGTTTTTTCATGGTATTTATCTCCTTTTATAAATTACTTGTTTCGTTTGTCGATTTTTCTTGCCGCAAGTTCGAAGCACATCTGGATGACCTGAACGATTACGACTATGAGAACTACCGTCACCCACATGACGTCTGCCTGGTAACGGTGGTGGCCGTAGCGGATAGCTATGTCACCGAGACCGCCGGCACCGAAGGCACCTGCCATTGCGGAATAACCGATGAGGGTTATGGTAGTTATAGAAAATCCTCTGATGAGGGAAGGTACCGCTTCGGGAAGAAGTACCTTTTTTGCTATCTGCCAGTTGGTTGCACCCATGGTTTTTGCCGCTTCGACAACACCGGGGTCAACTTCCTGGAGTGCGGTCTCGACCATTCTTGCTACGAAAGGTGCAGCTGCGATGGTGAGAGGAACGATCGCTGCGACCGGTCCGATGGCTTTACCGACGATAAATCTGGTAAGCGGGATGACCGCAACGATGAGAATTACGAAAGGAATGGAACGTCCTACGTTGATGATGGCACCGAGAACGGTGTTAAGAGTCTTTTTAGGGCTGATGCCGTGGGCATCGGTGATTACCATCGTAACGCCAAGAGGAAGTCCGATCACATAAGCAAAGATCGTTGATGCGAAGGTCATGAGCAAGGTTTCATAAGTTCCTTCGAAAAGCATATCTTTATATTCAAGGAAGAATTCCATCATTCGGCATCACCTCCTTCGGCGATATCGGAGATACCGAGAAGAAGTTTTGTTGCGTTATGCTGGGGGTTTGCAAGGACTTCTTCGGTGGCACCCTGTTCAACGAGTTCGCCTTCATTTATTACAGCCACGTGGCGGCATATCGATTTTACAACGCCGATTTCATGAGTGATGATGAAAACGGTTACTCCGAGTTTTTCGTTGATGTCTTTAAGGAGTTTGAGGATAGCTTTGGTGGTGAGAGAGTCAAGAGCGGAAGTGGGTTCGTCGCAAAGAAGAATGGAAGGGTTGTTTGCAAGGGCTCTTGCGATAGCCACTCTTTGCATCTGTCCGCCGGAAAGCTGGCTGGGATAGGATTTTGCTTTATCTTCAAGTCCTACAAGAGCGAGAAGCTCATTTACTTTTTTGTCGATGTCTGCTTTTTTCCAACCGCTGAGTTCAAGGGGGAAAGCAACGTTGTCACGAACGGTTCTCTGCATAAGAAGGTGATAGCCCTGGAAGATGACGCCGACTTTTTTGCGAAGTTCGATGTTTTCTTTTCCGGAAAGTTCGGTAATATTTTTACCTTCTATATAAATAGCACCGCCGGTGGGTTTTTCAAGCTGTGCTATGCAGCGAAGCAGAGTGGATTTTCCTGCACCGCTCATTCCGATCACGCCGAAAATATCGCCTTTTTCAACATTTGCCGATACGCCGCGAAGCGCATGGACTTCGGTTGAAGTTTTAAATATTTTCGACAGGTTTTCAATACGTATCAAGGTTTATCTTCTCCTAACATTTTTCCTTTTTTAAGGGATATAAAAAAGCTCCCGTCCTCATAAAAGGACGAGAGCATAATACTCACGTGTTACCACCTTTTTTCGTCTTTGCGTCACCGCAAAAACCTCGTCGGGTACTTACATACCCCATCGCTTTAACGGGCGAAACCCGTCGCAGCCTTACCGCAAACCGGCTCGGTGCGCAACTCCAAGGCCATCTTCAGCACGATCAGTTCGTTTCCCTTTCAGCAAACGGGAAATCTCTGTGGCCGCATCCTGTGCCTACTCTTCTCTTCATCGTCTTTGAAATATTAAAATCAATGAATGCATTATATACCCCTTTTGAGAGAATGTCAACCCTTTTTTAAAATTATTTTTTAGTGCTTTAATCTGTTGCAGTGAGCTTCATCACCACCGCGGTTATATCGTCGGAATGACCGTCCCGGCGCCTTGAAAACGCGGTTTTTGCAATGCCTTCGGCAATTTCTTCGGCTGTTTTTTCCGAAAGACTTCGAAGCTCCGAAGGGATCCAATCGCTTCCGCCGGCGGTGACTCCGTCGGTGATGAGAACCGCTATGTCCCCTGCTCCAAGGCAGATACTGCTTTGTTCATATTCTGCGCCGCCAAGTATTCCCGCGGGAAGCGAAACGTTTTCGATTTTTGACGGACGGCCGTTTTTTAAAACATATGAAACCTCCGCGCCGGCTTTATAAAAATTTGCGGCACCGGTATAAAGGTTTATTGAAAAGGCATCTATCGTTGCGAGGGATTCATCTTCGGATTTTAAAAGCAGGGCGGAATTGACGAGCTTTATTGCGGAACCGAAGCGAAAACCCGCCCTTATCATTCTTGCCACAAGGCCGCAGGCCATCATTGAATCGAGGGCGGCATGTTCTCCGCTTCCCATTCCGTCGCTCAAAATCATATGAGCGCAGCCGTAGGCATCGGTGAAAAACTCGGCGCTGTCACCGCAGAATTTTTCGCCTTTTGCATTGAGTGAAACCTTTGCGAATTCCGGCGTTACCAGCGGCTTTTCGCAAAAGAGAAGACGCCTTGCGTTTTCGGTATCGCGTTTTACGGGTTTTGACATATCACGGCAGCAAACGTCGGAAATTTCTTCGGTTACACAGCGCAGGTCAATATTTTTTATTCGGTCTTTTGCGCCGGAAACCTCGATGTTCATGCATCCGTCGGCGGTATAGTAACAGGTGCTTGCAAAAAGCGGGACATTTCTTGATTCAAAAACGTTTTTCACCGCAAGGGAAAGTTTTTTGTCAACGCTTTTTACGTTTGCCGCTTCTGCAGCAACGTCGCGCAGAAGCAATGCCATTCCGTCGAACTGTTCGGTGACGACATTTCGGATGTTTTTTATTCTTCGCTCGGCGGTATTATTTTTTACCGCATCGGCATAGGCGGTTTTTACGTCATTATAAATATCATTGTTTTTTGGACAACGGTCGGTAAAATCGGCATCAGCCGGTGGGTTTTGGTTCGTTTTTGCGGCGGAACCCATTGCATAAAAAAGCTTCATGGTCTCGGGGCGAAACTTTTCCCAACAGAGAGAACTTTTTGAGCACCGACGGCAATTCTTTTCGGCAACGGAATTGAGCACAGTGCTCATTTCGACGATGTTTTCTTTTTCCAAAGCGGCGGAAACTCTTTTTGTTGCAAGAGAGATATCTGAAAGGCCTTCCGCCGCCCTTCCCATTTTTGAGAGGACGAGGTCTTTTACCGTTGAAGAATCTGCGGAATCATCTTCCCGAAGGGAAACCAGGGATATGACTTTTTCGGTGCGTTCAGGAATGAGCACGAAAAACACCGAAGCTATGATACTTTCGTAAAGCGGAGTATAGTCGGGATATTCAGAAGCGAAAAGCAAACAGAAAATAAGGCGTGCAGCAACAAAAGAAACGGCGCAGCCTATCTTTCCAAATGGCGAAAAAATGCCGCAGATAAGCCCTCCGACGGCATATCCGGGAAAGACGGTGCTCATTTTTGAAACGGCTGCTGAAACTGCAGTTCCGGCAGCGATGCCTGCGACGGCACCACCGCTTTCTCTTCCGTTTTTTGCGGCGGAAAGGATAACGAACGAAGCAAGAACCGCACCGAGAGAAATTTTTCCGAAGGTTATTCCGGTGAACGATGAAACAAAAATCGCAGCGGTCATTAGGATACATGCCCGGTCGGTGCCGGAAAGCACCGAAACGGGTTTTCCGTGCTCAAAAGCGATTCCGGTGCGTCTGAAAAAATACGCTGAACCTGCGGCAAGCACTGTTTCGGCAAAGGCGAGAGCACCGCTGTAGCCGGTTATGACCGTCATTGCGGCATAGCCGAAAGAGCAAAAGGCTGTGGAAACCCCGGCGTTGAGCACCGAAACGGAATCTTCCGACGTGAAACGTTCAAAAACAAGTTTTGCTCCGAAAACCAGGAGCACCGAAGCTATGTAGCGCATCGTACTTTCGGGTGAACTTGAAAAGACGTAACCCATTATTGCGCCAAAAGCCGAGGCAAGAGCACAGTTCCTTTTTGAAGCGGCGACTGCCGCGGCACCGAAAGGCGAAAGCCTTCCGAAAATCATGGATTTTGAGGCAGCAAAAGATGCCAGTGCCCAGAGGGACATTTCGAGGATGTCCGGTGCCGCGGTTTTTATTGCCTTTTGAAGGCTTGGCAGCGGTTTTATTTTAACTTCCGTCATATTTAGAACTCCTTTGCAATTGTTTTCTGTAAAAAATATATAGCAAAGGAGCGGAAAATATTGTCAAAAAACGATTTCTAAAATAAAAAGCGCCCAAGGGGCGCTTTTTTATTAGCAATGTGACATTTTTTGTGTGGTTTTTTCTTCGATGAAAGCAGTGAAATCTTCGGCTTTTCCGAGAACGAGGTCGCTTTTTCGAAAGACGAGGATTTTTGTTCCGTCACAGAAAAACCAGACGTTCCGGCATTCTATCGGCGGTTCGAAATCTTCGTATTCCATAAGGAGAGAGCCGTTTTCGAAGACCGCTTCGCCGTTAAAAATAACCGTATCGGAATGATTCAGAGAAGAATTTATTGCATTTATCAGTTTTTTGGCTTTTCTTTTGTTTTTTTCTTCATCGGTTTTTCGCGGAAGAACTGCGAAAATTCCGTTTATCAGAGAAAACGCTCCGACGATAAGGGGAACGGTGAGTTCTGCGGGTTTCATAAGGCCGGGAATAAGGAGAAAAATTCCCGCTCCGATAAGGAATATCCCATAAAGGACGTGGCGGAATTTTCTTTTTTGAAGGGTTTCTTCCGGAATTTTGTGCGCATTAAGGGCATCGGTTTTTTCCCAAAGGGAGGGAAACTTTTTTCTTGAAGTGAGTTCCGCTCTTTTTGATATTGCCGCGGAAACCTCGTAGGAAAGGTCTTCGGTGAGCTTTTCGGGCTTAAAAATAAATTCCATACCGCAATACCTCCTTTTTCTTCATGGTATCACGGTATGGAAGCGCGTTCAATGTTTTTATTGCAACATTAAGAAAATATTAAAAACTGTTTGCCCATTCATGGAGATAGATTTCGTATTTCGCGTTGTCTTCATCGCGGAAGATCATCTCGTCATAAATTTGTGTTGCCCAGGGGTCTTTTTCGTCATAGACTTTTCGGATGGTGCAGGAAAAAGTATAGGCGACGCCGTTTTTTACCAGGTAGGCGTTGAGATAGACGTCTTTCTGCTTTTGGTCTTTGTTCATGGTTTCGTTGTAATAGTCTTCGACGGTGTCGGATTTTACGACCATATATTCGATCCCGTTATCGTTGACGAAATATTCTTCGGAATATTTGATATTTTCGCCTGCGGCGGAAAATTCATCGAAATATACGAACTCTGTTCCGGCGGTATCTTCGATTTTTGCATAGGCAGTGGTATGAAAGTTTATTCCGTCGCCCTGATAGCTGCTGCAAACTTCGAGGTCAAAGCTTTTTCCCTTCGGAGAATCGGTGAGATAAACGCCCGTTACGCCCTGGTGGAGTCCCAGGTCGGGAATTTCGATTTTGTCGCAGCCGAGATATTCCAGCGCGTCGGAAACCTTATAAAAGTTTCTTCCGAAAGAAATATCGGTGTTTATCTCGTCCTTTGCAATACTTTCGAGCTTCATTTTTACATTGTAGCCGGTGGCGGATTTTACTTTTCCGAAGCGGCCGACGACGGTCGTATCGTGGCTTCCGGCAAAGGTTATCACGTTTGCCGCAGCAAGGATAGCGGTGGTGCAGGAAGCAATTATTGCGATACAGGCGGCAGCGGCTATCCATTTTTTGAAAGGCATTATTTGGGTGCGTTTTGTTTCGGCGGCTTCGTCGATATATTCGGGTTTTATTTCGCCGAAGGCTTTTATGAATTCTTCGGTTTTCACGGTTCAAATCCCCTTTCCGAAAGATATTTTTTCAGTTTTTTTCTTGTTCTGAAAAGAGTGTTTCTTATGGCGTCTTCGGTTTTTCCGAAGCGCTTTGCGATATCGCCGAGGCTTTCGAAAAACCAATAGCGCAGAACGAATATTTTTCGTTTTTCCGGCGGAAGTTTTTCGAGGAAAAGGTTCATCGCTTCGACCAGTTCGCGGTTTTCAAAATCTTTTTCGACGTTATTTTTATCGGAAATGAATTCGGAAATTTCTTCGAAAACAGATTCGGCTTCGCCGCCGCCCCTTTTTTCGGTATTCTTTTTCCGAAACATATTGAGCGCGAGGTTGCGGCATATTTTCGCCGCAAAAGCTCTTAAATTTTCGGGCTTTTGGGGCGGAATGCTGTTCCAAAGGCAAAGATAGGTATCGTTGAGGCATTCCTTTGCGTCTTCGTCGCTTCCGAGGATATTTTTTGCGCAGGCGAAGCAGTATGCGCCGTATTTTTTATCCGTTTCGGAAAGAGCTTCTTCGCTTCGGCTTTCGAAAAGCTTTATAATGTTGATATCGTCCATAAGCATCCTCCTTTCTTTTAAAAACTGAAGGCCTTCATATTTAAAGACAAGTTTTTTCGGAAAGCATCTTGCTTTTATTTTAGCACAGAAAAGGTTTTTTGCCGCACTTGTAAAAGCCTTTATAGTATGTTATACTAATGCTTTTTTATTTTTAAAGCCAAAAAAGCGCATAATCATGCGGTTTTCGCTTCGCTCAAAAGGTTAATAAAACGCCGTCTTACACCAATCTTACACCAATTGCGAAAAAATTTATTTATTTTTATACTAAACACAAATAAGGAGGTTTTTATAATGCCATTTATTCAGGAAATAAAAAGAACCAACGAAAAAGAACCTTTCTCTTTCAAAGTTGAATGCCAGCTCGGCACCGATTCAAGTCGCAAGCCAATAACCCGTACGGAGGTCTGGACTGCCCCAGAAGGGCTTTCTAAAAACGAAGCATACGGACATTCACCAGACAGCAGACGCCTGGGAAAAGCTTTTAAATAGCTTGCAGGCCAGTTTAAAATGATATGCAACAAAAAAAGAGCTGTTCAAAAGAACAGCTCTTTTTTATTTTATCTTTGATATGCATAAATCTTATAGCTTCCGTCAGGGTGCTCTTTCAGAACAAGTACCCCTACGTATTCACCATAAAGAACAACGGTTCCATCCGGATAAATTTCGCCGGAAGTGCAAGTAAGACTGCCGCCAGGGGCATCGCTTGCCTCGGAATAAAAGCAATCGTATTTTTCCATGTAATAAATTCCGCCTTCCGCAAGGGAATCCAAATCGGAATATCTGAGTTCCTCAAGCCCAATGCCAAGATATTTTTCAAGAGCTTCGTCCACCATGCTTTTCGGAATTTTATGGAGCGGAACCGGATGATCTGCAATTTTAGTTCCTTCTCTTATTTCCCTTCCATAAGAAGCCCATACTTTCTTAAGATCTTCAAATTCCGCTTCGTCGGTAATAAGCATTCCGCTGGGGAAATAATAGAGGAAAGCCGCCGCGTTGATTTCTTCCGGTCTTTCAAAATTACTTTGAAGAAAAACAGCAGGTAAATTCGGATATGCAAATCCTCCATCAATACGGTATCCCTCAAAAACATGTGAAACCCTCTCAACTTCGTTTTCCGTAAGCGGAGTTCCCTTTGCCGTAATTCCAAGTCCGGAACTTACCAACGCACCAGAATAATAACCGGTATAATAATCTTTAATCCAATCATAAATGCTTTGGTATCCGGCTTTTTTTGCGTCGATATATCCTGTATTTGCAAAACCGTAAGACGTTCCCCAATCGCCTATAAATTCGGCCGGTTCAAGAATTACCGCATGGGTTTTATCGATTACAACAACATAATCCAATTCGCCTTCATAAATAATTCTTCCCATATCAACAGTTTTTTTCCAGGCCAGGACAATGCATTCTTCTCCGACAGATTCAATCTTTGAAAGAGAAGGAAAATCTGCGGGATATGCAGAATGGTGATTTTCCATCGGTTCAAAAGTTCCGTCACGGTAAGAAATTATTCTTTCATTTATTTTTTCAAGATATACGGAATGTATTTCAGAAGTATAAATTTGCTTTGCTTTTTTCTCTTCAAAATTACTTACGGTTCCAAAAGCAGTAATTATCCAGTTTCCGTTTTGCTTTTCAAAAATAACCTCAGCCATTTCGCCTGTTCTTCCGAACATATTCGAAACCTGCGCAGAAGCAATTATTCTATCCTCCGTCTGTGAAACGATTTTGTAATCGCTGTAATAAACTCCTGTGTTTCCGATGTTTCCTGTAGCGCCGTAAAGCTTGCCGTCAAGTTCCACAAAATATTCAGTAAAGAAATATTCGTATTCAAAATAACTTCTTGCAAGGTATTTTCCGATATAATCGCCAAGTTCCTGTTTTGTGCTGAAGTTAGTTATCGGCTGAACGGTACGTTCAAAAGGATCCAGATAATATCCATTAAATGTTGGCTTTTCTTCCGAGCCATAAGTAACTTTTCCAAAAGTTACAGCATCAGGGATATCCGACATATATTTTGGATATTCTTTGAAAAGGAAAGTTCCATATTTGTCCTCTTCAAATTCTGCTCCGTAAGTTCCG
This sequence comes from Oscillospiraceae bacterium, assembly GCA_017468365.1. GTDB lineage: Bacteria > Bacillota > Clostridia > Oscillospirales > Ruminococcaceae > UMGS1668. The sequence continues at coordinate 23,586 of JAFUIS010000018.1, read as the reverse complement.
GTAAGAAAATGGTTGAGAGCCACAATATGATCGGCGATAATTTCCGGTTCGGAATCACTTTCTTTTTCGGTAAAAGGATTCCCATCCTGCTTTATACAAATTATTGCTCCGCCCGTTTCTTCATTTTGGAAAAGGCCAAGGCTTTCGGAAATAAGAGTGGCCTCGTAAAGAGTTTTTCCATTTTCGCTGGCAAGTTGTTTTATTTTAAGGCTTCCGGTATGTGTATAATTATAAACATCACGGTTTTGATAAACTACAAAATTAACCGTTGCGCTTTGTGCAAAATTCGGTCCGGAATCTCCGACATAAGGCACCCAGCGAATAAAATCTCCGTTCTTAAGAGCGAGAGTATTATAATCTTCTCCTGTATGTATGTCATAAAGGCTTCCCTGTCCTTCAGTCGTATAAACACCGACATTTATTAGACTGAAATCAAAATCGAATTCAAATTCAAACCAGGGCAATTTTGAACTCATCGCCGGGGCACATTCCCAATATGCTTTATTGTTTTCCAAAGTTTCCGTTTGAGAAATTTCATAAATGCTCCATACCAAAAGTTCTTCGGAGCCTGGCTTTTTATGACTCAAATCCACAAGCCAAAGTTCTCCGTCAAGAGACGCGATGAATTTTCCGTCATCAAGGGGCTGGTAATATCTGCTGCGGTATTCCGAAATATCCGGGAACGGAATTGTTTCCGTAGCTATAAAAAGGTTTTTCCATTCTTCCGCGGAATAGGGAAATTCCTGCCATTTCCATTTGGAAACCGGTATAAGCTCAATTTCTTCGCCGGTTTCGGAATCAAAAACTGTAAAAGCTTTATCCGCAATGCTATATTTTTCATTTGGAATTCCTAAAAAAGAACTCGCGAAATTTACGAAAATCTGTTCCGTAGGAATATATTCTGTTTTTTCAAGTTCGGAAGGATATTCGGCAACAAATTTTCCGTCCTCAAGGGTAAATTCCGTTCCGATAACATAAAATTCGTTTTCCGAAAAATCCATTTCGCCATAATTAATTATACGGTTAATACAGTATTTTCCGTCCGGAAGTTTTCCATAAACCTCTTTGATATTGTTTTCCCATACGCCGGATTTTCCGCTTTCAATGATTTTTGCTCCGAAATCAATCTCCTTATTTTCTTCATTGATTTCCTGAAGTATATACCATTTACCGTTCTGTTCAAAATGAAGATTGTAAGATATGCGGTAATAAATATCTTCGGAAGTTTCGTTAAAGATTTCCGTTGTAATTTTCTTCGGAGAAGCTTCTGTTACTATCATTCTTACTTTTCCGGTTATTTCAGGAAAATCAAATTTGATTTCATTGGAAAAAGTTTCTGTTGCAGGTTCGTCGGTAGTTTTCGGGTTATAATTTACAGCACTTGTAAAAGTACAGCCAACTGCAAAAACAGCAATAAGCGCAACAAGAACCGCTGTTATCCAAAGCATTTTCGGCTTTTTCGCAATAAGAAGAATGCGTTCTTTAATGCTGCTTTTGCTTCCTGTCATAGTGGTTGCGGCAGAAAGGATTCCAACCGCAGGTTTTTCACATGTAAGGTTTATAAGGGTGCGTCCGTAGCTGATTCTTTCGTCTTCGCCGATTCTTTTGATCGTATCTTCGTCGCAGGCAAGTTCAGAATCGCGCATTGAAAGGAATGCGGCAAGCCAGACCAGCGGATTATACCAATGGAGCGCAAGGCAGAAACATCTGAGCACCGACCACACGTTGTCGCCGTGGCGGTAATGGGTGGTTTCGTGCTCAAGAACATGGCAAACTGTTTTTTCGTCTTTCAAAACTTCTTCAGTTACATAAATTGCAGGTTTTATAGCCCCGAAAAGACATGGAGTTTTCACCGCAGAGCTTTTGTAAACCGGAAGCCAGGCTTTTGTTTCGCTTAAATATTCACGGGTATTCTTGAGTTTTTTTCTGAAACGAAGGTTTGAAACTGCAAAAACAGTTCCGAAAACTGCAATTCCGCCTATCCAAACCGGGATAAGAATATCTTTTGCGCTGATAACACGGATTTCCGGCTCGGTTACAAATCCTTCATCATCAACGGTTATATTGGTTTCGGGTTCGATATGCTCAATATTATCGTCAAGAATAAATATATCTTCGTCCGGAACCGCAGGAGTTACAGGTGTTACTGTTTCCGGTTCGTAAGGCTCGTAAATTGCCGGAGGCGCAACAGTTTCTTCCCTTTTCTGAAGAAGGTTGAGCACTGATGCGGGGCTTTCAAAAATAGAAAAAGGCAAAAGAAGCCTTATGAGCACCAATCCCCAAAGGGCATACTGCAATTTAAGACTGATCTTTCCGCGCAAAACAAATCTGAGCACCGCAATTATTACGATGAGCACGGATGATGTGATTATCCATTGAGTCATTTCTGCGCCTCCTCTGCTTTTTGTAAAATTGAATAGAGTTCGCCGATTTCCTCCTTCGAAAGTTTTTCTTTTTCAGTAAACGCGCTCACAAGCATCGAAAGGCTTCCGTTATAGATTCTTTCGAGGAAGTTTTCGGTTTCTTTCCTTGCGGCAGCTTCCCTTTCAACAAGAGGATAATACATGTTCATCTCGCCGCTTTCGTCAAGGCGTATAAGCTCCTTTTCGGTCATTCTGCGAAGCATTGTAAGAGTTGTACTTCTGCTCCAGCCAACGCGTTTTTTGAGGTAATCAACTGCTTCTCTTCCGGTTCTGGGAGAAGATTCCCAAAGGCATTCAAGAACATACCATTCGCTTTCGGTAAGGTTTATATTTTTATTATCCATAAGGCGTCACGCTCCAATGTTGTTTACTTTGTAAACACAGTATAGCGCACTATGTTTACATTGTCAACACTGTCCAGGTATTTATTCCAAGATAGTTGTGTGATATAATTATTAAAAAGAGTTTTATAGACGAGAGTGTTATTCAGTACACCACTTCGTATACAGAAAACGGCATCCCTCAAAAAGATGGTGAGGCAAACTTCAACAAAGACTTGGGAACTCCTTATGCTGTTATTGAGGGTAACAGAGTAGTTGTCCTTATGGATAATGAATGGATAGAGTTCAAAGCAAAATAAGACCAATTCCAATTTGACAAACTGAATACTGACCGATAGGAGCAAGGTTGAAATACACCCTGCTTCTTTTCATTTTCCAACGGACATACACCGCAGGAAATATACATGGGTGTACATTGAATTGTTGCCGCGTTTGTTGTATACTTAATTTGCAATATACATTACCCACTGAGAAAGGAGCGACGACCATGGCCAAAAGCATACCGGCAATCGTAACGCCTGAAGTATTACAGTGGGCTCGTAGTCTGGATAGGATCACCATAGAGGAAATTGCACTTAAACTGAAAGTCGATACCACCAAGGTTGAGGCGTGGGAAAATGGGAGTGAGTACCCCTCTCTGCCACAAGCCAAAAGCTTAGCAAAGCAGTATCGTGTGCCATTTGCATATTTCTATCTGCCGGATACTCCTAAAAAGACAAAACGACTGGAAAAGGTAGACTACAGGACATTTGGCAACTGTGGTGTCGGCGAAATGTCTCGTGAATTAAGATGGTTTCTTAGAGACATTGAAGATCGAAGAGATACCATGATTGACTTGTATGGTGACGCAGAGCAAGAACCAAAGCTGTTCACTACAAGCCTATCGGTTGATACTACCGAAGAAACGTTCGCAACCCAGATTAGGAAGCTTTTATCCTTGACCGATGATATACAGATTAAGTTTAGGAAAGCGGAAGCTGCCTTGTCTTACTGTGTTGCTAAATTGGAGGAGCAAGATTTCCTTGTGTTTCAGGCCGCAAAGATACAACCTGATGAAATGAGGGGACTATCGGTTGCCTATGATACTTTTCCAATAATTGCGTTGAATCGAAAGGATGAGCCGAGTGCAAGGCTTTTTACTTTGTTTCATGAACTGGTTCACATTATGACCAGAACCTCTGGAATTTGTAATGATATGAGCCAAGACAATGCTCAGCTTGAACAAATGGAACTGTTCTGCAATAAGATTGCAGGATTGGCTCTGGTTCCTACTGTTCGGCTACAACAGAATAAGAACATTTTGTGTATCCAGCAATATGGGCTTGATGATGCTTATGTGAGCGCTCTTGCAAGAGATTTTGCTGTAAGCCGCGAAGTGATTCTGCATAGATTGTGGGACATTAACCTTATTAGCCGAAAAACCTATTTTGATACATTGAGCAGGTATTCTGAGGAATATATAGCTTACAAGAACAGAAAAAAGAAGGATGGGTTTCCTCCTCCTGCTTTAGATGCAGGAAGCCAGGTAGGAAAGCTATATACAAAGACTGTAATGTCGGCATACCGTGCCGATAGACTTAGCCCCAGAGAAGCCAGCGGCTATCTTTTAGGCCTGCACATTAAACATTTCGGAGCTATCGAAAGGTGGTGCTACTGATGGCAAAGTATGTTTTCGATAGCAATATCTTTATAAATTTGCAGAGACGTCAGCCTATTGACATCTATCCTTCGCTCTGGAATAAAGTTGGTGAGTTGATGGAGGACGGAACTATCATTTCCAGCCAAGAAGTTTATGATGAAATCATGATAGGTGGAGATGATCTGGAAAAATGGGCAAAGGCTCGTAAAGAATGCTTTTTGCCTTCCAGTGTATCAGTCCAACAGGAAGTTCGAGCCATCTTGGTTTCGCACCGTGGGTTGGTTGAAGGTGGAAAAAAGAAAAACTCTGCAGACCCGTTTGTTATAGCATTGGCCAAACAGGAGCAATGCAAGGTTGTTACAGAGGAAGCTCCTACTCGGGATGTTAAAGCTCCTAAAATACCTGATGTATGCGATGCATATCAAATAGAGTGCATTGACTTTGTCGGGTTTGCACGAGAAGTGAAGTTCGCGTTCTAATGCTCGTGGTGACGGGCTGAATCGAATTGAATAAGGCACCACAAGATTCCAAGGAATCCTGTGGTGCCTTTTCTTATGCTTAGATTTCCGGCATTTTGACGGATGGTTTTCAATTCCTACTTAAATCAGTCCAAAAGGTAAAAGGGAGCGATTGTTCATTTGTCAGATCATAAAAAGAATATGGTTTCCTCATATCCGACATTTTTGTATAACGGAAGATGTTGTTTTCCCTCAGTTCATCATATGTATATGTTCCGGAAAATTCCGAAAAATCAATTCCAAAACGAAGTTCATTAATCGGCATTTGTAAGAACCTAAAATTTACCGCAATTTGATAAAAACCAAATAATACACAACACAATACCAAAATTATAGCGATACGTTTCTTCATAATAAACTCCTTTCGCCTTTGATAAATATTTTATTGGTTAAAAATCTGTTTTTCAATCATACCCGTACCGTTTTTGAAATTTTCAAAAATCTCTTCGGAAACAATCGCAGAAAAACAGAATCCGTCTTCCGTCCAAAGAATTTTAAAAGCTTCCTGCTCTCCTGTTTCCGTTGAATAAACAGAAGAAACATAAGAACCAGGTCTTTCCTCAATTTCAGAATAAGTGAAATTCAGAGAATTTTGTAAGAATTTTTCGGCATCGGTTACCTTAAAAGGCCATTCAAGTTTAAAAATCTCCGCCGAATTTTCAAAATTCACAAAATTATAAGTAATGTAGCTGCCGTGAATTTTTATAGAATTGAATTTGTATTTTTCCGGAAGATTTTCGGGTACGCAAAGGCTGATTCTTCCGTTTTCATCTGTAAAAAATTCGCAAAGTTCCGGATTTACGGAAAGATATCCGGCAAGTTCTCCGTAAGAATAAAAAAAGCCCTCTTCGCTCGCTGAACTTTCCGAAGGAATAACTGTTTCCGATTCAATTTTTGATACATTGATATCCGTCTTATCCGTTTCGTCAGTTACAGAGCATCCTGCAAGACAGAAAACCAATAAAATACAAAGCAGTTTTTTCATTCCGATGCCTTTCTTAAAAAGTTATTTTGCTTCTCTTCCAACAAACTCATCAAGCGAAACTCCGAAGAAATCCGCCATTTTAACAACTGTTTCAAGGTCGGGAACAGCTTCACCGGTTTCATATTTGCTTACTGACGTCTGGGAGATGTGAAAAATTGCTGCAAGTTTCCCTTGGGTCATTTTTCTTTCCCGGCGCAAACTTTTAAGCATTGTTGTCATTTGGTAATACCTCTTTATTTTTCAATCCATATTCTAAGATGGTCTTCCGGAGATGTTTCAAAATCTTTAAGAACTTCGCTGTAAAGCTTATATCCGCTAATCTAAGATATCTATTTAATTACATTAAAGCACCCTATGTTTACAATGTCAACACATTTTGCTTGATAATATCAATTTATATCTGTATATTAATATAGTTACAATTTAATCCAATTTTGTTGCATTAAATATAAATATTTTTTTCAAAAAAGCGCACCGCCAAAAGGAGATGCGCTTTTTGTTTTAAAACTGCATTAATCCGCCGCTTTTTTAAAGCCGGCATATCTTAAAAATTCGCCGTCTATAAGTTCAAAATCCATTATATATCTATCGCCTTCCATAAGTTCCGGGTCGCCTTCGGAATTTGCTCCGTAATAAAGAAGGGTGAATTCGACGGAATAGATGTTTCCGGAAACGGTTGTTACCATATCCTTTGCGTCATTCAAGTTTCCTATTCCCCATTCAAAGCCGGTCAAAAGCCAATCGTTTTCGGAATCATATTCAAAATTGCTTCCGAAATCATATTCAAAATCTTCGATTCCGAAAACTTCGAAAGCAGCACGCTCGATTTCGGCAAGAGGAAGATAATATGAATATTCTTCAACCATTCCGAAAGAACCGATATACGGGGTGTACATATCAAAGCTTTTTGCCGAACCCGCAAAAATTGCCGCATGCATAACAAAATTTGCGGCAGCATCGTCCGTAACTTCAAAGCTTTTTTCTTCAATATTCTTTCTAATCATTATCTTAAGGAACTGTTTTACGAGGGACTGCGCCTGCATTTCAAAAGATGCTTTTCTGAAAGGTTCGGAAGCTTCGTTTGAAACAAGGCGGAGGAATTTTCCGTCATCGTCCTCCATAACGTCGAAAACCATTTCGGAGCTGACAAACTGTTTTCCAAGTTCATCCTGCCATACAAGAAGCAGCATTTTTACTGAAAATCTGTTTTCGGAAATATTGACGGGGTGACCGTAGCTTATAAGCTTGTTGGGCATTCCGCCGCCGGCGGTTGACATTTCATAGCAATCTGTTTCAGGGTCAAAAGTCGGAACGTTTTCGTCCGGGGTGTAATCAACTCCAAAATATTTAAGAAGATATTTGTTTCCGAGTCTTTCCGGAACGCGGAAGAAAAAGCCTTTCTCATCCATTGCTTCTTCCCCAACTGCTTCATAAAGTTCCTGATTAAAGAACCAAAGGCAGCCGTAATCCACAAATTCTTCGGTACTTTCAAAAGATTTTGCGCCTTTCCATCCGGAAAGCAAAACCATATCCTCATAGCCTTCTTCGGAATAGAAAAAACCTTCGGCTTCATATTTTTCCACGGGAATTATTTCAGAGGATATTTGTTCTATATAAAGTTCTTTTTCTTCTTCAGGTATTTCGGTGTTATCTTGCGAATCATCTGTGTTTTCCTCTTCGGAAACGGAAAGTTCCTGTTCATTTTCAACCGGTTTTGTCGGGTCAACAATTTCAACGTTCCATTTTGAGCACGCCGTGAGCATCATTGTGAAAATGAGCACGAGGCAGATTATTTTCTTCATATTCAGTCACCTTTGCTTTCTCTTACAACAAATTCATCAAGCGAAACACCAAAGAAATCCGCCATTTTCAAAGCGGTTTCAAGATCCGGAACAGCTTCGCCGGTTTCATATTTGCTTACGGAAGTTTGTGATATATGAAAAATTTTTGCAAATTTTTCCTGGGTCATTTTCCGCTCTTTTCGCAAATTTTTAAGCATTATAGTCATTTTTATTCCACCATAAATCATTTATATTTTACGAGGCAATTCCATTCTGTTCCTTCCTCATGAACACAGACTAAGAGGTAATTTTCAAAAATATTATCAATATGAGCGGTTGCGGCGTCGTTAGTCAAGCTGAAAATTTCAGTTCCGCCGTTTATGATCGAATTCCTATCGCCCATAAACGCTTTGAATCCGTGCATGTCCATATCATCGTATTCTATTCCGAAAAAATTTGTTCCATCGAAACTTCGGGTAAATTCATCAAAAAGAATCTCATTTCCGTTTTCCGCATTGATAAATCGTCTTCCGCCAATGCTGATGAACTTATCCGCAAAAGGATAATCCGCGTTTAACATTTCGTCATATGCATAAGACCATTCAAATCCTTCTTTTTCAATGTTGTACAGTGCTGTTGCCCAGAAAATAAAGCGTTCGTTCGTTACAGATACTGCGATTTTTTCTCCGTCGCAAATAAACTTTGGATTATAGAAAAAATACGGTGCATAATCAACGTGAAATGTTCTTTCCGGAACCGCTTTTTCAGCGCTTGGAATTATTACGCTTTCGATAAGATCATTGGATAAAAGAAGCTCTTCTTCCCCGGTTTCTGTATTGATTATCTTGATTCCATCTTTGCTTTGCCAGATTATTTTATCTCTATATATGGAATAAGCCATCATAAAACGCGAATCGGCAATATCTTTTGCAACTGTTTCCGGAAGATAAACTTCTTCAATAAGTCCATCATTTTTACTTGAAAAATACGCAATTTTATCTTTTGTTAAGATACGATAATCAAAGCCCTCTTTATAATCCGTTTTCACAATATCAAAAGCTCCGTTTTCGTTAACATCGCCAAAATAAAATTCATAAATTTCTTCGCCGGTTTCAATATCAAAAGCAGCTATGCTTCCCTCGACGTAATAAATTATTATTCTATCCTCGAATTCAAGCGATTTATATATCGAACCTCTGCTTGTTTCAAGAACAACGTTTTCACAGGAAATTGGAGGCTCACCTTTTTCTACGTATTCTTCCTGCTCTGCAGATTCAGAGCCTTCTTCTGCCGTTTCGCTATTTTCAAGAACTTTCTGTTTTTCCTCTTTTTCTTCTTCCGAAACGACAATTTCCGCTTCGCTTTCGGAAGGTTTTGTCGGTTCAACAATTTCAACTTCCCAGCCGCAGGAAGTGCAAAAAATCAGCAGAATAAGCGCTACAACCACCGCAAAAATAAAGTTTTTCAAGAAAAATCTCCTCCTTTTCAATTTAAAAAGGGTACAGCAACCAAAAGGTGCGGAAAATTCCGCCCTTTTGGTTGTTTTGTTTTCAAAATTTCAATTACCAGGCACCCGCCTGTAAAACATGGTCGCTTTCAGGTCTTGCATCAACAGCATAATTTTCGGAATAAACTCTCTGTCCGGCATAATACTGATGATAGCTGAAATATGCAATACCGTCATGATAGCTTACGCTTCCGATAGTTCCGTCCGCGGAAAGACCGAGCGTAAAATCAGAAAGAATATTGCCTTCTTTATCAAAGGTATACATACCGAATTCATTGTTTGCGGTATTTTTATATACCCAAATATATCTTCCTTTTACTGTTTTATCTTCTTTGATAAAATTATAAGATTCGGTTTCTTCGCTTCCGATTCTGTTGATGCAAACGGTTGCATCTGCTCCTGCAGAAACATCGTAGAAAGAAATACCACCGGCGGTTTCAATAATCATTGTTTCAGAATCCAGGAAATAGCGCTGTGGATAGGTATAATTTTCACCCATTCCGGAATTTTCAATCTTCTTTACAGTTTTTGTATCGCCGTAATAATAGTAGAGCGCCATTCTGTCTTCATTAAAGGATCCTTCATTTACATAAAGACAAAGGTCGTTTTTGCGTTCTTCCGCAAGAGTTACAAAATTTTCTCCGTCAATATGATAGTTCCATTTTCCGAAATAATCTATGCTATGTATATCCAAAGGTTTTTCAACCCCATTGATAACGTAAACGCCTTCCCTGTTCCAATCAAAATAGAGCATTTTCTTTTCATCCGGGAACCAAAGGCCTCTTGCAACAGTATAGGTGGTTTGGTAATGTTCCGCACCGCTCATATCCCCAACCTGAACATCAGATTCAAAAGCTTTAAAAGTGGAACTTTGGAAATCTTTTGTCGGAACGTATCCGCCATCAGTCCAGACTGCTGTATATTCTTCATGGGTGCTTACGAAAAGACGGTCAAAATCTTCTGCCTGTTCGGTTTTGAGAACTGCAAAGCGCTCCGGCATATAAATTTCACGGAAAGAATACGTATAAGGATCATAGCAATAGGTCAGTTCGTAATAGCAATCCTCATAAACAATTTCCCAGTCGTTGATTTCCGGATAATTTCTGGAAAGTTCGACGATATATGCATCACATTCAAGAATAGAGGAAATAGGTTCTGTGGGCTTTTCGTCTTCGGTCTGGGATTTTCCGTTATATGTTACCCATCTGTCCCAATCCGCCGAGGAGATGAATGGGAAAGTTCCATTTTCTTTAGGGCCTTCAACAACAGGTCTTGGGTCGTTTTCGGAACCCATTGTTACATAATAGGAATCATCGTCCATCCAATTAACTTTATAAATGATAAATCTGTCGAAAAGCCCGGTTTTGCTGTTATAAGTTATTTTTGCATGATATTTATCCGTACTTTCGGAAAAATCAGCGTAAATTTCAGGGTTGTTCCATTCATAAGTCTCTTTGACCATAAAGAGAATTTCGGTTTTTTCGCCGAGTTTAACTGTCTGGAGTTCTTCCATGGAAACGGAATATGTTCCGCCGTTTATCACAATATCGTTTTCTTCATAATATTCTTTTTTGCCTTTTGCAAGTGTTCGTATATATTCGGCAGCTTCATCAGAAAGTATATCCGTATAATATCCGGTTTCATGATAACTGATTTCGGTAAAAGCAAACTGAACAAGTCTTTCCGCGGTTGTGTGTATTTCGTTTTCACTCAGAACCGGAAATCCACTTTCAGAAAATTCTTTTTCCCGTTGTTCTTCCTGCGAATTATCAATAATGTTTTCCGCTTCGTTGCAGGCGACCATTGTTCCGCTGATAAGGATAACTATTGCGGCGATGACAAAAAGAGCAACACCGCGGTGGGTCTTTGGGTTAAGAACTGCCGCAAAACGGCTTTTAAGGAACTTTTTACCACCATAAAAACTGGTCGAAAGAAGGAGCGGGCTGTTCTGCCCCCTTCTCATAATGTTGAGAATTGTGGCGCAGTATTCCTGTCTTCTGTCGCCTTCCATGGCTTTTACAACCGCTTCGTCGCAGGTTATTTCAATATCTTTTTCTGCGTTACGGCACATAAAACCGATTGCCGGGTTGAACCAATGGATTGAAGCTGCAAGCATAAGAAGGAATTTATAGCCGATATCTCCGCGTTTATAGTGGGTAAGTTCATGGCGGAGAACGAATTCATATTCTTCCGGAAGAAGTGCTTCCGAAGGAAGGAGCACCCTCGGTTTTGCAAAACCAACCATCATCGGGCTTTTGATAAGACGGTTTTCGTAAAGTTTGACTTTTTCCGGAATGCCCATCTCTTTTTTGAGTTCTTCGAAGAGATTAAGGACAAATTCATCTTTGATTTTTCTGTTCCAAAGTTTTGAACGGACAGTAAAACGGATATACATCGCAATATTCCAGCCGCAGACTATTACCGCGCCGGAAATCCATATCATCGCGCCCACAAAAACTATCGGAAACACAAAAACTTTAGGCTCGGTTTGTTCGGTTTCGGTATCCGTGCTCAAAACAGGTTGTTGCGGTTCTGCAATGATATCTTCGTGCTCAAAATTATTTTCCTGTTCCGGTTCGGTGCTCAAAGGCGGTTTTGCAACCGTTTCTTCCCTGTTTTCCGCCTGGGTTATAATCATTTCGTGCGGAGGAAGATCCACCTGAATCGGTGCGGAAGGCAAATCGATTTTTATCGGGAGAACAAGATATATTGCAAGGAATATCCAGATCCAATAGCGCCATTTTTTGCGGAACTTGTTTTCAGCAAGTTTTGATATAAGGAGAATCGCAGCCATTGCCGCGGTTGAAGTTATCGAAATTTCAAGAACGTTTATAAATAAATTTTCGAGCAAAAGTTCCGCCCCCTTTCTTTAAAAAACATCTTCATTATAATAGTGTCGATTTTAACGGTTTTTCTTCGCTTCGTCGATAAATTTCTGAAGTTCATCGAGTTCGCTGTCATTGATGGTGTTGTTTTCGTAAAGATTTGCAACAAGGGATTTTACAGAACGTCCACAGAATTTTCCAAGGACGCTGTTGCTTTCGAATTCAAGATATTCCTCTTCGGAAACAATAGGAGTGTAAAGATTGGTTTTTCCGCCTTCGGGCTTTTCACATTTAAGGAAACCTTTTTCGGTAAGGCGGGAAAGGAATTTAAGAACAGTGGGTGCCTGCCAGTTCTTTTCGGAAAGTTTTTCGTCAATTTCGGGGCGGGAAACCGGTTTTCCCGCTTCCCAAATTGCCATCATGATTTCGAGTTCGGAATTAGGAAGATGAACAAGTTCTTTTTTATCAGCCATTTTAAAAATCTCCTTTTACGGTTGTCTAATTACAGCTTGATTCTACATCTGTCTAACCATGATGTCAATAGGTTTTTGGAAATATTTCTACATTTGTCTAAAATATTTTAAAAAAAGCGCACCGCCCGAAGGAGATGCGCTTTCTTATGTTATAAAGCTGCTTTAGTAAAGTTCCGTTCCGCCCCATTCAACAAGGGTGAAACCTTTTCTTTCATAGGTCGGAAGAACCTGCGGTTCGATTTCGATGGGTTCATCAAGTGCTTTCCACATCATATGGATTCTTATCACGCTATCCGGTTTGGGATTAACGGTAAGCTTTGCAATTTCGGAATATTCCGCACCGCTGAAAGAGATAAGATTATATTTATTTCCCTGCATTTTGGGCACCCAATAGGTGATAAAATCATTATACTCTCTTGGTGTAAGACCCATTTTTGCAAGGTTTTCACGGAGGAAGCTTTCAGTTTCACTGCCTTTTACAACAAAGCCTTTTTCATAAGTCCATTTCGGTCTTGCTGTTCCTTCCCAGAAAAGATAGTAATGAGTTGAATTATCCGCAAGGTTTGTAAGGGTACCGTCCGGCTTTGCAATAACGTTCCAGCCGCTTCCGAGAGCAGGATAGGTATAGGTAAGTTTTCCGTCAAAATCGAGCTTTACGGAAACCTCGGTCTCCTTTTCGGGATAGAGATAGATTACGGGTTTGCCGGTCATGGGGTTGGCGTTGGCATTTTCATTTTCTTCCGCATAATCTCTCAAAAGATCATATCCGTCGTTTTTTGTTTTATAAACAAATCCTTCATTCGAATCGTTTGAAGTCATTTCGAGAGAATCTCTTGTGAACACAAGGTAATAAGCCGTTCCGCTGTTAAAAACAATTTTTATATAAATATGCTCTTCCGCCGATATCAGATTTCCTTCTCCGCTGAATTTTTCGGGGTTTTCATAAACTTCGAAACCGCGGAGCTTTTCGATAATTTCAGCAAAGCAACCGTCGGAAGGATAGATTTCGCTTGAATTTCCCAAACCATCCGAAACATAAACAGACATAATATCTGTTTCATTGATAAGTTCAAATCCCTGAGGATAAACAGCTTTTTCCGGTTCTGCGGATTCTTCCTCTTCCGGAACAACCGGAGTTTCTTCTTCCGAAACAGCCGGAGGTTCCGCTTCCGGAATTTCCGGTTCTTCCTGAACGCCGCAGGAACAGAGAATCAGAATGGCGATCAAAACTGCAAGAAGTTTCTTTAACATAACAACTCTCCTTTCTGTCCGGTGTTTAAAATTTCCGGAGATTTATCCGGTAATTGCGTTTATCGGGCCGCCTTCCGCATAATCAAGGAAGGCATCATATGCATCCGCATTTTCTGCAAGAACATAGCGAAGTCCATAACTTGTATCGCTTGATACCACCGTAATATAATCCCGCTCCGCAAGAATTTCATAAACTGTTCCGGTTTCAAAATATATTTTAAGTTTTATATAATCTCCGGAAGGATTTTCGGTGATTTTATTTCCGTCAAAACGTTTTTCGAGAGAAGAAACTTTTATGTCAGATTTAAAAATGCTGAAGAAATTATCAAAGGTATCGTCTTTTTTGGTATAGCTGTATTTTTCTCCGTTTTCACCGAAAACAACAACTTCCTTGACCCTTTTGGTGCTTACAAGTCCGAACCAATAAGGAATTGTATAATCTGCATTTTCAAATTCAGTATTGATTTTGTTGACGAAATATTTCCATACATCATCTTCAACAAGCCATTGCTGTCCGCGTTTTCCTTCCGGAACAGCGCTTCCTTTGAGAATCAATCCTTTTTCGTAAAGTTCAAGGGTATATTTGCTTCCGTCGTCTTCTTTAATAAATTCGATAAGATCAACTTTTGAAAGAGATTTTCCCAAGGCAGAAGAATCGGATTCGTTGGGGTTTATTGTAAGATTTCCGAGCACAAGAAGGTCGCGAAGTTCATTTGCTATTGCATAATTAACTGCCGCTGTTTTGGAGTTATTGCTGAAAAGAGTTACAAAAGGTTCAATTTCCTCCGGGATAAGATGCGATTCCGCAGTTGTTGAACCAATCTGGCCGGTATCTTTTTCTTCATTTATCAATTCATCCATCGTAAGCATGATATCCCATATTTCATCGCTGTAATCGGTGGCGTTGAAATAATAGTTTGTTTTTTGTCCTTTTTTGGATATACAAAGCATATTCAAATCGGAAGATATCACCATATAATCATCGTCAGTTGTAACTATATGGAAAGCCATGCCGCCGGTTGCAGAAGGATTTTGCGGTTTTCCGGGAACTATCTCTACTTTTCTTAAAAGTTTAAGAAGTTCGTTGACCTGATTTCCGTTTATTGTAACTGTTTTTCCGGAACCTCCGACCGGAGTGAAGACGGCCATAAACGATTTTATATTTCCGGCATCAAGAGAATCGATAAAATTTTTGAATACATCAGCAGTCTTTTCATCTCCCCATTCAATCCCATTGGGAAGTACAGAATTCGACGGGAAATATTTTCCGCCGCCCTCAAATTCATTGGAAACAAAAGCGTAGAGTTCATAACCAATCTGCGGATTTGTTTCACCTTCGTCAAATTCCCCGCTCATGATTCCTCTTGCAATGCTTTCGATATCATCAAATACAGAGGCACACGGTTCTGCATCAAAAGCATATCTTACCGGATCATTTTCTTTTGCAACGGTTAAAAATCCGCCGTTATTCTGAATTGTGATGTTTCCTGCGGTAGTTTGAAAATAAATCGAAGTAAGACCTCCTGTGTTTGGATTTTTTGCTTCGCAAACAGTAAGCTCCATATTTTGTAGAAGGAAAAGGATATCTTCCATATAGTAATATTCAATTTCGCGGTAAGTTGTTTCATCGTTCGGGCTGAATGTAACATAAAACCTTTCAACCGTTTCCGGAACAATTCCGTCAATTATTTCTTCGCAATATTTCTTTTGGTCAGGGTTATCAAAAACATCTTCGGTCGGCATATTGCTCTGATCCGGAACGAAACTTCCGAGGTGGATTCCTTCCATTACTCTTCCGAAAAATTGTTCCGCAGGAATAATTTCGTCTTTTAATTCAATTTCAAAGCGAAAATCCGCATAAAGCTTTGTGGGGGTAAGCCCTTCGTCAAAATACACTTCTCTTTCAAGGATATATTCTCCTGCCGGAAGAGCCGCTCTTACGGATTCGTGGAATTTTTCCGCCGGAATAGCGTCGCAGAAAAGAGCTTCATCGCCTTTTCTTATCATAAGTACTCCGCCGTTGTTGTAAACCCCGATAAACTGGCTTTTGTTGCCTTCAACCGCAGAATAAATATATGTTGCCGGGCCGAGCCAGACTGTTTTATCATCGGTGTTTTTTATGTTAACTTCAATTTCAAGTCCATTTTCCTTGCTGTAAATCGCCTTCGAATTTTCGGTTTCAAATGTTTCGTAAGAAACGCTCTGTTCGCCTTCTTCAAGCACGCTTGGATTTGTGAGGAAAATAACCCCAAGCGCAGCAATTGCCGCAACGCAGAGAATTATTATCATCAAAGTCGTTTTCTTAAAATTCATTATACATTTCACCCTTTCTTTAACAGCGCATTCGCCGAAGGAAAGAACTCCGCCATAAAGGGGGTTCGTTCCGTTTCCGGCAAGGGCAACAAGACTTTCGGCATATTCCGCGCGAATATCGTTTTTCGATTTCCCGAGAACTTCCTCATCACAGGAAACCTCCATATCGCGGATAAAAGCGTTGTAACATATCCAGACCAGCGGGTTGAACCAATGAACGTAGAGAGTGAATGTTGCCAAAAGCCGCCAGAGGTTATCCTTTCTTCGGATATGGGTACATTCATGTGCGATTACCGAAGCAACTTTTGCTTCGTCATCAAGGTCAAAATTCATCGGAAGAATTATCTTCGGGCGAAAAAGTCCGCAGACTATCGGCGTTTTGAAAAAATCCGAAAGGCAGATATTTTTCGTATAGGGAACGCTTTCAAAATTTGTCTTTCGGAGCACGGCAAAATAGCCGATTATTCCGAAAAGAAGAAGTCCCACCGTTCCGAAAATCCAGATTGTTCCGAAAATCCTGTTTTTATCCATCGGAACTTTGGTAATATCCGGTCCGGTTACAATTTCGCCGGTTATGGCGGAATGATAAACTCCGTCAACGTTCGGGTTATCCCTTCCGGGATTTACAAAAACCGGAAATTCAACCCGCTCGTTTTCGTTTTCAACAAAAACGACCGATGTTCCAAGGTTTTCCTCAACAACCGTCGCTTTCGGAACAAAGTTAAAAAAGCTCAGGTTGCTTTCGAGAGAAAACGGAACCATAAGGCGCAGGAAAACAAGCGCCCAGGCGATATAGAAAACCTTTCGCGGAACGGCTTTTTTGAAAAGAAAACGCAAAACAAGCAAAGCCGCCATTATCGGAACGGCGCCTATTGAAAGGTTTAAAACCTTAAGAAAAATTTCTGTCATAATAAAATCACCTCGTTTCTTAAGTTAAAAAGTGATTTATTTCTTTTCGTTGATGATTTTTTTAAGGGCTTCCAGTTCCTCGGAAGAGATGCTTTCATCTTCGAGAAACGCGGAGAAAAATGCGCTTGCGGAGCCATGGAAGAATTTATCCACAAGACCCTTTGTTTCGGTTCTGCGGACTTCCTCAAGTGAAAGAACCGGAGTACAGAGAAAATCCGGTTCGCTGCGTTCAACGGCACCGATTTCAACAAGAGATTTTATTATGGTATAGGTGGTATTTTTGTTCCATTCATAACGCTCCGCCGCCATTAAACAAAGATTTTTTGCGGTGGTTGCGCCGGTTTCCCAAAGAAGCTGCATGACCTTTACCTGGGAGTTATTGAGTTTTTCTTTCTTCTCTTTCATATGTAAATCCTCCTTCGGACTATTGTTTTAGTCTTGCTGATTTTAATATAGACTATTTTTTTAGTCTTGTCAAGACTAAATTTATAGTCTATGCTGAAAAAGAATGTTTTTTCGCCGAATTCACCTTACGGTGAAGCCATTACATGGACACGAAAACGTGTTTGGCAAAAAAACGGAATTGTTCATATACCGGCGCCAACTTATATTCAAAATATGATATAATTTAATCCTACTCCAAAGGAAATGATGCAACCGACCTTAAACCCTTTAACCTTTTATGGAGGACAAAAATGAAAAAAACTTACAGCAAAACTCAAACCCACAAAGGACAGCCACAGCGACGAACCGAAACAGTCCTATCGCGCCGAGTGTGAGGAATGCAGAAAAGAAATCACCTTTTCCAAATCCGATATAACTCACGGCGCCTATGGCTGCGTAATGGTAAAATGTCCGAAGCGTTTCCTATAATGTAAAACCACCCCCACCCTATTAAACCCGCTCCCGAAAAGGGAGCTTTTTTGTTGCAAAAATTTATTTATAACGGAGAAATTTTCTATGAAAAACAAAAACGCACTTTACAAAACCTATCGCCGCCCCTATCACCGCAAAGCTTTTGCTCCGCACCATTACAGTCACAGCGGTTCAATCCACTATCAAGGATAACAAAAAGCGGTGCTCATTTTGAGCACCGCTTTTTGCCTTATTGGGGGTATTTCGCAGAAACAGAATTATTCGTGGTCAATAACAACTTTAAGAGCGCAGTTTGCGTCTCTTGCCTGGGTGAAGGCATCGTTGATCTGATCAAGAGTGAAATGATGGGTGATGATCTGCTCAACAGGAGTGGATTTTGCATGAAGAGCTTCGATAACTTCTTCGATATCGCTGTTTGCGTATGCGAAGGAACCGACTACATCCATTTCGGCACCGAGGATCTGATAAGGATTGATGGTTACGTCGTGATGGTAAAGCGCAACGATAACGAGTCTGGAACGATTCTTTGCCATGCCGAGAACTTCGGGAATAATGGTCTTAGTACCTGCGGTATCGATATAAAGGTCGATGTCAACAGCGCTCTGGCCTGCTGCGCTCTTAATATCTGCGCCGAATTTTTCCTGAAGAAATTCTTTAAGGTTGCCTTTCGCTGCATTGAAAGGGATTGCGCCCATTTCTTCCGCTTTTTTAAGACGCCATTCGTTGATGTCAACTACAACGACTTCTTTGATTCCTTTGCTCTGGCAGGCTGCAAGAGTGCAAAGACCTATCATGCCTGCGCCGTAGATAACAACTCTGTCGGAATAGTTTGCTTTGCCCATGTTTACGCCGTGCATACCTACTGCGAAAGGTTCGATAAGTGCGGCTTCGTTGAAACTTACGTTTTCGGGAAGCGGGAAAAGGTTGTAATGGAGTTTTGCGTCCTGAACCTGAACATACTGGGAAAATGCTCCGCATTCATCGCAGATTTCAAGAATGGAAAGTCCGCAATCAGGACGTTTGGAAAGACAGGGGTTAAGGAAAACTCTCATGCCCTCTTTGATTTCCGGGTCAACTTTTGCGCCTACTTTATAGACAACGCTTGCCATTTCATGACCGAACTGATGTTCCGGGAAAATTCCTGCTGCTTCGCCGCCGTTATAATATGCGCCGATATCGGTTCCGCAGATACCAGATTTTACATTTTTGATAATAACATCATAATCGCCGCATTCGGGCATTGCGACTTCTTCAACGGTTACATTTTCGATTCCGTGGTAAATTGCTGCTTTCATCTGATATTTCTCCTTCTGAAATCAAAATTTGCTTGCGTATGCGTCTGCCGCTTTGATTACATCAAAAACGTATTTGGGACTGAGAGGCATATACATTGCGTGAATAGTTTCGCCGGGTGCAACCGCGGTTTCCGCAACCTGCATAAGTTCTTCATCGGTGATGTTTTCTATGCCGAAATCTTTAAGGCATACAGGTAGGCCTACGCTCTTGAAGAATTTAATGATGAGGTCAAGGTCTGGGTTGTTTTCCATCATAAGCTGGCAGACTACGCCAAACGCAACTTTTTCGCCATGATAGAAATGATGGCATGCTTCAAGAGTGCAAAGGCCGTTATGTACGGAATGGGAAGCTGCAACGCCGCCGCTTTCAAAACCGATACCGGAAAGATAGGTGTTTGCTTCAACAATGTTTTCAAAAGCTTCGCTGCAGACATGGTTTTCTGCGGCAAGTTTTGCTTTAACGCCGTCTTCAAGAAGGGTGTCGCGGCAGAGTTTTGCGATTGCGAGAGCGGTTTTGGAAGCATATCCGCCAGCCATAACAAGGGAACCGGTGCGGTTGGAAGCCATTGCTTCGTAATAGGTTGCCATTGCATCGCCCATACCGGAAACAAGGAATCTTGCGGGTGCGTTTGCAATAATGTCAAGATCCATAAGAACAAGATCCGGATTTGCTTTGAGGAAGAGATATCTGTCAACAGTTCCTTCGTTGGTATAGATTACGGAAAGTCTGCTGCAGGGTGCATCAGTGGATGCGGCAGTGGGAACAATGATTACCGGAACATTTTTGAAATATGCGACTGCTTTGGAAGTATCGATGGTTTTGCCTCCGCCGATACCGATTACAACGTCAGATTCACCGAGGGCTTCAATGTGTTTATTGATTTCATCATCACAGCATTCGCCGCTGCAGGCAACGAGCTCATAAGCGGTGCCTTTTTCTTCAAAACTGGAGATGATTTCTTTTTCATATTTATTTTTGATGAAAGCATCAGCAATAATATATGCTTTTTTGCTTCCGAGTTTAAGAAAATGTTCTGCAAGATTTTTGATTTCGCCGTTGCCCTGGATATAGGTGCTGGGTGCGATAATTACTTTTTTCATAATCATTTCTCTCCTTGTTCAAATTTTGGTTTGCAATAAAATTATAACCATGATATAATTTTAACAATACTAAAACTATGCCATATTTTTTAGAAATAGTGCCAAAGGAGTTTTTTGCTTTGTTCAGGATAATCAAAGAAATAAAAATGGGAAAAAGCCTTTATGAATATGACCTTCATACGACAGAAGGCCTTCCCTATGCGCTCTATTTTTCTGATATTTCCGCTTATACCGGCGAAAAAGTTCCTCTTCATTGGCACAGGGAATTTGAAATTACCCTTGTCACCAAAGGCAGAGTCAAAGCTTTTGTAGACGACGTTGAAATGATTCTTGAAAAAGGTGAAGGGCTTTTTGTAAATTCGGAAATGTTCCATGGCTACACAAAAATCGAAAATGAGGAATCCGAATTTCTCACTGCGGTTTTTGATTCTTCTTTCATCACCGGAAGCGAAAGCGAAAACTTTCTTTTCAAAAAATACGTTGAACCGGTCATAAAAAGCGAAAATCTCCGCTTCGTAAAATTTTCTCAAAACACCGGATGGCATTCTGTTTTTCTTGATAACATGAAAAGGCTTTTTGAAATAAAGGTTCCGGAAACCGAATACAGCGAATTTTTCGTCCGGGAAATGCTTGCAAGAGAAATCTGCCTTTTGCATGATAATAACGATTTGCAGAAAGCTCCGGATCTTCGTGGCTTTAACTACACCGTTTCTAAAATGACCGATTATATAAAAGCAAATTACACCGAAGATATTTCCGTCGGCGATATTGCAAAATCAGCCAATATTTCAAGGCGCGAATGCTTCCGCAAGTTCTCCGAAAGTATGGGCATAACACCTTTTGATTATTTGGATTCAGTCCGGATAAAGGCGGCCACTGTTCTTCTTACCGAAAGCGACAAAACTATCACCGAAATCTGTTACGAAACCGGTTTTTCAAGCGGAAGCTATTTTTCTACCAAGTTCAAAAAGGCAATAGGCTGTTCCCCGGCTGAATATAGAAAAATCTCAATTAAAAATTAAGCTCCCGAAAGGGAGCTTTTTGTTTATAAAACGGTTATTTGATTGTAAGCCAGCACACGGGAAATATTCATATTCAAGCTTTTCCGAATAATTCGACATTCACCGCCCGGCACACCATGCTCCCGAAATGTCCTCGCTGCCGCTGCGGTTTTATTTTTGCATTTTCGGCCTACCGGCCAGGGTGATAAACGGAAATTTTCTTGTTCACCCATACATCACCGCTTACAAAAGCTCTATGTCGTTTTTATTTCAAAACATGTGGAATAATTTACAGAAAGTTTAAAAAATGTCGAACATTTGTTCTTATTTAGGTGTTGACTATTCTTCGACCTGTGCTATACTTATAGTGCAAAGAAAAACATGCTAATGACATAGTCGGTAGAAAGCATTATTCTTAGAAAACAATTTAGGTTGCTTCTCTGTTGAGAAGTTTCTTTCTGTTTTTTATGAATAATGCTTTTTTCTTTTATATTTCATTTTTAACAAATGGCTTATTTAAGCCAAAAATCGCACTTTTTTGTAACATTTTCGGAAAATATTTTTCCGAAATTAAAATATTATTAAAGGAGGCTTTTTATGCCCAAAATCAAACTAAATAAGATTCATATCGTAGACGAAATTATGGGAGGAGGAAAAACAACAGCCATTTTCAGCTACATAAACTGTAACCGGAAGAAGAAATTCATTTTCTTAACTCCCAAACTCGACGAAATACCCAGAGTAAAAGAATCTTGTCCTTTGCTTCATTTTAAGGAACCCAACCCCGACAGCCATAACAAAACTGAAATTTTTAAGTTTTTATTGGAAAACCGGGAAAATATTGTAACAACGCACCAGCTTTTCTTCCAGCAAATGGAGGATATTTCGGATCTTTTACACGGATATACTCTGATTATTGACGAAGCACCAAACTCTTTAGTTGAAGATTATGAGGATAAATACCACAGTGATTATCCTGTGATTTTTAAAAACTATTTAAAGTTCGATGAAAACAATCGTGCTTTCTGGATATATGATCCCAAGCCCGAGGAGCAGAACGAAAAAGGATACATCGGTGCCTTTTCCAAATTAAAAGAAGATTGTTATAAAGGATATGTTCAGTGCGTTGAAAGCGAAGGAAACAAATATATTTTCAAGGTTTTCCCCGCAAGCATTTTGTACGAGCTCGATGAGATTTTCCTTCTCACCCACTTATTCGAACTGCAGCCGGCGTATGCTTACTTTAAATCAGAAGGTTTTACCTTTGACAGATACTATGTAAAGGAAGAAAACGGAAAATATTCATTAACGAATGTTCCGCAACCCGAAAAACACGTGGACTTTCTTCCCAAAATAAAAATATACTATGACAAAGGAAAAAAGAACGGTAATATTGGTTCAAGAAAAGGCTCCCTGAGCAAAACCTGGTATCGTAACCACAAATCATCAAAAATGATGCACAATGCTCTTCGCCGTTTTATTGATAACACCGTTATCCACTCCGGCGATTGTATCTGGACGGTTTATACCGAATTTATGGAGAAAGTATCCTGCGGCCGCTATAATACTTCTTTTATTTCCTGTAATGCGAAAGCAACAAATAATTTCGCGGACAGGCATGCGGTCGCCTATATGATAAATTTATATTCCAGGCCGATTTTATCGACCTATTTTAAAAGCAAAGGCGTCAGCGTTTGTGATAACGGCTTCGGTCTTACCGAAATGATTCAATTAATTTTCCGCTCCGCAATAAGAAACGGTGAAGAAATCTATCTTTATATACCAAGCAAACGAATGCGTGAACTTTTTCTCGCCTGGGTTGAGTTTATCTCCGGAAGAGCGAAAACAATCAAGGGTATCGATGTTGATCTTTTCGGCTGGTGCAGCATGGAAAATAATGGCACCATTGAAAACTTCAAGGTCGAAACCGCTGATTCCCCTACCGAACTTGCATTAAATTTTGAAGAGTTCGTTCCTTTCGAGCTAAAAATTATCCCCTGGGAACACTCTGCCTCTAAAGGCGTCTCTTCTGAAAAAACGGCTTCCTGAAAGGAATAGTATTATCATCAATATTTGCTTCTGCATCTACTGGCGGAAAGCCCAGATTGATCCTGAAACAAGCTTCCAATATCTCATCCGACGTGATTCCAATGTAGCGCAAAGTGTAAACGATGCTGCTGTGGTTTAACTGCATCGAAAGGAGTTCCAGAGCTCTGTTGCGGTCGGGTGCTGCCATCAGGAAGTGATAGGCAAAGGTTTTGCGGAGCATATGGGTTGAAGCGTGAACGGGGATGTGGAGTTCATCATTGACGATGGATTTTAATAATCTTTCAATAGACCTTACTGTG
>JAFUIS010000017.1 GCA_017468365.1 Oscillospiraceae bacterium | reverse complement strand
AACATAAAAGCAGAACTGTTGGGTAATGCTCTTAGCGGTAGAGGCATAAGTTTCGCAAACTCCGACGAAGTCGAATGCACCCTTCGTTTCCGCGCAACTTTTGACAAAACCGGCGAAGCCTCTTTATGGGCATGGCTTGAAACCATCGAAGCTAGCTACTATAGCAAGGTCGAAAACAGCGACATCTACGGCAGTTACCGTGTAATTGATTCCATCAACCCCACCTTCAACCCCGCTCCTGCTGAAGATCCGGTCATCATCGATCTTGACGGCGCAGACGAAGCTGAAGAAGAAGCAAACCCCAACACCGGTGCTCTCGTTCTTGTTCCCGCAGTTGTTGCTCTTGCAGCAGTAACCGGCATCATAGTTTCCAAAAGAAAATAATCTGTAACTGATTAAAAAAAGGCACCGCACCGCGGTGTCTTTTTTTGTTTCGGCAAAAATTTTTGTTGACTTGAAACTTCTGTCAGTTATAATGAAAATATGGATACAGATTTTTCTGTTCGGAAAGGAGATATGAAAAATGAAAAAAATCCTTTGCATGGTCATTGCGTTTATTATGGTGCTTTCCATGAGCGTTGTTGCTTTTGCCGATACCCAGAGTACCCCTTCCGTGGCAAGAGTTTTCACCTCTCTTTACAGTGAAGAATTCCCCGCGGGAGTTCCTTATGAGTTCACTGTCACGACCCGCGTAAACGGCGACTCCAAAATGGAGAACAAAATGGTTTGCGGTTCGCTCTCTTTCAGCGACCCTTCCGCTGTCGAAAAACTTGAATATGACAAAACCGGAAACGGCGACTGGTATGACATCACCGACAAGGAAACTTTCGGTCCCTTCGAAGGCTTTCCTTTTAAAGACGAAGACATAAAATTCCGCGTTACTTTCAAAACCCCCGGCAATTACATGATCACTGTTTTAATCCGCACCCCCCTTACTGTATCTGCCGGATCCGAAGTTTTCATCAGAGGAGTTTCCGATTTCACCGTTACCGAAAAAACCGCTGAGCCCGCTCCCGAATCCACCGTTAATCCGGCTCCTGCTGAAGACCCGGTAATAATCGACCTTCGCGGTGAAGCCGAAGCCGCAGCCGAAGAAGCAAACCCCAACACCGGTGCTCTCGTTCTTGTTCCCGCAGTTGTTACTCTTGCAGCAGTGACCGGCATTATGGTTTCGAAGAAAAAATAATTTTTGAACGATTTAAAAAGGCACCGCAGAGCGGTGTCTTTTTTTATTTTACAAAATATTCACTTTCCGTTATTCACTTTTGTGCTTTAATGTGATAGAATAAAACCGTAAAAATCCATTCCCGAAAGGAGTCTTGATAAATGCTCAGCGCAGAAAACGAAAAACGCATAATTAACTGGATAGAGGAACACAAGGACGAATTTATTGCCGACCTTTCTAAAATAATCGCCGTTCCCTCCGTTGCCACCTTCGGCGTTTCAGAAGGGGAATATCCTTTCGGCGTTGAAAGCGCAAACGTTCTTGCCGCCGCAAAGGAACTTGTTGAAAGCTACGGATTCCCGGTAAAGAATCTTGATAACTTCTGCCTTGTTGCAAACGTTGGCGAAGGCGAAGAAAAAATCGGCATTTTCGGTCACCTCGATGTTGTCCCCTGCGGAAACGACTGGAACTATCCTCCCTATCAGCTCACCGTTGACGGCGACCTTTTGATCGGACGCGGCGTTCTTGACGACAAAGGTCCTCTCTGGGCTTCTATCTTTGCTGTCCGCTGCCTTAAAGACCTTGGACTTATGCCTAAGCGCGAAATTGAATTTTTCCTTGGCGGCCAGGAAGAATGCGGAATGAACGACCTTCTTCATTATGTCGAAGTAACCGAAAATCTTCCGGACGTTTCCTTCACTCCCGACGGAAACTATCCCATCTGCCACGGCGAAAAAGGCGGGCTTCGCCTCTGTCTTGCAATTCCCTGCAATGACGAAAAAATCGTCGGTTTTGAGGGCGGCACCGTTCGCAACGTTGTTGCAGACAAATGCACCGCAACCCTTAAAGGCGTCTGCGCAAAATGCCTTGCCGAAAAACTTGCGGGAAACAAACGCATTGAAATTTGCGAAGAGGGCGACCTTGTAAAAATCACTGCAAACGGCGCTTCCGTTCATGCTTCCATTCCCGAAAACGGAATCAACGCCATCGGCGTTCTTGCCAACGCGCTTCTTGATGCCGAAGTTTTTGAGGGCGAAGCAAAATCCGCCATGGAATTCCTTAAACTCGTAAACTCCGATTACAACGGCGCGGCTCTCGGCGTCCCTGCCGAAGACGAACCCAGCGGAAAGCTTACCCACGTGGGCGGAGTTATCTCCATTGACAGAGGAATCCTCAATCTTTCCATCGATATCCGCTATCCCGTTACCGCAAACGGCGAAGAACTTCTTGAAAAAATCATCAGAACCGTTGAACCTTATAACGTCACCGTTTTTGATGTTGCCGATACCAAACCCGCCTATTCCCCTGCGGATTCCGACAAGGTACGTACCTGCATGAGAGTCATCAACAGCGTTTTCCACAAAGACCACTGGAAACCTTATACCATGGGCGGCGGCACCTATGCAAAGCATCTTCCCAACGCCTGCGCCCTTGGTCCGGAAGACCCGGATTACGAAAGCCCCTTTGGACTTTTCCGCGGAAGCATTCACCAGGCGGACGAATCCACCCCGGCAAAGCTTCTTTTCGATACCATGCTCGTTTATGCAAAGCTTCTTGTGGAGCTTGACGATATCGACGTAACAAAATAAAAAAGCGGGCGGAATTTTTTCCGCCCTGAATTTTATGATATGAAAACAAAAATCAAAGATTTTTTAAAAACGCCGTTTTTTTATTTTCTGCTGCTTTTGCCCTTTGGCTTTGCCCTTTTGGCATCGGCAAGGTTTGTTTCCGGCTTTGCGGATTGGTATTACGAAGCAATCTATAAGAACCTCGGCGGAATTTTCGGAAGCGTCACCGGAATCCTTCCTTTTTCGCTTATGGAAGCCGGAATACTTTCGGCGGTTTTGCTTCTTGCCGAATGGGTGATCCGGTTGGTGCTCAAAGCAAAAGAAGGCAAATCTGCCGTGCTCAAATATTTTTGTTCCGTGCTCAAAAACATTGTTTCCATAGCCTGCGTGATATTTTTTCTTTTTGCGGTTTTCAGCGGAACGAACTATTACCGCGAAGGCTTTTCCGAAAAAACCGGTCTTGAAACAAGGGATTCTTCCGCGGAGGAACTTTATGACCTTTGCGCTTTTCTTCTTGATGAAGCTGCCGTTTACGGCGAAAACCTTCTCCACAAAGAAAGCGGCGAAACGGTTTTTGCTCCGACCGATTTTAATATGGCGCGGCGCGCAAAGGAAAATTTTGAAAACTTTGCCGCCGGCTATGATTTTATGGAAATGGGATTCGGAAAATTCGGCACGCCGAAACCGGTGTTCTTTTCTGAAGCCATGGCTTACCTTAAAATTTCCGGGGTCTATTCGCCCTATACTTTTGAAGCAAACGTAAACACCGCGGGTCCCGATTTTCTTAAAGGCGCCACCATGATGCACGAACAAAGCCACCTTCGGGGATTCATGAACGAGTCGGAAGCGAATTTTATCGCCTATCTCGCCTGCATAAGAAGCGACGACGATTATTTCCGTTACAGCGGAACGGCTTTTGCGCTTCTTCACTCCATGAACGCGCTTTATTCCGCGGATTATGAACTCTGGTACGAACTGCGGATAAAATATCCCCCCTATCTCGACGCGGATATGAGGGCGCAAAACGCCTATATCGACGCCCACGATACGAAAGTTGCCGAGGTTTCAAACGCGGTCAACGACACCTATCTTAAACTCAACGACCAGAAAGACGGAGTGAGAAGCTACGGAAAAATGGTTGATTTGCTTCTTGCATACCGCCGCTCCTTATGATATACTGACCATGTAATGTAAATTATGAAAGGTGGTTAAAATATGTCTATCTACCTCCAGGACGATGATGAAAACGAGGGTCTTGAAGTTTTTTGCCCCTATTGCGGAAAACCCGTGATCATTCCCGCCGGATATAACCGCTCTACCTATCTTTGCCCCAGATGCCACAAGGCTATCCCGCTTTCCGAAAAAATGCTCGAGGAACTCCAGAGCTCCGCAAAAGTTGAGGAAAAGCCGAAGGTAACTTCTCCCTGCAGAAGAGACAGCCTTCTTTGATATCAAAAAAATAAAAGCACCGCAGATGCGGTGCTTTTTTTGTTTTTATTTTGCGCTTCGTCTTAAAAACTTCGGGCGGAAAACATAAACGTAAACGTTCATTATCTGGGTAAGGGCAAAATCGAAAACGAAGAAAAGCGCGTTGCCCAAAGCGAGAAGTATCACCACCGAATATTTTCCGAAATCGCCGAATTCCGTAAGGATATCGGGCATCTGGAAAACGAAGATGATTATGACGTATGCCGCAACGATACAGGCATTGAAAACGATGACTTTTAAAAGCATCGAAAGAGGTTTGAATTTTATTTTTTCAAGCCAGAATTTCGTTATGGGGTAATGCCCGAAGAACATTACGAACATGAGCATTGCTTCTTTATCCGGGGTGAGAATCATCGAAAGGATGGAAACCGCCGCATAGAGGGTGAATCCCCAGCTTGCGCCGGTTTCCACCGCAACGGTGACCATCAAAAGTCCCGCAAGACAGGGCATCGCATAGGTTGCAAAAGGAAAAACGCCGGTCATGAACATCAAAAGGGTGCAAAGCGCGGCTATCATTCCGCAAAGCGCCACTTTCTGGCTTTTTTTGGTCATATGCGTTTCTCCTTTCCTTTAATTTTTTTGCCAAAAAATCAGCAGCAGCCGTTTCCGCAAAGACAATCGCCGATGCAGTCCATACACATAAGCGTTGTGCAGCAATCGCAGCAATCGCAGGGACAGCCGTAGATCTGCGTTCCGCTTGTTCTTCCCGGGGAAGAACCGTATTGCTGCTGGTAAGCCATTCGCTGATAAGCGGCAGCATATTCCTGGTTTCCCGGTTCCATCTGATAAGCCCGCTGGAAGCATCTTGAAGCTTCGCTGAGCCAACCGCGTCTGTAATAGATGCTTCCTTTAAGGAAGTACCACTCGGCGTTGCGGCTATATTCCGGAACTCCGTCAAGAAGCTCTTCTGCTTCCGCAATGCGGTTTTGCTGGATAAGTCTGCGGATATCCGCAAACTGGCTGTTTCCGGAATAGTTTCCGCCGTAACCGTTTCCGCCGTAACTATTATAACCTGCGTAGGCTCCGCCGTAACCCGTGTTTCCGTAAGAGGTCTTTCCCGCCTTGCGGTCTTTTTGTATCTGTTCATAGGCGGCGTTTATCTCTTTCATTTTTTCCGCAGCGATATCCGCAAGAGGGTTGTCCACGTACTTATCCGGGTGATATTTTCTTACAAGGTCGCGGTAAGCTTTTTTTACTTCTTCATCGGTGGCACTTTCGGAAACGCCAAGGACTTTATAAGGATTTTCCGTTTTCTTCTCCCCCTTTTTCGGTTATTCTTCGAACTTCGCTGCGAAGTCCCATACAGACTATATTTTCCACTGTTTCTTTGTATCTGTCAAGTTCAAAAAGCGAAATATCGTCGCCCAGTTCCGCCGTTGTAAGGTTAAGGGCGGCTTTTGCTTCTTCCTTTGCGTTTTCGTTTGCAAAAATGAAAGGGTTATAATTTCCCTTTTTTCTGTCGTCCTCAAGGTCGTCAAGGGCATCACAAAGATAGATGTATCTTCCCAGAAGATAGCCGAAGCGGCGGAAAATTCTTTCGTCGCCCTTTGCGCAAAGCGCCATAAGTTCTTCAAGGAATTTTGCGGTAGGCTGTGCGGCTTTATCCGGAAGGGAACATTTTTCGCTTTCGAGCGCGCTTTGTTCTTCGGTCATCTTTTTTGCGGCAAGGTCGATTTTCTGCGCTTCTTCACCGGTGGCAAGCGCTTTTTTTCTTGCGGAAGAAGCAAAAGGCAAAAGCAAAGCTCCGGCGATTTTTTTAAAGAAGCCTTTGTCTTTGATATCATCTTTTATCTTGTAATAGGTCAGTATCATCGCGGCCTTTGCCGAAAGGCTTATGGCGCGGTTTTCAAGGCATCGGCACTGTTTTTTAAAAGGATGCGCCATGCAGCGGCAATTTTCAAAGGAGGGACAGATTTCGCCGTTTGCGGACATCATGAACATTGCCATGAACGCAAAGTCATAGCTGAGGGTCATTCTTGCAAAAATGCCGTAGCTTTTTCCAAGTTCCCTGCAAAGTCCGCAATAGACCGCGCGGTATTCCTCCGCTTCGCGGATCTTAAGTTCCGGGCGGTAGGGCTTTATATATCCGAACAAGCGGGATTCCCCCTTTTAATACATCTTCGAATATTTTACACCTTTTTTGTGCCAAAGTAGTTAATAAAATGTAAAGATTCCCCACCGGAATAACAAAAAGGCGGCTTTAAAGCCGCCTTTTTTATTTTATCCGCGATAATCGAAAGTATGTATCCAGTCCGCTTTGAGGTAATAGACAAGGAAGATAACGCAGCTGAGAAGCCATGTTATGGGATACGCCCAGTAAACGGTGTTTATTACCGGGAAGAAACGCACCGCAACGGTGATATAGGTCACTCGAAGGATGCACCAGCAAAGAAGCATGGTATACATGGGCATTTTTGCTCTTCCGGAACCGCGCATTACCGCGGAAACCGCATGGGCAAAGGCAAGAGCAAAGAAGAAAAGGGATTCGGTCCTCATCTGGTTAACGCCGATTGCGACCACCGCCGGGTCATCGTTGAAAAGCGGAATTACCCATGGGCAGATGAACCAGAGAATAACGCCCAGAATTTCCGCCGAAATCATCGAACCGAGAATTCCGAAGCGGGAACCTTTGAGCGCGCGTTCGTGTTCACCGGCACCGAGGTTCTGACCGATAAAAGTCGTTATCGCCATGGCAAAGGACATTATCGGAATGAAGATGAATCCTTCGATTTTGGAATAGGAACCGCAGCCCGCCATTGCGTCGTCGCCGAAAGCGTTGATGTTGGACTGAACGACAACGTTGGCAATGGAGATAATGGAGTTCTGAATTCCCGAGGGGATTCCCTGGTGAAGGATCTCTTTAAGAAGTTCGAAGTCGAACCTGATTTCCTTGATATGGAGCTGATAGTGGCCCTCGCTTCTGATAAGTTTTCTGAAACCGAGGAACGCGCTGAGCATCTGGCTTATTACGGTCGCTACCGCGGCTCCGGCAACGCCAAAATCAAAAACCCCAACAAAAAGAAGGTCGAGAACGACGTTCGTTACCGAAGAAAGAATAAGGAATTTGAGCGGGTTTTTCGAATCGCCCACCGCCTGCAAAATACCGGCGCAGACATTATAAGTAAGGCTGAAAAAGCTTCCGAAGAAATATATCCGGAAATAGGCCGTCGAAAGGGGAAGAACGTTTTCCGGCGTTTTCATCAGAATAAGAAGCTTTGGTGCAAGCCAAAGACCGAGCACCGAAAGGGTTATTCCGCAGCAAAGAGCAAAAGCCACCGCAGTGTGGATGGCCCTTCTCATTTTGTCATAGTCTTTTGCGCCGAGATAGCGGCTTATGATAACGCCGGCACCCATGCAAAGTCCCATGAAAAAACCGGTCATCATAAAGATAAGGTTTCCGCTGCTGGCAACTGCGGCAAGAGCTTCTTTTCCTACGAAGTTACCGACGATGATGCTGTCGGCAGTATTATAAAGTTGCTGAAAAAGATGTCCGATAAAAACCGGTATCGCAAAACTTATCATGCATTTCCAGATAGGACCTTTGGTCATATCTATTCGTTTTGCGGAACTTTCTGCGGCCAAAAAAACAGCTCCCTTCAAAAAAATCAAAAACCTTAAACATTATATTATCAATTTTTGCCAAAGTCAAATGTCGCTTTTGCGAACAAACGAGCACGGCTTTTCAGGCTTTGAGCACGGGAGAAATCCCCGTGCTCAAAAACAAAGGGAATCTCCGGAGAGATCCCCTTTGTTTGGTGCCGCTGACGAGACTTCGGCTCGCGTTCACGGGTCATCACTTATCGAACGTCGTTCTCGCCTCGTTTTAAAAAAACGAAGGGGACTCCTTTGGGAATCCCCTTCGTTTGGTGCCGCTAACGAGACTCGAACTCGTACGCTTTAAGGGCGAGGGATTTTAAGTCCCTTGTGTCTGCCATTCCACCACAGCGGCGTTTTTTATGTATTTTATGAAGTCAATTATAACAAAATCCCGCCGCCTTTACAAGTCTTTTATTCCATTTCGCCATATTGCGCCTTTTTATAAAAATAAGGTGTGACAAATCAAAACACTTGTGCTATACTCCTAATTGTAGAAATTTATCTTTTTATAATTTCAAGGAGGTTTCTCATTAATGAAAAACATCAAACGCATCTTCTCCGTGCTTATGGCACTTGCTCTTGCGTTCACCGCTGTTCCCCTTTTCGGCGTTGAGGCAGAAGCTTCTCTCGGCGGACTTGTTCCCACCGGCACCCAGTTTTCTATTATTTATGACAACGGTGACGGCGGCGTAGGTTCCGCATATACCGACGGCCCCTATTCCATTGAAAGCGGCGCAACCCTTCGTACCGCTTCCGAATGCGGATTCACCCACGGCACCAAAATGTTTGACTGCTGGGCAATCGCCGGAAGATATTACGATTCCAACACCAAATATACCTTCAGCGAATCCGATGCAAGAAAAAATGACGTCGGCCAGTACGTTGTAACCGCCGTTGCTATCTGGCGCGATACCAACGAATCCGGCAAAGATACCAACACCATTACCGGTACCTTTAAGGCCGGTGAAGGCGAAGGAAGAGACGTTCGTCTTACCTTCAAATATTCCGCAGAAAACAAAACCTATGTCGTAACCCTTCCCGGAAACACCTTTACTTACAAAAACCACGAGTTCCAGGGCTGGAAAATTGCAGGTTATGACGGCCTTTATCAGCCCGGCTTCACCTTCGGAATCGGCGAAAGCTTTACTGCAACCGCCGAATGGAAGCAGACCGGCACCGAAGGCGTTACTGTAAACGACCCCAACGCCATCAAATCCATCGCAATCAAAACCAAACCCAAGACCTCTTATAAAATCGGCGATACTCTTACCACCGAAGGCCTTGTTCTTACCGTTACCAAATCCGACGGAAAAACCGAGGACGTTTCCTCCGGATTCACCGTTTCTCCCGCTGCCGGAACCAAATTTGAAAAAGCCGACAGACAGACCATTACCGTAACTTATAAAGGCAAGACCGCAACCTATAACATCACCATCACCGATCCCAGCGTGTCTTCCGCACCCGCTTCCAGCAAGCCGGCTTCCAGCAAACCCGCTTCTTCCGCTCCCGCATCTTCCGCACCGAGCACCAGCGAGTCTGTTCCCGAATCCACCTCTTCCGAAACTTCTTCCGAACCCGTAATTGAAGAACCGGAAGTATTTGAACCCATCAGCCTTGCTTACACCATTTCCGGCGATGTTCCCGTAACCGGAATCGAGTTCCTTCTTAAAGAAGACATCGGTGAAAATCCTCAGCTTCGCGTAGCCGCTCTTGACGGCAACAGCGCAACCGACGACGCCACCGCAAAATTCATTGCTTCCGGCGACGCTCTTGCTGCATTTGACCTTTCTCTTCTTGTTGACGGTCTTGCATACCACGATTCTTCCGAAGGCACCGTAAACTACACCCTCAACGGAACTCAGGCAAACTCTTCTTCCGAATATGAAAGCTATGTTCTCGGCATGGCTCACGTAACTTCCCTTAACGATTACGAAGGCGAATATTACATGACCGACGGCGAAAACGTATATCTTTATAACCCCGAAACCGATTTTAAAAACGCCGTTGCAAACGTAGCACTTGTTGAAGAGGACGGAGTTTACCGCCTTGTTATCCGCGATGTTTCCGGACTTTCCTCTTTCGCATATCAGGCTGCTCCCGACCTTATCGTTGAAGTAAACCTTGTTCCCAGCGCTTCCGCAGCAACCGCTTCCATCGACGTTGATTCCCTTTCTCCCGTTCTTCTCGTTCAGTTCGAAGTCGGTGAAGGAAAATCCGCCGGCGCAGGAATCCCCTTCTGGGTATGGATCATCATCGGCGTTGTAGTTCTTCTTATCGGCGTTCTTGTTGCACTTTATCTCATCAACCGCCGCAACGAAGAAAGACGCTTCCAGGAAGTTCGCAGCCGCGGCGCACGCACCTCTTCCGGAATCACCGGTTTTGACGAAGAATAATTTTTAAAGCGCATAAAGATTCCGCCTCCCTTTTCGGAGGCGGTTTTTTTATCTCCAAAAATCGTTAACTCTTTAACTGCATTTTTTAACAACTTTTACAAATGCCGTTAGGCATTTCTAACTTATAAATTTAAATTTTTTGACGTTTTTGATGTAAAATTAGTTATTTTTTTAACGTTTTTTCCGTTTTGCTATTGCTTTTTATTTATATATGGTTTATAATTTAACAGAATTGGGGAGGTAGCTACGCTGACAGCGGCGCGGGCTCTCTTATTTTGTGGATTTAGAAACGAAACAAAAAAACAGTTCAAGGGGGAAATCAAAAATGGCTCATCTCAGCGAAGCCGCGGTCGTCAAGATCAATGAAATCTGTGACAGATACGCAAACGAAAAAACTCCGCTCATCATGATCCTCAGCGACATCCAGAAGGAATACGGATATATTCCGCTGGAAGTTCAGGAGGTCGTTTCCGAGCGCACCGGCATTTCCGTTGCCGAAATTTACGGAGTAGTAACTTTTTATTCTTTCTTCTCGCTCAAACCCAACGGAAAATACGTCATCGGCTGCTGTCTGGGAACCGCCTGCTATGTAAAAGGCGCTCAGCAGATCGTTGACAAATTCTCCGAACTTCTCGGAATCAAACCCGGCGAGACCACCGATGACGGTCTTTTCACCATAGATGCACTTCGCTGCATCGGCGCTTGCGCAATTGCACCCGCCGTTACCATCAACGGAAAAGTTTATCCTCACGTTGAAGTAAGCCAGGTCGCAGGCATCATCGACGAATACAGAGCAAAGGAGGCGGCAGAAGCATGATCAGAACCTATGACGAACTTATGGCAAGAGCCGCCGTTTGCAAAGAGATCCTTGATTCCAAATTCAACGGCTCTGACGGAAAAACCTATCTCATGATCTGCGGAGGCGGCGGCTGTGTTGCTTCCGGCGCACTTAAACTTGAAGAAGAGTGCAACCGTCTTATCGCCGAAAAAGGCCTTGCAGATAAAGTTGCCGTCCGCAAAGTCGGCTGCTTCGGTCTTTGCTCCCAGGGTCCCTTCATCCGTGTTTATCCCAAAGATGTTCTTTATCGTCTTGTAAAACCGGAAGATATTGAGGAGATCTTTGAAAAAGATATTATCGGCGGCGAGATCGTTGAAAGACTTCTTTACGTCGATCCCAAAACCGGCGAAAAAATCGCAAAACAGGAAGAAATTCCTTTCTATAAAAAACAGAAGAAAATCGCTCTTCACGGCTGCGGCATTATCAACCCCGAAAGCTTTGACGAAGCTTTGGGCTGCGGCGCATACCAGGGTCTTGCAAACGCCCTTAAAATGACTCCTCAGGAAGTTGTTACCACCGTTCTGGATTCCGGACTTCGCGGAAGAGGCGGCGGCGGCTTCCTTACCGGACGCAAATGGCAGTTTGCTTATAACCAGGACAGCAAGGAAAAATACGTTGTATGTAACGGCGACGAGGGTGACCCCGGCGCATTCATGGACCGTTCCATTCTTGAAGACAACCCCCTTTCCGTAATCGAAGGTATGACCATTGCAGGTTACGCCATCGGCGCTTCCGAAGGTTATTTCTACGTCCGTGCGGAATATCCCACCGCTGTTAAACGTCTTCGCAACGCCATTGCAATGGCTGAAGCACAGGGCCTTCTCGGTGACGACATCCTCGGCAGCGGATTCAGCTTCCGCGCACATATCCGCCTTGGTGCAGGCGCATTCGTCTGCGGCGAAGAGACCGCTCTTCTCCATTCCATCCAGGGACTTCGCGGTATGCCCAGACCCCGTCCTCCGTTCCCTGCAGTTCGCGGTCTTTGGGACAAACCCACTATCGTAAACAACGTTGAAACTCTCGCAACCGTTCCTTACATCCTCAGAAACGGCGTTGCCGAATTCACCAAATACGGCACCACCGGTTCCAAAGGCACCAAAGTTTTTGCCCTTGGCGGCAAAGTAAACAACGTCGGCCTTGTTGAAGTTCCCATGGGTACCACCCTTCGCGAACTTGTTTATGACATCGGCGGCGGAATTCCCGGCGGCAAAAAATTCAAAGCAATCCAGACCGGCGGTCCTTCCGGCGGCTGTATCACCGAAGACGAGCTTGACGTTTCCATCGACTTTGACAACCTTGTAGCCCTTGGTTCCATGATGGGTTCCGGCGGCGCAATTGTTATGGACGAAGATAACTGCATGGTCGACGTTGCAAAATTCTATATGGAATTCATCTGCGACGAATCCTGCGGAAAATGCTCTCCCTGCCGAATCGGTACCAAGAGAATGCTCGAGATCCTTACCAAGATCACCGAAGGCGACGCAACCATGAAAGACCTCGAAGAGCTTGAAACCATCGGCAACGCCTGCCAGAGCAACTCTCTTTGCTCTCTCGGACAGAGCGCCGCAAACCCCGTTATCTCCACTCTTGCTTCCTTCTATGACGAATATCTCGCACATATCCAGGATAAAAAATGCCCTGCACATGTTTGCAAAAACCTTACCGTATATTCCATCGATGCCGAGAAGTGCAAACGCTGCAGCCTTTGCGCAAAGAAATGCCCCGTTGGCGCAATTTCCGGCATAGTTGGCAAAACCAACTTCGTAATCGACCCCGAGGTTTGCGTAAGATGCGGACTTTGCATCTCTTCCTGCAAATTCGGCGCAATTTCCAAAGATCAGTAAGGAGGGCATAAGAAATGAGCAAAATCAATATTAAAATCGAAGGCCAGCCTTATCAGGTCGAAGAAGGCCTTACCGTAATCGACGCAGCAAGAGCCTGCGGATACGAGATCCCTTCTCTTTGCGACTTTAACCACGGCGAATGCAACCAGGGTTCCTGCCGCGTTTGCCTTGTTGAAGTAAAAGGCATGAGAAGCCTTGTTGCTTCCTGCGTATTCCCGGTTTTTGAAGGAATGGAAATCAGCATTTCTTCCCCCAAAGCCACCGCGGCAAGAAGAACTTCCGTTGAGCTTCTTCTTTCCAACCATTCCATAAACTGCCAGCAGTGCGAGAAGAACGGAAAATGCGAACTTCTCCACGTTGCAAAACTTACCGGCGCAAGACCCGATATGTTCAAAGGCGCCCAGACCCCTGTCACCGTTGACGAACTCAACCCCTCCATCGTCCGCGACACCAGCAAATGCATTCTTTGCGGACGCTGCGTTGCAAGATGCAAAAACGCCCACGGAAACGGCGTTCTCGGTTATGAAAACCGCGGCTTCAACGCAATCGTAGGTCCTGCCGGAAACAGACCTTTCGATAAATCTCCCTGCATCCTTTGCGGACAGTGCGTTTCCGTTTGCCCCACCGGCGCTCTCATGCTCAAATCCGAGATCGAAAAAGTCGACGAAGCAATGGCTCTCGGCCGTCACGTCATCGTCCAGACCGCTCCCGCAGTAAGAGCCGCCCTTGGCGAAGAATTCGGAATGCCCATCGGCACCCCCGTAACCGGAAAAATGGTCGCAGCTCTCAGAAGACTCGGCTTTGAAAAAGTTTATGACACCGACTTCGGCGCAGACCTTACCATTATGGAAGAAGGCACCGAACTTCTTAACAGAATGAAAAACGGCGGTGTTCTTCCCATGATCACCTCCTGCTCTCCCGGTTGGGTAAACTATTGCGAAACCTATTACGCAGACCAGCTTGACCACCTTTCTTCCTGCAAATCTCCTCATCAGATGCAGGGTGCCATCATCAAGAGCTATTACGCAGAGAAAAACGGACTTAACCCCAAAGATATTTTCGTTGTTTCCGTAATGCCCTGCACCGCAAAGAAATTTGAAAAAGAGCGTCCCGAAATGGTGAACGAAGAAGGCCTTAAAGACGTTGATGCAGTTATCACCACCCGCGAACTTGCCGAAATGATCCGCCGCAGCGGTATCGTTTTCACCAAACTTCCCGATGAAGAATTCGATGCGGATATCATGGGCGAAGCTTCCGGCGCAGGCGTAATCTTCGGCGTAACCGGCGGCGTTATGGAAGCTGCTCTTCGTACCGTTTATCACGTACTTACCGGAAAAGAACACGGTGCCATCGCTTTCACTTCCGTCCGCGGATTTGACGGCATCAAAGAATCCCAGATCGAGATCAACGGACAGATCCTCCGTTTTGCAGTTGCACACGGCATGAAGAACGCAAAAGTTCTTATGGACCAGATCCGTAAAGGCGAAAGCCCCTATCAGTTCATCGAGATCATGGGATGCCCCGGCGGCTGTGTTAACGGCGGCGGTCAGCCTTATGTTCGTCCCGTATTCCTTCCCAATGAGGACCACGATATCCTTGATACCTATATGCAGAAACGTGCCTCCGCACTTTATTCCGAGGACCAGAGAAGCGTTCTTCGCCAGAGCCATAAGAACACCCAGGTCCAGAAACTTTATGAGGAATTCCTCGGCGAGCCGAACTCCCATAAGGCTCACGAGCTTCTCCATACTTCCTATAAGGGAAGAGACCCTTTCAGAGATTGATTTCTCCCCAAGAAAATCTCAACAAATCAAAAGCCCGTGCTCAAATGAGCACGGGCTTTTGATTTTATCCGGTGAGCGCCGCTTTTCGGTGCTCATTCAACTTTTTTAATGCTTTCGGCAACTTTTATGATTTCTTCTCTGTCTGCGTTGCCCCAGACGTGAATGGTGCGGTTTTCTATCGCCCAGGTTACGGAAATAACGCCGTCTTTGATAATGAACAGGGCTTTGTTTTCGCCGACTGTTACGTTTTCTTTAACTTCCGCGCCGGAAACGTCTATCCTCATGATTCCATCGGTAAACTGGTCGATGACTATCATCTTGTCGCCGTTGCTGTATTCAACGGTGATATCGTCGGTGCTTTCGCCATAGATGTTGCCGAGAACGAAGCCTTTGGTCATATAGGTGGGCGCATAGGAATCGTCATAGGAATAAATTTCCTGGTCGACGAATTTGGTGCTGCGTTTTCCGTCGGCTCTTTTTACTCCGCGGGCAAAGGCAATCATTTCATTTTTATCCGCGCCGCCGATTACTGAAAGGAAGGTGTCGTCGGTGCACCAGTCGATACTGGTGGTGCCGTTTTTGACAACAAGAAGGGCTTCGCTTTCGCCGATTACGATTCTTTCGACGTAGTCCGCGTTTTCGGTGTCAACGTGGGCAACGGTGGTAAGTCCGGATTCGTTGAGATAAATGCTGTCCTCTTCGCCTTTTTTGTATTCGGTTATCTTCATGGTGGAAAACTCTTCGACGCCTTCAAAGACGTAGCCTTCGGGAACGTAGGTCGCGACCCATTCGCCGAGAGTTTTTTCTTTTTTGGGCTCTTCCTGTTCGGTTTCGTCTTCAGAATCCGCCGCGGGTTTTATTTCGGTAATGGGACCCGCTTCGTTATAGGCAAAGGAATAGATATATTCCGCTACGATCTCTCTTGCGTCCGCGGAAGCGACAACAACGGTTGAAAGGGAGATTATTGCCACAAAGGTTATCATTGCGGCGGCGGAAATGGCTTTTTTAAGGACGAAGGCAAGAGTGATGCCTTTTTTCTTTTTGGGTTCTTCGGTTTTTTCTTTTTCGGGGGCTTCAACGGTTCTTTGAAGAAGTGCTTCGAATTCTTTTTTCTTTCTCTCGATGTCCTCTTCGGAAAGAGGCGGCATTTCGAGGATCTCTTCCTCTATTTCAAGGCTTTCTTCTTCGGCGGTAAGGGCCATTGCCCTTCTGAAAAGGAGATCTTCATATGCTTTTTCGATGTCTTCATCCGAAAGACAGTATTTTTTATCTTCTGACATATTCACCCTCCTTTGACAAAATTTCATAGGCTTTTCGCCTTGCCCTTGTAAGATAAGATCTTACGCTTGTTTCCGAAACGCCGAATTCTTTCGATATCTGGGCGTCGCTCATTTCAAGAATGTATTTTTCTTCAAGAATAAGCCGGTCCCTGTCCGGAAGTTTTTGAAGCGCTTTCGAAAGTTCGCTTGCTTTTTCCTTCTGAAGATAAATTTCTTCCGGAAGAGGCGCCTCATCTTTTACCCATTCAATTGCCTCTTCCTCGTCCACTTCGGTAAAATACTTTTTCTCAACGTTTCTTCGGCGGTAATGGTTCATCACCGAATTTCTTACCGCGGCCATAAGATATGCCGGAAGCTTTTTTTCATCAACTCCCATAACAAAATCCGCCCGCTCGATAAGTTTCATGAAAACGTCCTGAACAAGTTCTTCCGCTTCGGTTTCGCTCGAAAGAAGCTTTTCGGCTTTTTTCTTCATAATATCGCTGTATTTTATATAGATATCTGTCATAAAGGCGCGTTCAATTTCGCCGGTCATGGCAGCAAGGGTCACAATCACGAAACAATCACACCCTTTTCCCTTTTTTCTTTTCTTTTCAAAAACGCGGTTTTTCCGCGAATTTCGCTTCCTACTAATAAAGTAACATAAAAACGAAAAATGCAACAGTTATTTTGGAAAAATTTTTAGTTTTTTTCGGAATATTTTAAAAATAAATTATAAATGTTAAATTTTGTCCTCTTATATTGAACATTCCGCGTTTTTTTGATAAAATCGAATTATAAAACGGAGGTGAACTTTATGAAAAAAAAGATACTTCTCCTTGTTCTTGCGCTTGTTCTCGCTTTTTCAATGTCCACCGTTGCCTTTGCGGATTTCGGCGATTTTGCCGGCGGTTCCGATTGGGGCGGTTCGGATTTCGGCGGCTGGGATTCGGGTTATGACAGCTGGGATTCCGGTTACGACAGCTGGGATTCGGGCTACAGCGACAACTATTACTATTATGACGGCGGCGATTACAGTTCCGACGGCGATATCGGCGGAATGGAAATCATAATCACCGTTATAGTTATCGCCATTATCCTCGGCAGCATTGCCGGCAGCCGAAACATCAAAAAATCTTCCGTAAACAGAAGAGTAAACGTTCCCCGCCAGCAAGCCGAAACCCTTGTTAACGACGTTGCGGGTCTTAAACGCCGCGACCCTGCTTTCAGCGAATCCAAGTTCCTCGGCGAGGTTTCGAATCTTTACGTCCGCTTCCAGGATGCATGGAGCGCAAGGGATCTTACCGACGTTCGTCCCCACCTTACCGAAGAGCTTTATGCAAAATCCGACCGTCAGGTAAAAGGATATATCCAGCGCGGACAGACCAACCACGTTGAAAGAGTTTCCGTTCTCAGCGCAAACATAGTCGGCTGCACCTGCGACAGCAAAAACGATATCGTAACCGTTGAAATTCTTTCGAGGATCTGCGATTACGTCACCGACGACCGCACCGGAAACGTCATCCGCGGCGATATGAACCGCGAACTCTTTATGACCTATCGCTGGACCTTTATCCGCACCCTCGGGAAACTTACCGCAGAGGACGAAATTGTTGACGACAAAAAATGTCCCAACTGCGGCGCGCCCCTTGACCTTAACCGCAGCGCCGTCTGTGAATACTGCGGAAGCGTTGTCACCAGCGGTGAATACGGCTGGGTCGTTTCCGACATCAAGGGAATCAGCCAGGTTTCCGCATAAAATTATAAAAATATTGAGCACGGCGCACCCGTGCTCAAATTTTTTTTAAAAATCTGCAACATTTTCCGCCTGTTTATACACTTTATAGACAGAGAGCAAAAAATAAGTTTTAAAAACGGCGGTGAAAAAATGAAAAAGCTTTTTATAATGCTTCTTGCTTCGCTTTTGCTTTTGTGCGCCTGCGAAAAAGAACCTTCCGAACCCGTTAAGGAAGATGAAAAAGAACCGGTTTCTCAGGAACAGATCGATAATTTCAATTCCTCGGAGGACAAACTTATTGAAGAAGTTCCCGAAAAACCCGAAAAAGATCCGCTGGAAGAAGCCTGCGTTGCCGAAGTTAGGGGAATGTGGCTTGGCGGTCAGAAAGACGAATGGAAGTCCGAGGGTTTTTCCGCAACTCCCGGAAACGTTCATCTTCTTGAAGACGGCGTTTTTTCCTACAACTTCATAATCGAAACCGGCGACATCATCTTTTCCTTCCCAGCAAAAGGCGTCGTTTCTTTTAAGGATATGGAAAACTTCCGTCCGGAAAAACAGGGTGACCACGTTCTTGCTTCCTGGGGCGGCGAAGGTGTTCTTGAAAACGGAACAAGGTTTTTCATGACCCTTGGAAAAGTTGTTTTCGTTGACGAAAACTTTGAACTCGTCGGCCAGATCCTTCTTCCCGAAAACGATTATTACCACGTCTGGCCAATGAGCGTTGCCCTTACCGACGAAAACGGATATTATATTCCCGTCTGCCAAATTCCGAAGGACGGAAAAGCTCCTTCCGGAAAAGGCGTTATCTATACCTATGATTCAAATTTTGAACAGGTTTCAAAAATCGGCGACTTCCCCATTCCCTACGGAAGCTTCGGCGAAAACGCCCTTCCCAAATTTTCCGAAAATTCCTATTTTTATGAATTCGAGGGAAGGAAATATCTTTCCTCCGCTCTGGAATATGACCTTGAAAAAACGGAAGGCTACGTTCTTTCGGAATATTCCGAAAATATCTACGACAAAGATTATTCCGTGACCTATGCCAGCGGCAAAAAATATGACCCGGAAAATCCGGATTCTCCTTCTTCAAAATTCATTATCCTCAAGAAAAACGGAAAGATCGAGAACTATATCGAATTGGAAAACTTCTATCCCCTGGGCTATGACGAAAACGGAAACGTCGCCGCGACCCTTTCGGTTTCTGACAACGGAAAGAAGGCCGTTGTGACCTCGGAATTTTATCACCGTGAAATTACCCTCGACTTCCGCAAAAAGACTCTGGAGGCGAAATACGCCTTTGAGGACGAACATCTTTCAAAAGCCTTTGACGTCACCGAAGATAAGATATATTCCCTTCATGAAGCTTCCTATACCAGCGGCGGCGACGGATTCGGATTCTCTGTCGTTTTGAGAAATGCCGAAACCGGCGAACTTTCCTATATGTTCGACGGCGGAATCGGAACTTACTGCGGATTCCTTAAAAACGGCGAAATTTATTACAAGACCCAGACCGCGCTCAGGATCTATGATCCCGCCACAAAAGAACTCACCTTCTCTCTTGAAGAAAAATTCCCCTTCAACGTCGAATCCGTAAACGGTGATTACCGCTGTCTTCTTGCTTTCAGGCGCGACCCGGAAAACATGAGCTACACCATTCTTTATTGGGAAGGAAGTTCCGATCAGGTCTACGGTGAAAACGGCGCAGAGCCGCCCTGTTACAAAATCGCTTTCTTTGATGCCGAAGGCAACCTTTTGAAAACTGTCAAAAGCGATATCCCCGTTGCCCTCGGAATGCATTCCTGGCCTCAGGAAGCGGTGCTTTATTATAACGACGGAAAATATACCGTCACCACCCTTGGCAGCAAAGGCGATAACGGAATAAACTTTGAATTCACACCCGCAACCGAAGAATTTTCCAAACCCAAAAAGAACAAATAAATAACCCGAAAATAAAATGAGCACCGCTTTGCGGTGCTCATTTTTTATCCGTGCTCAAAGCTTACGGAAGATATTTTTCAAAGGTAAAGCCTTCGGCTCTTACGTGGTCTATAACGTCGCCCAGAATGGCGGTGTTGGTTTCGGAAACCGCGTGAAGAAGGAATACCTCGCCGTCATGGATGCTTCTTGTAACGCGTTCAAAGGCTTTCTGGTGCTCCATCTGGTTTTCCGGATCCCAGTCCGCATAGGCAAAGCTCCAGCAGACGGTGCGGTAATTCATTTTCTGCAAAAGCGCAAGGCTGCGTTCGGAAAAAGCGCCTTCCGGCGGACGGAAAAGATACATATCGTATCCGAAGTTTTCGGAAATGTAATTATGAAGATCCGCCACTTCCGCGTAAGCTTCTTCCATGGTTATCTTTGTCATATTGGGGTGGCGTGCGCTGTGGTTTCCCACAACGTGGCCTTCGTCTATCATTCGCTGAATAAGTTCGGGTTCGTTTTTTGCATAGGAAAGGGTAACAAAGAAAACCGCCGAAACGCCTTTTTCTTTAAGAACGTCGAGTATTTTCGGGGTATAGCCGTTTTCGTAACCCTCATCGAAAGTGAGATAAACCTTTTTGTCATGCTCGTCCCCGTCGCGGTAAAAATCCGCGTCGTATTTTCCATAGGTTTTCTGAAGGTCTACGCAGGCTATGGGCGTTCCCTCTTCGTTAAAATTCGTTCCGGGACCCCAGGGCACCTGGTCGCTTCCAAGGCTTGCGAATTCCTGAAAATAGGGCGAAAGTTCTTCGATATCGGCAATATCGTTTTCAATTTTTTCCGGTTCTTCGGGAAGAGGTTCTTCCTCCTGCGGTTCTTTCGGTTCTTCTTTTATTTCGGGGGTTATTTCGATATTTGCCGAAAGGCCCTCTTCTTTTTCGATTATATTTTCTTCTTTTTCCCTTTTAAAAAAAGAGCAGGAAGAAAGCAAAAGGCAAAAAACAAGCGCAAAAGAAATTATTTTTATGATTTTCATCGGCGTACCTCCTTTTTATCCTTTATAAAGATATTGTACCACATATTTTTCGGTTTAACCGCATTTTTCGTGAAAAAATTTATGCTTTTCTCTTTTATTTTTAAGGCTCATCAGTTATAATCATTTTAACCGTATATTTTTAAAGACAAAAACGCGATCTGCGATAAATATAGATATTTTTATCCCAATCAGGAGGAATTTATCTTGATAACAATTTTAGACATCGTATCAATGCTGGGCGGACTTGCGCTTTTCCTTTACGGAATGCATATGCTCAGCGCAAGCCTTGAAAAAATGTCCGGCAGCAAGCTTACCAAAATTCTTGAAAAGCTTACCGGAAGCGTCTGGAAAAGCGTTGCTCTCGGCGCCGGAATCACCGCGCTGGTACAAAGTTCTTCCGCCACCACCGTCATCACCGTAGGTCTTGTAAACTCCGGAATCCTTAAACTCGGCCAGGCGATCGGAATCATCATGGGTTCCAACATCGGTACCACCGTGACTTCCCACCTTCTTCGCCTTACCGAAATTTCGGGCACCGGCGGAATCATGACCCTTCTCAAGCCGGATTTCTTTGCTCCGGTCTGCGCAATAATCGGCGCCGCCCTTGCAATGTTCAGCAAAAAATCCACAAGCCGCACCATCGGTGAGATCCTTGTTGGCT
Source organism: Oscillospiraceae bacterium (assembly GCA_017468365.1). Taxonomy (GTDB): domain Bacteria; phylum Bacillota; class Clostridia; order Oscillospirales; family Ruminococcaceae; genus UMGS1668. The sequence continues at coordinate 71,147 of JAFUIS010000017.1, read as the reverse complement.
TTGGCATGCTCTTCATCGGTATGGATATCATGGAATCCAGCCTTACTCCCCTTCGCGAATCTCCTCTTATGGGCGAACTCTTTACCAAGTTCGGCAGCAACCCCATTCTCGGCGTCATCGTCGGTGCGGGCGTTACCGCGGTTCTCCAAAGTTCTTCCGCTTCCGTAGGTATTCTTCAGGCGCTTTCCGTAACCGGTGCGATTTCCTGGTCCGCGGCTATTCCGATCATTCTCGGTCAGAACATCGGTACCACCATAACCGCTATCCTTTCCGTAATCGGTGCTTCCAAAAACGCCCGCAGAACCGCCCTTGCGCACCTTTATTTCAACGTTATCGGTACCATTATCTTTACCGTTGCGGTTTTCTCTATCCAGAGCATGGGCATCGGCGATTTCTGGGATACGGCTATCAATAAGAGCGGCATCGCAAACTTCCACACCATTTTCAACGTCACCATGACGGTGCTTTTCCTTCCCTTCACCGGACTTTTGGAAAAGCTTTGCATGAAGACCATTCCTTCCGACGGAACCGAGATCGACTCCGACACTTCCGCCCTTGCTCCGATGCTTCTTGCAACCCCTTCCGTCGCTATCGTACAGTCTGAGATCATTCTTAAAAAACTTATGGACGTCACCGCCGACTGTGTAAAATGCGCTTTTGAAAGACTTAACGGCGGCGATTCGAAACTTGGCGAAAGGATCAACGAACAGCACACCGCTATCCTCAGAATGGAAGACAACCTTCGCGTTTATCTTCTTAAACTTATCGAATGCGATCTTTCCGACGCACAGGCAAAAGAAGTTTCCGAAATGCTCAACCGTTCCGATGACTGCGTCCATATCGCCGAACACTGCGTCAAGATCCGCGACACCGCCGAGGATATGTCCGCAAAAGGCAAGGGACTTACCATTGCGGGCAAACGCGAACTTGAAGTTCTCAGTTCCGCCGTCATCTTCCTTATGAACACCGCCGCAAACGGTTCTTCCGACCAGAACAAGCGCATTTCCGCAAAGACCGAACCTCTTTGCTTCGTTATCACCGAAATGACCGAACTTGTTCGCAGCCGTCATATGGAAAGACTTAAAGCCGGCGAATGTTCTTATGAAGCAGGCTCTCTTTTCATGGGAACCCTTATCGACGTCGAGCAAATCACAAAACATTGCTCCAGCATCGGCGTTTCCCTTGCGCTTCAGTATAAGAACAATTCCCTTTCCGAACAGGAATTTTCCCGCCGTATCCACCGCGGCGATACCGAACATTTCACCGAACAGTATATCAATTACAAAAACGAATTTTATTCTCCGCTTTCGGCTGAATAAAAAACAAAACAAAAAAGCGCTTCCAAAAGGAAGCGCCTTTTTTATGTGTTTTTATTTTTTGAAGATATATGCGTCGTTAAGAATAAGGCTGCTGTAAAGCATAAGAACGTCCGCACCCTCAAAATCAACGTATTCTCCGATAAGCGCCGGTGCGATATAGCGGGTATCGATGAGGGTTATTTTTTCATAATCGTTCATCAAAAGGGGCGCAACGGAAGAACCGAAGGAATCGCGGAAGATGATAAGATGTTTTCCGCTTTCGCCGGCGGGGTTGATAACTTCAAGAAGCGAAGCCGCGCCGGAAAGATAGAATTCATAAGGGTCTTTGCTTTCAAGCTTTTCAAAGTCATAAATGCCGGTGGTTTTTCCGGTTTCGTAGTTATAAACGGTCATGGCTTCAAGCTTGGCATTAGTGAGATAAAGTATCTTTTCCGCCGGAAGAGGAAGAGCGCTTTGGCCGTAATAAACTCCGTGAAAGTTTTCGGTGGCAAGAACTTCTTCAAGGTCCTCAAAGCTTTTTGCTCCCAGAAGGGAAAGAAGTTTTTCCGAAACTTCGGTGATATTCTGCTGCTGCCAATGGGTATCCGCCTTGTAATAATCGTCGACAGAAAGAAGACCGGTGATATCCGCGTGTTCGGCAAAAGAAAGGTTTTCTTTAAAATAATTCGCCATGAATTCATAATCCATTACCGGATAGCCGTTCTTTTCGCCGAGATAAAAACCTTTATCCGGCACCATGGAAAAGACGACCTTGTTCGCTTTGCCTTCCATATAAGCGGAATAAAGCTCGTTAAAACGCTGTACGGCATATTCAAGGGATTTTTCGTCAACGGGAAAATCCAGCTTTGCAACGTGGCCGTCGGCAAAATAAAGGTCGTTGTTATCCGAAAGGCCGAAAAGGTAATATCTTGCCATTGCTTTTACGCTTCTAAAAGCATCGCGAAGGGGAAACTGGTCAAGAGTATAGCTTTCGAAACCGTCCATAAAATCGCCTTTTAAAACAGTGGAAAAGCTGAGTTTTGGGAACTTATCAAGGGGACGTCTTTCACTTTCGGAAAAATCATCCGCGGGTTTGAGCACCGCAAAGGCAAAGAACCCGAAAATGAGCACCGCCATTAAAACGACGGTCACGATATATTCTGTTTTTTTCTTCATATCAGCACCGCCTTTTTAAAATCTGAAATAAAGGAACGGGTTAAAGGAACCGTCCACAAGATAACCGGTAACAATAATGAGCACCGCCGCAAAGCCGACGGGTTTTGCAAAAGAAATAATTTTTGCGCCGAGGGGAGTTTCATTCATTTTGCGAAGAAGGTTTTTTATCACCGGGGTGGAAAGCACCGCACCCGCAATCAGAACGAGGGCATAGCTTTTAAGGTAATAAACGGTCTCTTCGTTAACAAAAGGAAGTCCCGAAAGTCCGAACATTCCTTTAAGGTCGGCAATCGCTCCGCCGATGTTCACCGAGTTGAAAACGGTGAAACCGATAAGGGTCACAAAGATGACATAAAGGTGACCTATGACCGAAGGAAGTTTTTCAAGCTTTTTAAGAAGCCAGAGTTTTTCGATTACAAGAAGCGTTCCGTAAAAAACGCCCCAGACGATGAACTGCCAGTCGGCACCGTGCCAGAAACCTGTGAGGAACCATACAACGAAAATGTTAAGGAACCAGCGGGGTTTTGAAACGCGGTTTCCGCCAAGGGGAATATAAACGTAATCACGGAACCAGCTTCCAAGGGACATATGCCACCTTCTCCAGAATTCGGTGACGCTTTTCGAAATGAACGGAAAATCGAAGTTTTCGAGGAAGGTGAAGCCGAATATCCTTCCGAGACCTATGGCCATATCGGAATAGCCGGAAAAGTCAAAATATATCTGGAGCGCAAAGCTTACCGCATACATCCAGTAAAAGAGAACCGTCTGTTCACCGCTTTCGCGGAAAACCGTTCCCAATTCGCCAAGGGTGTTCGCAAAAAGAACTTTTTTGCCGAGACCGATGCAGAATCTCTGGATTCCGTAAGCGGTTTTTTCAAGGCTGTGGGTGCGGCTTTCAAGCTGCTGTGCGATATCCTTATAACGAACAATGGGTCCCGCAATAAGCTGGGGGAAAAGCACAACATAGGTTCCGAAGTCGATGATATTGCGCTTTGCCGCGGCGGTTCCGCGATAAACGTCAATGGTATAACTCGCTATCTGGAAGGTATAAAAGCTTATGCCCACCGGAAGCGCAACTCTTAAAAGCGGTATCGAAAGTCCGGTGGCGGCATTGAAGTTCGAAATAAAAAAGTCCGCATATTTGAAATAGCAAAGGAATGCAAAGCTTATTACAACGGAAATTATCATAAAGATTTTTTTCGTCTTTTGGGCCTTTGCCCTTTCCATAAGAAGCCCGAAGCCCCAGGCAAGGCTTATTGAAGCCGCCATAAGAAAAACGTAAAGCGGTTCGCCCCAGGCATAGAAAATAAGGCTGAAAACAAAAAGCACCGCGTTTTTAAGTTTTTTAGGCGCCGCAAAGTAGCAAATCAGCACCAGCGGAAGAAAATAATAAAGAAAAGGTATGCTTGAAAAGAGCAAGGTTTTTTGCACCTCCAAAAAATTTCTTTCGGATACATAAATCTGTCTTTTTCATTTAAAAAAACACATCTTCATATCCGAAAATTTCGGTTATCAATAAGGGCGCATCTTCCGATGCGCCCTTTTCGCTTACGGTAAAAAAATCAGCGGGTATAAACGGTTGCTTCGCCGCCGCAAACGGTGTTAAATGCTGCAACAGCGTTTTCGGAAGAAAGACCAAAGGTGCTGTCTACCATATAAAGCATTACAACGTCGCCGTATGCTGCAACAACAAGGTCGTCTGCTTCAACGCAGATCCATTTTCTGGTGTCGATGCCGTTTACCATTTCGGTTGCAACGGATTCGGAATCTGCTGCGTCGTTAAGGCGAACGATGACCATGGAATATGCCTGGGAACCCATCATTGCTTCGGAAAAAGCAGCTTCTTTAACTTTGGAGTTATCTGCAAGACCGGTGTACATGGGGAATGCTTCTGCATCCATGTCGGCAAGGTTCATGGTCATTACAGGGAATTCGGGAACGGTTTCAAGTTCGGCATAGATTTTTTCGATAAGTTCTTCGGGAGTACCTTCAACAGGAGCAACGTCTGCTGCGCCGCCGTTTTCGGTGTTTTCGCCGCCGCATGCTGCGAAGGAAAGCATCATTACCATAGCAAGAACAAGTGCAAGAATTTTTTTCATTTTTATTATTCCTTTCTTTAATTAAGAAGTTTTGTTTTTTTATAAAATATTGTGCCCAAAAGCACAGTATATATTAAGTGCGCAAAAAAAGCAAATTTGTTGCATGTTTTTTTGATTTTTTAAAAAATTTTTTATTTAAGGCTGTAACCCGCTTTTTCCACCGCTTCTTTTATCATTTCGTCGCTTACTTCGGCGGTCATTTTAACGACCACTTTATCGTAAAGGAACGAAGGCGAAGCTTCGAAAACGCCTTCTATCTCTTCAAGGGCTTCTTTTACGTGGGCTTCGCAGTGGCCGCACATCATTCCCGAAACGCCGAAAGTTTTTTCGATAAGTTCCGGCTCTTTTTCTTCGGTGATTTCTTCGGAAACTTCTTTAGCAACTTCTGCCGGAACCTCTTCGGCGGTTTCGGTCTGTTCTTTTGCGGTTTCGCAGGTTTCTTCGCAAGCTTCGGGAACCGGTTCTTCTTTTTCTTCGGTTGCCAAAGCGACCGGTGCGGCTTTATGTTTTTTCTTTTTGTCGCGTTTCGGGTCAAAGATATCGATAAGGTTAAGGCGAAGGGCGTTGGTCACAACGCAAAAGCTCGAAAGGCTCATTGCCGCGGCGCCGAACATTGGGTTCATTTCAAGACCGAAGGAAACAAATGCGCCTGCCGCAAGGGGAATTCCGATGCTGTTATAAATAAACGCCCAGAAAAGGTTCTGGCGGATATTGCGAAGGGTGGCTCTTCCAAGGCTTATTGCCGCAGGAACGTCGGAAAGCCGGCTTTGCATAAGAACAACGTTTGCACAGTCGATGGCAACGTCGGTGCCGGCGCCTATTGCCATTCCGATATCAGCCGCGGTAAGAGCGGGCGCATCGTTGATTCCGTCGCCGACCATGATGACTTTGCCCTCTTCTTTAAAGCGGCGTACCGCTTCTTCTTTTCCTTCCGGAAGAACACCGGCAATAACTTCATCGATGCCCACCTGTTCGGCGATGGCTTTTGCGGTGCGCTCGTTGTCGCCGGTGAGCATTACGGTTTTGATGCCCATGTTTTTAAGACGCGCAACGGCTTCGGGGCTTTCTTCCTTGACGGTATCCGCAACGGCGATGATTCCGAGGAATCTTCCGTTTCCGCTGAAGAAAAGGGGAGTTTTTCCCTCGTTCGAAAGTCTTTCTGCCTCAAGGATATCTTCTTCGGAAACGGTCGCGGTGTTTTTGATGAAATCAAGGTTTCCGCCGAAAACGGAAATTCCACCGAGGATTCCCGTAACGCCGTTTCCGGGAAGTGCATAGAATTCCGAAACTTCCGCGGCTTTTATTTCAAGTTCCTCGCTCTTTTTAACAATGGCTTTTGCCAGCGGGTGCTCGCTTTTTATTTCAAGAGCCGCGGCAATTTTCATAAGTGCGGTTTCGGAAACTTCGCTTGCGGGAATGATATCGGTAACGGAAGGCTCGCCTTTTGTTACGGTGCCGGTCTTGTCCATCACAACGATATCCGCGCGTCCGGTTTCTTCAAGTGCGGCTGCGGTTTTAAAAAGGATTCCCTTTTTGGCACCGACTCCGCTTCCTACCATTATCGCAACGGGTGTTGCAAGTCCCAAAGCACAGGGACAGCTGATTACAAGAACGGAAATTCCCCTTGCAACGGCAAAACCGGTTTCTGCACCAAGCACAAGCCAGAGCACCGCAGTAAAGAACGCGATGCTGATGACGGAGGGAACAAAAATTGCCGAAACTCTGTCGGCGGCTTTTGCAATGGGAGCTTTTGTTGCGGCGGCGCTTTCGACCATTCTTATGATTCCGGAAAGGGCGGTATCTTCGCCGACTCTGGTAGCTTCGCATTTTATAAATCCGCTCTGGTTAATGGTTGCGGCGGAAACGAAAGAACCGACGGTCTTGTCAACGGGAATGCTTTCGCCGGTGAGTGCGGATTCGTTGACCGCAGTCTCACCTTCAAGAACGGTTCCGTCAACGGGAATTTTTTCGCCCGGGCGAACAACAAAAATATCGCCTTTTCTCACTTCCTCAACGCCGACGGAAATTTCTTCGCCGTTTCTTACAACGGTGGCGGTTTCGGGCGCAAGGTCCATAAGGGAACGAAGGGCGTCGGTGGTTTTGCCCTTGCTTCTTGCTTCAAGCATTTTTCCGACGGTGATAAGCGCAAGAATCATCGCGGCGGATTCAAAATAGAATTCATGGAGATAATGCTGGGCCGCGGAAAGGTTTCCGTCGATGACTTTTTCGGTCATGAGATAGAGAACATAGGTGCTGTAAACGAAAGAAGCACCGGAACCCAGCGCAACAAGGGTATCCATGTTGGGCGAACGGTGGATAAGCCCTTTAAAGCCGCTTATAAAGAACTTCTGGTTTATTACCATTACGACAGCCGCCAGAAGCATCTGAGCGATGCCGAGGGCAATGCAGTTTTTGGAAAGGAATTCCGGAACGGGCCATCCCCACATGGAATGTCCCATGGAAAGATACATCAGAACCGCAAGAAAACCGAGCGAAGCGATAAGGCGCTTTTTGAGGACCGGAGTTTCCTTATCTTCAAGGGCTTCGGCTTTTTTCTTTGGCGCGGCTTTTGTTTCGGCGGTTTTAAGCGAAGCGCCGTAGCCCGCTTCTGTTACTGCGGCGATTATTTTTTCGGAAGGCGCGCTGCCTTCGACTCCCATGGAATTGGTAAGAAGGCTTACGGCGCAGGAGGTTACCCCTTCGACGCCCATTACCGCTTTTTCGACTCTTGCGGAGCAGGCGGCACAGCTCATTCCTGTAACTTTATACTGTTCCATTTTTGTTTTTCCTCTTTCATATATAAAATGTTATATTATTTCATTATCTTCTGAAGGACCGAAACAAGTTCCTCGACGGTTTCGTCGCCGCCGTTTCTGATATCGTCCTTTACGCAGGTGCGGATATGGTTTGAAAGAAGTTCGCTTTTAAAAGCGTTGAGCGCCGCGTTCACCGCGCTCACCTGAACAAGGATATCGGTGCAGTAAGCGTCCTCTTCGACCATTTTGCGAACACCCCTTACCTGACCTTCTATCCTGCTCAGGCGGTTGAGAAGAGATTTAAGTTCTTCGCCCTCTCTGTGTTTTGTTTTTGCACAGCATTCGCATTCCACGGTATCACCCCTTTTCGTTAAAAGTTTTCCGTTTTAGATTATATACCCCCCTGGGGTATTGTGTCAACCGAAAAAACGCGAAAAAAAGAGCCGCCCTTTGGCGGCTCTTCGCTTTTTTAAAAAATCATTCCTGTTCTTTTGCCCAGACAAGAGCTTTTGCAAGCTGGTCAGCGCAGGAAGTTCCTCTTCCGGCGCAATCGTTTCCGGAAAGGCGGTCGATGATATCGTCAGCTTTCCAGCCTTCAAGGATCTTCGGGATTGCCTGAAGGTTTCCGGGGCAGCCGCCGAGGAAAACGATGTTATGTACGGTGCCGTCGGCTTCAAGATCAAAGCTGATTTTTTTGGAGCAGGTTCCGCGGGTTGCGTAATCGTAATGCATTTTGTTATCTCCTTTATGATTTCTTTCTGTAAATATGGATATCAAAGGCAACTTCCGTTTCAAGGGTCTCAAGCTTTGAAAGCTTTTCGGCGCCTTTTGCGGAGGTTTTCCAGTAATACGGGGTCATCTGGAAAAGCGAAAAAATATCGTTTTTCGTGCGGATAAGGGTCTTATAGCGAAGGCGCTTCGTTTCAACGTGCTCAAAGCCTTCGTAAGGGATATCCACTTCCCTGTTTTCATAAGGGGTATCGTAAATCGCCGCCTTTAATTGCCAAAGGTGGCGTGCCGCAGGCACAACGTAAACGTAATATCCTTTGCTTTTGAGCACGCGGCTGAATTCGCCGATGCAAAGCGGGCTGAAAACGTTTAAAAGGATATCGAAGCTTTCATCTTTTGCCGGAATATCGAAAACCGAAGCCACGGCAAATTCGGCTTCCTTGGTGCGTTTTGCCGCACGTTTCACCGAAGGGCGGCTTATATCAAAACCTGCGATTTTTGCCTTTGGAAAGCGGTTTTTCAGCTCTTTTGCAACGCCGGCGGTATAATAACCTTCGCCGCAGCCGCAATCCAGCACCGCGGTATCTTCTTTTTTCGAAAGGCTGAGCACCGTTTCTTCAAGCGCTTTTTTAAGTGGCTCATAATAACCGCCGTCAAGAAAAGCTGAACGGGAAGCCGCCATTTCCTTGCTGTCGCCGGGAACTTTTGAATTCATTTTGTTCGCCGGAAGAAGGTGGGTATAACCTTCTGCCGAGATATCGAAGCAGTGGCCGTGCTCACATCTTAAAGAACGGTCGGTTTTTAAAAGGTCGCTTTTACAAAGCGGACATCTGAAGCTGCTCATTGCTGTTTAAAATAATAGACCAGAAATCCCGCATGCGCCGCCATGAGCACCGGAACGATTATTGTGAATTTTGCGTGCTTGGTCTTGTGGCGAAAAACTTCCATTCCCGCAAAAGCACCGAAAGCGCCGCCTATTGCCGCAACGCCCAGAAGCGCTTTTTCGGAAATTCGCCACATATCGTTTTTGGCGAAAAATTTATCCGCGCCGTACATTGCGAAAGCAACGACGTTGACGGCTATGTAATAAAGAATTACCATATCCACTTTTTAAAAACCGCCTTTCATAAGGGTCTGATTTATTTTATCATTATTGCCGCCGAAGGTCAATCAAAGAACGAACATTACTCCGAAACCCTGTTTTTCCATGGCATCGGCAAAATCCGGCGCGAGCTCTGTAGGAACTATCGCCTGAGCCGTTCCAGCAAAGCCTCCGCCGTGAACTCTTGCCGCACCCTCTTTTCCAAGAAAATCCCTTGCGGCAAAAATCGCTTTTTCAAGAAGCTTTTGGGGTTCTTTTTCTGAAACGATGTTTTTAAGCTTTTCTTCCGAACTTATTGCGGATTCGCGGTAGATTTCAAGGAACTTTTTAAAGTCGCCGCTTTCAAGGGCCTCGGCTTCTTCGCTTGCTCTTCTGGTTTCCTCATAATAATGCAGCGCGCGAAGTGCGGCTTTTTCGCCGCAGCGCTGACGCAAAATCGGGAACTGGGCGATAAATTCCGCCTCGTCACCTTCGGAAAGAAGGGTGTGACCCATGTTCCAGGCCACAAGTCCCATGTCTTTTACAATCATGGCGTAATCTTCGGTAAAATCCGCATGGCTGGTTTTTGTGTCGATTATCGCAACGGAATAACCGCTTTTTCCGAAATCAAAACCGATTTTTCGGTATTGGGGCATTTCCGGGTCGGAAAAATCCGCAAAGACCGTTCCGCCTACGGCACAGATAAGCTGGTCCATAAGTCCGCAGGGTTTTCCGAAATAATCGTTTTCGGCGATTTTTCCGAACTGGGCAAGCCTTATTGCCGGAACTGAATTTTCAAAATAAAGTCCGCTGATGATTTTTCCGATAAGAACTTCGAAGGCGGCGGAAGAGGAAATTCCGCTTCCCACCGGGATATCGGAGGTGATTTTTGCTTCAAATCCGCCAAAGACGTTTCCGCTTTCAATAAAGCAGTTCATGATTCCGCGAACGAGAGCTGCGGGAGTTTCGGCTTCTTCGGCTCTTGGGTCGGTATCTCCGATTTCCATTTCGATTTTTCCGAAGCCTTCGGATTCAACGGTGATAAGGTCGCTTTTTGAACGCTCTGCAAAAGCTCTTATCCCCTGTTCGACCGAAGCACCCAGAACGCATCCGCCCTGGTGATCGGTGTGGTTTCCGCCCAGTTCCGTTCTTCCGCCAACAAAAAATTCGTACACAAAATCTCCTCCTTTCCCTTTTTTACGAAATTATTTTATCACAAATATCTCTTTCGGTAAATATCGCAATTTTATCCGTTTTGTGATATTATATCCTCATAAAAATCCTTTTTTCGGAGGAAACAATGTATAAGATCATCACCACCTGCGGCAGAGCACGCCGCGGAGAACTTGAAACCCCCCACGGAAAGATCCAGACCCCGGTTTTCATGAACGTGGGAACTGCCGCAGCGATACGCGGCGGAGCTTCCACCGACGACCTTCGGGAAATAAACACCCTTGTGGAACTTTCGAACACCTATCATCTTCATATGCAGCCGGGTGAGGACCTTATTGCGCGCCTTGGCGGACTTCATAAGTTTATGAACTGGGACAAACCCATTCTTACGGATTCCGGCGGTTTTCAGGTTTTTTCACTCCATAACCTTCGCCGCATAAAAGAAGAGGGCGCCTATTTCACCTCCTACATCGACGGAAGAAAGATTTTTATGGGCCCGGAAGAATCCATGCAGATACAGTCGAAACTCGGAAGCGACATAGCCATGGCCTTTGACGAATGCATTGAAAACCCCGCTCCCCGCGATTACGTTGAAAAATCCGTTGCAAGAACCACCCGCTGGCTCCGCCGCTGCATCGAAGAACACCGCCGGCTTGCGCTTCTTCCGGAAAACATCAACCCGGGCCAGCTTCTTTTCGGGATCAACCAAGGCGGAACTTATGACGACATCCGCATTGAACATATGAAAGAAATCGCAAAAATCGAAGGCCTTGACGGTTACGCCATAGGCGGACTTTCCGTCGGCGAAAGCGCCGAAGATATGTACCGCATAATCGACGCCGTCGAGCCTTATATGCCGAAGGAAAAACCCCGCTATCTCATGGGCGTGGGAACTCCCCTCAACATCCTTGAAGGAGTCCACCTGGGCGTTGACTTTTTCGACTGCGTTCTTCCCCTTCGAAACGCCCAGCACGGCAACGTTTTTACCTGGAACGGAAGAGTCCGCATCCTTGCGGAAAAATTCAAATATGACCCTTCGCCCATTGACGAAAACTGTCACTGTCCCGCATGCCGCAGTTACAGCAAAGGTTATATCCGCCACCTTCTTAAAGCGGACGAAAGGCTTGGAATGCGCCTTTGCGTTCTTCATAACCTTTGGTTTTATAACGAGATGATGGCGAAAATCCGCGAAGAGATAGAAAACGGCACCTTCGAGGAATTCTATCGGAAATACAGAGAGATTCTTGATAAACAGGTTTAAAAAAAGCTCCCTTTCGGGAGCTTTTCTTTTTTTACGCTCTTTCTTCCCTAGGGCGGAAAAGAAGGGTTGCACCCCAAAGTGCGCCCACGCCCACAAGCGCATAGACAAGGCGGCTGAGGATTTCTTCGGGGCCGCCGAAAATCCAGGCCACAAGGTCAAAATCAAAAACGCCGATGAGTCCCCAGTTGATACCGCCGATTACGATAAGCGCAAGGGCGATACGGTCCATCCACGTAACGGAATTATTCATTTTTAAAACATCTCCTTTTGTTTTTTATCCTATTTTTGCCGAAAAAGTATTAAATATTCTTTAACATTCCGAAAAGGATTTTGCATAGTGCGCGTTTATATGTTATTATGTTAACTATAAATAAAAAATTTTTCCGCAAAAGGATTAAAAATATGTTTAAAAAAATCGTTTCACTTATTCTTTGCGCCGCAACGGCGCTTTCCGTTTCAGTAACTTCCCTTGCTGCGCCCTCTTTCGAAATCGTTTCGGAAGCGTGGTGCGTTGCCGATGCAAAAACCGGCCAGATAATCATCGGCGGCAATGAAAACAAAAAAATGGAACCCGCTTCCATAACCAAAATACTCACCTGCGCCATGGCGCTCGAGCGTCTTGACCCTTCGGCAAAATATACTTTTTCAAAAGAAGCCGCTTCCTATGATTATGCCAGCACCCACCTTGCTTTTGTTGAAGGCGAAACCTGTACCGTCGAGGACCTTCTTTACGGCGCAATGGTAGAATCCGCCAACGACTGCGCCATGGGTCTTGCGGATGCCGCCGCAGGAAGCCAGCTTGATTTTGTCCGCCTTATGAACGAAAAACTTGCGGAGCTGGGCTGCACCGGTTCCCATTTTTCAAACGTCACCGGAATGCCCGAAATGAACCATTACACCACCGCAAGGGATATGGCGATAATCACAAAATACGCTCTTTCCGTTCCGGGTTTTGAAACCTATTTTTCCGCATGGGAATGGACCATTCCCGAAACCAACAAGAACAGCGAGCGCCGCTTTGGAACCCACCACGCCATGATAGTGGGCAGCGAAAACAACGGCACCTTCGGCTATGATTATGCCACCGGCGGAAAACTTGGCTGGACCGAAGAAGCGCTGCATACCGCCGTGACCGCCGCCACTGACGGAAACATGGAACTTATCTGCGTTGTTATGAAAAGCAAGCACAAAAACGCAAAGTATAAAGATTCCATCGCCCTTCTCGATTACTGCTTTGACAATTTCAAAAGCGTCGAAATTCCCGTTTCCGTAAAAAAATCCGAACTCAACGTTTATGAGGATGAAAACCTTTTCGGAAAAATGACCGTTTATCCCATGGCTTCCATAAACGTTCTTCTTACCGATGACGTTTCTTCTTCCGACATTTCCGTAAAGGTCAACATTCCCGAATACTGCCAGCTTTCCGAAGTGAGCAGCGTTGCCCTTGAGGTTTCTTTCGGAAAGAAAAGCGAAAATATGTCCACCGGAAGCTTTTCCGTTTCGCCGGAATATCATATCGTAAAGGAATCTTCCGTCATCTCTTCCGATTCCGAAATGAAAAACGACAAAAGCACCTTCCGCTGGTGGATTTTCATTCTTATTCCCCTCGGAGTGATCGGCGCCTTTGTTGTTATCGTCCTTATCATCAGGGCATATAATATAAGAAAATACAAAAAGCTTCGCCGCCATCGCCATTACAGAAGGCTTGGCCACGACCGATAAATTTTTCTTGCAATATCTTTTTTATTATGATATATTAAATTTAATATTTTAAATGCGATGACCGGGAGAAGTAACCGACCCGCCCATTCACCAGAGAGGCGAACGCAAAGCTGAAAGTTCGCTTGTTTGAGCACGGCGAAATGCACCCGATGAGCACGAAGCGGGAAAGCCGTTTTTTTGAGCACGGCAAGTATCGTTTTGCGGAAAGCCACCGTTAAAGGGCACCGGATTCAAGCGATTCGGACAAAGCGACAAACCGGAGTGGAACCGCGATAATTTTTGTTTTTTACCGCCTCCGTCACAGAAAACCTGTGGCGGAGGCTTTTTTTATCCTTTTTCAGGAGGTATGAATATATGTTTTCAGGCCTTAAAAAAGACATAAACGCCGTAAGAGAACGCGACCCCGCAGCGCCTTCGGCTTTTAAAGTGCTTCTTTTATATTCGGGACTTCACGCAATAATGTGGCACCGTCCGGCATACTGGCTTTGGAACCACGGCTTCAAATTCACCGCCCGCGCTCTTTCCCAAATAGTCCGCGGCTGCACCGGCGTTGAGATACACCCGGCGGCAAAACTTGGAAGAGGGATCCTTATCGACCACGGCAGCGGTGTGGTTATCGGCGAAACTGCCGAAGTGGGCGACGGCTGCACCCTTTATCAGGGAGTTACCCTTGGCGGTACCGGCAAGGAAACCGGAAAACGTCACCCCACCCTTGAAAAGAACGTAATCGTCGGTGCCGGCGCAAAAGTTCTTGGACCTTTCACCGTTGGTGAGGGCGCAAAAATTGCCGCAAACGCCGTCGTTCTCAATGCCATTCCGGAATATTCCACCGCGGTGGGTGTTCCCGCAAGAGTGGTCCGCCAATACGGAAAAAAGATTCTTCCGGCGGAAAAACTTGACCAGGTGCATATCCCCGACCCGGTTTCCCAGGAAATCTGCAAACTCTATATGGAAATTGACCGCCTTAAAGCGGAAATTGAAGAACTTAAAGAAAAACCACAAGATTAATATAAAGGAGAGGCGAAAATGAAAGTTTTCAACACCATGACCAGACAAAAAGAGGAACTTGTTCCTCTTACCCCCGGCGAATTCAAGATCTATGCCTGCGGACCGACTGTTTATAACTATATCCACATCGGCAACGCAAGACCCATCTGCGTTTTTGACGTTCTTCGCCGCTATCTCGAATTTCTTGGCAACAAGGTAACTTTTGTCCAGAACTTCACCGACATCGACGACAAACTCATAAGACGTGCCATTGAGGAAAAAACCACCGTTCCGGAACTTGCGGAACGCTATATCAAGGAATATAAAACCGATGCCGCCGGACTTGGCGTAAAAGAAGCCACCATTCACCCCAAGGCAACCGAAAACATGGATAAGATTCTTGAAATTGTCGAAAGCCTTGTGGAAAAAGGCTACGCCTATCCTCTTTCCGACGGAAGCGTTTATTTCCGCGTACGCAAATTCCCCGAATACGGAAAACTTTCTCATCAGGACGTTGAGGATCTTGAATCCGGCGCAAGAATCGACGCCGACGACCAGAAGGAAGATCCCCTTGACTTCTGCCTTTGGAAGGCCGCAAAACCCGGCGAACCCAGCTGGGAATCCCCCTGGGGTCTCGGAAGACCCGGCTGGCATATCGAATGCACCGCAATGATCAAAAATCACCTTGGCGAAACCATTGATATCCACTGCGGCGGTCAGGACCTTATCTTCCCCCACCACGAAAATGAAATTGCCCAGGGCGAATGCTGCACCGGTCACGAATATGCCCGCTACTGGATGCACAACGGCTATATCAACGTTGATAACGTAAAAATGTCCAAATCCCTCGGAAACTTCTTTACCGTCCGCGACGTTGCCGAAAAATACGGCTATGAGCCCATCAAATACATGATGATCCAGGCCCATTACCGCATGCCCCTCAACTACACCCTTACCGTAATCGAATCCGCAAAGGCTTCTCTTGAAAGAATGTATACCTGCCGCGACAACCTTGATTTTGCTATCGAAAACGCACCGGCAGAAATGCAGGGCGGCGAAGAGGAATTCCTCGCAATGCTCGACGCAAAGAAAGCTGCTTTCATCACCGCCATGGATGACGACCTCAACACCGCAGACGCCGTTGCGGTAATCTTTGACCTTGTTCGCGAGATAAACACCTTCATCACCGCTCCTCACGC
This sequence comes from Oscillospiraceae bacterium, assembly GCA_017468365.1. GTDB lineage: Bacteria > Bacillota > Clostridia > Oscillospirales > Ruminococcaceae > UMGS1668. The sequence goes on along the minus strand of JAFUIS010000017.1, from coordinate 55,666 downwards.
AAAAGAGGTTCTTGAAACTGCCGCAAAACTTTTCGACGACCTTACCAATGTTCTCGGAATCCTTTATAACCGCAAAAAAGAGAGCCTTGAAGAAGAAGTTGAACAGCTCATCGCCGCAAGACAGGCCGCAAGAAAAGAGCGCAACTGGGCAGAAGCCGACCGCATCCGCGACGAGCTTAAAGCCATGGGCATCGTTCTCGAAGATACCCCCCAGGGCGTAAAATGGAAAAAAGCATAAACAAAAGTTGAAAGCCGCGACACGTTTTTTTAAAAAAGCCGTGTTAAACTTGTGGATATGATCTCATATTCATAACGGAGCATTTTTAAAAATGGAACTTGAAAAAACATACAATTTCCGGGTGGATACCGGAGCACAAAACGAAAACCACGCCCTCACCCTTACCGCGCTTCAGCGCATTATCGTGACGGTTTCGGAAGAACATCTTAAAAATATCGGGCTCGACGTGCCTTTTCTTATGAAGGAATTCGGCGTTTCGTGGATTTTGCTTTCGCTTTTTGCGGAAATAAAAAGCCCCGTTCTTCCGGGCGAACTTCTTTTTGTAAGGACCTGGCACACCAACAAAAAAGGTCTTTATTACCGCCGCGACATCGAAATTTGTCACGAGGACGGTTCGGTTGCAATGGTCGCCGCAACTTTTTCTTCCGTTTTCGATATTGAAAACCGAAAACTTTGCACCAACGAAAAAGTACTTGAACTTGTTGAGGAACTTGGCGAAGGAAAAGAACTTTTCGAATGTAAAAACCGCGTCCGCATAAACCCGGATGAACTTCCGGCCGTGATGACCCAAAACGTCATGCCCAGCTGGATAGACGCACTGGGCCACGTCAACAACTTCCGCTACGGCGACATCATCACCGATGCTCTTTCTGCCGAAGCAAGAGCAAAGCTCGGAAAACTTTCCCGCTTTGAACTGGGCTTTACCGGCGAACTTCGTCTTGGCGAAAGCGTCGAAGTCCGTATCGGCGAAAACGAAAACGAAGTTCTTGCCGCGGGAATCCGTTCTTCCGACCAAAAACCCGCTTTCGTTTCAAAACTTGTTTTTAAAGAATAAAAAATTGCCGTCCGGTTTTTCGGGCGGCTTTTTTTATCCATATTTTTCATTTTTGCGCCGGAATAAAAATTTTTTCTTCGGCAAAAATATGACCAAAGGATTTTTTAGTGAAAAAGGTGGTCATAAAAATGAAAAACAACAAAAACGGCGGTCTTTCCGCTTTTCTTTCCGGAAAAGGTTTTTATGCCGCAATGGCAGTCTGCCTTTTGGGTGCGGTAGCGGCAGCCTGGGTCAGTGCCGGCAAAGTCATAAGTTCCGTCAACGATAAAGACGACGTTCCCGTTCCGGAATTCAAAAACGTTTCGGATGAGGAATATGATCCGAGCGAATCGCTTTTTGCCGCCGAGGACGTGGGAAGTCCCAAAGAAGACGTTAAAATCGAAAGCGAACCCGAACCCGAAAAGAACGAAAGCACTTTCAATTTTTTTAAAAAGGAAAATTCCTTTGTTCTTCCCCTTTCCGGCGAGATAATCGGAAAGCACAGCAAAGGCGAACTTGTTAAATATGAATCCCTTGGCGAATGGCGCACCCACGAAGGAATCGACATTGCAGCCGAAACCGGAACCGAAGTGAAAGCCGCCGCCGACGGAAAAGTTCTTTCGGTCACCGACGACCCCCTTTGGGGCACCACCGTTGAGATAGAACACGAAAAAGGCATCGTCACCGTTTACTGCGGACTTTCCAAAGAAGTTCCCGTCAAATCCGGCGATGAAGTAAAAAGCGGCGGCGTTATCGGAACTCTCGGCGAAACGAACCTTGCGGAAACAGACAAAAATTCCCACCTTCATTTTGCCATGAAGGAAAACGGAAAATTCATCGACCCTGAAACGAAAATAAAATAAAAAAAGCGTGCCTTTCGGCACGCTTTTTCTTTGTTTTTTGTTATTTGAGCACGCTTTCATAAAGACCGATATAGGTCTGAGCACTGCGGTTCCAGCTGAAATCGCAGGAAAGGGCATTGAGCACCGCTTCTTTCCATCTTTCGCCGTTGGAATAAAGGTTTTGAGCACGGCGCACCGCGTCGAGCATATCGTCGGCATTATAAGTCTGGAAGGTGAAGCCGTTGCCTTTGATTCCGCCGATATCCTTGATGGAATCTTTAAGTCCGCCGGTTTCTCTTACTATCGGAACGGTTCCGTAGCGAAGAGAGATCATCTGGGCAAGACCGCAGGGTTCGCTCTTGCTGGGCATAAGGAAAACGTCGGAACCCGCATAGATCCTTCTTGCAAGGGGCGGAATGAATCCGCAGACAAAGCTGACTCTGCCGGGATATTTTTCCTGCATATAACGGAAGAAGCTTTCGAAAGCGGATTCGCCGCTTCCGAGAACCGCTATCTGTACCGGCATTTCAAGGATTCTGTCGCAAACGGCTCTTACAAGGTCAAGGCCTTTGTGAGAAACAAGTCTTCCGACCATCCCAATGACCATGGAATCGGGATCAACTGCAAGACCAAGCTCTTTCTGGAGTTCTTCCTTGCATTTTGCCTTGCCCGAAAGGTCATATTTAGAGAAGGTGGCGGGAATATCCTTGTCGGAAACGGGGTCATAGCTTACGACGTCGATACCATTGAGGATTCCGGAAAGTTTATATTTTTTCTCTCTGAGAAGGCGGTCAAGTCCCCATGCAAACCAGGGGTCCTGAATTTCTTCCGCATAGGTGGGGCTTACGGTGGAAACCGCATCGCAAAGGTCGATGCCTGCTTTCATAAAGTTGCAGCGGCCGTCATATTCCACAAGTCCGCGTCTGTTTTCGGGAATTCCGAGAACGTCGCCGGCAAAATACATATCGTAATTTCCCTGGTACTGGATATTGTGGATGGTGAAAACGGTTTTGGTGTTCGCAAGTTTTTCCTCATCGGCAAAGAAAAGATTGAGAAAAACGGGAACAAGTCCGGTCTGCCAATCGTGACAATGGATGACCTCGGGGTCAAAATCCATATGTTTTACCGCTTCAAGCACCGCCATGGAAAAATAGGCAAAGCGCTCGCCGTCGTCATAGTGGCCGTAAATTCCATTTCTTGCAAAGTAATATTCATTGTCGATGAAATAGAAAGTGACTCCCGAAAGCTTTGTTTCAAAAAGTCCGCAGTACTGGTTTCTCCAACCGAGCCAGACTTTGAAGTCACAGACTTTTTTCATCTCTGCGCGGAACTTATCCGGAATATCGGAATAAAGCGGAAGAATGACTCTGCAATCGCAGCCTGCGCCGTTAAGAGCCTTCGGCAGTGCGCCGATGACGTCTGCAAGTCCGCCGGAAGCGATAAAAGGTCTTGCTTCGCTTGCCGCAAAAAGAACGTTCATAAAATTCCTCCTTTTCCGCTTTTTTAATCAAAGGACGGTATCCTTCGGGATATAAAGCGGATATTTTTCGGAACCGGCAAGGTGGGTTCCGGCGGGGATAACAACGTTTTTGTCGGTGATTACCCATTCAAGGGTCGCACCTTCGCCTACGAATGCATTGTGCATAAGAACGCAGCCTTTTACGCTTGCGCCTTTTTCAATAGTGGCGCCGCGGAAAAGAACGCTGTTTTCAACTTCGCCGTCAATGTGGCAGCCGTCGGTAACAAGAGTGCGGGAAACTTTTGCGTTTTCGCCGTATTTTGCGGAAACTTCGTCGCGGACTCTGGTATAGATAGGTCTTTCTGCCGGGAAGAGGGATTTTCTTACATCGGCATCAAGAAGGGCAAGGTTTGCGTCAAGATAGTTGCGAAGTCCGGTGAGCTTGTTGCACCAGCCGTCAAAACGGTAGCCGCGGATGTTGAGCACGCCTTTTTTTGCCATGAGCACGCTGTGGACAAAGCTGTGCTCATCTTTGCTTGCACATTCGGCAATAAGTTCGTCGAGAACGGGTTTCTTGATTATTGCGATATCAAGATAGATGTTCTGTTTTCCGTCAAGCTCGGGGTTGAGATAAAGGTCAAGAAGCTTTCCGCATTCGTCAAAGAAGAGTGCGGCGCACTGTTTTTTCTCTTTGAAAACTTCGCTGTATTTATAAACAAGGGTGATATCCGCGCCGCTTTCTTCGTGTTCGCGGATGACAGGGCGAAGGTCGATGTTTGCAACAACGTCGCTGTCGGAAAGAACAACGTTTGCGGCGTCGCTTGCTTTTATGTATTCGCGGATTCCGTAAAGGGCTTCCATTCTTCCGCGGTAAACTCCGCGTTCACCCGCATAGGGCGGAAGAATTGAAAGGCCGCCGTTTTTTCTGGACATATCCCATTCCTGACCGTTACCGACGTGGTTCATAAGGCTCTGGTAGTTCTTGCTTGGAACAAGGCCCACGTCTTCGATTCCGGAGTTGGTCATGTTGGAAAGGGCAAAGTCGATCATTCTGTATCTTCCGCCGAAAGGAATGGAACCGAGAGTACGGCTGGCGGTAAGCTGGGGAATTAGGTCATCGTGCATGTTGCAGACAATGATTCCGAGAACATCTTTATCTCTCATTTTACTGCCTCCTTTCCAAAGATAGCGCCGGGTTCGATTTCAGCTTTGTTTTCAACTTTTGCTTCGGGACCCACAAGGGTTATTTTTGCATCCGCACAGCTGCAGCCGACTTTTGCGTTTTCGCCGATTACGGCTTTTTCGCCGACAATGGTGCGGCTTATTTTTGCGCCGGCTTTGATTACTGCGCCGGGCATGATGATGCTTTCTTTTATCTCCGCACCTTTTTCAACGGTGACTCCCGCGAAAAGGACGGATCTTTCGACTTTTCCGCCGACGGTGCAGCCTTCGGTGACCATGGAACCGGAAATTTCGGCGCCTTCTTCGACCATATGAGGGGGCATTACCGGGCTTCTGGAATAGATCTTCCAGTTTTTGTCGTAAAGGTCAAGGTCGCTGGCGTCAAGAAGGTCCATATGGGCTTCCCAAAGGGAATCGACGGTGCCGACGTCTTTCCAGTAACCTTCAAAGCTGTAAACGGCCATTTTTTCGCTGGCTTCAAGCATATTGGGAAGAACGTTTTTGCCGAAGTCGTTTTCGGAAGCGGGGTCGGCTTCGTCTTCGGTAAGATATTTTTTAAGTTTGTCCGCGGAGAAAATATAGATTCCCATGGAAGCAAGGTCGCTTCTGGGGTTCTTGGGTTTTTCTTCGAACTCGGTGATGTATCCGTCGCCGTCGGCGATGATTATGCCGAAACGGGAAGCTTCGGAAAGCGGAACTTTAAGAGCCGCAACGGTGACTGCCGCGCCTTTTTCGATATGTTTTTCAAGCATTGCGGCATAGTCCATTTTGTAAATGTGGTCGCCGGAAAGAATGACCACATATTCCGGGTCATAGCGTTCGATGAAACGGAGGTTCTGATAAATGGCGTTTGCGGTGCCTTTATACCAATCGCGTCCGGTGTTGCGCTGATAAGGCGGAAGAACGTAAGCGCCGCCGCCCATTCTGTCAAGGTCCCAGGGCTGTCCGTTTCCGATATATTCGGAAAGCTCGAACGGCTCATACTGCGTAAGGATACCGACGGTGTCGATTCCGGAGTTTACGCAGTTCGAAAGGGGAAAATCGATTATTCTGTATTTTCCGCCAAAGGGTACCGCAGGTTTTGCAAGGTCCTTTGTGAGGACATAAAGTCTGCTGCCCTGACCGCCGGCCAGAAGCATCGCAATCATTTTTTTACGCAAGATATATCAACCTCCTTGGATTATTTAACAAAGGTTTCAAACGGTTTTTTCCTCAAAGGGGAAAGCTTTTGACATCAGGGAAGCTTTTTTAAGACCGCTGCGGAGAAAGGTGCAAGGTCGACGGCGGCGAAGGAAGAATAACCTTCGTGCCAGCTTTCTCTTACGCCGTTTTTATACCAGCCGCTTCCGCCGAAACGTTCTTCGTCGGTGGAAAGTATCTCTTCCCACTTGCTGTCGTCCGGAACTTCAACGTGGAAGCCTTTATATTCGTTGGGGCAGAAGTTGAAAGCGAAAAGAAGCTGGCTTCCGTCTTTTGCAATACGGCGGAAGGCAAGGGCGTTCTTTCCGGCTTCGTTGCAGTTCGCCCACTGGAAGCCTTCCCAGTTTTCGTCGTTTTCCCAACATTCGGGGTGGGTTTTATAAAGCTCGTTCAGCGCTTTGGAAAGCTGCTGAAGTTTGCGGTGGCTTTCATATTCAAGAAGGAACCAGTCAAGTTCTCTCTTTTCGTCCCATTCGATGAAGTGGCCGAATTCCTGACCCATGAAAAGAAGTTTTTTGCCCGGGAAACCGGTCATATATGCGAAAAGCGCGCGCAGTCCCGCAAACTTCTGGTCATATTCACCGGGCATTTTTCCGATGAGGGAGCATTTTCCGTGAACGACCTCGTCATGAGAGAACGGAAGGATGAAGTTTTCGGAAAAAGCATACATCATTCCGAAGGTGAGCTTTCCGTGCTCATGCTGGCGGTAAATGGGGTCAAGGGACATATAGGAAAGGGTGTCGTTCATCCAGCCCATGTTCCATTTGAAGTTGAAGCCGAGTCCGCCGTCCTTTGCAGGACGGGATACCATCGGGAACGAGGTGGATTCTTCCGCCACCATCATTACGCCGGGATATTCGGCGTTGACGGCGGTGTTGATATCACGGAGCATTCCGATGGCTTCGATGTTTTCTCTTCCGCCAAACTGGTTGCGTTCCCATTCGTTGCCGTTTTTTCCGTAGTCGCGGTAAAGCATTGAGGAAACGGCATCAACGCGGATTCCGTCGATATGGTATTTTTCTATCCAGTACATTGCGGAGGAGGCAAGGAAACAGCGCACTTCGTTTCTTCCGAAGTCAAAGACCTTCGTGCCCCAGTCCTCGCGCTCACCCATAAGGGGATTTTTGTATTCATAGCAGGGCGCGCCGTCAAAGTTCATAAGGCCGCCTTCGTCTTTGGGAAAATGCGCCGGCACCCAGTCCATGATGACGCCGATGCCCGCTCTGTGAAGGGTATCGACAAAATACATGAAATCCTCGGGTTTTCCGTAGCGGCTGGTGGGTGCAAAATAGCCCAGGCATTGATATCCCCAGGAGCCGTCGAAGGGATGTTCCGTTACCGGAAGAAGCTCGACGTGGGTATAGTTCATCTCTTTTGCATAAGCCGCAAGCTCATCGGCGGTCTTTCTGTAATCAAAAAAGTTTCCGTCCTGATATTTTTTCCAGGAGCCGAGATGCACCTCGTAAATGTTCACCGGGCTGTGGTACATATCCCATGAAGCGCGATGCTCAAGCCATTTTTTGTCGTGCCATTTATACTTCGGGTCGCAAAGCACCGAAGCGGTGGCGGGTCTTGTCTCGGTATGGAAAGCGTAAGGGTCGGACCTTTCAACGATTTCGCCGCTCTGGGTTTCGATGGCGAATTTATAGCGGACGTATTCGTCAAGTCCGTCAACGCGGCATTCCCATACGCCGTCGCTTATTTTATGCATTGGGTCCGCGCCCTTTGACCAATAGTTCCAGTCGCCCACGACGGAAACCGATTTTGCGTTGGGAGCCCAGGTGCGGAACATCACGCCTTTTTTTCTGCTGCCTTTGATTTTATGTGCGCCGAGAAACTCGTATGCCCGATAGTTCGTTCCCTGGTGGAAAAGATATACCGGAAGTTCAAGGGGATTTTGTTTCTTTGCCATTGATTTCTCCTTTTTTCAAATTTCTGGTGATTTGGTTTGCAAATAAAATTCGCGTACTTATACATATATCATTTTAGCATTTTAAGAAGCCCCTTTTCAATTATCCACGCGTAGAAATAACGCCGCCTTTTTATGCTAAAATGACGAAAGGGCATATTTTTTTATAAAACTGTCTTTAAATCGCGCACAGCTTGTGATACAATATATCTATTCTACAAGTAAAACGGAGGTAAAATCCTTGTATAGCGGAACTAATGTTGACAAATACAGCTTCAGAAACGATTATTCTGAAAGCGCACACCCCAAAATAATCGAAGCGGTACTCAAACTTGCTTATGAAAGCAACACCCCTTACGGAATGGACCGCCATTCCGAAGCTGCCGCAAATATCATCCGCGAACTTTGCGGAAGACCCGATGCCGAAGTTGCATTCACCGGCGGCGGCACCGCAACCAACGTTCTCGCAATTTCCGCCTTCCTTCGCAACAGTTATGAGGCTGTTATCTGCGCAGATACCGGTCACATCAACGTTCACGAAACCGGCTCCATCGAATATGCAGGAAGAAAAGCCATCACCATTCCCGTAGGCGTTGACGGAAAACTCACCCCCGAACTCATCGACCCCGTTTTCAAGGTTTTTGAAAGCGAGCACATGGTCGTTCCGAAGCTCGTTTATATTTCTCAGTCCACCGAACTCGGCACCATTTACAGCAAAGCGGAACTCACCGCACTTTCCGAATACTGCCACAAAAACGGTCTTTCTCTTTTTGTTGACGGCGCAAGACTCGGAAGCGCGCTCATGGCTCCTTCCAACGACGTCACCCTTAAAGACCTTGGCAATCTTGTTGACGGTTTCTATCTTGGCGGCACCAAAAACGGTCTTCTTTTCGGCGAAGCTCTCGTTCTTCTTGACGAAAAAGTTGCCGACCACCTTCGCTGGCTCATCAAACAGCGCGGTTTCATGATCGCAAAAGGTTTCGTAGTGGGCGCAATGTTCGAAGAAGCTCTTTCCACCGGTCTTTATTTCGATATCGCAAAATATGAAAACGAATCCGCCGCAAGAATCGTCGAAGCCATCAAACAGGCAGGGTTCGAACTTTACAACGAATTCCAGACCAACCAGATCTTCGTTCTTCTTCCCGCAGAACTCGGTCAGGAACTTTCCGATACTTACGGCTGCTTCATTCAGGAGCGCCTTTCCGACGGAAGATGGGCTGTCAGAATCGTAACCGCCTGCGGCACCACCGAAGACGCCATTGCCGATATCTCCGCATGGTTCATCAAAAAAGCCTGCGCCGGCATCGTAAAAAGCTATATCGGAAAATAATCTTTAAACTTTTCTTAATTTTCGCCCCGGGCAATTGAATGAAATTCCCGCCCGTGTTACGATAAAAGAAAAAAAGGAGGCTTTTTCTATCATGTTCTGTCCCAAATGCGGAACTCAGATTCCCGAAAACGACCATTATTGCCCCACCTGCGGCGAACCCGTTGCAAACGCCGCAAAAACTCCCGATGAAAGCGACCATACCGCAATGTTTGAAGCTTCCGATATCGAAAGAACCAGACTTCTTTCCGCTCTTTCCTATCTTTCCCTTCTTTTTGTGGTGGTTGCCCTTCTTCTTGAACCCAATTCCAAATTCCTCCGCTATCACATCAACCAGAGCATCGTTCTCCAGATCTTCGGAGTCGTTGCCGCTCTTGTTGCCATAATTCCGGTAATCGGCTGGATAGTCGGATGCGTGGCTTCCATCGCTGCCGTTGTTTTCCTTATCATGGGCATCGTCCGCGCATATAAAGGTCAGGCAAAAGACCTTCCCCTCATCGGAAAATACACCGTTGTTTATTACAACTGATATTTTTCAAAAGAAAAACAAACGCACGTCCTTTTCGGGACGTGCGTTTGTTTCTTTTTGGAACTGTTTTTTTCAAAAATTTTCTTTATATATTATAAAAAATATTTGTAATCTATAATAAAGGGTGGTAAAATATAAACTGGTATAATTTGCACAGGAGGTGCGCTTTTAAAAATGCCCAACGAAAACATAAGAAACTTTTGTATAATCGCACATATCGACCACGGCAAATCCACCCTTGCCGACCGAATCCTTGAAAACACCCAGGCAGTAACTCCCCGCGAAATGGAAGAGCAGCTTTTGGACAACATGGATATCGAACGCGAACGCGGAATCACCATAAAATCCCGCGCGGTGCGTCTTGACTATACCGCCGACGACGGAAACAAATATGTTTTCAACCTCATCGATACTCCCGGACACGTCGACTTCAACTATGAGGTTTCGCGCTCTCTTGCAGCATGCGAAGGCGCGGTGCTCATCGTTGATGCTTCACAGGGCGTTGAGGCACAGACCCTTGCCAACACCTATCTTGCCGTTGACCACAACCTCGAAATCGTTCCGGTCATCAACAAAATCGACCTTCCCGCTGCGGACCCTGACAGAGTTGCGCACGAAATCGAGGACATCATCGGAATCCCCGCTCTTGATGCTCCGCAGATCTCCGCAAAGACCGGCGTTAATATCCATTCCGTGCTCGAAGCCATCGTCGAAGGCATCCCTTCTCCGAAAGGCAACGACGAAGGCCCGCTCAAAGCGCTCATTTTTGACTCCATTTACGACAGCTACCGCGGCGTAATCGTTTACGTCCGAATCGTTGACGGCGTTCTCCGTTCCGGCGACCGCATCAAAATGATGGCCACCGGCGCCGAATTCGACATCGTCGAAATCGGCTATATGGGCGCCACCCGCCTTGTTCCCTGCGAAGAACTTCGCGCCGGCGAAGTCGGTTACATCACCGCTTCCATCAAAACCGTTGCGGATACCGCCGTGGGCGACACCGTTACCCTTGCGGAAAATCCCGCAGCCGAGGCTCTTCCCGGTTACAAAAAGGTCAACCCCATGGTCTATGCGGGTATCTATCCCCTTGACGGCGCAAAATACGGCGACCTTCGCGACGCGCTTGAAAAACTCATCCTTAACGATGCTTCCCTGAGCTTTGAACCCGAAACTTCCGCCGCTCTGGGCTTCGGCTTCCGCTGCGGATTCCTTGGACTTCTTCACATGGAAGTAATCCTTGAGAGGCTTGAACGCGAATATAACCTTGACCTTATCACCACCGCGCCCAGCGTTGTTTACAAACTTCACCTCAACGACGGACGCACCCTTGAACTTGACAACCCCACCAACTATCCCGACCCGGCGATAATCGATTCCACTGAAGAACCTTATGTCCGCGCTTCCATTTTTACTCCCACCCAGTATATCGGAAGCATTATGGAGCTTTGTCAGGAACGCCGCGGAATTTATAAGGATACCAAATATCTTGAAGCCGACCGCTGCGAAGTTCATTACGAACTTCCCCTGGGCGAAATAATCTATGACTTTTTTGATGCGCTTAAAAGCCGCACCAGAGGTTACGCTTCCTTCGATTATGAACCCTGCGGATACAAAGCCAGCAAGCTTGTGAAACTTGATGTCCTTCTCAACGGCGAAATGGTCGACGCCCTTTCCATGATGGTCTTTGCGGATAACGCCTATCCCAGAGCAAGAAGAATGGTCGAGCGTCTTCGCGATAACATCAGCCGCCAGCTTTTCGAAGTTCCGGTCCAGGCAGCCATCGGCGGAAAGATAATCGCCCGCGAAACCATCAAAGCACTCCGCAAGGACGTTCTTGCAAAATGCTACGGCGGCGATATTTCCCGTAAAAAGAAGCTTCTTGAAAAACAGAAGGAAGGTAAAAAGAAAATGCGCCGCATAGGCTCCGTCGAGCTTCCGAAAGAAGCCTTTATGGCGGTGCTCAAACTTGACGATGACTGATATGGAAGATTTTCCGAAAAGAAAACAGCATCGTTTACACGGATATGATTACAGCAAAAACGGATATTATTTTGTAACGATATGCACGCACGAAAGGAAATGCGTGTTAGCCACCGTAGGGAACGCCGTCCCCGGCGTTCCGCAAAAAATGATCCCCACCGCAATTGGTGAAATTGTTTTGCGTTCGTGGGCAAAAATGTCTGAAATTGATAAAAATATTGAAACCGATTGGTTTTGCTTGATGCCAAATCATATCCACGGAATAATCATTATAAAAAACCAACCGCAGACAAATGATGAGGCGGAACGTCGAGGACGACGTTCCCTACATTCGTTGGTTCGCGGTTTCAAATCCTCGGTAACAAGAGAATACAATAAATTTGTTGCCGAAAACAAACGTAACAAACTTTGGCAAAAATCTTTTTACGATGAAATCATAAGAAACAAAAAAGCTTATGATGAAATTTCGGAATACATCTTCAAAAATCCCGAGAAGTGGGAAGAAGATGAGCTGTTTTGCAAATAAATTTTATTTTTATTAATAAAAAAGAAGGTTTTTTGAAAATTTCGGCGTATATAGTATATGAAAGACAGATTTTAACGAAAAGGAGGCGGAAAATTTGACCGTCCGTGAAATGACCGAACAGCTTGAACGCGATACTCTTTCGCCAATGGCGACCCTTTCCTGCAAAAGCAAAGGAAGACTTCGTCCTCTCACCTCCGATGGGATAAGAACCGATTTTCAGCGCGACCGCGACAGAATAATCCACTGCAAAGCTTTCCGCCGCCTTATGCATAAGACCCAGGTCTTCCTCAGCCCCGAAGGCGACCACTACCGCACCCGTCTTACCCACACCCTTGAAGTTGCCCAGATTGCAAGGACCATGGCGGTGGCGCTTCGCCTCAACGAAAACCTCACCGAGGCTATCGCTCTCGGCCATGACCTCGGTCACACCCCTTTTGGTCACGCAGGCGAAAGAGCCCTTAACGAGGTGGCTCCCGGCGGCTTCCGCCACTATGAACAGAGCCTTCGCGTCGTCGATATCCTTGAAAGGGACGGCGAAGGACTTGACCTTACCTATGAGGTGCGCGACGGAATCGTTTGCCACACCAAAGGAAAAGCCGCCGATACTCCCGAAGGCCGCATCGTAAAACTTGCGGACCATTTCGCCTATGCTCACCACGACTTTGAAGACGCGGTGAGAGCGGGAGTTCTTGCCGAAGCGGCAGTTCCCGCCGAGATAAAAGAAATCCTCGGCGAGGGAGCGACTCCCCGCCTTTCCAAAATGATAACCTCCGTCATCGAAAATTCCGACGACGACATAAAAATGGCTCCGGAGGTTGCCGAAGCGAGCAAGCTTCTTGAAGAATTCATGTTCGCCAACGTTTACACCAACCCGGTTGCCAAATCCCAGGAACACAAAGCCGAGGCGCTTGTTAAAGAACTTTACGGCTTTTTTCTTGAAACACCCAACGCTCTTCCGGCGGAATATCAGTCCATCGCAATGCGCGACGGACTTGACCGCGCCGTCTGCGACTATATCAGCGGCATGAGCGACCGTTACGCCATAAAGCTTTATAACGATTTCTTCGTTCCCAAAGGCTGGAGCAGAGAATAAAGCCTTTCCTTGAGGCAAGGGAGACGCTGCGAATCAGAAAGGAGGCAAAGCCGTGATTCCGCAAAGTTTTATCGAAGAACTTAAAATGAACTGCGATATCGAATCCGTCGTTTCAAGCTACGTCCAGCTTCGAAAACGCGGAAGGATCTCCACCGGGCTTTGCCCGTTCCATTCCGAAAAAACCGGTTCTTTCACCGTTTATCCCGAAAGCCAGTCGTTTTATTGTTTCGGCTGCGGCGCCGGCGGCGACGTTATCGGTTTCATCCGAAGGATAGAAAACCTTGAATACGTCGAGGCAATAAAATTTCTTGCCCAAAGAGCGGGAATGACCGTTCCGGAAGATGCGGCGGAAGACAAGACCGCGATTTTGAAAACAAAAATTCTTGAAATGAACCGGGAAGCTGCAAGGTTTTATTTTTCCGAACTTATGCAGCCAAGCGGAAAAGCAGCGCTGGATTACCTTTTGGGGCGCGGACTTTTGCCCAAGACCATAAAGCATTTCGGCCTCGGCTATGCGCCAAATGAATGGACAAGGCTCACCGACCTTCTTGCCTCAAAAGGCTATCGCTATGAGGATATGGAAGCGGCGCAGCTTTCACGAAAGAGCAATAAAAGCGGCCGTTATTACGACGTTTTCCGTGACAGAGTCATGTTCCCCATAATAGACCTCAGGGGCAACGTTATCGGATTCGGCGGAAGAAAAATGAGCGGCGACGGCCCGAAATATTACAACTCGCCGGATACTCCGGTTTTTAAGAAAACCAAAAACCTCTTTGCGCTGAACTTTGCAAAAAAGCAAAAACTCGATCATCTTATCCTTTGCGAAGGATATATGGACGTTATCGCAATGCACCAGGCAGGCTTTACCGAAGCGGTGGCCTCTCTCGGAACTTCGCTCACCTCTGACCAGTGCAGGCTGGCCTCTTCCTACGTTGAAGAAGCGGTGCTTGCCTATGACTCGGACGAGGCAGGACAGAAAGCGACAAAGCGCGCCATTTCCCTTCTTGACGAGGTGGGCATCCGCACAAAAGTGCTTTCGATCCCGGACGCAAAAGACCCGGACGAATATATCAAAAAATTCGGCGGAACGCGGTTCAAAAAGCTTATTGAACAAAGCGCCGGCTCCACCGAATACGAACTTTCAAAAATCGGCGCGAAATATGACACCGAAACGCCCGAAGGCAAGATAATGGCCCTTAAAGAGGCGGTGAACCTTCTTGCGGGAATGAAAAACCCGCTTGAACGCGAAGTCTGGGCGGCAAAACTTGCAAGGGATTACGGCACCACAAAGGAAGGAATCCTTGCTCAGGTACAGACAAAGATCAAACGCCGGGCAAGAGCCGAAGGCGCAAAGGCCATAAGCGGCCAAAGCGTTCAGGCAACCACCTTTGCCGGCGCCGTTCCGGAAAAACTGAAAAATCCTGCTTCCGCCGCAGCGGAAGAAAGGCTTATCGGAGCGCTGATAAGAAATCCCGAGGCTTTGAGCACCGTGAGCACGCTGGTTTCGCCTTCGGACCTTGTCTGTGAACTTTACCGGCTTTTTTATGAAAAGCTTCTGAGTACTTTGAGCACCGGCGCAGAGGTTTCGCTTACGCTTTTCGGTGAAGATTTTACCCTTGAGCAGCAAAACATTGCCGCGCGCCTTGCACATATCGCCCGTGAGCACCGGTATTCCGCAGAAGATGCCGCCGAAGCGGCAAGAACTCTTTCCCGCCTTAAAGAAAAGAAAACCGATAAGGAAATCGGCGAACTTTCCGGCGCGGAACTTGCGGCATATATCGAAAAAATGCGCCGGGCAAAAAAATAACGAAACCCAACAACATACCATAGATTTTTTCAGGGGGAATTTTAAAATGGCAGAAAAGAAAACCACTCTTTCCGAACTTATTGAAAACGGAAAATCCAAAGGAAAGCTTACCACCAAAGAAATAACCGATTTTATCGAAGAAATGGACTTCGAAGTTGAACAGGTCGATAAGCTTTATGACATTCTTGAAAGCAACAACATCGAAATCATCGAAGATTTTTCCGCCACTGCGGATCTTGACTTCGACCTTTCCGACATCGAAAACGACAACATTGACGAGGACGGCACCATTATCGAGGGCATCAACATTGACGACCCGGTAAAAGTTTATCTTAAAGAAATCGGCCGCGTTCCGCTTCTTACTCCCGAAGAGGAAGT
Organism: Oscillospiraceae bacterium; assembly: GCA_017468365.1. Classification (GTDB taxonomy): domain Bacteria; phylum Bacillota; class Clostridia; order Oscillospirales; family Ruminococcaceae; genus UMGS1668. Next base: position 40,382 of record JAFUIS010000017.1, on the reverse strand, counting down.
AAGACTTGCCGAAGAAATGGCAAGCGGCGACGCAGTTAAAAGCGCAAAAGCAAGAAAACGCCTTTCCGAAGCAAACCTTCGTCTTGTTGTTTCCATTGCAAAACGTTACGTAGGACGCGGAATGCAGTTCCTCGACCTTATCCAGGAAGGCAACCTCGGTCTTATCAAAGCGGTTGAAAAATTTGACCACACCAAAGGCTTCAAATTCTCCACCTATGCAACCTGGTGGATCCGTCAGGCTATCACCCGCGCCATTGCAGACCAGGCAAGAACCATTCGTATCCCGGTACACATGGTCGAAACCATCAACAAAGTTAAAAAAGTAAGCTCCCAGCTTCTTCACCAGAACGGCCACGAACCCACCGCGGAAGAAATCGCCGCAGAGCTTGATATGCCCACCGACAAAGTCCGCGAGATCATGAGAGTCGCTCAGGAACCCGTTTCTCTCGAAACTCCTATCGGCGAAGAAGAAGACAGCCACCTCGGCGACTTTATTCCCGACGACGACGCACCCGCACCCGCAGACGCAGCTTCCCACACTCTTCTCAAAGAGCAGCTTGCGGACGTTCTCAAAACCCTTACCCCCAGAGAAGAAAAAGTTCTTCGTCTTCGTTTCGGTCTTGATGACGGCCGTCCCAGAACCCTTGAAGAAGTCGGCAAGGAATTCAGCGTAACCCGTGAGCGTATCCGTCAGATCGAAGCAAAAGCCCTTCGCAAACTCCGTCATCCCAGCCGCAGCAAAAAGCTCAAGGATTTCATTGACTAACTAGGACATATAATCTTCCAGAAGGCGCAAAAGTTCCTCTTCCGAAAAAACTGTTATCCCTTCGGAAAGAGCCTTCTGGTCCTTTGGCGGAAGAGTTCTTACCATAAAATCGAACACCCTGTTCGGATAGGCGCTTTCGCCTTCAAAAACCGCGAGTTTTCCTTCAAAAACGCCCAGCACCGTTTTTTGCGGTTCTTCCGCTTTTGAAACGGCGGTTTCAAAAACCGCTTCTTCCGTTTTTTCCGGAGCTTTTGAAAGCGACATCGCAAAAACCACCGCCGCCGCGGTTACAAAAATTGCCGCCAAAGCGGCCAAAAAGGTGTGTTCCATTAAAAATAACCCCTTTTCGAATATTTTCCGAAGTTATTTTTAACAGGATGTTCATCAAATAATCATCCCGCAAGGTATAATAATATTAACGACGATGATTTTTTTCCTTTTTATAAAAAAGGTTTATCCCATTTGCAGGGGAGGACAGATAAATGCAATCAAAAAACAAAAATGATCAGCCGAAGGAAACCCCCGCCTGGCTCAGGATACTTAAAGGGTTCTTCCGCTTTTTGGGAAGAGGTCTTGTGACCGTTCTTTCCGTAATCATCATAAGCGGCTGTATCATCGGCTGCGTTCTTGCCACGGTCATTCTCGGAATGGTCGACGATGCCGACGAACTTGACCTTGACCAGCTTGAACTGAGCTATACCACCATAATCTATACCAAGGATTCCGAAACCGGAGTTTTTGAAGAGGATACCAAGCTTTACGGCGAAAGCGGAAAGCTTATCTGGGCGGATTATGACGAATTTCCGAAATATCTTATCGACGCCACCGTTGCCGCAGAGGACAAGCGCTTTTGGCAGCACCAGGGCGTTGACTTTGCCCGTACCATTCAGGCAACCCTCGGTTTTCTTACCGGCGGAGATATGGGCGGCGGTTCCACCATTACCCAGCAGCTTATCAAAAACGTCACCGGCGAAAAAGACGTTAGAATCGACCGTAAGGTAAAAGAAATTTTCAACGCCCTTGCCCTTGAAAAGAAATATTCCAAGGAACAGATACTTGAAGCTTACCTCAACGTCATTGCTCTTGGTTACAACACCTGCGGCGTTCAGGCTGCTGCAAATATGTATTACAACAAAGATGTTTCCGAACTCACCCTCAACGAGTGCGTCGGACTTGTTGCCATCACCAACAATCCCAGTATCTATGAACCTTTCGGCCACCCGGAAAACAACAAGACCCGCCGCGAATATATTTACGGCGAGATGCTTGAAGTGGGCTATATCGACAAAGCCGAATACGACGTCCTTATCAATGAAGATATCGTAACTTCCAAAGGCCAGATAACCGGAAAAGAATCCGGAAAATACACCTCCTGGTTCATCGATTATCTTATCGACGACGTTATCGCCGGACTTATGGACGAATACGGCTGGGATAAAAAGACCGCCGAATATAACCTTTATAACGGCGGTTACAGAATTTATGCCACCGTTGACAACCGCATCCAGAACATCGCGGAAGAATATTACGAGGACGTTGACAATTTTGAGCGCGTTCTTAACAAGGAACAGCCCGATTCCGCTTTTGTCTGCCTTAACTTCAACGGCGAAGTTGTTGCAATAGTCGGCGGAAAAGGCGAAAAGACCGGTTCCCGCCTTTTCAACATCGCCGCCCACGGACAAAGGCATATCGGCTCCACCATAAAGCCCATTTCTTCCTATGCTCTTGCCCTTGAAAACGACCTTATCACCTTCTCCACCGTCATCACCGATGAACCTATTTATAAAGCCGGCGAGACGGAAGGCAGCACCACATTCAAAACCGACTGGCCCGTAAACTATTACGCAGGTTATCTCGGCGACGTAACCGTTGACACTGCGGTACAGAAGTCCATAAACACCATTCCGGTAAAACTTGTAACTCTTCTTACTCCGAGAACGGTATTTGACTTCCTTACCCAGAAGCTTCATATTTCGACCCTTATCGACACCGGCACCAACAACGACGTTGCCGTTGCGCCTATGGCTCTCGGCTCTTTCACCTACGGCGTTTCGCCCATTGAACTTGCGGGCGCTTATCAGATGATAGGCAACGGCGGACTGTATATCAAGCCCCATTCCTACACCCTTGTTCTTGACAGCGAGGGCGCGGTGGTCCTTAAAGCGGATACCGCACCGGAACGTGTTCTTTCTTCCGAAACCTCGACCATTCTCAACAAGCTTTGCCAGCGCGTTGTTTACGGTCCCGAAGGCACCGGACGCACCGCCAATATCCCCGGTTACACCGTTGCGGGAAAAACCGGTTCCGCTTCCGACAACACCGACCTTTGGTTTGTGGGAATGACTCCCCAGTATCTCGGCGTTGTATGGCTCGGTTATTCCGAGGGAATGAAAGAGATCATCTACCAGACCTATCCCACCCCCAAGATCTGGAAAGCGATTATGGCTGACGTAATGGTGGGCGAAGACCCGAACGTTACTTTCCCCGTAAGCAACAACGTTGTTTCCGCTGCTTACTGCACCGTTTCCGGTGACCTTGCAGGCGCTGCCTGCACCACCACTGCCACCGGCTGGTACAAAAAAGACAATATGCCCGGAACCTGCACAGCCTGTTATGGCGGAGGTTCCCTTTCCGGTATTTTTGAAGACGAGGGCGACGAACCCGGCGTAGTGGTTATCGGATAAATTTTCTGCCAAATAAAAAAGCACCGCAAACGCGGTGCTTTTTTGTTTTTATCAAGTCGGTGTTTTCAATGTAGGGAACGGTCTTGACCGTTCCGAAAAACTTCCTCATAAGCGGAAGCTTTTTTAAAGTCCTTCGTCCTCGACGAATTTATAAAATGCGGCTTCGGCGGATTTATCCTCGGGTCTTACGGTACCTACGGGCGCTATATAGACCGTATATTCTTCATCGCCGTCGATTTTGAAAACCTCGTTGCAGATATCGTGAGAAAAAGCACCGATACCGCAGGTACCAAGACCGAGAGCTGTGGCTCCGAGATAGAGGTTCTGGCCAAGATGTCCCGCATCGATGAGTGCTACTCTGTGGGCGTGGGTGCCATAGCGCCATTCGGCTCTGTAAGCGACCATTGTCCAATAGAAAACAACGTTTGCCTTTGCCGCCCATTTTTGTCCCACAACGGTCTGTGAAATGACGGCATCCATGTTTTCAACTTCGCCGAGGAATTCGAGCGCGTGTTCCATGGGAAGATAGTGATAAAGTCCCTCTTTAAGGCCTTCGACCTTTCTCACCATAAGATAGGTTTCAAATTCGTGTCTTGCGCCGCCGCAGGGAACGGTCCTTATGGTGGCGTAGCTTTTTCCACGGATGCTTTTTATTCCCTGGGTTGCCCAAAGAAGGAACGAAAGCTCGTCAAGGGTCATTTTTTCTTCGGTATAGACCCTTGAGCTTCTTCTGTCGCGGATAAGAGCCATGACGTCGTTTTTAAGGGAAAGATTTGAAAAATCAAGAGAAAGCGCCGTTCTTTCTTCTTCACAGGCCATGGGCGCTTTGCAAAGCGGCGGCTGTGGCAGTCTTAACTGTTGATCCGAAGGGTTATAATCATCGTCGGCGGTAATATCCTCGTCCCGGTAACCTTTCATAAAGGTGCGGCCTTTTTGTATAAGTTCTTTTTTGGTTTTTTCGTCAAGCATCGCCAAAAAGCCTCCTTTTTTTCTTTGACCCTATCTTACCATAAAAGAAAGGAGCTGTAAATCGCACTTCAAAAAGGTTTTTCTCTACCTTTTTTTGCGCCTTTGTGCTATTATTAATATGTATAAGTTTTTGCTGAAAGGCGGTGAAAAAAATGCTGCGGTTCATAATCGGAACCAACGAAGAAGCAAGGCGAAGCCTTCTTTATCAGCATATTGCCGAGGAAAATTCCGCATATCTCATCGTTCCCGAACAGTTCTCTTTTGAAAGTGAAAAGCTTCTTTCGGAACGTCTCGGCCCTGCAAAGGCACAGAACGTTGAGGTGCTTGGTTTTTCGCGCCTTTGCAACAGCATTTTCCGCACCTTTGGCGGAATTGCCGGCGAATATACCGACGAAACCGCAAAGCTTTTGATAATGGGCGCGGCTCTTTCCGCATGCCGCGACAATCTTTCTTATTATAAAAAGAACATCCACGGCGCGCCTTTTATCAAAAAGCTTGTTGAAACGGATTCCGAACTCAAAAACGCGGGAGTTTCTTCTTCCGATCTTCTTCGCCTTTCTGAAAAAGGCGGCACCCTTGGCGAAAAAGCCGCCGACCTTTCCGCAGTTTTCGAGCTTTATGATTCCATGCTTGAAAAAAGCTGGCTCGACCCCCTTTCGGATATAAAACGCGCCTGCGAAATTCTTTTTGAACATGATTTCTTTGGCAAAAAAGCCGTTTTTATCGATAACTTCACCGGTTTTACCGGAAGCGAATTCAAACTTCTCACCGCTGTCATCCGTCAGTCCCCGACGGTGGAAATCAGCCTTTGCTGCGATTCCGTCTATGACAGAACCGGCGGCACCGGTCTTTTTTCAAAGACCCAGCGCACCGCTTCAAGGCTTGAGCGCATTGCGAAGGAAAACGGCGTTTCGGTGGAAACTCCGGTTTTTGCCGAAACGGAAAACGACCGTCGCCCCGCAGGAATAATCGACCTTGAAGAAAATTTTCTTCGCAGTTCTTCGCCCAAAGGCGAAAACAAGGGCGAAGTGGTGCTCATAAGCGCCTCGGACCCCTATGAGGAGGCAAACTTTGTTGCCGCAAAAGCAAGACAGCTTGCGGAAGAGGGCTATCGCTGGCGGGATATGGCGGTCATAGCGCGCAGCCTTTCGCCCTATGAACACGCCCTTCCGGGTGCTTTTGAAAAAGCCGGAGTGCCCCTTTATCTCGACAGAACTTCCGACCTTTCGGCACATCCCCTTTCCGCGTTCATTTCCGCTTCGCTTTCTGCGGTGCGCGGAAATTTTGCCCTTGCGGATATAATGCGCATCCTCAAAACCGGCATCATTGCCGCTTCGGAAGAAGAGGTCGCCGAATTCGAAAACTACTGCTTTATCTGGAATATCCGCGGAAAGCTTTTCCTTTCGCCCTTCACCGGAAATCCCGAAGGCTTTACCGAACGCGGAGAAATTGACGAAGAGGCCCTTTTGCGCATAAATTCTCTGCGTGAAAAGGTCATAATGCCCCTTGAAAAGCTTAAAACCCGTCTTTATTCCGCTGACGGAAAGGAATTTTCCGAAGCACTTTACGATTATCTTTGCGAATGCGAAGTGACCGAAGGACTGCGCCGCCTTTACGACGGTTTTGCGGAAAAAGGCGAAATTTCCGAAGCGGAAAAACTCGATTCCTTCTGGAACTGCGTTGTGGCGGCGCTGGATAAGTTTTCCTTTGCTCTCGAGGGAGTACGCCTTGAGGAAGGCACCCTCGGAAAACTTTTCGAACTCGTTCTCGCCGAATCGAAAATCGGCGTTCTTCCCCAAACTCTCGATTGCGTTTCCGCCGGCACTGCCGACAGAATGCGCCCTTCGGATATAAAAATCGTTTTCATTCTCGGCCTTTGCGACGGAATTTTTCCGGCGCCGCCTTCAAACGGCTCGCTCTTTACCGATGAGGACCGCCGTGTGATGCAGGAAAACGGTCTTGACGTTTCCGACGGACAAAACGATGCGCTTCTTTCAGAAAGGATGTATGCCTACACCGCTTTTACCAGCGCTTCGGAAAAGGTTTTTGCCCTTTATCACCGCTATGATATCGCTGCTGCGGAAGCCGCTCCTTCGGTGCTCATCCGCCGGCTTAAAGAAGCGGTTTTGCCCCTTGAAGAGAAAACCGTTTCGTCCTTCGGCGAAGAACTTTGGCTTTGCAGCGAAAGTTTTGCCTTCGAACGTCTTGCCTCCTTCGGAAAAACTTCTCTTCCCGAGGGCGAAGCCATAAGAAAACACCTTTCAAAAAAAGAACTTTGGAACGACCGTGCTCAAAAGCTTGGGAAACCGGTCCTTCCTTCGGAATTTTCTATAACCGACCCCCAAAATGCGCGAAAACTCTTCGGTGAAAGGTTCCGTCTTTCGCCCTCAAGGATCGAAACCTATGAACAGTGCCCCTTCTCCTATTTCATCGGCGCAGGGCTCATGCTCAAAGACCGCCGCAAGGCGGAACTTTCACCTCTTTCCGCGGGTTCGCTTATCCATTTTGCCCTTCAGAAGATAATTTTTGCCCACGGCGGAAGCGGAATTTCAAAACTTTCGGATGCCGAACTTCGGGCAGAGATAGACGCCGTGCTCAAAGCCTATCTTGACGACTTCATGAACAGCGAAAAGGACAAAACCGCAAGGTTCATGTGTCTTTATCGCCGCATTGCAGGCTTTTTAACAAGGCTCATCCGCCGCATCGGAAACGAATTTGCCGTTTCGGAATTCGAGCCGTATGCCTTTGAAATGCCCGTAAAAAGCGGTTCCGAAGCCGGTTTTTACCGCCTTGTTACACCGGACGGAATCGAAATTTCCGTTGAGGGCATTATCGACCGCGTGGACGTGCTCAACAAAAACGGCAGCCGTTACGTAAGGGTCGTTGACTACAAATCCGGTTCAAAAACCTTTGAACTTTGCGACGTTTTCTACGGAATAAACATCCAGATGCTCGTTTACCTCTTTTCCATTTGGGAAAACGGAAGCGGAAACCTTTCCGGTTCCACCCCTGCGGGCGTTCTTTATATGCCGGCAAAGGATTCCCCCTCCACCATGAGCAGGAACGCCGAACCCGAAAAGGTCGCGGCGGAACTTCAGAAGAAGTTCCGCATGAACGGGCTTCTTCTTGACGATCCGGACGTGCTCAACGCAATGGAACCGGGCCTTAAAGGCATTTTTATCCCCGTTTCCGGCAAAAACGGCACCTATAAAGGTTCCGTCGCGAGCATTGCGGAACTGGGAAAGATAAAATCCCATGTGGATTCACTGCTCATCGAAATGGCAACGGAGCTTTCGGAAGGCAGAATTTCCGCATTGCCCTATCGCAAAAAGGACAAAACCTCCTGCGACTGGTGCTCGTATAAAGCGGTTTGCCGCCGAAGCGAAAACGAACCCATGAACGAGCATCTTTCCTTTGCCAACGATGAATTTTATAAGCTTGTGAAAGGCGGTGAGGAACTTGGCTGAGCGTAATTGGAACCCGGACCAGCTTTTGGCAATGAACTCCTTCGGCGGAAACCTTCTTGTTTCTGCGGCGGCAGGTTCCGGAAAAACCGCCGTTCTTGTAAAACGCGTTGCCAACATGCTCACCCGTGAGCATGACCCGGTTGATGCGGACCGTCTTTTGGTGGTGACCTTTACAAATCTTGCCGCGGCGGAGATGAAAGCCAGGATAAACGCCGAACTTTCTGAACTTGCGGCAAAAAACCCCCATGACGCGCGTCTTTCGCGCCAGCTTCTTCTTATGGAGCGTGCTCATATCGGCACTATCCATTCTTTTTGCTTCGACATAGTGCGTGAAAACTTCAGCGCTTTAGGTCTTACGCCGGATTCCCGCATTGCGGACGACAACGAACTTATGGATATTTCGTCCGCCGCCCTTGAGGAAACCATTGAAAAATACTATTCCATGCATTCCCCGGTCTTTGAGGAAATTGCCGAAACCCTTGGCGCAGGACGAAACGACGACAACCTTGAAAACGCGGTGCTCACGCTCCATAAATTTGTCCGCGCCCTTCCCCATTATGAGGACTGGCTTTCTGAAAAAGCGGCCATGTATGACCCTTCGGTGCCTGCCGGAAGCACCGCCTGGGGAAAGATTCTTCTTTCCCATGCGGCATCGGTGCTCAAACGCAACATCGCCATGGCGAAATATATGAGCGAGGAATGCGGCGAAGAGCCTTTCGACATCTACATCCCAATGTTTGCGGACGATATCTTCCTTTTTGAGAAGCTTCTGGGCCGCTGTGAAAGCGGAAGCTGGAACGATTTTGTAAAAGAACTTTCTCTTGCAAAGTTCATGACCATGCCTTCGAAAAAAGGCATGGGCGGCGTGCTCAAAGACAGAGTCAAGGCCTGCCGCGAGGAATATAAAAAGACCGTCACCAAGCTGAAAGATGAATTTTCCGCCACCGAAGAGGAATTTTGTGAAGATATTGCCGACCTTTATCCAAAGATAAAATGCCTTTTTGAGCTTACTTTGGACTACGACCGCCTTTTTTCTTCGATGAAGCGCGAAAAAAGGCTTTTGGATTTTCCCGACCTTGAACAGATGACCGTTTCGGTGCTCACCGAAAAAGATGAAAACGGAAAGATAGTCCCCTCCGAAGTGGCAAGGGCCGTTTCGGACCGTTTCGACTATCTTCTGGTGGACGAATGTCAGGATATCAACAAGGTACAGAGCACCATTTTCGATATGGTCGGCAAAGCCGGCAACCAGTTTTTTGTCGGCGACGTAAAGCAGAGCATCTACCGCTTCCGTCAGGCGATGCCCGAGCTTTTTCTTGAAAAACGCCGCCTCTGGCCCCTTTTTGACGGCGAAAATTTCCCTGCCACAATAATTCTCGGCCGCAACTACCGCAGCAGAAAAAGCATTGCCGGCGCGGTCAACTATATCTTTGAACAGATAATGAGCACCGAAGCCGCCGAAATGGATTACGGCGAGGAAGAAATGCTTATTCCCGAAGCTTCGTTCCCCGAAGACGGACTTTGCCGCAACGAAGCTGTAATCATTCCCGCGGACGAAGATGCCGTTAAAACCGAAGCCGCTTTTGTGGCACAGCGTATATATAATATGGTATTAAGGGGAACCCCGGTTTCGGACAAGGATTCGGTGCGCCCAATGCGCTATTCCGACATCTGTATCCTGCTTCGCTCCATGAAAGGACAGGGCGACGTTTATATCGATGCTCTTCGAAAGCTGGGCATAAACTGCCGCAGTGAAAAAGGAAAAGGCTTTCTTACCCGTCCGGAGATACGGGCGGTGACCGACGTTCTTAAAGCGGTGGATAACCCCCTTCTGGATATTCCTCTTGCGGGCGCAATGCTTTCGGAAATGTTCCTTTTCACCCCGGACGACCTTGCGGTGATGCGCAGCGAAAATAAAAAATGCCCGCTTTATACTTCCGTTAAGACCGCCGCCGAAAACGGAAACGAAAAAGCCGCGGATTTTATCCGCACTCTCGATTCCCTCAGAAGTGCGGCGGCTTATGAACGAAGCGACGAGGTCATAGAGCGGCTTTATGACGCTACTGCTTTCCCCCAGATAATGCGCAGCCTTGATGACGGCGAGCTCAGACTTTCGAACCTTCGCCTTCTTCTCAAATACGCCGCGGACCGTGAAGACGCCGGTTCCCACGGACTTTCCGCCTTCCTTCGCTTTATAACAAGGCTTGAGGAAAGGGACGACGACCTTTCGCCTGCCGGAACAGTCGGAAACGGCGGCGATTCCGTAAGGATAATGTCCGTCCACGGTTCAAAAGGCCTTGAATTTCCGGTGGTTTTCCTTTGCGGCACCGGCAAAAAATTCAAAGTCGATACCCGCACCGATCTTCCGCTTTTGCATCCTTCTCTCGGTTTTGCCTGCGCAAGGCGCGACCCCAAAACCGGTGTTCGCTTTGCAACCGTTCCCCAACAGGCGCTCAAACTTGAGATTCGCCGTCTTTCCCTTGCGGAAGAGATGAGGATACTTTACGTCGCGCTCACAAGGGCAAAAGAAAACCTTGTTATAACCTGCTGCAAAAAGGACCCGGCGAAATATCTGAGCTCCCTTGCTTCCGACGCGCGATACGGAAGAAAACTCGACCCCTTTGCGGTTTCAAAAGCCATTTGTGAAGCGGACTGGATTTTCACTTCCCTTCTCCGTCACCCTGACGCAAAGGATCTTCGCCTTGCGGCGGGTCTTGACGAAAGCTGCGTCATCTGGGACGAAACAAAATGGAAATTTGAGATTTCGTCCGCTTTTGAAACGGCGGAAACTGCAAAAACCGAAGAAGAGACCGAAAAGGCGCCTTTGGACGAAAAGACCCTTGAAATTCTTGAAGAACGCGGAAAATGGGTCTATCCCTTTGCTTCTTCCGAAAAGATTCCGGTAAAAGCCGGCGTTTCTTCCCTCACCCACGGCGAAATGCACCAAAAGCTTCTTTTTGCGGCAAAGCCCGGCTTTGGAAAACTTTCCGGCGCCGAAAGAGGCACCGCCCTTCATACCTTCATGCAGTTCTGCGATTTTTCCGCGGCAAAATCCGACCCCGCCGCCGAGATAAAACGCCTTACCCAAAAGCGCTTTATCACCGAAAAACAGGCGGAGGTCATCGACCCCAAAAAGGTTGCGGCTTTTTTTGAAAGCGAACTTTACCGCCGGATCGAAAAAGCGGATAAGGTTTGGCGGGAACTTCGGTTCCTGCGTGGAATTTCCGCCGCAAAGCTCGGTTATGAAGGCGCTTCGGAAGACGACAGAATAACCGTTCAGGGTGTTGCGGACTGCGTTTTTGAAGAAAACGGAAAACTCGTCATCGTCGACTATAAAACCGACTTTGTGGAGGATATGGAGGAGCTTCGAAACCGCTATTCCGCACAGCTTCATATGTATAAAGAACTTCTTTCCGCTTCTCTGGGAAAACCGGTTTCTGAAACCGTCATCTGGTCCTTCAGGTTCGGAAAGGAACTTTCGGTATAAAAAACCTGCGGGCGCATCCAAAAGACGCGCCCGTTTTTTCGCATAAATATCAAAAATTTTTGAATTTTGGTATTGACAAAGGCTTTTAAAGCCGTTATAATATTTAGGACAAAGAAGCAGAACGAACCGTTCTCGCCGTCCGATCAAAGAATCAGGCACGGCAAAAACTTTCAGAAAAACCGATGGGTAAATTGCGCCCTTGGGTTTTCTTTTGTTCGTGTGCGGTGCTTCTTTTGAAAACCGCACTTTTTTTATTATTTTGGAGGTGTTTGACAATAGCTAAGCAGGAACTGCTCATCAACGATGAGATCCGCGAAAAAGAAGTCCGCGTGATCGATTCCGACGGCGCACAGCTCGGTATCATTTCTCTTAAAGATGCACTTGCTATCGCCGCAGAAAAAAACCTTGACCTTGTTGAAATCGCGCCCACCGCGAATCCCCATGTTTGCCGCATCATGGATTACGGCAAATATAAATTCGAACAGATGAAACGCGAAAAAGAGGCAAAGAAAAACCAGAAAGTTATCGAAGTTAAAGAAATTCGTCTTTCTCTCAACATCGATACTAACGACTTCAATACCAAACTTAACCACGCAATCAAATTCCTTAAAGACGGCAACAAAGTTAAAGTTTCCGTACGTTTCCGCGGAAGAGAAATGGCTCACCCCGAACTCGGAACCGAAATGGTACAGAAGTTTGCCGAAGGTGTCGCCGAATTCGGCTCCGTGGATAAGATGCCCAAGCTTGAAGGCAGAAGCATGGTAATGATCATCAGCTCCAAAAACAACAAATAAGTTCGTTAATAATTGCTTTTTGCAAAACATATCAGGAGGAAATCAAAATGAACGCAAAGCTCAAAACCCATTCCGGCGCAAAAAAACGTTTCAAACTCACCAAAAACGGTAAAGTAAAACGCGCAAAAGCATTCAAATCCCACATTCTCAACTCCCAGAGAAAAGACACCAAACGTAAACGTAATCTCCGTCATGCAACTTATGCAGATAAGACCAACATGGAGAAACTCACTAAACTTCTTCCTTACGCATAATTGCTAAGGCAAACCGAAAATTTTAAAAACATCAACTTTATTTCATAATTAACGGAGGTTAAATAATATGGCTCGTGTTAAAGGCGGAGTTATGTCCCATAAAAGAAGAAAAAAAGTTCTGAGACTTGCTAAAGGCTACTATGGCGCAAGACACAGACTGTTCAGAACTGCTAAAGAAGCAGTTATGAAAACCGGCCGCTATGCTTATATCGGCAGAAAACAGAAAAAGAGAGAGTTCAGAAGACTCTGGATCACCAGAATTTCCGCTGGCTGCAAAATGAACGATATGAACTATTCTTCCTTCATGAACGGCCTTAAAAAATGCGGTGTAACCCTTAACAGAAAAATGCTTTCCGAAATGGCAATCCATGATGCAGAAGGCTTTGCAGCTCTTTGCGCACAGGCAAAAGCAGCTCTTTAATTTCGACAATAAACGCCCGAGTTATATATTAGCTCGGGCGAATTGCTTTATTTAGAGGTAGATTTTCGGAATAAAATCCGTTACATTTACTTCCATATTTACCAAAAACAGGAGGAAAACCATGCTTATTTCAAGCCGCGAAAACCCCATAATCAAAGAAGCCGCCGCCCTTGTTTCTGACAAAAAAGCAAGAAAAAACAGCGGTCTTTTTGTGGTAGAAGGCGCAAGACTTTGCAGTGAAGCCTGCAAAAGCGGCGCAGAAGTCCTCCGTCTTTTTGTAACCGAAGAGGCCGAAAAGAAATATTCCGAATACCTTTCCGACCTTGTTTTTGCCGCGAAAGAGGTTTTTCAGATAACCTCTTCCGTTGCCGAAAAAATAAGCGACACAAAAACTCCCCAGGGGGTTTTTGCCGTTTGCAAAATGGAAGAAAAGCCCCTTGACCTTGAACAGAACGGCGTTTTCGTGCTGCTTTCAAACCTTCAGGACCCGGGCAACATCGGCACCATTCTTCGAACCTGCGAAGCCATGAACGCAAAAGGCGTTTTTCTTTGCGGCTGTGCCGATTGCTTTTCTCCAAAAGTTCTTCGCGGAACAATGGGCTGCATTTTCCGTTTGCCGATAAGAGTTTTTTCTGAAACGGCAAAGGCTCTTTCGCTTTTAAAAGAAGCGGGAGTTTCGACTTATGCCTCTGCTCTTTCTGAAAACGCCCTTCTCCTTCCGGACGTAAAATTCAGCGAAAGAGCCTGTGTGCTCATCGGAAACGAAGGCAACGGCCTTGAGCACGAGGTCATTGAAAGCTGTGAGCACGTGGTAATGATACCCATGCCCGGAAAAGCAGAAAGCCTTAACGCAGCTTCTGCCGCGGCGATTATGATCTATTCCGCGGCAATGCAAAAATAAAAGGAGGCCCGAAAAATGAGTCTTGAACACTGGGCCTGGCTTGGAATCGCTTCTCAGCCGGGAAACCGAATTGTTGACGATATCCTTCGGGTTTTTCCCGACCCGGAAGAATTCTTCCTTTCCGGCGACCTTGGAATCGAAAAAGTCGGCACCATAAACGAAGCCGACGCACTTAGAATCAGGGCAACAAGCCTTGACGTCGCCAAAAAAGCTATCGACAGCGCCGAAAATTACGGCGCAAAGGTCATCACGAAGGAATCTCCTTTCTATCCGCAAAACCTTCTTTCCATAAAGACTGCGCCGCCGGTGCTTTATGTCCTTGGCGACGAGACCTGTCTTAATATGGAACCCGCCATCGGCATTGTCGGCACAAGACGAATGAGCGAATACGGAAGCAAAATGGCCTCCGTAATTTCCGGCGGACTTGGAAGCGCAGGCGCGCTTGTGGTTTCGGGAATGGCTCTCGGAATCGATTCCGCCGCGCACAAAGCCTGTCTTGCCGCCGGCGGAAAAACCGTTGCAGTCCAGGGCTGCGGCATCTGTAAGACTTTTCCTCCGGAAAACGTCGAGCTCAAAGAGCTTATTGCCGCAAACGGCGCCGTCATCAGCGAATTCATTCCCGATGACGAAGCCCGCTCAAGCTTTTTCCCCATAAGAAACCGAATCGTTTCGGGAATGAGCCTTGGAGTATGCGTAATTGAAGCCGCCGCCAGAAGCGGAACTTCCATTACCGCAAACCTTGCCTTTGACCAGGGAAGAAAAGTTTTTGCCGTTCCCGCGGACGTAAACCGCAGCACTTCTCAGGGAACTTTCCGCCTTCTCAGAAACGGTGCAATTCCCGTTGCGGACGCAAAGGATATCCTTTCCGAATTCGGCGAGGACCTTATCGCCCACCTTGACCTTGAAAAAATCGAACACAGAAAAATCGAAAAGAACCCCGAGGCAAAAAACGAACGGCCCGAAAAACAGCCGAAACACGTTAAAAAAGCGCCTCCGGCGGGACTTTCGAAAAACGCCGCCGCAATTTACGGCGTTCTTGACCGCATTCCTAAGAATACGGACGAAATTTCGGATCTTACCGAGCTTTCTTCTTCCGCGGTGGCGGTGGGACTTACGGAACTTGAGCTTCTGGGTCTTATCGTTCCCGCTTCCGGAAGAAGATTTGTTATAGCATGATTTTCACCTTCCCTGCCATGGGAAGTTTAATAAGAATTAGGGGGTCATCATTACGACTTCAGAAACCAAAGTATCAAAACGCTCCGCTAAAACTGCAAAAAACCTTGTTATAGTGGAGTCCCCTGCAAAAGCAAAAACCATTGAAAAATATCTGGGCGAAGATTTTACCGTTGTCGCTTCCATGGGTCACGTCCGCGACCTTCCGAAGACCACCCTCGGCATCGACGTAAAAAACGGTTTTGTTCCCCAGTACATTCTTATTTCCGGCAAGGAAAACCTTGTTCGCAGCCTTAAAAAACAGGCTGCCGCCGCGGATCACGTTTATCTCGCGACGGACCCTGACCGCGAAGGCGAAGCAATTTCCTGGCATCTTGCAAAACTTCTCGGTCTTCCCATGGACGCTCCGAACCGCGTCACTTTTAACGAAATCACCCATTTCGGCGTTGAGCACGGAATGGCTTCTCCCAGAAGCATCGACCTTGACCTTGTGAATGCACAGCAGGGACGCCGCGTTCTTGACCGAATCGTAGGATATAAGCTCAGCCCCTTCCTCTGGAAGAATATCCGCGGCGGTTCTTCTCTTTCCGCGGGACGCGTTCAGTCCGTTGCGGTAAAACTTATTGTTGACCGCGAACGCGAAATCGAAGCTTTTGTTCCGGAAGAATATTGGTCCATTGACGCAAAACTTTGTGAAAAAGGCGAAACTTCCGCCTTCTCCGCAAAGCTTGCCACCAAAAACGGTGAAAAAATCGAAATCAAAACCGGTGACGAAGCCGAAGCTATCGTTTCCGAACTCAAAGGCGTTCCCTTTGTGGTCGGCGGAATCAAAAAGAGCATCCGCAAAAAACAGCCTGCTCCGCCCTTCATCACTTCCACCCTTCAGCAGGAAGCATCTCTTCGTCTTGGCTTCCAGCCCAGACGCACCATGCGCATCGCTCAGGAACTTTATGAAGGTATCGACGTTCCCGGAATGGGCGCAGTCGGTCTTATCACTTATATGAGAACCGACTCTCTTCGTGTTTCTGCCGAGGCAAAACAGGCTGCCGTCGCTTATATTGAGCAGACTTTCGGCAAGGAATATCTTCCCACCGCCGCAAAAGCCTATAAAGCAAAAGCCGGCGCCCAGGATGCTCACGAAGCTATCCGTCCCACCATGCCCGAAATGGCACCGGAAAAACTTAAAGAAAGCCTTACTCCCGAACAGTATAAACTTTATAAACTCGTTTGGGACAGATTTATTGCAAGCCAGATGGCTGCGGCTCTTTATGACACCGTTTCCATCGACATCAACGCAGGCGATTACGGTTTTAAAGCCAGCGGTTTTTCCGTTCGCTTTGACGGTTTCTCCGTTCTTGATCCTTACGGCGATGAGGAAAAATCCTCCATTCCGAAACACGCAAGTTCCGGCGACGTTCTTAAAGTTCGCGAGATAAAACCCAACCAGCACTTCACCGCACCGCCTTCAAGATATTCCGAGGCTTCTCTTATCAAGGCTCTTGAAGAAAACGGCATCGGCCGTCCTTCCACCTACGCTCCCATCATCACCACCATCATCAGCAGAAACTATGTTGAGCGCGAAGGCAAGACCCTTAAACCCACCGCCCTCGGCACCGTTACCGTTGACCTTATCACCGAACATTTTTCCAACATCGTTGACGTGGATTTCACCGCAAAAATGGAAAAAGACCTTGATAAAGTCGAAAGCGGAAAGACCGACTGGGTCCATATGATGAAAAAATTCTATGAGGATTTCCAGAAATCCCTTGAACTTGCCCAGAAAAACCAGGGCAGCGAAAAAATCAAAGTTCCGGAAGAGGAAACCGACGTCATCTGCGAAAAATGCGGAAGAAAAATGGTCGTAAAAACCGGCCGTTTCGGAAAATTCCTTGCCTGCCCGGGATATCCCCAGTGTCAGAACACCAAGCGCATCGTAAAAGAGACCCCCGGCGATTGCCCTCTTTGCGGCGGAAAGATCCTTTCCAAAAAATCCAAAACCGGAAAGACCTATTACGGCTGCGAACACAACCCCACCTGCGGTTTTATGAGCTGGGACGAACCCATTGCCGAAAAATGCCCCAACTGCGGAAAGAGCCTTCTTTCCAAAAAAGGCCGCAACGCAAAAATCTATTGCTCCGATGCAGCCTGCGGTTATGAAAGAGCAGGTGGCAAATGAGCGATAAAATAACCGTAATAGGCGCGGGTCTTGCAGGCTGCGAAGCTGCCTGCAAGCTCTCTTCCCTTGGGTTTTCCGTTCGCCTTTGCGAAATGAAACCCCAAAAATATTCCCCGGCGCACAAAAGCGAAAACTTTGCGGAGCTTGTTTGTTCCAACTCCCTCAAAGCTATCCGTCTTAATTCTGCCGGCGGACTTTTAAAAGAAGAAATGCGAATGCTCGGTTCCGTAACCATGGAAGCGGCGGAAAAAACTTTTGTTGCCGCCGGCGGCGCACTTGCCGTTGACCGCGAGCTTTTTGCACAGTATATTACCGATAAAATCAAAAGCGACCCCAATATCGAAATCGTTTACGGCGAAGTCACCGACGTTCCCGAAGACGGAATCGTTATTTTCGCCACCGGCCCTCTTACTTCCGACATTCTTGCGGAAAACCTTCGAAAACGTTTTGGCGGCACCCTTTCTTTCTATGACGCGGTGGCACCCATCGTTTCCGCCGATTCCCTTGACTGGGACAAGGTTTTTCTTGGCGCAAGATATGACCGCGGCGAAGCGGATTACGTCAACTGCCCCATGGAACGCGACGAATACGACGCTTTTTACGAGGCTCTTGTCAATGCCGAAAGAGCGCCTCTTCACGATTTTGACGCGGCGGACCCCAAAGTTTACGAAGGCTGCATGCCCGTTGAGATAATGGCTTCCCGCGGACACGACACCCTTCGCTACGGCCCTCTTCGTCCCGTTGGTCTTACCGACCCCAACACCGGACGCCGCCCTTGGGCAAACGTTCAGCTTCGAAGAGAAAATGCCGAAGGCACCATGTATAACCTGGTCGGTTTTCAGACCAACCTTAAATTCGGCGAACAGAAAAGGGTCTTTTCAATGATCCCCGGACTTGAAAACGCCGAATTCCTCCGCTACGGTGTCATGCACAGAGATACCTTTATGGATTCCCCGAGACTTCTTTCCGAAAACCTTTCACTCAAAGCGGAACCCCGCCTTTTCTTTGCCGGACAGTTCACCGGCGTTGAAGGCTATACCGAATCCGCCGCCACAGGAATCCTCGCCGGAATCAATGCTGCCCGCTTTGCAAAAGGCGAAGAACCCCTTGTTCTTCCCAAACTCACCATGCTGGGCGCACTGGTAAAATATATAACCGATGAGAGCGTGGAAAACTTCCAGCCCATGGGCGCAAATATGGGACTTCTTCCCCCTCTCGAAACCAAGATCCGTCATAAGGACAAGCGCTATCAGGCTCTCGCCGAAAGGGCGGTTGCCGCAATGGAGACTATCTTATGAAAATTATAATCGATATTTACGGCGGAGATAACGCCCCCCTTGCACCTCTTAAAGGCGCAGAGATGGCTGTTAAAGAGCTTGGGGTAGAAATCGTCGCAGTGGGCAACGAAGCCGAAATGAAAAAAATCTGTGAGGAGGAAAACATTTCCACCGAAGGTTTCACTTTCGTTGATGCTCCCCTTGTAATGCCCGTTTGTGCCGAACCCACTTCCGCCCTTAAAGAATATAAAGAGAGCAGCCTTGTGAAAGGACTTGAACTTCTTTCAAAAGGCGAAGGCGACGCTTACGTCGGCGCAGGTTCCACCGGCGCCATCGTTGTTGCCGCAACCCTTATTGTAAAACGCATCAAGGGCATCAAAAGAGCTGCTCTTGCTTCCGTTCTTCCGGGAATGAAAAACGACTATATGCTTCTGGACCTTGGCGCAAACGTTGAATGCCGTCCCGAAATGCTCAACCAGTTCGGAATGATGGGCTCCGTTTATATGCACAGCGTTCAGGGAATCGAAAACCCCACCGTCGGTCTTGTAAACATCGGCGTTGAAGAAAGCAAAGGCGGCGAACTTCAGAAAGAGGCCTTTGCCCTTATGAAAAAAGCCGACTATAACTTCATCGGCAACGTTGAAGCAAGGGACGTTCCGGACGGCTGCTGCGACGTTTGCGTTGCTGACGGCTGGACCGGCAACGTAATTCTCAAAACTATCGAAGGTCTTGGAAAATCCTTTGGAAGAATGCTCAAGGGCATGCTCAAAAAGAACCTTCTTACCAAAATTTCCGCACTTTTCCTTAAAGACGGAATCAAAAACTTTAAAAACAAGGTGGATTCTTCCACCCGCGGCGGCGCACCCCTTCTTGGAATTGCAAAACCCGTAATCAAGGCCCACGGCAACAGCAACCCCGTTGCCTTTAAAAATGCCATTGACCAGGCAAGGATCTTTGTTGAGACCGACGTTAACGGAACAATTTCCGCCGCCCTTGCAAAAATGAAAGAGGAGGCGGCCGAATGAGCACCAGAGATCTCTCTATCCTTGAAGAAAAACTCGGTTACAAGTTCAAAAACCGCAAATTCCTTGAAACCGGCGTCACCCATTCTTCCTTTGCCAACGAAACCAAGGAGCACGTTCCCTATAACGAGCGCCAGGAATTTCTTGGCGACGCGGTTTTGAGCATCATTGTTTCCGATTATATTTTTGAAAACTACACCAAGCTTCCCGAAGGCGAACTTACCAAGCTTCGAGCATCTCTTGTTTGTGAAAAATCCCTTTGCGGTTTTTCCAACGAGCTTGAAATGGGAACTTTTCTTCGTCTTGGCCACGGCGAAGAACTTATGGGCGGCCGCGAAAGACCTTCCATTCTTGCCGATGCCTTTGAAGCGGTGCTCGCCGCCATCTATCTTGACGGTGGAATTGAACCCGCCACCGAAGTGGTGCTCAGATTTGTAAAAAAGGCTCTTGAACACGTTGAAAACGTCGCTTTTCGCGATTACAAGACCCTTCTTCAGGAAATCATCCAGAAAAATCCCGAAGAAAGACTTTCCTACGTGCTCGTTGGCGAAAGCGGACCCGATCACGACAAGCGTTTTGAGGTCGAGGTAATGCTCAACAGCAACCCCATCGGCCACGGAATCGGCAAAAGCAAAAAATCCGCCGAGCAGCTTGCCGCAAAAGAAGCATTGGAGCTGATGGGCAAATGAAACACGCAAACGTAGCTTTCTTTGTTCCGATGGTTGGCTGTCCCCACCGGTGCTCATTCTGTGACCAGAATTCCATCACCGGCGAAAGCGGAATTCCCACCCCGGAAGAAATCGATAAAACCCTTAAAAAAGCCGCAAGAGAACTCCACGGCTTTTCGGAAAAGGCGGAAATCGCTTTCTTCGGCGGAAGTTTCACCATGATTCCAAGGGAACTTATGACAAGCCTTCTTGCGCCGGCAAAAAAATGGATCGACCGAAAAGCTTTTTCCGGCATCCGCATCAGCACCCGTCCGGACGCAATTGACGAAGAGGTGCTCGCGGTGCTCAAAGAATACGGCGTTACCTCCATTGAACTGGGCGCGCAAAGTTCGAATGACGAAGTCCTTTTGAAAAACCGCCGGGGACACACCTTTGCGGATACCCAAAGGGCCTGCGAACTTATCAAAAACGCCGGTTTTCATCTTGGACTTCAGATGATGACCGGAATGCCCGGTTCCACAAAAGAGGACGACCTTATGACCGCCGCAAGATTTGCTTC
This sequence comes from Oscillospiraceae bacterium, assembly GCA_017468365.1. Taxonomy (GTDB): domain Bacteria; phylum Bacillota; class Clostridia; order Oscillospirales; family Ruminococcaceae; genus UMGS1668. Next base: position 19,764 of record JAFUIS010000017.1, on the reverse strand, counting down.
CCTCAAACCCGAAACCATGCGCATCTATCCCACCCTGGTGCTCAAAAACACCCTTATGGCAAAGTGGTTTGAAAAGGGCGAATTTGTTCCCCAGACGGTCGAAGAAGCGGCGGCGGAATGTGCCGAACTTCTTGACGTTTTTGAACTTTATAACATAAACGTCATCCGCCTTGGGCTTCATGCGGAAACTTCTCTTGAAGAAAACCTTGTTGCGGGGCCCTATCACCCCGCCTTCCGCGAAATTTGCGAAAGCCTTCGCTTCCGCAAAAAAATTGCGCCGATGCTCACCCGCCTTCCTAAAGGAAGCTACGTTCTTTCCGTCGCTCCCTCGGACGTTTCAAAATGCAGCGGCCAGCACAAAAGCAACCTTGAACATTGGAAAACCCTCGGCTATGATATCAAAATCGTTTCGGATAAAAACCTTTCTTCCGGCGATTTTGAAGTCATGATAGCCGGCTTCTAAACCATTTTTGATTCTTAAAGCAAGGAAGTGAAAACTTGTTTTTAAAATATCTTGAACTTTCGGGATTCAAATCCTTTCCGGATAAGACCCGCCTTAACTTCGGCCGCGGAATGACCGCAGTTGTTGGCCCCAACGGAAGCGGAAAAAGTAACATAAGCGACGCGGTGCGCTGGGTTTTGGGCGAACAGTCCACAAAGGCTCTTCGCGGCGGAAAAATGGAGGACGTTATTTTTAACGGCACCCACCTTCGCCATGCCCACGGCTTTGCCGAAGTTCGCATTTGTTTTGATAACACCGACCGCGCCCTTTCTTACGACGCGGACGAAGTCATCGTTTCGCGAAAATATTACCGCAACGGCGATTCCGATTACCGAATCGGCGAAAAATCCTGCCGCCTTAAAGACATCAACGAGCTCTTTATGGATACCGGCCTTGGCCGCGACGGTTATTCCCTTATAGGACAGGGCAAGATTTCTGAGATAGTCAGCGCAAAGCCGAACCAGCGCCGCGAGATTTTTGAAGAAGCCGCCGGAATTTCAAAATTCCGCTACCGCAAGGAAGAGGCCGAAAAAAGCCTTTCCAAAGCGGACGAAAACCTTCTTCGCCTTCGCGACAACCTTTCTTCTCTTGAAGAGCGCGTGGGCCCCCTTCTTGAACAGTCCGAAAAAGCAAAAAAATTCCTTGAATATGCCGAAGAAAAGAAATCTCTTGAAATTTCCGTCTGGATGCGTTCCCTTAAAAGGCTTAAAAGCCAGCTTGCGGAACAAAACGGCACCATCGGCATTTTTCAAAGCGAATATGACGCCCTCGATGCGGATTATAACGAAGCGGAAAACCGCATAAACGCCCTTTATGAACAGGTCCGCGACATCGACACCGCCGTTGAGGAAAAGCGCGAAAAAATCACCGAAAACGAAACCGCTCTCGGCGAACTTACCGCAAAAGCCGCGGTTTGCCAGAACGATATCGAACATAACAACACCGAAATTTCCCGCATTGACGAAGAGATAACCTCTCTTTCCGCTTCCGGAAGCGAAAGCGAAGCCGCCATTGCCGCGAAAAACGCCGAACTTTCAGCAAAACGCGCCGAAGCGGAACATAACGACAGCGAACAGAACCGCTACGGTCTTTTCGGAAACGCACTTGAAGCCGAGCTTCGCCTTTTTGAAAACCAGAAAGCCGAAACCGAAGCAAAAATCGCCGAAGCGGATACCGACCTTTCTCACATAAACGTCGTTCTTGCCACCGCAAAAAACGACAAAGCCCAGTATACCGAGCGCCTTGAACAGCTTTCCCTTTCCGCAAGCGCAAAGCTTGCCCTTGTTGACGGTTACAAAGCCGAACTTATCGAGGTCAACGACCTTCTTGATGAAATCGAAGAAAAGGCCGAAAGCATCAACAACTCCAAGGCCGGAATGATGATGAAGCGCGACCTTCGCAAAAAACAGCTTTTTGACCTTACCGAAAAGCGCGAAAAATTAAGACGCGACGCCATTGCTTTTTCCGACCGCGCAAAGCTTCTTCGCGACCTTGACCACAATATGGAAGGCTTCCAGCAGAGCGTAAAATACGTTCTTGACAAAGGTGCCGAAGGCGCCCTTCGCGGAATTCTTGAACCGGTTTCGAAGATAATTTCCGTCGATGCGAAATATTCCCTTGCTGTCGAAACCGCCGCCGCAGGCGCACTTCAGAACGTTGTCGTCACCGACGAAGACGCCGCAAAAAAAGCCATCAAGCTTCTTCGCGAACAAAAACGCGGCCGCGTAACTTTCCTTCCCCTTACTTCCGTTAACGGAAGCCGCCTTGAAGAACGCGGACTTTCTTCCTGCGAAGGTTTTATCGGTCTTGGCTGCGACCTTGTTAAAAACGATGCACGTTATGACGGAATCGTAAGATCCGTTCTTGGGCGCATTGCGGTGGTCGAAGACCTTGACTGCGCCGTTGCCATTGCAAAAAAATTCGGCTATAAATTCCGAATCGTGACCCTTGACGGTCAGCTTGTCAATGCCGGCGGTTCCCTTACCGGCGGTTCCAACGTAAAATCCGCGGGTATCCTTTCAAGAAAACAGGAGATCGAGGACCTTCTTAAAAAGGCCGCCGATATTGAAAAAATCCTTTCTTCCGGCGAAGGTGAATTTAACCGCCTTAAAGAAGAAATTTCCGCAATGGAAGCGGATTCCCTTGCCACCGAAAGCGAACTTCGCACCCTTTCCGAAGATAAGATTCGCGCCGAAGGCGAAAAGAAACGCATTATGATGCAGATTTCCGACGCCGAAGCTGCCGGCACCGAAGCCGAGACCCAGCGCGTCATTCTTGGAAAAGCCATTGCCGATGCGGAAAGCCGCATTGCGGATTATGAAAAACTTTCCGCCGAGCGCATTGCTAAAAAGGAAGAGCTCCTTTCCGAACTTTCGAAGCACGAAGCGGATATTGCCGGCAAAAACGAAATCATCGCAAAGAACAACGCGGATATCTCTTCCCTTGTTCTTGCGGGCGCAATCATTCAAAAAGATATCGAGGCAATCGAAACCGCCGTTGCCCAGCTTCTTGAAAGCCGCGAACAGCGCGACGAAAAAATCGCCTCTCTTAACGAGCGCAAGGCAATGACCCTTGACAAAAACTCTGCCCTTGCGGATGAAATCAGAAACATTGAGGACGAAAAACTTCGCCTTTCTAACCTTTCTGAAGAAAACCGCACCGAAATCACTGCGCTTTTTGCACAGCGCCAGGATTTTGAGCGCCGTACCACCGAAGAAAGAACCGCCGCAAAAGATACCGTAAGCCGCCGCGAGGAAGCTTCGGTAAAACTTGCTAAGGCAAGAGCGCATCTTGACGACCTTCAGCGCGATTATGACCGCACCATCGGTCAGCTTTGGGACGAATATGAGATAACTTACAGCATGGCGGAAGAAATTGCCGAAGAGATAACCGAGCCGCAGAAGGCCCAGCGCCGTCTTAACGAACTGCGCAGCAAGATAAAAGCTCTCGGCCCGGTCAACCTTTCCGCAATCGAGGAATTTAAAGAGGTTTCCGAGCGCTATGAGTTCATGAAATCCCAGATCGAGGACGCCGAAAAATCCCGCGACGAACTTCGAAGCCTTATCCGCAGCCTTATGGGCCAGATGCGCACCATTTTCATCGACCGCTTCACCCAGATCGCCGGAAACTTTGCCGTCGTGTTCAAAGAACTTTTCGGCGGCGGCGAGGCAAAACTCACCCTCACCGATCCGGACAACGTTCTTGAATCCGGAATTGAAATAACCGTTCAGCCTCCGGGCAAAATCATCAACAACCTTTCTTCTCTTTCCGGCGGCGAACAGACCTTTGTTGCAATCGCCATCTATTTCGCGATCCTCAAAGTCCGCCCCGCACCTTTCTGTATTCTTGACGAGATCGAGGCCGCCCTTGACGAAGCAAACGTTGACCGCTATGCCGAATATCTTCTTCGCCTTACCGAAAACACCCAGTTCATTGCTATCACCCACCGCCGCGGAACCATGGAACACGCCGACCGTCTTTACGGCGTTACCATGCAGGAAGAGGGCGTTTCGAAGCTTCTTGAACTGACCCTTGCGGAAGTTGAAAAAATCGACCGCTGAGAATAAGTTTATAAAATAAGGGAAAATTAATCACGGACCTTACTTTTTTTGGAAAGGCGGATTGATTTTCCCTTGAACGTAATTTTTATCGACCCGGATGCGCTTTTTGATTTTAAAAAAAGCGCCTCTTTTGAAAAAACTGAGCTTTTTCGGATAATTTTACAAAACCGAAAGCGAAACCTTGCTTTGGCAAAGGAATTTTCGCGTCTTGGCGCAAACGTTCTTTTTGTCTGCCCAAAGCTTTGCGAAAATCTTTCGGCGCCGGTTTTTGAGTTTTCTTCGGCGGAGGGAATGAACTTCCTTTCCGTCAAGATTAAAAAAGAAAGCAAGGGCGCTTTTCCCCTTCGGGAAATTTCGCAGTTTTGCGACGCCGTTTCAAAAAACTCAAAAGCCGTCGGCGGACTTTTTTCACCGGATGCGGTTTTTTGCGGCGGAACTTTTCCCTTTGCTTTTGCTTCCTGCAAAAGGATCGCAAAAGAAAGCCGCGCCGTGCTCATAACTCTGGCGCTTTGCGACCCAAAAAAGCTCTTGAAAAACACAAAAAGCGTTTCATCCATAAGTCCCGTGCTCACGGTGCTCAAAAAGGCTTTTTTTATGGCTTCGGATGAAAGCGATGCTGTGCTCGCTCTTTTTCCGGATTTTTCAAAAAACTTTTCCGGAGTAAAAAACATTTTTCCGCTTGAACTTCCGCCGGTTTTTGAAGAAAAACAGCCTTCTGAAAAAGCCAAGGAGCTTTTTGAAAAGGTTTTTGCCTTTCGGGAAGGAAAAACCTTTGTGCTCGCTTCCGCTCTTCCGCTGGAAGACTGTTTTTCCATTGGCGAACTTATTTTTTCCGCCTCGACCTTTGGAAAAAGCCTTGCGTTGGTTTTTCTTTCTTCCGGAACAAAGGAAGCTTTTTATAAAAAGCTTGTTTCGGAAAACGGCATCACCAACGTGTTTTTTCTTGAAGAACCGCCTGCGGGCGAAGCTTCTTTTGTGCTTTCCGGAGCAGACGCAGTCTATCTTTCGGAAAACGGAGTCTTAAAAGGCAGCGCCTTTGACAGCGAACGCTGTTTTTCCGCTTTTCTTTCAAAAAAACCGATAATGGCTTCTTCCGAAAAGCTTTCGGATTTTTTCCGAAAAACCGGCGGCTGCGTTATCACAAAGCCCCGCAGCAAAGAAAGTCTTCGGCTTGGAATAAAAGCGCTTTTTGAAATGTCCGAAGCGGACAGAAACACCCTTGGACAATTAAATTTTTCTTTTGCCGAAAAACATTCCTTCGAAAATTTTTCGAAAGACTGCTTTTTGCTTACCGACAATCTTGTTAAACAAAAGGAGAACAGAAAATGATCCTTGTTATCGACATCGGGAACACCACCATGGAATTCGGAATCTATGAGGAAGATTCCCTTGCCGGGGTTTTTCGCCTTGGTTCAAAAAGAGATATCACCTCGGACGAGGTGGGACTTTTCGTCACCCAGTATTTTGAATATAAAAAAATCTCCGTCGAAAATGTTACCGACGTTATCATAAGTTCCGTCGTGCCCCAGCTCAACTATTCCGTTTCCAGTGCCGTCAAAAAATATTTTGACCGCGAACCCCTTGTCATCGGCGAAAACATTTTCTGCAACATGCCGAACCTTTATGAAAACCCCAAAGAGGTCGGCGCAGACCGAATTGTGGATTCTTACGCCGCTTTCAAAAAATACGGCGGCCCGCTCATCATCGTCGATTTCGGCACTGCTACCACCTGCGAAGCGGTTTCGGAAAAAGGCGAATACCTGGGCGGCATAATCTATCCCGGTATCAAGACCTCTATGGATGCCCTTTATGAAAAGGCGGCAAAGCTCCCCAAAATCGAAATTCTTAAACCCGCTTTTGCACTTGGAAAAAACACCGTTTCTTCAATGCAAAGCGGCGCTTATTACGGATATCTTGGCGCGATCGAAAAAATGGTCAAAAACCTTAAAGACTGCGTAGGCGAAAACGCAAAAGTTGTTGCCACCGGCGGTTTTGCAAGGCTTTTTTCCGAAGAAAACCTTTTCGATTACGTCGACCAGCGCCTTCCCCTTGAAGGAATCAAAATGGTCTATGAGGATTCAAAAAAATAAGAATAAAAAAAGCGACCCAAAAGGGTCGCTTTTCTTTTTTATCTTTTTATTTTTGCGCCGCAAAGGGGACAAAATTTATCTTCTTTTTCTACCTGTGCTCCGCACTCGTTACAGAATTTTCTTTCTTCTGAAACGCGGACCCCGCTATCTGTTTTTGCTTTTTTATCTTTGACCTTTTTAGCCGCAAATACCATTGCGCCAAAAACAGCCCCGACAATCACGCATATTCCGACTACAGTCACAAGTTTTGTCAAAAGAGCCTCCTCCTCGTCGGCTTTTTCTCCTCCCTCATCGGGAATTTCGGGGAATTTTGCGCTTGTAACAATCTCTTTGTATTCTTCGGAAATTTTTTCCGAAAAAGGACCGGTAAACAGAAAAGTATGCTCAATTGCGTTTTCTATATACATAATCGCCGTTGCTTCTTTATAGATAGAATCCTCTTCTTCTGCTTCAGCTTTCCATAATACACAGTTATAATTCCCTATTTTTATCATCTGCATAGAATCCTCTACAATATTCATGCCTAATGAAAGGAATTCTTCCTTCCTTTCTTCGGATTCTATCAATTCTTTCAGATCTTCTTCTGTGAAAAGATCCATATCAAGTTTGCTTCTGTGCATCTGGCTTTTTTGTTCTTCCGTAAATACATCCCATACATCATATGTAAAATACTGCATGGCCACTTTTCTGCTTTTAACGGCTATTAATTTGCTGTCGAAGTTTTCGTAAAGAAACCAGCCTTTTGGAAAAGTAAGCTTTGTTCCTATTCCGTCCACTGTATATTCCACAGACGTGGTGTTTTTTAAGGCATAATTATTGTTGTTAAATTCAAGCTCATTGACCAATGAACTAACAGTCCATTCCTGGGCATCCGAAATCTCACCGTCACCGAAATAAATAAGAAGAACCGTTACATCCAATTCGTTATATACTGTGTTGTAAATTATCGCCGGAAAGTAATCTTCCGTACTGGCTATCGAAATTTTTGTAAATATCGTTTCATAAGTGGATTCAATTTCCGCCTCTAAAACGTCACATCCTCTTTCTTTATAACTTTTTCTGAGTTCGGAAATATACTCTGTCCTTTCCGGTTCGGTATAAAATTCCAAAGGAATGTAATCGGTTTTTTCGCAGTAAATATATATCTGTGTATTTAAATCTTCAGTTACCAAAAGATGTTCCGCATCTCCCAAATTAAGTAAAAAATCCTCTTTTGTGATTCCGAGTTCTTTAAGTTTCTCGCTGTCTTCGGGAATATTTTTTTCCAAAGAATAATAACCTTCCGGAACATGTATTGATATTTCTCCGTTATAAATAAAAACCTCTTCCTGAAGTGCGTTGGATGTTATCGAAAAGGCAGAAATCATCAAAACTAAAAGAAAAATTGAAAAAACTTTTTTCATTCGAAAACCCCTCCCTTTTTCCTATTATATTACTTATTTTGATAAAATCAAGCCGATAAAAAAGCGACCCAAAGGGGTCGCTTTTTTCGTTTTTTAAAGGTTTTCGTCCGGAAGGGCGGGAGTTTCGGCTTCCGGTTCGGTGCCGTTTGAAAGCACCTCAAAGCGGTTGAACGCCGGAAGCAAACGGCGGTTATAAGAACCCACCGCCTTGTCGTAATTGTCCCTTGCGGTGGTAAGCGCCTTGTCGATATTTTCAAAATACTTGAAGAAAACACCGAAGCGGTTGATAAGCTCCTTGCTCTGCTTCGCAATTTCCTTGGCGTTCTGGCTCATGGCGTTTTCCTGCCAGCCGATGGAAACGGATTTGAGGAAGGCATAGAAAGTCATGGGCGAAAGAAGAAGAACGTTCTTTTCCATGGCGTAGCCAAAAATTTCGCGGTCGGTGGCAAAAGCGGCGGAAAGTCCGCTTTCATAAGGAACGACCATTGCGACCATTTCAACGCTGCGCTCTTCGCTCTTCCAATAGGCTTTTTTATAAAGGGTGTCGATATGCATGCGAAGGGCCTTGACGTGTTCCGAAAGGTGTTTTGCCCTTGCGCTCTCGTCCGTATCGTCAAGATAAAGAAGATAGGAATTCATGGGCGCCTTGCTGTCAACGGGAACGCTTCTTCCGCCGGTAAGGTGAATGACCATATCGGGGCGGCTTCCGTCAGCGTTGACGGACTGTTCGTCAAAGTCGATGTGTTCCACCATTCCCGCAAGTTCCGCAATGCGGCGAAGCTGTTCTTCGCCCCATTTTCCGCGCTGGGCGTTGTTTTTAAGGGTGGAATTGAGAAGGTCGGTGGCGTTTTTAAGTTCGGTGTTCTGTTTCTGAAGGCTTTCTACCTTTTCGTTAAGTCCGCTGTAAGCCGAAGCGCGCTTTGCTTCAAGCTCTTCCACCTTGGTGCGAAGTTCCTTGAGTTCGTTGCTGACCGGGGTGACGATTCCGCCCACCTTGTCGTTGGCGCTTTCAAGGAAGACCTTGTTGTTGTTTTCGGTAATGGTCTTCGAAATGCTTGCAAAGGAATCTTTAAGGCCGGTTTCGGCTTTGTCTATCCATTCCTTGATGTTTTTGTTGCTTTCCTCAACGGCTGCAGCCTTTGCGGAAGCGGTGCGAAGCGCTTCGGAAAGGTTCGAAACCTTTTCGGAAAGGGCGGCGTTTTCTTCCTCGGTCTTCAAAAGGCGCTCGCTTTCGTTTTTAAGTTCGATATCCTTTATGGCAAGAGATTTTTCCATTTCGGTATACTGAGAAAAAATCTCCTCGCGCTTTTTTTGTTCGTTTTCGGAAAGTTTTACGATTTTTCCGCTTTGAATAGCCCAGGCGGCAAAAAATCCCACCAAAAGGGCAACAACGGCAACTATTATGAGAACGGTCAATGAAACTTCGGGCATGGCGCACCTCCGTAAAAATATTCTATCCTTTATTTTATAATAATAAGGTCTTTCTGTCAATTTTCTTCGGGGACATAATCGCACCAAGAGGCGCATATAATTTCGAAAGAAAATTATCGGGGGGCTTTTTTATGCAAAAAGGACTTTCGAGCCGAAAGGCCGCCGAACTTTTGGAAAAACACGGAGAAAACCTTTTGGTTTCAAATAAAAAAGAAAGCGCCGCAAAAATCTTTTTCGGCCAGTTCAGGGATCTTCTGACTCTTATCCTTCTTGCCGCGGCGGCGGTTTCGGTTTTTATGGGCGAATTTGTGGATTCCGTAACCATTATGGCGATAGTTTTTATAAACGCTCTCATCGGTTTTTCCCAGGAATATAAAACCGAGCGCACCCTTGAAAAGCTCAAAGCTCTTTCTTCGCCAAAGGCAACCGTTTATCGCGACGGAGTGAAAGTTGAAATCCCCGCTTCAAAAATCGTTCCCGGGGATATAATGGTGCTCACTCCCGGTTCAAAAATCCCCGCGGACGGAAAGGTGACCTTTTCCGGCGGTCTTTTTACCGATGAATCCATGCTCACGGGTGAATCACTTCCTGCGGAAAAGAAGGTTTTTAAAAGCGGCGACCTTTCTTCCCTTCGGGAAGACTGCGTTTATATGGGCACTGCCGCGGTTTCGGGTCACGGCGAAGCCGAAGTTTTTTCCACCGGAATGAACACCCAGATGGGAAAGATTGCCGACATGCTCAAAGAGACGAAAGCCGAGCTTACACCCTTGCAGCAAAAGCTTTCGGTGCTCAGCAAGTATATCGCCGTGGGCTGCCTTCTCATATGTGTTATCGTAACCCTGACGGGTATTCTTAGGGGTGAGCCGGCTTTCGATATGTTCCTCACCGGTCTTTCCCTTTCGGTGGCGGCTATTCCCGAAGGGCTCACCGCCGTTATCACCATTTCGCTCGGCCTTGCGGTTTCGCGGATGCTCAAGCGAAACGCCCTTATCCGAAAGCTCCATTCCGTCGAAACCCTTGGCTGCGCAAACGTCATCTGCTCCGATAAAACCGGCACTCTTACCGAAAACCGCATGACCGTAACGGAGGTTTATCTTCCCTCCGGTCAAAAAATCGCGGCGGATTCTTTTTCAAAAAACCGCGGTTCGATGGAATTTCTTTTTCTTTGCGCCGCCCTTTGCAACAACGCCGAAGAGGTCGGTGCTCAAAAAATAAGCGGTGAGCCAACGGAAGCCGCCCTTTTAAAAATGGCGGCGGATTTTGGAAATCTTTCTTCGGCAAAAAGCGATTTTTTACGCACCGGCGAAATTCCTTTCGATTCCGCCCGAAAACTCATGTCCGTTTCGGTGCAAAAAAAAGGCGGCGGCGCCTTTGTTTTTTCAAAAGGCGCCCCGGACGTGCTCATTCCCCTTTGTACCAAAAAACTTGCGGGTGAAAAGGTGCTCCCCCTTACAAAAAACGACCTTTCCGAAATAAAAGCCCGCCTTTCCGAAATGGCGGCGGGCGCCCTCAGGGTGCTCGCTCTTGGATATAAAGAACAGACGGACAAAAAAATTGCCGAAGAAAACTTTGTTTTTCTCGGTCTTTGCGGACTTATGGATCCGCCGCGAAAAGGCGCGGCAGAATCGGTGCTCAAATGTAAGGCGGCGGGCATTCGCACCGTTATGATAACCGGCGATCATCCTGAAACCGCTTTTGCCATTGCTCAAAAGCTTTGCATCGCCGACAAAAAAGGCGAAGTCATCACCGGAAAAGAAATCGACCGCCTTTCCGAAGGTGAATTTTCTGCCGCGGTGAGCACCAAAAACGTTTTTGCCCGGGTCACCCCTGCTCACAAACTCAAAATCGTTCGCGCCCTTAAAAAACGCGGCGACATTGTCGCCATGACCGGCGACGGAGTAAACGACGCCCCTGCGGTAAAAGAAGCCGATATCGGCGTTTCCATGGGCAAAAACGGTACCGACGTCACCCGTGAAGCCTCGGGACTGGTTCTTCTGGACGACGATTTTTCCACTCTTGTTTCCGCGGTGGAAGAAGGGCGCATTATTTACGGCAATATCCGAAAATTTATCCGCTATCTGCTTTCCTGCAACATCGGCGAAGTGGTGACAATGTTCTTTGGAATGCTCATGGGAATGCCGGTGGTGCTTCTTCCTATTCAGATTCTTATGGTGAATCTTGTCACCGACGGAATTCCCGCGATTGCCCTTTCTTTTGACCCGCCCCAGGACGACGTTATGCTCGAAACTCCCCGAAAACGCAGCGAATCCGTTTTTTCAAACGGCCTTGCCGGGACCATAATTACCCGGGGCGTTCTTTTGGGGCTTTCTGTGCTCGGAGCGTTCACAACGGTGCTCAGGTTTTCGGGTTCGGTTGAAAGCGCAAGGACGGCAGCCTTTGTTTCGCTGGTTTTTACCCAGCTTATCCACGTTTTTGAATGCAAAAGCGAAAGCCGAAGCCTTTTCAAAATCGATTTTCTCAATAATCCCACTCTTATCTGGGCGGTGGTTTCTTCCGCGGCCATCGTTTTGAGCACCGTTTATGTTCCTTCTCTCTGTCCGATTTTCAAAACTGTTCCCCTTGATATGAATTCAATGCTCGCGGTGCTGGGTTTTTCGTTTGCGGTGCCGCTGATAAGCGCTTTTTTCGCCCTTTTTAAAAAGAAATAAAAAAAAGCGGTGCCGAACCGGCACCGCTTTTTATTTTATGTATTTTATTTAAGAAGAACGAAGCAATAAAAAACAACTCCGCCGTTTTTGCCTACGCAATCGATTCCGACCATTTTGGAAAGTTTTGCAACTTCAATGCAATATCCGCTTACGGAGTGGATAGCGGTATCGGGATGGCGGCAAGGTTCGCCGGTTTTGATTCCGCATTCTTCACAAAGGTGGCATCCGCCGGCGGCAAGAACGCGGGAATTCTTTTTGTCATAGCCGATTTTCTGCATGGATTTCCAAAGCATCTGGCTTCTGCGTTCATGGGCGATCTGCTGTGCAAGATAACCTTCCTGGCAGGTAAGGTCCGCAACGGCATATTCTTTGGTGAAGATGAGAGCATCTTTAAAGTTGTGGAGCTGTGCGATAAGGGTTGCGGCGCTTCCCATTGCAGGAGGGCACATATAGCTGGAATGATACATTCCGCAAAGGTTCTGTTCGCAGAAACGGCGAAGGCTCGGGTCGCAGGGGATAAGTCTTGCGGGGATCTCTTTGCAATCCTCAAATCCTATGGTCTCGGCAATTTTTTTGATTTCCTCATACATCGGAAAATCGCCCCTTTCGATAATATTCTAGCATCAGTATAGCCCCAAAAAATGGCTTTGTCAAGCGGATTTTTCCTTATAACAAAAAAGGAACGGCTTTTTGCCGTTCACTTTTTAAAATATGAATATAAAAGTCCGACTATGGAACCAACAGCGGCTGAAATTCCGCCAATCCGTAAAATCACAACTATGGCAAAGATCCCCCGGCCGAAAATTCCGTAAACCGCATCTGCCAAAAAATTTTCGCCGCGGATAAATGCCGCCAGCAAAAACATTGCAGCCGCCGAAAAAATCGGAAGAAGTTTTAAAAGGCTGCTTTTTGATTTTTTGCAAAGAAAAACCTGCGCCGCGGCAACCATTCCCGCAAGTATCGATGAAAAGATGATATACATTTTATGCCTTTCTTTTTTTAATTAAATGCATCGCCAAAGCCGCCGCCGCTCCCAAAAAAGCAAACGCGCTTGCTACCCAATAGAAAAAGAAAGTCGGCTTTGCTATCATAAAAACCGTTGCGCACGAAAGAAAAACCGGCAAAATAAGTTTTGGCCAACTTTTTGCGCTTTTGTTTGCCGCCGCCTGAACAAGAAAACCCGTTCCGCCAAAAATCAACGCGGCAAAAACAAACAGAAATATTACCCCAACGCCTCTCACAAAAGCTTCTCCTTTCTCCTTTTAAGAAAATCTTTTAAAAGCGCCGCCGAAATTCCAAGGATAAAAGGCACCGAAAAGATTACAAAATAGGCTGTTTCCGCTTTTATTATCAAAAATATCGCCCAGGCGGTGCCTCCGGCTAATGGAACAAGCCTTACCGGAAGGGTTTTTGCGACGCAAAACGAAACCTGAAACACAAAACCCGCTCCGAAAAGGGTCAGCGCCGTTGCCGCTGCAATCAAAAAGATAAAAGTTCCGATTCCCATCTTTGTTCCTCCTTTTCCGGTCCTTCAATAATAAAGTACCTTTGAAAAGGAAAAATGCAACAGCCTCGTTATTCCGCCAGAAGGGCATCGATTTTTTCGATTATCTCTTCGGCGTTCACAATTTCATAACCGCCTTTTGCGGAATCTTCAAAAACCACGTTAACTTTTCCGAGGGTGATGAAATAAACGTCATCGTAATCCTGAAGATAGATGTTATAGGCCATATCTTCCTGAGCCACCGGCGAAAACTTTATTTTATAGTTCTTTTTTCTGGCGGTTTTAAGGATCTCGAGTATCTCTTCTTCCTTTTCACCCTCAAAACATTCGGGAATCTCTTCGCGGCCGTGGGGATGCACCTTAAAAAAGCGGTAGATATCCGTTTCGCCCTTGGTATCGATGACCCTTGAAGGCTCGGTAAAAAACACCGCACCGCCTATCATAAGTCCGAAAACCAGCGCCGCCGCAATTATTCTTAAATAATGTTCCTTCATTTTTTGTCCTTTCGCGTTACCACTTGTTGTGAACTCTTTCGGCAAAGACCATTCTGTCCTTTATCTCAATAATTTTTCCGTCGTCAAGAACGGCTTTTCCGCTCATTTTTCCAAAAACCTGGTGCGGAAGCATCGCGATTATTCCAAAATCCGCCGGCGGACATCTGTCGATGACGGGTTCAAAGGTCATCTCAAAGCGTCCGTCGCTGCTGGTAAAAGTCCAGGGCTCCATATAAAGATATTCGCCCTTTTCGTTTTGGGGAATGTTGAAGGTGACGTCCTCAAGCTTGTGGCTGGTTCCGTTATAAAAAAGCATGTTTTCGGAAGCTGCGGAGGTGTTTCCAAAGCCGTAGCCGATGTTGAAACCGAAGCGGTCGCCGTTTTCAAGGTACATCTGGCCGCTTCCCCAAAGCCATGTGTTGTCATAAGTCCAGACTCCGCGGCCCCAGTCAAGAGTTGCCATGGCGCCGTTTTCTTCGGAAAAATCATATCGTTTTCCGTCAAATTCAAAATATCCTTCTGCCGCCATGCAGTTTATCTTCTGGTTATAATAAAAATGTTTATCCTTATCAAAAGGCGTTGCAATAACCATGCTCTCTTCCGGAATTCTGGTGAGCTTTACGTCAAAAACAAGGTCTTTTCCGGTTTTGCAGTAATCCTCATATTTTCCCCTGAGAACACGGATCACTCCGTCGTTTTTGAATTCCATTTCAAGTTTTCCCTGTTTTACCGAAACGTCGCCAAATTCGGAAGTTCGGGGCATGCCGACTTTTCCAAGAGGAAAAGCGCCCATTTCGGAACCGTTATACTGAAAAGTTTTTTCGCCAAAGCCGAGGATCGAAACCGAATGGCTTGCCACAAAACCGGCATCCGCAATGGTAAGGCAAAGACCGTAATCCTGATTTCCGATATAGTAATAATCCCATTCCTTGATGCGCCATTTTGGCGCTTTTATATCTTTGCGGTCATATTCCCAAAGAAGCCTTTTTGCAAAGCCGGGGTTCGCGATGTTTCCGTTTTTGTCCAAAAGTTTTTGTTTTTCGGTAATTTCGTGCTGCATAAAAAATGCTCCTTTCCCGCCGCTTTTTTCTTCATTATAACCGCCTTTTGTTAAAAAATAAAGTCTTTTTATGACATTCGCCTTTTGTGGGGAAGACTTTGTCAAAGCTTTGTGCTAAAATAATCTTAAATAAAGGGGGCGCTTTTATGGACCAGCAAAAAACAGGAAGATTTATTGCCGCTTTAAGAAAATCCAAAAACCTTACCCAGGAGGAACTTGGAAGAAAACTTTGTGTTTCGAACAAAACTGTTTCCCGTTGGGAAAACGGAAACTATATGCCGGATATCGAAACCCTTCGTCTTCTTTCAAAAGAATTTTCTGTTTCCATCGAAGAGCTTCTTGAAGGCGGCTTTGAAACGCAGTCAAAAAAAGAAAAAACTCCCGATTCCTTTACTCCTAAAGAGCGCGCCGCTTTTTGGAAGCAAAACTGGATTGCAGAAAACAAAAGTTGGTTCGTCTTTTGGGGGATAATCATTTTTGCCCTTTTTGTCATCGGCTTTTTGTGGTCGTCGGTCTGTTTTTCCCTTTTCGGCTTTGTGCTTTTCAAAGGCCTTCTTTTTGGCAACGTCATTCTCATTGTCCTTCCCGTTTTTTCTTTCGGACTTTATATTTATTTTTATAACAAAATGTGCATCTATGTTGAGAACAACGCCTATAAATTAAGCGACGACTGAAAAGCCGCCGCTTTTTTTCTTTACTGCGCTTTGCTTTTGTGATAAAATAGTTTTCAGAAAAGGGCCTTTCGGCTCTGTTTTTTTGTTAAAGAGGTTTAAAAAATGTCAGTAAACAAAACCGAAATTTTCGAAAATATGTCCATTCCGAAAGCGGTGCTTCATCTTTCCCTTCCCGCAATGCTTTCTTCCCTGGTCATGATAGTTTATAACCTTGCGGACACCTTCTTTGTGGGAATGCTCGGGGACCCCATTCAGAACTCCGCCGTAACTCTTGCGGCGCCGCTTCTTCTTGCGTTCAATGCGGTCAACAACCTTTTCGGCGTCGGAAGTTCCAGCATGATGAGCCGCGCTTTGGGCAAAAAAGATTTTGACACCGTAAAGAAAAGCTCCGTTTTTGGTTTTTGGTGTGCGGTCTTTTGCGGAATTCTTTTTTCGCTTCTGACCGGATTTTTCAATACTCCGCTTCTTCATCTTCTGGGTGCGGACGAAGTCACCTTTTCCGCCACCAAAGATTACGTTTTCTATACTTCCGTCTGCGGCGCTGTTCCTTCCATAACCGCCATGGTCATGGCTTATCTTTTCCGTGCTGAAGGTTCTTCCGTCCATGCAAGCATCGGTCTTACCGGCGGCTGTCTTTTAAACATAATCATCGACCCGTTTTTTATCCTCTCCGCCGAAGAGATACCCATGGGTCTTGGAATGGGAGCAGCCGGCGCAGGTTTTGCCACCCTTCTTGCCAACTGTTTTTCCTGCGTTTATTTCCTTGCTGTTCTTTTTATAAAACGCAAAAAAACCTTTGTTTCCGTTGATATCCGAAGCCTTTCTTTCGAAAAATCCGTCGTTTCCGGAGTCTGCGGAGTCGGCGTTCCCGCTTCTATCCAGAACCTTTTAAACGTTGCGGGAATCACCCTTTTCAATAACCTTACCGCTTCTGCCGGTGAAGTTGCCGTTGCCGCCATGGGAATTGCGCAAAAGGTCAACCAGATCCCCTTTTATGTTGCCCTTGGAATTTCGCAGGGAATCATGCCCCTCATCGGTTATAACTTTGCCTGCGGCAACGTAAAACGCATGAAAAAGGCTCTTCTTTTCACTATGAACGTAACCGTTGTTTTCCTTGCGGCGGTGACCGTTTTCTATTATATCTTTGCCGAAAACATCGTCGGCCTCTTTATGGATAACCGCGACATCGCCGAACTCGGCGGCGCATTCCTAAAAGGATTTTCCCTCGCTATGGTCTTTCTTGCGGTGGATTTCATCGGCGTCGGCGTTTACCAGGCCTGCGGCATGGGAAAACTTTCGCTCTTCTTTGCCGTTGCAAGAAAAATCGTTCTCGAAATCCCCTTTATCCTTATCCTTTACAAAAGTTTTTCCGTTTTCGGACTTCCCTATTCCCAGTTTTGTGCGGAACTTATCCTTTCCGCCGCGGCGGTCATTGTTCTTATCCGCCTTTTCAAAAGGCTTGAACGCAAAAACGCCGATATCATGGGACTTTAAAAAACAAAAGAAAAAGGCCTGCGGCTTTGCCGCAGGCTCTTTTTTATTCGTTAAGAAAATCCAAAACCTTTTTATTAAAATCCGGCGCTTCCTCATAAAGCGCATGGCGAAATCCTTCATAGGCAAAAAGCCTTGCGCCGGGAATTTTTTTCGCCATTTCATAAGAAGCATCTGCGCCTACGGTTCTATCCTCTGTTCCGCAGATTATGAGCACCGGCGCATTTATCTTTTCAAGCTTTGAAAAAGCGTCGTGCTCGGCGCAGGCTTTTGCCATGCTCAAAAACCTTTCCGGGTTTTTGGGAACGGCTATCTTGCCCATAATTGGCGTCAGCCAGCGGTTTTTCCTGTAATATCCGTCGGAATACATGTTCCTGACGTTGCTGTCCATAAGCGCGGTGCCGTCGCCCCGTTTTGCCATTTCCGTCCATTCTTCAATGTTGGCGGAAAGAATTTCGCTCGGCTTTGCCGCCGTAACGACCAGCACCGCTTTGCTCACCCTTTCGGGAAAATCTGCGCAAAAATGCTGGGTTATCATTCCGCCCATGGAAACTCCGACAAAGTTTGCCTTTTCTATCCCAAGCTTATCCATGGCCGCTGCGATATCCGCCGCCATTTTTTCGGTATCAAAATCCGCCGGAAGCGGCTTTCTTCGGCTCATCATAAAGACCCGAAAATCCTTTGCAAAAAGTCGGTACATCAGAGCCATGGGAACAGCTTTTCCGCCGACGGTGGTAAGTCCGTCGCCGAGACCCGGAAGAATTATAAGATTTCTCTCTCCTTTTCCAAAGGCGGCAACCTCCATAAAAGCGCCATCCATATCGATTTTAAGGTTTTTTGCGCCGAACATACCGAAACTTCCTTTACGTTTAGTAATTTTGCAAAACAATAATACGGTTTGTAAAATGCTTTTGATTCCAAATCCATTTTACCACCGCAAAAGGTTCTTGTCCATAGGCTTTGTCGGTGCGTTTTTGTCCTTGCGTTTTTCCCCGAATGGAATATAATAAAATCACCATAAAGAGTGCGCGAGAGACAGGCTCCGTGACCGCACAGCAACCTGCAAACGTAAGGTGCTAATGCCTGACCGATGGGACTTCCTTTTATTTGTTTTTTGACGACTGAAAAAAGGCCCATCGGAAACGATGGGTCTTTTTTCGCGCTCTTTTTTGGAATATTACAAAAGGAGTTTTGCAAATGGACGTCACTCAGCTTTTAAAAAAATACGAAGTCATTTACCTGAGCTTTGAAGAATCCGATGAAGAGCGCCTTAAAAATCACCTTCGGTCTTTGGGCTTCGACCTTCCGGAAAAACTTAAATCGCCGGTCAAGCTTCATCGGGACCGCACTGTTTCCTTCATCACCGGTTTCAACGAAGGAATGCTTTTTTCTTCGCCCCGGCATTTTAAAAAGCTGTACCCCAACTATCTTCGGATAGATTATAAGAAAATAACCGATGAGCACGGCGGATCCGCGTGGTATAAATGCCGTGCTCAAAACTGAGCACAAAAAAGCCCTGACGAAAGTCAGGGCTTTTTTTGTTGACAACTGTTTTAATATATTTATAATATAATTAAATTCACTTATGAAAGGGGTCTTTTTTATGTATAGAACGATTGATTTTTTGAAAAAAGGTGCAGCCCTTAGGTGATTCTTTTCAAAAGGGTTTTGCGCCGCAAAATCTTTATGAAAAGGAACGATGAAATGGAACAAAAGAAGATTTTGGAGATACTAAATCTGTCTCCCGAAAGTGAAAAAGCGGTTGTTTTGGCTCTTTCAAAAAAGAAAATCTCAGAAATTTCAAAAACCGCGTACCTTGGCGAAATTTCCGACTTTCCAATCCTTCGCCTGAAACCGGTAACAAGGCTCGCAGTTGTTGTGCATTTGATATGCGGAAAATATGATGATTATCTTTCGCTTGGCGTACCCCCGAAAATTATTGAAGATACTTTCCGCGACATCTCTCTTCGTGCCGAACTTTATCTGAAGGAAAAAGGAAAACCCGGAATAAGTAAGAATGATGCACTTTGGTTTCGCCACATTATAAATTGCCAAATCTTTAAAGTCGGAGTTTTGCAATTCCAGGCTTTTGAAATGATCTATCTTGACAAAGAATTTCTCGGCGAAACCTATATGGAGTTTTCAAAAGCACAAAAAGAAAAACTTCCTTCCGGTTCTCCCGTAATAAACTGTCATATCCAAACCGGAGCGGATTTGAGCAACGACAGAGTGTCTTTGTCTTTTTCCGACGCTCAAAGGCTTTTCGAAAAACTTTTCCCTGACAGAAAATACCGTGCCTTTATCTGTTATAGCTGGCTTTTGTACCCGGACATGACCGGACTTTTGCCAAAAGGCTCAAAAATAAAGTCCTTCGCGGAAAATTTTGAAATAATCGGAAGCATTTCGGACAGCGAACAGGCTTTTGAAAATATTTTTGGAAAAGCGTATAAACGCCCGCCTAAACTTCAAGCTCCAACGGCGCTTCAAAAGCTTGCATCAGAAAATCCAAAGTCCTTTGGTTTTGCCTGCGGAGTAAAATATTTATAATAAGGTATAAAAAGAGCCCTGACTTTCATCAGGGCTTTTTGTTGCGGCATCGACCTATTTTCCCGGGAGGCTGCCCTCCAAGTATTTTCGGCACGAACGGGCTTAACTACTGTGTTCGGAATGGGAACAGGTGGATCCCCGCCGTAATAAACACCGCATATTAACTTTATGAAAAAAACAAGGAACCATGTGGTTCCTTGTTTTTTTGGCTCCCCCTGTCGGGCTCGAACCAACGACCCTGCGGTTAACAGCCGCATGCTCTGCCAACTGAGCTAAGGAGGAATAAGAAGAACAGCGCAGCCCATAAAGGACTACGCTGTGTCGGCATCGACCTATTTT